>CAJTJZ010000116.1 GCA_910576895.1 uncultured Lachnospiraceae bacterium | reverse complement strand
GAATGAAAACAGGTGAAGATATAGTCTACGCTGGCATGAAAGTGTCAGAGGTCTGTCGGTGACGATAAGACTGCACTGGTGTTGCGAATCAGTGTGAATGAGATAAATATATACAAATTTAAAAAATCTTAAATTATCTATTGACAAAATTTCATAAATATGCTATCATTGTAATGGAATCAAATGCAAAGGAGCAAGTTTTATGGAATTGATAAGCATAGGTAAATTTGCTAAAATGGTTGGCTTGACACCAACTACACTCAGACGAATGCATGACACAGGGGAACTGATACCTTGTCACATTAGTAAAGGCGGAACACGTTATTATTCTACGGAACAGCTTGACAAATTCTTAAACAGAAATCAAGCTGAAAAGAAAGTGATTGGATATTGCAGAGTTTCTACTTCAGCACAGAAAGATGATTTAAAAAAACAGATAGAAAACGTAAAGACATATATGTACGCCAAAGGTTATCAGTTTGAGATAATCGAAGATATTGGCTCTGGAATTAATTACAGAAAAAAAGGCTTGAAAGAGCTTCTTTCACAAATCAATCATCATGAAATTTCAAAAGTAGTGATTCTTTACAAAGACAGACTTGTCAGATTTGGATATGAGA
>CAJTJZ010000115.1:468-680 GCA_910576895.1 uncultured Lachnospiraceae bacterium | reverse complement strand
ACCATTTGATTGGAGTCATTGAAAAGAAATTTTGCAATCGCTTTGCAAAGTTCGGTCTTGCCGGTTCCGGTCGTGCCAAGAAATAAGAATGATCCTATGGGACGCGACGCATCCCCAAAGCCCATTCGGCTACGCTTAATAGCATCTGAAACAGCTTTAACAGCCTTATTCTGACCTACTACTGACGCATGGAGTTCCTGCTCGATATTCTG
>CAJTJZ010000115.1:0-419 GCA_910576895.1 uncultured Lachnospiraceae bacterium | reverse complement strand
ACGACTTTCATAATATCGTTTACCTCCATTTCTCGCCGTTGTCCACCAGCAATCCTAAGATTAGCAGCTGCTTCGTCAATTAAATCAATTGCTTTATCTGGTAATCTACGATTGGTTATATAACGAGCAGACAGGTTTACAGCGGATTTACAAACCTCATTTGAAATTGAAACGTTATGATAGGCTTCATATTTAGCTTTTGCACCTTGAGATTCGATATCCGGTTCATCAACGATAACTTTCTGAAAACGTCGCTCAAAAGCGGGATTTTTTTCGATTCGCTTGTATTCATCCAAAGTTGTTGCTCCAAATATCTTAATCTCACCGCGAGCCATTGCGGGCTTTAAGAGATTTGCTATATCATTATCAGAACAATTGCAGGTGCTTATGAGCATATGAATTTCATCAATGAACAGAAC
>CAJTJZ010000114.1:300-935 GCA_910576895.1 uncultured Lachnospiraceae bacterium | reverse complement strand
TAACATTATATCAAGCAATGCAACGTCCGGCTGTTCGCTCAAAAGTGCGGCGGTAAAAGATTTCAAGGTTGAAAACGCCTTGAAATCCAAGCCGTTCATCTCTAATGCGACCTTGATTAGTCCGCAAATGCTTGTATCGTCTTCTAAAATAAAAACCGTACCTTTCATAATATCACCTTGCTTTAATTATATCATTTTTTGTTTGATAAATAAAGTGTTGAGAATATGCCGTTTGTAATAAAATTGTAATATCAACCAAATCTGCCGTTGATATAATCGTCTGTTTTTTTGTTCTGCGGATGAGCAAACAACTTTTTCGTTTCGTCCATTTCAATCATTTCGCCCAAAAGGAAGTACGCCGTATAGTCGGCTATTCTGAACGCCTGCTGCATATTGTGCGTTACCATAATAATAGTCATATTCTTTTTGAGTTCAAGACAGAGTTCTTCTATTTTTCCGGTAGAAATGGGATCGAGCGCACTCGTCGGTTCGTCCATTAAAAGAATTTGCGGCTCAACGGACAGCGCACGGGCAATACAAAGCCTTTGCTGTTGACCGCCCGAAAGACCGAGCGCGGATTTATTCAACCTATCTTTTACTTCGTCCCACATAGCCGCGCCTTTGAGCGAGCTTTC
>CAJTJZ010000114.1:0-246 GCA_910576895.1 uncultured Lachnospiraceae bacterium | reverse complement strand
AGCGTATTCCGAACGTGCGCGGACCGTATGCGATATTATCGTAAACGCTCATAGCAAGCGGGTTGGGGCGTTGGAATACCATACCCACGTTTTTGCGAAGACGGGATAAATCTGTTTTTCTTGCGTAAACATCGGTGTTGCCGATTTTGATTTCACCAGTTATTTTACAGCCTTCGATTAAATCGTTCATTCTATTAAGCGATTTTATGAGCGTGGATTTACCGCAACCCGAAGGTCCTATTAAAG
>CAJTJZ010000113.1 GCA_910576895.1 uncultured Lachnospiraceae bacterium | reverse complement strand
GAATCAGAAACATTGACAGGAACTGCATGGTGGACAGGAAGTCAAAAGGGTAAAGACTATACACTTACTGGAGATGGTAAAGTTGTATTATATGTAGAAGCTGAAAAGTTAGTAGATGATTATGGTGCATTTAATGTGGAATTACAGAGTACAAAGAGTAGCGATGCAGGTCATGGATATTTTATGACAACAGGTTCTGATAAAAATGCATGGACTGCAGAAGATGCAGCGGGAGCGGGAAAAATTGAAGGAATTGAACCAGAAGGACCAACACGTGCTAGTACATTAACAGAAGGACATATATATAAAATTACAATTACACGTACAGGACAAGATTTTATAGTTGAATACTATGATGATACAACAAAAGAAGAATATTGTGTATTTACATTAAAAGGATCTAATTTCCCAACAGAAGATGTAAATGTTCATGTTATAGCTCAAATTGGAACATATAAGGTAATACAGGAAATTCAAAATACACCAGAAGAGCCAACAGAACCAGAGAAGCCAACAGAATCAGAAACATTGACAGGAACTGCATGGTGGACAGGAAGTCAAAAGGGTAAAGACTATACACTTACTGAAGATAGTAAGGTTGTATTATATGTAGAAGCTGAAAAGCTAGTAGATGGTTATGGTGCATTTAATGTGGAATTACAGAGTACAAAAAGTAATGGTACAAGTCATGGATATTTTATGACAACAGGTTCTGATAGAAATGCATGGTTAGCAGAAGATGCAATGGAAGTAGGAACAATTGAAGGAATTGAACCAGAAGGACCAACACGTGCTAGTACATTAACAGAAGGACATATATATAAAATTACAATTACACGTACAGGACAAGATTTTATAGTTGAATACTATGATGATACAATAAAAGAAGAATATTGTGTATTTACATTAAAAGGATCTAATTTCCCAACAGAAGATGTAAATGTTCATGTTATAGCTCAAATTGGAACATATAAGGTAA
>CAJTJZ010000112.1 GCA_910576895.1 uncultured Lachnospiraceae bacterium | reverse complement strand
CCAACAGAAGATGTAAATGTTCATGTTATAGCTCAAATTGGAACATATAAGGTAACACAGAAAATTGAGCAGCCAATAGAGCCAGATAAACCAACTCCAAAACCACCAACAACAGGTGGAGGAATTACTCCAAAACCACCAACAACAGGTGGAGGAATTACTCCAAAACCGCCGACAACAGGTGGAGGAATTACTCCAGAACCACCAACGACAGGTGGAGCGATTACAAATAAGTATGCTGTGATTACAGAAGCAACAACTGAAAAGAAAGAAATTGTTACAGATGGCTGGTGGAAAGAGTTTAGTGATTATTACCAATTAACAGGTGATTTTAATGTTACCTTTAATATTACAAATAAAGGTGGAGAAAAAGCATGGAATAATCCAGTAACGGTATTTACAACAGCAGCAGAAAGAGAAGATAAAGAAAATTATAAAGAATATGCAGTTATTCGGAGTGATAGTTGGGGATGGGGAGGAGGAGATAATCTTACCTCGGATGGAAATGCTATTACTTATGTAAATGATTGGGCAGAGCCTGATATTTTAGTTGCAGCAATGAAGGATGCAACAATTACTAAGAATATTGTAAGAAGTGGTAATGAATTTACTATAAAAGATACAATTGTATCTTTTATAGTAAATTCATTACCACTTCTTACAATATTCTTAGTAATTGTTGCATCCTTCATTGCTGCAACTAAAATATCAGGCTCTGCCCAATCATTTACATAAGTAATAGCATTTCCATCCGAGGTAAGATTATCTCCTCCTCCCCATCCCCAACTATCACTCCGAATAACTGCATATTCTTTATAATTTTCTTTATCTTCTCTTTCTGCTGCTGTTGTAAATACCGTTACTGGATTATTCCATGCTTTTTCTCCACCTTTATTTGTAATATTAAAGGTAACATTAAAATCACCTGTTAATTGGTAATAATCACTAAACTCTTTCCACCAGCCATCTGTAACAATTTCTTTCTTTTCAGTTGTTGCTTCTGTAATCACAGCATACTTATTTGTAATCGCTCCACCTGTCGTTGGTGGTTCTGGAGTAATTCCTCCACCTGTTGTCGGCGGTTTTGGAGTAATTCCTCCACCTGTTGTTGGTGGTTTTGGAGTAATTCCTCCACCTGTTGTTGGTGGTTTTGGAGTTGGTTTATCTGGCTCTATTGGCTGCTCAATTTTCTGTGTTACCTTATATGTTCCAATTTGAGCTATAACATGAACATTTACATCTTCTGTTGG
>CAJTJZ010000111.1:305-1392 GCA_910576895.1 uncultured Lachnospiraceae bacterium | reverse complement strand
AACATATTTGTTGTAAAGGACTATGATTTCAACTCACGTACCCCGTGTGGGGTACGACTTCATTTATTGGAAATGCAAATTTTAGTTTGTTATTTCAACTCACGTACCCCGTGTGGGGTACGACATCGTGTATTGCTCCTACTCTGCCATCTCCGTTAATTTCAACTCACGTACCCCGTGTGGGGTACGACAGGATGTCTATTTCGATATCCTGATATTTTTAGAATGATTTCAACTCACGTACCCCGTGTGGGGTACGACAAAACAGAGCAAATATACATCATAGCACGTCCTAATTTCAACTCACGTACCCCGTGTGGGGTACGACCCCCTAGGGGCAAAATCATAAATCGGGGATAACATTTCAACTCACGTACCCCGTGTGGGGTACGACTAGGGTTTCTTTTTAAACAGATTGGAATGTAAATTTCAACTCACGTACCCCGTGTGGGGTACGACATAATGATTAAAGAACTACATTATGATGGTCGTATTTCAACTCACGTACCCCGTGTGGAGTACGACAAATGGAGAAATTCCCTTGACTTCAACAGGAATATTTCAACTCACGTACCCCGTGTGGGGTACGACTACAGTTCCTTGCGTTCTATTTCCATCCTCGGTATTTCAACTCACGTACCCCGTGTGGGGTACGACGTAACTATATAGCTATTGACTTTAATCTTTTCAATTTCAACTCACGTACCCCGTGTGGGGTACGACGAAACAGTGTGATATATCCAAAAGGGATATATGATTTCAACTCACGTACCCCGTGTGGGGTACGACCTAATCCAATCACAAAATCCGTTAAATGCCCTAAAATTTCAACTCACGTACCCCGTGTGGGGTACGACACCATTGATACACGAATGTCCGACTTCTCTTTCATTTCAACTCACGTACCCCGTGTGGGGTACGACATGCTGGGGTGGTATTGGTGGGATACCAATGAAAATTTCAACTCACGTACCCCGTGTGGGGTACGACCTTGTAAATGAACTGATTGCTTGGATGAGGGAAATTTCAACTCACGTACCCCGTGTGGGGTACGACAATGCTGATTTATATCCTGATGGTGCTAATG
>CAJTJZ010000111.1:0-245 GCA_910576895.1 uncultured Lachnospiraceae bacterium | reverse complement strand
TGATTACGATTACGGATAAAAATGATTTCAACTCACGTACCCCGTGTGGGGTACGACCGGGTGCTAAAATTAATCCCGGTGTCATGCCAATTTCAACTCACGTACCCCGTGTGGGGTACGACATGGCTTAAGCACTCACTATGATGATGTATGTGATTTCAACTCACGTACCCCGTGTGGGGTACGACTAAACAGTGATGCAGATACTACGATTGGATATTATCATTTCAACTCACGTACCCCGT
>CAJTJZ010000110.1:1202-1443 GCA_910576895.1 uncultured Lachnospiraceae bacterium | reverse complement strand
GATATCGAAATAGACATCCTGTCGTACCCCACACGGGGTACGTGAGTTGAAATCATTTTCACCCTGCCCTTCTGAAACCAGCTATCCAGTCGTACCCCACACGGGGTACGTGAGTTGAAATTTCGGTGAGAGTGTAAAAGGTTTAATTGATTTTGGTCGTACCCCACACGGGGTACGTGAGTTGAAATTTAAATATTGTGCTTCTACGGCTGGTGCAATATTTAAATTTCAACTCACGTAC
>CAJTJZ010000110.1:0-1134 GCA_910576895.1 uncultured Lachnospiraceae bacterium | reverse complement strand
ATATTGTCGTACCCCACACGGGGTACGTGAGTTGAAATCTCTGAAAAGCCGCATAAATACGAAACGAATGGGGGTCGTACCCCACACGGGGTACGTGAGTTGAAATATAATTATCAGGTTTTAGAATTTATAAATAAAAAGTCGTACCCCACACGGGGTACGTGAGTTGAAATACTGCAAGAAAGTTACAAAATATTGTTGATAACGTCGTACCCCACACGGGGTACGTGAGTTGAAATTCCTGTTTGGCAGATGTGCCAAGTTCTTCATATCGTCGTACCCCACACGGGGTACGTGAGTTGAAATTGTAGAAATGGAAGTTCTTCGATTAAGGGGATTGAGTCGTACCCCACACGGGGTACGTGAGTTGAAATATGCAAGAGGGCAATATATAATAGGCAGTATGCGTCGTACCCCACACGGGGTACGTGAGTTGAAATTAATAAAATTATCGCATAAAAAAACATGGCAAAGTCGTACCTCACACGGGGTACGTGAGTTGAAATAACAGAGATTATCAATGATGATGAGTTTTTAAGGTCGTACCCCACACGGGGTACGTGAGTTGAAATAAGCAAGAAAAGAAAGTTTTAGAGCAAGAAACAGTCGTACCCCACACGGGGTACGTGAGTTGAAATGCAAGAGCGATGGCATTTTCAAGGGGGTAATTGGGTCGTACCCCACACGGGGTACGTGAGTTGAAATACAAAAGAGGAAGACTCTATAATATTGTGTCAAGTCGTACCCCACACGGGGTACGTGAGTTGAAATATGGAAGCAGGAATAAAAAGGGTAGAGATTTCCTGTCGTACCCCACACGGGGTACGTGAGTTGAAATTACAGGAATGCACTTGTCAACAAAAATTGGACACAAATTTTTAATTTTTTTACAGTATTTAAATTTTATTGGACAATATCGATTGAAATCTTTTACATCCTGTTTGGCTTGAGGAAGTATATCAGGTCTTCCACCATTGTCAAGCCTGCGTTGCACCGCTTTGCGGCTCTGGGCTTGACAATGGTTTCTTACCTGATGGATAGCTGTTAAGCCAAACAGGCATAAGATTATGCATCCGTGGATGTCGTCTTTATCTTATTTCTTTGCTGTATATGTTTCTCGATACTGAGCTGGTG
>CAJTJZ010000109.1 GCA_910576895.1 uncultured Lachnospiraceae bacterium | reverse complement strand
AAAAAGAAGGAGAGGAAATGGAAGGAATAAAAATGGAAAAGTATAGTTGTTGACAAGAAAATGAAAGTATGATAAGATATCAAAAACTACTGAAGTAGTTCTAAAATTATGATTTAATGTAATCAGTATTGTAGTCAACTACCACCACTTATAGAAGTGGTGGCTTGTATAGACAAGCCACAAGTTGACTAGCCTAAGCATTCCGTTGCTACGTTATTGTAGTTATGACACCATAGAATGATCCCCAAGTTCTATGCAACTGTCGAGATTCTGTAAACAGTCCTGTGTGGTAGGGACAGTCCGTCTTTCCTAACAAGCTACGATAACTTTGGCGAAGGGGAACTACTCTGAAAGGAGGACAAAACTTGAGAGTTTTTGTCAAAAATTTAAGAGGGGAAGTGCTCATGCCCTGCACTCCAAGAAAAGCAAGAATCCTACTAAAAGAAAAGAAAGCAAAGAGGATTGGTTATGAACCTTTTATCATTCAGTTATGTTATCCAACCGGAGAAGCAACACAACCGATAGGGATTGGAATTGATACAGGTGCGAAACAGATCGGTATTGCGATTACTTCCCAAAAGAACGTCCTTGTAAAGGGGGAAATTTCTTTACGACAAGACATCCGAGAAAATCTAATCCAAAGGCATACTTACCGTAGAAGTAGAAGATATCGAAACACAAGATACCGAAAAGCGAGATTTCTTAACAGAAAGAAACCAGAAGGCTGGCTTCCACCCAGTTTACAGGCAAGAATCGAAGCACATTTCTTTTGGATCGACAAATTTTGTAGTTTTGTACCCAATCCGAACCTGTCGATTGAGGTTGGAAAATTTGACCCTGCAAAGAGGATCAACCCAAGCATACAGGGAGTGGATTACCAACAGGGGCAAACCTATGGATTTTATGAGGAACGGTATTTTGTATTTACAAGGGATTCGTATACTTGTCAGGTCTGTAAACAGAAACATAAGATTTTAAGAACGCATCATCTTTTGTACACTTCGATGGGAGGTACGAACCGGGCAGATAATCTGGTTACGGTGTGTACCGATTGTCACACAGCTGAAAACCATCAGCCAGGAGGCATCCTGTTCCAGTGGATGAAAGCGAAAAAGAAAACAAAACAGTACAAAGAACCCCCTTTTATGAATAGTTTAAGGAAACGGATCTTTGTAAAGTATCCTCATGCAGAAATTGTGTATGGTTCTGCGACTACCCCAAGACGCAAAGAACTGGGGTTAGAAAAAACGCATTATAATGATGCGATTGCAATCAGTGGGATCGAACAGATTCAACAAAACAAGCAGGAATGGTTTGAGATCAGACAATTCCGCAAAAAGAAACGCTCCCTACAGGAAGCTACTCCAAGAAAAGGAAGAAAAGAACCTAATCGAACAGCAAAAAGAAATGCCAAGAACACACCACGTAGTCATGGCTTTTCTTTGAATGACCGTGTGGCTGCATTTGGAAAAAAAGGTTGGATTACAGGATTCTGTAACGGTGGTTGTTATGTAAAGGATATTGTTGGAAACTATATTACGAAGCCTGGCAAAAATTATAAGCAGATCAGTTTTAAGGAGATTCAACCGTTCTCTCATAATAATAACTGGCAATTTGCAATTCATCCCACCGCCTAAGAGGCGGGGGACTTCTTGCTAGTGAAGGTTAAAAAAACAGTATCCTGATGTGTCTATGACTTATGGGTATATCACAAAAAGT
>CAJTJZ010000108.1:801-2226 GCA_910576895.1 uncultured Lachnospiraceae bacterium | reverse complement strand
AGGTTTATATCCCGGATTGAACCATAACATGAGATGTATTGAAATTCTGATTTACTGCCGACAAGATAAGTCGGGGTTAAAATTGAACCATAACATGAGATGTATTGAAATTATTCCAAGTCCTGCAATAGAGAATACCAAACATCATTGAACCATAACATGAGATGTATTGAAATCCAAGACCAGCTTCTTCCCATGCTTCTTTAATTTTATTGAACCATAACATGAGATGTATTGAAATTGCGTCCGAAGAAAGAAGCGGCACGATACCTCAACATTGAACCATAACATGAGATGTATTGAAATGTGTTTAATGACTTGGCATGAAGCAATGCACCTTTATTGAACCATAACATGAGATGTATTGAAATATTGCTTGTGGTAAAATAATTCTACCTATTGTAGCATTGAACCATAACATGAGATGTATTGAAATCTTAGAAGTGTGGGTGGTGCTGCATCTAGTGCAACAAATTGAACCATAACATGAGATGTATTGAAATAATGTGCAGGAATGCCCCCACGCTGCAAGGAATTATTGAACCATAACATGAGATGTATTGAAATTATAGGGGGTACAATGAATGTACTCCCCCTGTACAAATTGAACCATAACATGAGATGTATTGAAATTTACAAGCTTCCTGAATTTCCTCTGTTACAGTAGATTGAACCATAACATGAGATGTATTGAAATGAAACTTTTTTGTATATCGTTTCTAAACGTGCTAATATTGAACCATAACATGAGATGTATTGAAATTAAAGATTAATCATCCTCTATTCCCCCATAAATATTGAACCATAACATGAGATGTATTGAAATAAGTACGTTGTGGGAACAACTGGATAGTGCTATAGATATTGAACCATAACATGAGATGTATTGAAATTCTATTCGCCTGCCACGCATAGCACCAGCGAAACATATTGAACCATAACATGAGATGTATTGAAATAGTTGGGAGCAGGTCTTATACAGGCAATCCCCGTATTGAACCATAACATGAGATGTATTGAAATCAGACGTTTGTGCCTCGGATAATACATATCGCATAGATTGAACCATAACATGAGATGTATTGAAATGCAAAAACATTACCTACAGTATTAAATCTTGCTGGATTGAACCATAACATGAGATGTATTGAAATCAAATGTACCAACGTTAATCTATTCCTATCAAGAATTGAACCATAACATGAGATGTATTGAAATACTAACAACAACTTTCTTTGCTCCAACACCTGCTCCATTGAACCATAACATGAGATGTATTGAAATCTTTTTTATCTTCCCTGCGGCTAAATTGGCATCTCCATTGAACCATAACATGAGATGTATTGAAATAAGGACAGCTTGTCGGAAATTCTTTTGAGTGCCAGTATTGAACCATAACATGAGATGTATTGAAATAAGTGCATC
>CAJTJZ010000108.1:0-732 GCA_910576895.1 uncultured Lachnospiraceae bacterium | reverse complement strand
GGTTTAATGAAAATGTTGAAATATACATTGAACCATAACATGAGATGTATTGAAATCAAGAATAATCGGAGCAATGTTAAAGTTCCGAAAACATTGAACCATAACATGAGATGTATTGAAATATGCAAAGCAGAAAGGAAGTATGCTATGACAGCAAATTGAACCATAACATGAGATGTATTGAAATGGCTTTATTTCTTTTATTTTTGCAAAAGATACTAATTGAACCATAACATGAGATGTATTGAAATAAATTAGGACGTAAAATTTCCACGGCTGCGGTATTATTGAACCATAACATGAGATGTATTGAAATACGAATATCCACAACAGCTTCCATTGTGCCAATTATTGAACCATAACATGAGATGTATTGAAATTGTAACAGAACGGGTTGAATTTGATGTACGCAAAGATTGAACCATAACATGAGATGTATTGAAATATGTAACATTATCGCTAACAGAATACAGATAAGGAGATTGAACCATAACATGAGATGTATTGAAATATGTTAAAGTATGGAAATATTCTGTTACGGCGGTATATTGAACCATAACATGAGATGTATTGAAATGACTGTTATAACCAGAAAACGCCCCCTCACCAATTTATTGAACCATAACATGAGATGTATTGAAATGCAAAAAAAGTGCCTTGTAAGCCTGTTTCAATCCGATTGAACCATAACATGAGATGTATTGAAATATGTAACATTATCGCTAACAGAAT
>CAJTJZ010000107.1 GCA_910576895.1 uncultured Lachnospiraceae bacterium | reverse complement strand
ACAAATACAAATATTGTTAGTGCAGAAGAAAATGATGTAGAAGAAAGTGATTTTGTTATTGACAAAAAAGGAGTATTAACAGAATATCATGGTGCAGATGAAAATGTAGTAATTCCTGATGGGGTAACAGAAATAGGAGAATTTGCATTTTCTCAGTGTGATAAAATAACTACAATAACGATTCCAGATAGTGTGACAATAATCGGCTGGGGTGCATTTGCTGGGTGCAGTAGTTTAACAGAAATTGTATTGCCAGATACAGTCACAGAAATAGGTGATAGTACATTTGAAAATTGTAGTAGCATAAAAGAAATTACAATTCCAGAAGATGTTATAACAATTGGATGGAATGCATTTTCTGGATGTAGTAGTTTAACAGAAATCGTCATTCCAAATAAAGTAACAACGATAGGAAATGGTGCTTTTTATAATTGCAAGAATTTATTAAGTGTAACAATTTCAGATACAGTAGAAGAATTGGGGCAAGATCTTTTTTCTGGTTGTTCTTCTTTAGAAAAGATTATTGTAGATTCTAATAATAAAAATTATGAAACAAAAGAAAATGTTTTATTTAAAAAGGAAAATTCTGGATTAAAATTGGTAACATATCCTCCTAAGAAAAAAGGAAAGAAATATAATATTCCTGAAGAAGTAGTTAGTATAGAGAGTAATGCATTTAAGGATTGTAAAAAATTAGAGAAAATAGTTCTTTCTGACAATATTACAACAATAGGATATAATGCATTTTCAAATTGTAAAAAATTAATAGATATTACAATCCCAAATAATATGACAGAAATAAGATATGAAAAAGGCTCTTTTTATGGAGGAAAAAATTTAAAAAACTTAAATATTACAATGAAAAAAGGAGAAAAAGTTTCTTTTGTAGTTGCTTTGGGTGAAGGCTCTAAATTATATCGACCAACGATTACTTATAAAAATGAAAAAAGAATTACAAGACAAGGGAATATTTTAAAAAAAGAAATAATTACAGCAAAAAAGAAAGGAAAAGCAAAAATTGTATTTAAGTGTAATGAAACTAAAACAGTAGTTATTCTTACAATAAAATAAGAAATAGAATAGCTATTAGGTGGAAAGATAATCTTTTCATCTGATAGTTATTCAAAAGTAGAAATCCAAATAAGAAAAAAGGGGAACGATTATGAAAAAGAAAAGAAAGCAATTCTTATTTACTATGGTTGTATTAACTTTTGGAATTGCTGCTATTAATGGCTGGCTAAAAGAAACAAATGTAACGATTGTTAGTGCAGCAAAAAGTGATTTTGTTATTGATAAAAAAGGAGTATTAACAGAATATTATGGTACAGATGAAAATGTAGTAATTCCTGATGGGGTAACAGAAATAGGGGATTATGTTTTTTCAGGCAAAGATTTTAGTAGTATTCTTCTTCCTGACAGTGTAACAAGAATAGGAGATGGTGCATTTACAAGATGCCAAAATCTAACAAGTATTCGTATTCCAGAAAATGTAACAGAGATAGGAACAGTTGTATTTCCAGAGTGTGAGAGCTTAAAAAGGATAGAATTTTCTAGCTGTACTCCTACGATTGGAGAAGCAGCATTTTCCTATTGTCCGGTTTTGGAAGAAATTGTAGTGGAATCGGATAATGAAAAATATGAATCGAAAGAAGGCGTTTTATTTGAAAAGACGGCAAAGGGACTTCACTTATTAACATACCCAAGAAATAAAAAGGATACTATTTATGAAGTTCCAACACAAGTAGTTGCAATAAAGGAGTATGCATTTTTTGGCTGTAGTTATTTATCTAATGTAATCATGCCAGAAAATATAACAGAAATAGGGAGAAGTGCATTTGAGGATTGCATTAATATAACAGAACTTATAATTCCAGATAGTGTGACTGCAATAGGAGAAATGGCATTTCGTTATTGCAGCAGCTTAAGCAAAATAACAATCCCAAAAAATATAGAGGAGATATCTAGTTGGTTTTTACATTGCAAAAATTTAAAGGAAATTATAATTCCTGATGGTGTAAAAAAAATAGGAGATAGTGCATTTGGAAATTGTACTGGACTATCAGAAATTGTCCTTCCAGATACAGTGACAGAGATAGGGGAATCCGCATTTTATGAATGTACTTCTTTAACTAATATTCAGATACCAGATACAGTGACAGAGATAGGAGAATTTGCATTTTCTGGGTGTGAATTAACTGCGATAACCATTCCAGATAGTGTAATAAGAATTGGAGATTCTGCATTTTCGGGCTGTAGTAGTTTAACAGAAATTGTATTGCCAGATACAATCACAGAAATAGGTGATAGTACATTTGGAAATTGTAGTAATATAAAAGAAATTATAATTCCAGAAAATGTAATAACAATTGGATGGAATGTATTTTCTGGATGCAGCAGTTTAACGGAAATTGTTATTCCAAATAAAGTAACAACGATAGGAGTTGGTGCTTTTTATAATTGTAAGAATTTATTAAGTGTAACAATTTCAGATGCAGTAGAAGAATTAGGGCAAGATCTTTTTTCTGGTTGTTCTTCTTTAGAAAAGATTATTGTAGATTCTAATAATGAAAATTATGAAGCAAAAGAGAATGTTTTATTTAAAAAGGAAGATTCTGGATTAAAATTGGTAGCATATCCTCCTAAGAGAAAAGGAAAGAAATATAATATTCCTGAAGAAGTAGTTAGTATAGAAAGTAATG
>CAJTJZ010000106.1 GCA_910576895.1 uncultured Lachnospiraceae bacterium | reverse complement strand
GAAAATTAAAATATTTAAAATATTATTAATGGCAGTAGTTTTAACATTATTTATAGGAATAACAGTATATCTATTTCCAGTAATGAAAAATTTATCTACAGTAGAAGGACAAGTAGCTTTTAAAGAAAAAGTTGATAATTCTGGTATGATGGGAATGTTATCACTATTTGGACTTCAAATAGCACAAATATTTTTAATTATAGTACCAGGAGAGCCAATAGAAATTTTGGCAGGAATGTGTTATGGAGGACTTTGGGGAACAGTATTTATTATGGTATCAGCTGCTATTATATCAATAACGATATACTTGTTAGTTAGAAAATTTGGAAGAAAATTCGTATACGATTTTTGTGATGAAAAGAAAGTTTCCAAAATAGAGAATAGCAAATTATTTCAGAATCCAAAAAAGATTGAACTAATAATGCTTATATTATTTTTAATACCAGGTACACCAAAAGATCTATTAGTATATGTAGCAGGATTACTACCAATAAAGCCGATAAAGTTTATATTAATTTCGACATTTGCTAGATTTCCATCTGTTATTACTTCTACATTAGCAGGAGATAGGCTTGCTATTGGAGATTGGAAAATGAGCATTATATTATATGTAGCAATACTAATATTGGTAGCAATAGTGGTATTAATTATAAACAAGTTTGACAAAGATAAGATCACAAAAGATGCGATAAATAGTATTAAATAAACTTTTAAATACTCTATACAGTAACCTTACAGAAATGTAAGGTTATTTTCATAAAAGTATGATATAATAATTTCGGAGGTATTATAAAATGCAAAAAATACTAATAGTTGAAGATGATGAAAAGTTGCGATGCGAATTAGAAATATTTTTAAATAACAATGGCTATCAAGCAGAATGTTTAAAAAAATTTGACAATACTATACATGATATTTTAGAAATAAATCCAAATCTTATTTTATTAGATATAAATTTGCCAGGAGTAGATGGAGAATATATTTGCAAAGAGATTAGAAAACAATCTGATATGGGGATTATTATAGTAACAAGTAGAGATAATGAATTAGATGAGTTGGTTTCAATAAATTATGGAGCAGATCATTATATTACAAAGCCATTTAATATCCATATACTACTTGCAAAAGTAAATTCGCTATTAAGAAGAACAAATAGTAATAGTGAACCTAAAAATAAAATTGATGCAAAAGACTTTATTTTAAATATATCCAATAGTACAATAATAAAAGATGATAAAATTATTGATTTAACTAAAAATGAATATAAAATTTTAAAATATTTTATTGAAAATAGAGAAAAAATCGTTTCAAGAGAAGATATAATGGATGTACTCTGGGAAAATGATTGCTTTGTTGATGATAATACTTTAAGTGTTAATATTACTAGATTAAGAAGTAAATTAGAAGAATTAGGACTAAAAGATATTATTGAAACAAAAAGAGGACAAGGATATATGTTAAAGGGAGAAAAATGATATGAATTTTAAAAGTTTTATAAAAGATAAAATACTTTTATGCTTCTTATTATTATTTGGAATTGCTACTATAGAAATATTTTTAATTCCGTATCCATTTGGAAATTTTATAAAAATATATATTCCAGTTGCTATAATATTTATATATATAATAGGACTTTCTATAGAATATTTTATGAAGCAAAGATTTTATAAAGATTTAGAAGATACTTTAAATAACTTAGATGACAAATACTTAATTAGTGAGCTTATAAAAGTACCAAGTTTTATAGAAGGTAAAATACTAAAAGACTTATTAGAACAAATCAATAAATCAATGGTTGAAAATGTAAACAAATATAAATATAAGCAAGAAGATTATAAGGAGTATATAGAATTATGGATTCACGAAATAAAAATACCAATAGCATCAAGTAAATTGATAATAGAAAATAACAAAAATCAGACAACTAAAAGTATAGATGAAGAATTACAAAAAATCGAAAATTACATAGAACAGGCTTTATATTATGCAAGAAGTAATACTGTAGAAAAAGATTACTATGTAAAAAAAGCTAATTTAAAAGACATTGTAAATGAGAGTATAAAGAAGAATAAAAATGTTTTAATACATGAAAAAATATCTGTTAATATTCATGATTTAGATTTAGAAGTAAATACAGACAATAAGTGGATCATATTCATATTAAATCAAATAATTCAAAATAGTATAAAGTATAAAAAACAAGATAAAAATTTAGAGATTGAAATATATGCAAAACAAGGAAAAGAAAATGTGATACTGTATATTAAAGATAATGGAATAGGAATAAAAAAGGGAGAAATTACAAGAGTATTTGAAAAAGGATTTACAGGAACAAATGGAAGGTTGATAGGTAAAAAATCTACAGGAATTGGATTATATTTATGCAAAAACTTATGTAATAAATTAGGAATAGCAATAGAGTTAAATTCAGTTCAAGATAAAGGAACAGAAATACGATTGGCATTTCCTAAAAGCAGTTATCTTGACATCCAGTAGAAATCTTACGAAAATGTAAGGTTAATGTAATGTAAATAAATATGAACTATAGCAAAAGTGAGTTATAATGTTATAGAAAGTTAGAAAGGTGGTAGAACGAAAATGCAAAGAAAATTTTTTATTATATTAATTATAATATTATTAATGTTAATGATTTTAGGAATTTTCTATTATTTTATGAATAGTAGAACTTATAATCTTAAATTGCCACAACTAGAGAAATTGGAAAGCATTTCATTAGAACAGGATACAAATAAAAAAGTAATTAATGATAATGAGAAAATGAAAGATATAATAAATATTCTAAATGAAAGAGAAAGAACCTCAAAAGAAGAAAGCATACAAGATAGTCCAGTTAATACTAGTAATAAGGTAAAAATTGACTTTAAATTTAAAGAAACAGGAGCATCTACTTTATTTGTATATGAAAGAAACAATAAATATTATATTGAGCAACCTTACAATGGTATTTACAAAATTTCAATGGATGAATACAATTCAATAGAAAAATATACAAAATAGATTAACCTAAAATTTAAGATTATCAAAGTAAGATTGATAATCTTTTTTTCTTACAAAAATGTAAGATTCATGTAAGGAAAATCGATAGGAATAATGGCTAAAATGGGTTTATAATAATGTTAGATTGAAAGGAGTTTTTTATATGGAAAAAGTATTAGAGGTAAAAAACATAGAGAAATACTATGGAAACAAATCAAATCTAACAAAAGCAATAGACAACATTAGCTTTACAGTAGAAAAAGGAGAATTTGTTGGAATTATGGGTGCGAGTGGATCAGGAAAAAGTACACTTTTAAATGTAATTTCAACAATAGACAGAGTAACAGCAGGACATATTATTGTTAATGGCGAAGATATTACAAAACTAAAAGGAAACAAATTAAATAAGTTTAGGAGAGAAGAATTAGGTTTTATTTTTCAAGATTTTAATTTATTAGATACTCTTACAGCTTATGAAAATATTGCTTTAGCACTAACAATTCAAAAAGTAAATGCAAGAGAAATTGATAAAAGAGTAAATGCAATTGCAGAAAAGTTAGGAATTAAAGAAATTCTTAAAAAGTATCCTT
>CAJTJZ010000105.1 GCA_910576895.1 uncultured Lachnospiraceae bacterium | reverse complement strand
GCTCATATTCACTACTCCTTTCGTTCTATTAACATTAATTATTCATTGTGCATTTTTACCACATTGATTATTCAATCTTTGTGTTATTTAATTAGTATATTTTTATAACTAATTACTTTTTAATAATCTTGTGAGAACTATCTTTTACCAGTAGTTCTCCTTGAAAATAAAAGGGGATGTTTGTGCTAATTGCTTGTTCTACAATTAGCACTTCTATTATTCCTGTTTCAATATTTTATCTGCTTCGCTTTGTGTAAGATATTTATATTCTATCATTTTGTTTATTACTTGTTTTTGTCTTTGTTTTGCTAATTCTGGATTTTTTGTTGGTGCATACACTGATGGTGCATTAGGTATTCCTGCAAGCATAATTGCTTCATAATCTGTCATCTGATTTGGTTCTTTTCCAAAATATCCTAAACTTGCTTCTCTTACAGTATAATATCCATCTCCAAAATAACTTGTATTCAAGTATAATTCTAGTATTTCATCTTTTTCACATTTGTTTTCTATTTTAAATGCCATAAATACTTCTGCTATTTTTCTTTCAAATTTCTTGTCTTGTGTAAAATATATATTTTTTGCTAGTTGCTGTGTTATTGTACTTCCACCTTCTACAAAATCCATAGCTTTTATGTCATTTATTGTTGCTCTACCTATTGCAATTAGATCTATTCCACAATGATTATAAAATCTATGATCTTCTACTGATAATACTGCATTGATATAAGTTTGTGGTAAATCTGAAATTTCTGTATAGTTTTCTTTGCTTTTTATTTCTTTTATTTTATCTTCTATACTTATTTCTTCTATTGCTTCCTTATACATTTTATATCCATTTCCTACAAATAGCAATGCTATGCTTACTATTATCAATGTTAGTAAAAATACTATTTTTAGAAATTTCTTCATCTTTACCACCTCTTTTACTACTTTTTATTCATTTTTTTCTTTCCATTTTTTATAAATTACTGCAATAATTACTACTATGACTATTATTCCACCAATTCCTAATATTGGTAGCCAAAAATCGTTTATTGATTGGATTACTCCATCCAAATTTATGTTTTTAGGCATTATTAATCCCCCTTATTCTACATTTAATGCTGTTTTTACTTTCTCTGGTAATTCATTTACTTGTACTTCTTCCCAAGATTTGACTCCTCTTGTTACCATTACTTCTAATTTTAAATAGGAATCTTCTTTTAATTCTCTACTTGTTCTAAATTTTATTTCTTTTTTCTTTCCATTTTCACTATAACAGTCTAAAGTATATTCATATTTCATTCCACCTGTTTCTGGAATACTTGCTATTTTGCTATTATCTATTTGAGTATAATAATTTGATTGTTGATATACCAAGAAATAATATGCTACTCCACATAGTGCTATTGCTACAATAATCGCTATTATCATTGGCATTTTTTCTTTTATGCTATTCATCTTTAATTCCTCCTATTCTGATATAATATCAATATTTCCTTTAAAATTATCTAATTTAATAGTTAAGTAATAACTAACTCCTTCAACATAAACATTATCCTCATATTCCCCTGTATCATTTATTAAAGTAGTATCATTATTTCCTAGTTTAGCAATTATATTGATATTACCACTTTCTTTTGCTATTTTTATTTTTACCTTTATATGATCTCCGTTTTTCCTGTTTAATGCAGTTCCACCAAATATTGTTTCTTCGCCTGAATAGTTATCATAATTTGCTATATATGTTCCAACATATTTATCTACTCCATATTTTCTTTTGCCTTTTAATTTCCAATTACTTGTTAAACCTGCTGTATCAAAACTTTGAATAAATGAATCATAAGTGTTTATCATTTTGTCTTTTGGATTTTCTCCTATTCCTATATTAAAAATTGTAATGCATAATATTATTACTAATGTTATGATTCCTAAAAATATCATTTTAAAGATTCCAAACATATCTATTCCTCCTTAATAATATTTTTACTTCCAAAGTAGGTAGCCAAGAAATATGCTCCATATATAACTCCTATAATAACTACTGTAGCGATAGCTGATGGTAATAAATCTTTCTCACTTGCCAAGCCTGACATAAGTTTTATTGCAAATTGTATTCCAAATATTGAATGTATAATTGCTAAAACAAGTGGTACTCCAAAAAATATTCCTATTTGCCTAAATAAAGATTTGTTTATCATTTTTTCATCACAACCAATTTTTCTTAAAATAGTATATCTTTGCTTATTATCTGAACTGTCTGTTAGCTGTTTTAATGCTAAGATAGCTGAACTTGCAATTAGAAATATTACGCCTAAATAAATCGCTATAAATGTTACTATTGTTGCTATTCCTATACTTCCTTCCATAATTCTTGTTTTAGTAAGTCCATCTATCTCTAATCCTTTTTTGTCTAAACTTTGTATAAATGCTGAATCACTTTTTGAAAATAATTCTTCAATCTTTTTCTTTCCTTCTTCTGTATCATCATTATAATTTGCTGCTAAAAAGTGCATTTCTTTCATATCATCTGTTAAAGGGCAATTATCGGGAACAACTATTATTCCTGTATTTGTATGGCTTGTTGACATTACTATAAATCCATTTTTGCACTCATTATATTTTGATTTGTATTGTTTTCCTGCAATTGTTAAAGAATTGTTTCCTTCTGCTAATGCTTCATTTCTTACTTCTTCCATACTTGTAAAATCACAAAGCATAATATATTCATTATCATTTAATTCATACTCATCTATTCCATATAATTTTGCTATTTTATTATAATCAGATATTTTTACAATTTGTTCTGCTGTATCATACGCAAGCATAGGGAATTTCGCTTTTATCTGTTCTAATTTGTCTTCTAAAAAATCACTCCATGTTAAATCATTACTTGCATAAATTGGTATTTCCACCATATCTTTTAATACATTCATATCTAATCCATTATTTTCTAATGTTTGTTCTATTGGTAGTTTTGAATCCTCTCTTTGAATATCTGTTGTTTTTATTTCTCTACCATATTTTTTATATGTTTCTGGCAAATTCGCTGTTTTATAAAGGTTTAAATCTACTGGTGTCATTTCTACTAATTCTCTTCCCATTGTATTTCTCAATGATAAACTTGAAGAAAGTATTGATATTGTCATAAATAACATTAAACATATAATACTCATACTAGCGACGTTTGTGTTGATTTTATTGTTAATTTGCCTTAATACAAACATATTTGTGCCTTTTAAATATGTGTTCTTCATTTTTTGAACAATTTGTATAATAAAACCTGCTAAAGACCAGAATATTACGACTGTACTGACTATTCCCATTAAAATAGGTGGTAATAGTTTATCAGCTGTAGTTAAACTACTGCTATCCGCTGTTACTTTCCAATAAGCATAACCTAACATTGCCCCTGCAACAATAAATACTAATACGCAAAGAAATGGATTTTTTATTTTTACTTTTTCATTTTTCTTTTGTGCATTTAATAAGTTAATTAATTTATATTTTGAAACTGTATATGTATTGAATAACATTACTGCAACATACATTACTGCAAAATAAAGGCAAGTTTTCATACAAGCATCTTGTGAAAATACGAACTGAAATTCACTCATGTCTGCTTCAAACATTTTAGCAACTAATACTGACATAAATTGTGATGCAAATACACTTGTTATAGGAATCGTTGCAGGTGTATTTGCATCACAATTTATGTCAG
>CAJTJZ010000104.1 GCA_910576895.1 uncultured Lachnospiraceae bacterium | reverse complement strand
ACAGTGCCTGCTCGCTTTTTGCGAGTGGAAGCAAAGCTTCCATCCTTTGACAGGCACTAAGCTTGCAACACTTTTACTTATAAAAGCATTACAGTGCCTGCTCGCTTTTTGCGAGTGGAAGCAAAGCTTCCATCCTTTGACAGGCGAATAGAAGCAAATAATTCCATCCATTTTTCGTTAGGAACATGTCGCACCAATAAAATGATTTCCTCCTCCAAGTGTTCCGATTTGGAAATATCCTGCATCAATTTGTCCAAGAAGCTCTGTATCATATTCATATTTATCAAGTTCATTTTCCGCATTAAATAAAGTATAAGAATCTTGTGGTTCTTTATAATGAGAAAATCCAACAGGAATATTTCGCAAAATATCCCCAACCATAGCTGATATTATACTTCCATTTCCTGTTTCAATCTGTTCAATTTCCTCCAGTTTTACATTGGTACTTACAAATCTCATTCCACATCCAATATCAACACCAACTGCATTTGGTATAATTACATCTTTTGCTGCAATAACACCTCCAATTGGCATCCCCTTCCCTGTATGCGTATCTGGCATTAAACATACCCATTGATGTAAAAATGGAAGTTCTGCAAGATGATAAGCTTGTTCTAAACAGCTATTTTCTACATCTTGAATACTATTTAACCAAATTTTAATTGGAAAATCATTTTTTCCTGTAATCACAAACATAAAATAAATCCCTTCTTTCTTAATTTTTGATATTGACATAATAAATAGCAATTTAGTAAAAATATAATTTAAAAAAACTATCATTATTTTAACATATTTTTCCAAAAATATCATATAAAAAAAGTTGCGAGCTTTCTTTTTTACTGTTATAATTTATCTTATTTATTATTGACTTATAATACTTATTTTTATAGATAAACTTTTATAATATGATATAACAAGATTTAAAAATTAAAAAGAAAGGAACTAATATGGCTGTATTTCAGGAATTAATTAAAAATTTTGATTCTATCCGAAATTATATGCGTGATTTTTATATTTATGGTTTTAAAGTTAGAAATGATTATAAGTATAAAAGCAGCCGTACTTATGATAATGAACGCCGTAGAATTGAAAGTTGGATAGGAGATTACATTACATGGGAACAGAATAATCGAGGAAAAAGTATCGCTATTTGCATAGATAGTAAAAAAGTATTTTCCAATCCTCTTTATGCTATCTGGAAATCAAAAAGTTTTACAGATAATGATATTACACTTCATTTTTTACTTCTTGATATTTTACAACAATATACTTGTTCTGCTGATGAAATTACAGAGAAATTATGTAAAGACTATCATATTATTTTTGATGTACAAACAGTACGACATAAACTAAAAGAATATGAATCCTATGGCATTTTCTTTTCCAAAAAAGAAGGAAAAAAACTTTTATATGGATTTAAAAAACAGGAATTATTACAACTTCCTTGTTTTTCTAATATTCTTGAAAGCATAAAATATTATCAAGAAACCATGCCTTTTGGATTTATTGGCAATACAATTTTAGATGAAATGCAAATAAAAAATACAATTTTTCACTTTAAACACTATTTTATGGTACATACTTTAGAAGATAATATATTACTGCAAATCTTACATTGTATAAAGGAAAAGCGTGCCATTTCTTTTGAAAATTTTAGCAGAAAGAGTAACCGTACTATGCATTTATATGGGATTCCAATGAAAATTCAAGTAAGTACACAAACGGGACGGCGATATGTTACTCTATATAACCCAAAGAAACGAAGATTTAACAATGCAAGACTAGATTATATACAATCAATAAAACCGGGTGATAATATTCCTTATTATGATGAGTTAATAGAAAAATATGAAACAGCAATAAAAAAATGCTGGGGTGTTAGCTTCTATTCCCGTCCAGAGTGGTTATTTGTAAAATTATCTATTCAAGAGGGAACAGAAAACTATATCATTGATCGTATTAAAAGAGAAGGTCGTCATGGGGAACTTCTACACATAGGGAAAAATACATATCTTTATAGTATCGAAAGCTATGATGCAAATGAAATTATGAGCTTTATAAAAACGTTTACTGGAAGAATCCTTTCTGTTGAATGTACAAATCAAGAAGTAACAGATAAATTTTATAATGATATGAATTGTTTATATAAAATGTATTGCAAAAATTCATAAAAAAAAATCGACTTATCAAATATTTTATTTATAAAAAATTTACAAGGAGTTTATTATGGAGCTATTTTCTGAATTATATGGATGTTACTATCAAACAGTTAAAAAAATATTAAAAAAAGCAAGACTTGGAATCTCGGAACAAGAAATGAAAACAATTTCTGATAAGACTGCCTTTACCGAAAGCAGTTTCTATATCCTGCCAAAACTTCTTCATGGAAATTGGAATCTTCTTACAAAGAAAGAAAAATTATATTATTCTAAAACGAAAAAAGATACACCTTGCTATTTAACAACATTGCAAAAAATGTTTATAAAATCTTTATTAAATGATAGAAAAATTAAACTTTTTTTGACAGATAATCAAATACAGGAAATAAAAGAACAATTACATGATATAGAACCATTATTTTCCGCAGATGATTTTCATTATTTTGATCAATTTAAAGGTGGAGATCCTTATGAAGATACTCTTTATATAAAACATTTCCGCATCATTCATAAAGCAATTTGTGAACATAAATGTCTTAATATTTTATATAAAAATAATATTACCATGCAATTATATTTACCAAAATATCTAGAATATTCTGCAAAAGATGATAAGTTTCGTCTTTATGCTATAAGACTTGGAAAAAAGGAATCAAACCACCAAGTAATTCTTAATCTTGCTTTGATTAAAGAAGTACAACAATCCAATCATTGTATCCAAGAACTTTTTTCCAAAGATTCTTTTCGGTGGGAAAAAGTTACATTTTTTATATTTAATGAAAGAAATGCTTTAGAACGCTGTACACTTCAATTTTCAAGTTATAAAAAACAAATTCGATATCTAGAAGATAAAAACTGTTATGAATGTACCATGTATTATGATAAAACAGATGAAAAGGAAATTGTAATTCGACTGCTTTCTTTTGGCCCATTAATTCAAATAATAGCTCCAGATAATTTTGTTGGAATAATCAAAAAACGAGTATTAAAACAACATCGGTTACTTACTTTATAAATCATTAGAACACTAATTTTTGGATAAAAAATATTAATTACTAACACCTTTATTATTTTCTTCATGTCGCACAATAACGGTTTGATATGGAATTACAATATTATTTTTTTGAAATTCTTCTATAAGTTTTATACGAATATCACTACAAGCTTGAAAATTATCATCCAATGTCTTTGTCCAAACAGTTGTTTTTAATGCAACTCCATCTGCCAAAATAGCCTTTGCTGTTACTGTATTTTCTTCTGTATTTAATGTAAGCTTATGCTCAATACAAATTTTTTGTAAGATTTCCATAGCTTTTCTAATATCAGAATAAAAGGAAATCGTAACTTCCATAAAATTACCAACATTTTCTGTAAAATTTGTATTTGTTATAACAGAAGAATCAATGACTGAATTTGGTACAATACAACTTTCTCCATTATATTGATTAATAATTGTATGACGCAAGGTGATATCAGTAACAATTCCTTCTGCAATAATACTGCTTCCTTGTGTCACTCTGATTTTATCTCCTACAGAATAAGGATTTGTAAAAGAAATAGAAAAACCACTAATCACATTAGAAAGAGCATGCTGAGCTGCAAAAGTTGCGATAGCAATAATTAATGAACCACTTTGCAGCAAAGCTGTACTTAATTCCCTTGTCACTTCAAATTGTTGTGCTAAAGAATATACAATGACTACAATGACTACAACATTAACTACACGTTTAAAAAAGGCAAGATGTGCATATTCTGAATTTTGTTCTTCTATCGCATCAAAAATCCAATCAATAATTCTATTTAATACAACACCAATAACAATAAAGACACCTACTTTAAATAACTCGTTCATCCACATTCTATATTCTTACCTTTCTAAATTAATATTCACAACTGTCTATTTATTACTTATTCATTACTTATTGATTTATTACTTTCAAATTAATTCTTTCTTATCTATTATCTATACTTTGTTTTGTATTTTGCCTTACATTATTTACTGTTACTACAACAGTATAAATTCCTTTTGGCAGTCCCTCTAAAGAAACTGCTGTACTAAA
>CAJTJZ010000103.1:1952-4699 GCA_910576895.1 uncultured Lachnospiraceae bacterium | reverse complement strand
TTTTTATAAAAAGACTTGCAAAATGGAATCATTTCTGTTATGATTGCAGCATGAATTACCCCATAATTTTTCTTATGAGGTGTTTTTTATTTTTATATCTTTTATTTCTTAAAATATTAATATTTCTATAAAATCATTAATGTTCTTATTATTTTTTCAATATACCACTTGTATTTTATTTAACATTTCTCTACATTCTTGTTTAGTCGTTTTTAAATAATTGAGTGTTGTTTTTGTATTACTATGTCCTAATAAAGCTGCTACCTTTACAATATCATTACAAACCTGATAAAAACAATGAGCAAAAAGATGACGAAAATTATGAGGAAAGACTTTCTTTTTATCAATTTCTGCTTTTTCTGCTAATGCTTTTAATTGTTTACTTACATTACTGCGATCGATTGGATTACCTCTTTTAGAAAGAAATATCACACCGTTTATAATTCCTTCTTCTTTTATATACTCTTTTAATACTTTTCTAATTTCATCAGAAAGAAGAATTGTCCTTACTTTTCCTTTATTATAAATAACTGCTTCTCCTTGTATAACTGCTTCTACAGTAATTGACTTTAGCTCACTAATTCGAATCCCTGTATTCCCTAATGTTTGTATTATTACTCCCAGTTTTCTTTTTCCCTCTTGTTTTGCCACCTTAATTAATCTTTTATATTGTTCTTCTGTCAATGTCTTATCGTCAGAACGAAAAATTTCTTCTTGTACTTGATAGGTTGCTACAATGTTTTCATACCATCCCATAAATTTAAAAAAACGATTAGCCGCTACAAGAAAAGAATTAATACTACTCACTTTATATTTTCCACACTCCCAAAGCATTTCTTTATAAGCAAGCATCAATTCTTTATCAATTTCTCTCTCTTTTACAAAACATATTAATTTTTTTAAATCTCTTAAATATTTCTGTACTGTCGCCAAACATTTTTCTGTATTAAAAAGCCAACCCTTAAATAATGTTACTTCCTGTTCGGTAATTATCTTTTTCATTTTTTCTCACTTTCTTTTATTATAGTAATTTTAACGCATCTATCATATCATCATTTCGGCAGAATTGATATCCAAGCCTATCGAAATAAGACATTTTAATAAAAAAATTGAGAATTTTCTTATAAATTTGAATTATACTTTGCAAAAAATATTATTATATTGGAAATATTTGCCAATCATTATAAAATATTAATAAAAGAAATAAACACATTTAAAATACAAAAAAACAGAAGTAACTTTTTATCATATAAAGAATTACTTCTGTTTCTGATTTTATCCAATATTCACAATAATACTTTCACCTTTGAATATCATTAACTTAAAGAAATTTTCATTGAAATTTAGATAAAAATATTTTTTTAGAAAATATCTTTTAAATCAAAAGTCTTAAATTAATGACATTACTTTAAATGAAAATAATTCACTTATACATATCTTTAAGAGTAACTAGTGTTACTTCACCACATTTACTGGCTTCTATATACTTTTCTGTCCTCTTATCTTTTTCTATTTTCTCCTTTTTCTCTCCCCTTTATCCCTTTTTTAACTCCTCTAAAATTTCTGGAAATACCTCTAAACTTCTTTCTAAAATCCCATGAATATATGCAATTAAAATCCCATAATTTACAATTGGCACAGAAAGCTCTATCGCTTTTTTCAATCGATATTTCATTTGTCTATGATTAAGCATACAGCCACCGCAATGCACAATCAAAGCATATTCTGATAAATCTTCTTTAAATTCCATACCGCTGCTAAATTCAAAAATAAGTTTTTTTCCTGTAAATTCCTTTAACCATTTTGGAATTTTTACACTTCCAATATCATCACATTGCCTATGATGTGTGCATCCTTCTGAAATCAGTATTTTATCTCCATCTTGTAATTCTTTTACTTTTCTTACTCCCTGCACAAGTGGCAATAGCATCCCTTTATGACGTGCAAATAAAATAGAAAAAGAAGTAAGTTTCACATTATCTTTTGTTTCTTTTGATACTTTCCCAAATACTTGAGAATCTGTAATAACAAGAGCTGGTGCTTTCTTTAACTTTGTAAAAGCCTTAGAAAGTTCTGTTTCTCTAACACAAAGAATGGTAATTCCAGCTTCTAAAAGTTCTCGAATTGTCTGCTGTTGCGGAAGAATTAAACGACCTTTTGGAGCAGCCGAATCAATTGGAATCACTAAAAGAACACTATCTCCTTTTGAAACTAAATCAGATGCTATTGGATATTCCATTTCTGGCTCTGGCACTTGCTTTCCAATAAGTTCTTTTAACTCATAGATATTTTTTTTATTTTTTGCACTTACAGCAATAAAATTTGGTAATTTCTTTTGCGAAATTGCTTCGATTAGTTCTGATGAATAAAATAAATCTGTTTTATTTAAAACTGTCACAAGTGGAATCTTTTTTTCCTGAACTAACTCCATAAGTTGTTTTTCTTTCTCCTGACAATTTTTTAAAAACATTTCACGATTCCAATCTTTTGTATTGATATCATCCATATTACTTAAACTTAAAGTGCTTAAATAATCTTCTGCACTTAAAACTAAAATAGCAATATCTGTTTTATTTAAAACATCCATAGTACGTTTTACACGCAATTCTCCAAGTTCTCCTTCATCATCAAGACCCGGTGTATCGATCATTACAACAGGGCCTAATGGAAGCAATTCCATAGACTTATAAACAGGATCGGTTGTTGTCCCCTTTTGGCTTGATACAATGGCAAGATCCTGTCCTGTC
>CAJTJZ010000103.1:0-1942 GCA_910576895.1 uncultured Lachnospiraceae bacterium | reverse complement strand
CAGGGAAGCAGAATCGAACAAAAATATATTACGCCTATTATCACCAATCCGCAAATGGATCTTATTCCTCTTTTTCCAAATAATGCAATACTAATTCTATCTGATCTCGGTGTTTCATTCATTCCCATATAAAGAAACTCCCTTCTTTTCTCTTATCTTATCTATCCCATTTATCACATAGACTATTAATTTGATCAGCAAATTTTGCCAAATCTTTATTTGCTCCACCTTCATTATGTTTGATTACAGAGAGAAGTCTTTGTCCTGCTGCCAAAAGTCGATGGAATACATCCAAAGCTCTGCGATTTCCTTCTTTCTTCTGTGCAATCCGAATACCTTCTTCTGTTTTAATCCATACATTTTTAAGAAGATCAAATTCTGAACCACTATACGGAGCTTCGGCATGATATCCATATTCTTTCTCTAAACATTCTACAAAACGATCGCATACCATATCTTCTCCATGTACAACGAAAACTTTCTGTGGTTTATCTTCAAAAGAATTAATCCAACGCAGCAGCCCATCTTTATCTGCATGACCACTTACCCCATCAAGTTTACGGATTTCTGCTTTTACATTAATTTCCTCACCAAATAAAGTAACAGTTTTTGCCCCTTCTAATAAATTTCTTCCAAGCGTTCCAACTGCCTGATAACCCACAAATAAAATGGTACATTCCTTCCGCCATAAATTATGTTTTAAATGATGCCTGATACGCCCCGCTTCACACATACCAGATGCCGATAAAATTACTTTTGGCTTTGTATCAAAATTAATTAATTTAGAATCATCACTTGTAACGGATAATTTCAGTCCCGGAAATGAAATTGGATTAATCCCTTGTCTTACAAGTTCCATTGCTTCTTTATCAAAGCAGGTATCCACATTTTTATTAAAAATACTAGTAGCTTCAATTGCTAAAGGACTATCTACATAAACTTCAAAATCCTCAAATCCTTTTATTAACTGATCCATTTTAATTTTTCGCAGGAAATATAACATTTCTTGTGTACGTCCTACAGCAAAGCTTGGAATAACAAGATTTCCACCTCTTGCAAATGTAATCTGCATAATATTCGTAAGTTCCTTTACATAATCGGGACGCTCCCCATGAGAACGATCGCCATAAGTTGATTCCATAATAACATAATCTGCATGTTTTACATAATTTGGATCTTTAATAATTGGCTGATTTAGATTTCCAACAAACCAGTTATAATCACTTTCTGTTATATTTTTCCCATTTTTAAATTCTATTGTATATTTTATCGTTGTACTTCCATTTTCATATTCCCATTGTTTTTCTCCATAAGGAATATTCTTGTTTTTATTTTCTTCTAATTCAAATTTTCTATCATATTTTTCTTTGTAATCTTCTAAATGATTAGCAACTTGTACAATTGATTCTAATGGTATCTGTTTATTTACTACTTTATTATTCATCTAAAATTTTCTCCTTTTTCATCAGTTTATTATTCTATATTTTTATACCATTACTACACATAAAAGTCAATGCTTATGCGTTATATTTAACGCATATTTAATATTTTTATTTGCTATACTGATTTTGTAAACTTTAATGAGAATAGGAGGAATACTATGACTTTGCTAGAAGCAACAAGAAAAAGAATAAATGAACTATGTGATGCAAATAATATGAATATTAATCAATTAGCAATAGCTTCTGGTATTAATCCATCAACAATAAGAAGTATTTTCAAAGTTATTAAAAAGGCTCCTTCTTCTGATACTATTCACTATATTTGTATTGGATTCGGAATATCTATGAAAGATTTTTATGATAGTAAATTATTTGATGATTTAGATGATAATGATTAACAAATTTAAGTTTTTTAAAAAAACTATATACATTTTTTTAAATTTTGTGACTTTTTTCTACATATTATTTTTTTTAATTATGCTAGACTTTTTTTTTATAAT
>CAJTJZ010000102.1 GCA_910576895.1 uncultured Lachnospiraceae bacterium | reverse complement strand
CCTTTATGAAAAGTATTGCCTGTAGTGGGTTTCCGTGCCTGTTACATTTTATGAAAGTAGAATTGAATACAAATCAAGAAATCGTTGCAGCCGTTCGCAAAGGCTTAGAAAAAACAGGCGGTTATTGTCCATGTCGTTTAGAACGAATTGAAGACAATAAATGCATGTGTAAAGAATTTCGGGAACAAATGGAAGATCCAAATTTTTCAGGATTCTGCCATTGTATGCTTTATTACAAATCAAACGATTAAATATTTATAAGGAGGTTTTTATGGTAACAGTATTAACAAACCAAAATTTTCAAACAGAAACTACAAATACAGATAAGTTTGTTTTAATTGATTTTTGGGCTGAATGGTGTGGCCCATGCCAAATGCTTTCCCCATTAGTCGATGAAATTGCAGAGGAACACCCAGAAATTAAAGTTTGTAAAGTAAATGTAGATGAAGAAATGGAACTAGCACAACAATATAAAGTTGTCAGTATTCCTATGCTTCTTGTTATGCACAATGGAAAAATTGTTCAAAAATCAGTAGGCGTTCAGCCAAAAGAAGATATTCTTGCTTTAATTCATGATTAATTATTTTTTAAGGGGCTGTCACACTAAGAAAAATACTACAAGATATAGTAATTTAAAATTTTTATATATACTATATCTTGTTTATATTCCATTTAATGTGACAGCCCCTTTTCAAATAAACAGATTAAACAGTGATATCTAATGCTGCCGCTTCACCACCAGCAGCACAGCAAACGCCTGCATCTGCTCCAATTTCTGTATTAATTCCTCCTGCTGGCAGAGAATCCGATAAGTCACGAATCAATCCATCCATAGAAAACTCATTTGGACAAAGCAAATCATCATCATGATTATGAATAATTACATACTCTGTATCTGCCATTTCTGCATTTTCCCTTGCTTTTCTTGCTTTTTTTCGTCTTCGCAATTCCTTATGCAGTCGTTCCATCTCTTTTATATTTCCATCTTTTTTTGCTGCCAGTTTTCTATTTTGTATTTGCTGTTCTTTTTTTAAACCTGTAATTTTTCGATTGCCACTAGCAATCACACGTTTTAAAATTCTAAGTGCTTTGCTAATTTCTGCCTTACTTGCACCACTACGTTTTACAACTCCCTGTTGTGCCCTTGCAGAATTCATAATTCCTGAAACTCCTGCTGTTGTTGATGCATTTGCTATTCGCATCATATAGCTTGCAGCACTAACATTAATTTTATTCTTTTTCCACCGTTTACTATTTTGCTTTGCTGCCTCCATATCCCTTTGAAATGTTTGCAGCATAGAAGTTGTTTCCTCTTTTTTTCTTTCTTCTAATTTTTTCTTATTTTCTTCCCTTTCTTCTTTCAGTTCTTTCCTTTTTTGTTCTTGTAGTTTTTGTTCCTCTGTCTTTTTTGTTGTCTGTTCTGTCATTGTCTGACCAGCAACTGCTTGTACTGGGTATTCTGTATTAATCTGTCCCATCCTATCACTTCCCATTTTCTATTATTCTTCTATTATCCTTTATTTATTATAACTTGTCATAACTTTCCATTATAATTTATATCGTACTATTTTCTAAAATTAATAATAGAAAACTGAAAAAAATATAATTTCATTCTTTTTCTTCTAAATTTCCTTCTTTTCTTCGCAATAAATCAAATTCTTCTAATACAATCCCTAAATTTACAAAAATTCTTTGTTTTGGATGTGGGCAAGATAGAATGGATTCTCCCTTTTCATTTTTAAGGCTAAGCACAGTAGCAGTAATATTTCTTCCATCTGGTTTCATTATTTCAATTTCCTCTCCAATAGAAAATTTATTTCTCTGTGTAATCATACCACTTCCATCTTCTAAAACTTCTTCAATAATTCCAAGATAAGTATATTCCGTTACATAAGTATTGCTATCATAAATTTGTGCTTCCTGCCCCGGAGAACCATAAAAAAATCCCGTTGTAAACTTTCGATTGGTACATTTTTTCACTTCTTCTTGATAATAGGAAAGATTCTCTTGATACTTTTGTGGTGAATCAAAAAAATCATCAATTGCCTGACGATAAGCACGTGCTACGGTAGCAATATATAGTCCTGTTTTCATACGCCCTTCTACTTTCATACTATCAATACCTGCATCTACCATTTCTGGAATATGTGCAATCATACATAAATCTTTTGAATTAAAAATATAAGTTCCACGCTCATTTTCTTCCACAGGTAAATATTCTCCCGGACGATTTTCTTCCATAATATAATATTTCCAACGGCATGGATGGGTACATGCTCCTAAATTGGCATCTCTGCCTGTAAAATAATTACTAAGCAGGCAACGACCCGAATAAGAAATGCACATTGCACCATGTACAAACGCTTCTATTTCCATTTTCTCTGGAATATTTTCATGTATCTCCTTGATTTCTTCCATAGAAAGTTCTCTTGCTGCGACAACTCTGGATGCTCCCATATCCTGCCAAAAACAAAACGTTTCATAATTAACATTATTTGCTTGTGTACTAATATGGATTTCTATTTCAGGGCAAATCTTTTTTGCAATCTGAAAAACACCGGGATCGGAAATAATCAGTGCATCTGGTTTTACTTCTTTTAATTCCAAGAAATAATCATAAATTCCTTTTAAATCTCGATTATGTGCTGTAATATTTGCTGTTACATATACTTTACAGCCTCGATTATGTGCAAATGCAATTCCCTGTTTCATCTCCTCCAAAGTAAAATTATGTGACTTTGCTCGTAAACTAAACATTTCTCCACCAAGATAAACAGCATCTGCACCATAAATAACTGCTATTTTCAATACCTCAAGACTACCAGCAGGCATTAATAATTCTGGTTTCTTTCTCATAATTCCTCCCTATTGATTTCTGATTTTCTTTCTTTTCTTTTTTTTTATGATAAATTTACTACTTGCGTTGCGATGGTTTCCTGAAATCTCCTATCATGTTCTACAATTAACATCGTCGGCTGATAGCGTAAAATTAATTGTTCTATCTGCATTCTTGAAAATACATCAATATAATTTAATGGCTCGTCCCAAAGATATAAATGTGCTTTTGTTGCCAAACTTGCTGCAAGCAACACTTTCTTTTTTTGTCCTTCTGAATATTCCTCCATATTTTTTGCAAATTGTTCCCTGTCAAAATCAAGCTGCCGTAAAATTGCTTTTAAAAGACTTTCTTCCAATGTTTGCTTTTTACAAAATTCTGTAAGACTTCCACAAAGAAAAGAAGTTTCCTGATTTACATAAGAAATCATAAGTCCTTTTGCCGTTTCCAATGTTCCAGATTCTTTTATTACAATTCCTTCGCTTTTCTTTTCTATTCCCTGCAATGTTGTTTCTTCATAAAGTATTCTATCTCCTGCTAAGAACTGCTTTTCTTTGCATTGTTTTTCTTCTGTCTGCATGATATGTGCAAGAACTGCTTTGATAAAACTTGATTTCCCGCATCCATTTCTTCCCTGTAAAAAAACCCTCTCTCCTTGGGAAAGTTCAAAATTAAAGTCCTGTAATACTTTATTATCTTCTTTTTTATTTTTATATAGTATTCCATATTCTTTTGCTAAAATCAAAACTTTTTTATAATGTTTTTGTGGCATCATCTTTAAATCCACTACTTTTTCAATATCTTGTAATAGTCCTTCCTTTTGCTCTATTTCTCTATTAATTCTTTTTTGCATCTGTGTTACACGACTTTGCATCTTTTTTGTCTTTGCTCCAATATAAGGCCTTGTACCATTTCCTCGATCGTGTTCTTTTACTGGATCAAATCCAATTTTTGTTCCTTCATTTTTCTCTGCCCAACGTTCTGCACGATCTGCTGCCTTTTTTAATTGTCGGATTTCTTTTTGATGCTTTTCATTTTCTTTTTGATTGAAGATATCTTTACGTTCCTTATTAAGCCACCAAGAAGAAAAATTTCCATTTTGTACTTCAATAGAATGACGATTTAAAACTAATACATGATCAACACAAGCATCTAAAAGTTCTCTATCATGAGATACTAAAATAAATCCTTTCTTTTGTTTTAAATATTGCTTTACTACTTCTCTTGACTCCTGTTCCAAATGATTTGTTGGTTCATCAATTAATAAAAAATAATGCTCCCCTGAAAAAAGAACAGCAAGCATCACTTTTGTTCTCTCCCCATGACTTAATGTTAAAAAAGGACGATAAAGCAACTCTGTTTCTAAATGCAGTTTTTCCAATTCACAAATAACACGCCAAAGCTCATAATCTGGCCTAATTTCTTCCAATAAATCAGCAAAACACAATTTCATTTGCTTCTCTGTAATAGAATAAGGAAAATAATCAAAGACCATCTTTGTATCAATTGTTCCTTGATATTCATACTTTCCCTGCAAAAGCTTTAAAAATGTCGTTTTCCCTTTTCCATTTCTTCCAATAAATCCAAGTTTCCAATTTGTATCAATCGAAAAAGAAACATGTTCAAATATATTATCAGAACTTCCCTCATAACAAAAAGTAAGATTCGATACAGAAATTTCTGCCATAAAAATTCCTCCCTTTTTTATAAAAAATGATAGAAAAACAAAAAAATCATCTGCTGCCAAATGACTTTATATTATGTTTCTTTCCTCTATAAGGAAATAATCACTTTCTACATTAAAAAAGAAAGGGTATGATAAAATTTCCACAAAAAAAGAGAGAATTTACAAAGAAACATAATTCACTTTTGGCAACATGATATAGAATACAATGATTATTTTATCGTTTTGTTTCATGCTTCCAAAGTCAATTATTATTTCTTCATTCCTTGCTCTCCTTATATTTCATATTTTTTTATTTTCAAATAGTATACTCTCAATTTACTATTTTGTCAAATACTAGAATTTTATATTTAAAACAATTACATGAAATATAATTATACTGGCGGTTGAAAAACATAACCGCTCAGTATAAAACAGGATGGAATCGCTT
>CAJTJZ010000101.1 GCA_910576895.1 uncultured Lachnospiraceae bacterium | reverse complement strand
AGTGGCTTACTTTTTGTCGTGCCCATTCGGGCATGACCTGCCTTATGCGGTCGTGCACATCATATTATACTGAGCGGTCATGTTTTTCGACCACCAGTATAATAGTTTTTTTAAGCACCTGTTCCATTAATTAATTTATCATAAACTTCATTCATAACAGTAACAACATGACAATTTAATGTATAACTGTTTTGAAATTTTACAAGATTTAATGCTTCTTCATCTTCATCTACACTCATAATGGAGAGTCTTTGATTTTGTATGGATTCCTGAATATCTCCTTGTGCCTCGGCTAAATCTCTTGCTTTCTTAGAATCAATGCCAATTTCTGCTGTCATTGTTTCTAAAAAAGAGACTGGTGTTCCTTGTTTAAACATATTACGACTTGCTTTTAATTCACACAGCTTTTTTAAAATATCAATATTTTCTACACCATTATGAATCAGCCCTTCTTCATCAAAATCTGGAGATGCACAAGCAATTTTATCTACATGTGTATAAACTTCAGGATTGATGATAAGATTTGCACTTGTTAAGGCATAATATGTATTTTCTGTGCTATAAAGAATATTTGGTGTTTCATCTTCTTCTGGTATTGGATATTCTGTTCCTGTTAAATCAAATACATTGCTATCTGTATCAGAGGAAACAAAGAAATCAAGGCCAAAATCACCATTTAAGTCAACACCTTGTTTATGTAATTCATTAAATTGTCTTGTGAAAACACGAGTAAATTGATTTAATTTATTTTGATAATAACAAACACCTTTATAATCAATCGCCTTTCCAATGGAAGTTGTTATTTCATTAACATCGGTACTTAATTCCTGATCTAATTGAAATGTATAAATATAACTTGGCGTTTCTTCTTCATCTTCTACTTCTTCTGGTATCTCTACAGAAAAAGAACTATATGTATATTGTTTTGAACCAACAGTAATTGTTCCTGCAAGTGGCAAGTTCATATCATCAATATTATTAATATTGGTAGAATTTAATACTAATTCTGTACTTCCTTGAGAACCTGTGGCAATTCCTTGAAGATTTCCCATATTATTTCCATCACGTACTTCAATTAATGCCTGCAAAGAACCACCCAGTGTTTGACTTCCCATATTAAATTTAACACCATTTGACCACTGCATATCAAATAAACCATCAATATCGCTTTGATTTATTTTTCGCTCTCTTGGTACACATCTTAATGTTGTTACATTATATGTATCTACAAGAATCTGTCCATCAAGACGTACCCGATATTCTGTAATTCCTTCCGTATCTTTATGGCTTACTTCATCAACCGTAACATTGGCAATTTTAGAAAGTTCATCAACAAGATTTGCACGAGAATCACGTAAATCATTTGCACGCATTCTGCCTGTTACCTCTAAGGAATTAATTTCTCTTGTTAGACCTGCAATCTGATTTGCTATTGAATTAATACGACTAACAACATTGTTAATTTCTGCATTTGCTTCTGATTGCACAGAATCCATACAAGTAGCCATATAATTCATATATTGTGCAAAATTCTGTGCATAATTAGCAGCCGCAACTCTTGTACTTTCACTGGAAGGATTTTTTGCCATTTCCTCTAAACTTTCAAAAAAATCATCAAATGCATTTGTAAACCCTTCAGTATTAATTTCATTAAAATAACCTTCTATTTCCGACATATAATACTCTTTTGTACCATATTCACCAACTAATTTATTATTATCCCAATATTTTGTATCATAATAACTGCTTCTTGTTTGAATAACATCAATAATATCAACACCTGTTCCTTGCATACCATAAGTGGAACTAACGCTGATAGGAATACTTGCCTTCTGTACTACGGATTGTCTGGAATACCCTTCTGTATCTGCATTGGCAATATTATGTGCTGTTGTATTTAATGCTGCCTGATAAATATATAAGCCTGATTTTGCAATATCCAAGCCAAAAAATGATGATGCCATTGTTACTTTCCTCCTTCTCTTCCTTTTCCATTGATTTCTTTTGCAACTGTGCATATTATTATTTGTGATAATATGTTTGCTTGCGAAATCTGCAATCTATTGTTTATTAAGCCCCTACTTTACTTAATAATTCTTGTAACATCTGATCCACTACAGTAATATAACGAGAAGCAGAATTATAGGCCTGTTGATATTTAATTAAATGTGTTAATTCTTCATCTCCGGAAACACCTGAAAGCCCTACTCGTTGACTTTGTACATTTTCTGTCATATTTGCTTGATTTTCATATAAAATTCTTATTGTAGAACCTTCATTTGCAATTTCGCTTGTCATAGCATTATAATATTCCATAAATGTATTTGTTGTGTAATCATCTGGTCCTAAAGACATAGAGTCCTGATCCCAAATAGCTAACAGATCAGCACAAATATCCATTTCATAATCCCCTGTATTTCCCTGCTTGTTTAATGGAATTTTAGAAAAATTATCCATAACTGCACTATTGATTTCTACTTCACTAATTGTAAATAAAGAATAATTATCAGTTGGATCTTCCTCATTATATAAATAAACAACTTCATCGCCATCTTCTATTTTTGTATAACGGCTCATACCCTTACGATTAAAAATTCCTTCTCCCATTGTTAATTCTTCATCCATACCAACAGGGCAATTTTCTGTATCAAGAATATAGCATCCATATTCTTCACTATATACATTTGGACAAAGCACATCATTAATTCTTATCATTGTTTCTCGTACTAATTGATCAAATTCTGCCTGTACACGCATAATCATCGCTGGTTTTACAAATTTATGATAATTGTCTAGTTTTTCTTTGTATTCTATTTCCGCTTCTTGATATCCTTCTTCATCTAGATTACCATCTTCATCTGTAAAATCAGCTTCTTCTGGCTTTATTGGAATATCGGTATAATTAGCACGATATTTCCCTCTCGAAATTAATAATCCTTTTAGTGAACCCATATCAGAATTTTGTTTCGCACTATATTCTAGTGTTTCATAAAGTTTTGGTGCACTTGGTCCTGTCCAGTAAACATCATACATCTCTGTTCCTTGATAAGATACCATCTGTTTCCCATCATCACCATAAATTGGCTCACCATTTTCATCATAAAGTTTTACTTCTTTTTTTATTTCCCGAGCTTCCAGTTTATTTAAGACACGTCCTGTAACAAACTGCATTCCTTCAATATTGATGTCAATGCCACCAATTCTTTCTTTATAAGTAATCTTTACATAACCACTTAATTCATCTAATAAATCATTTCTTTCATCACGATAATCATTTGCTTGTTGCTTTTCTGCCTCATAACGATCAATTTTTTGATTTAACTCAATAATTCTTGCACCAATCTCATTAATACGATCTACGGTATCCGTAATCTTTTTATTTAATGTTTTTTGATATTCACTAAGTTGTGTATAAATATTTTGAGAACGCTCTAAAAAGGATACACAAGTCTGCAAGAAGGAAGAACGTGTTACTAAGCTTTCTGGTTCTTTCTGCAATTCCTGCATGGCACACCACATCTCATTTAATGTATTCTGAAATTGTACACCCTCTAATTCTCCAAAAAGAGCTTCTACTTCTGTCACAGCTTCATTCATAGATTCATAAAAACCTGCCCTAGCATTTTCTGTACGGTAGGATTTATCCATAAAAACATCACGAATCTGACGAACCTGTGCTGCTTGTGTACCAAGTCCGACTTTAAAACCTGAACCGTCATCGATATAATCGAAATCAGCACTCATAAGCTGCTGTCTTGTATAGCCTTTTGTATCCGTATTGGCCAGATTGTGTGCAGTCGTATTCAATGCTGATTGCGAAGTCCGAATGCCAGATGCTCCTGTATATAAACTGGTAAATAAACTGCTCATAATTCTCCTCCAAAATCGTCTTCTTCGTTTGATTGTTCTATCGTTTTGCATCAAAAACACCCTTACTACTATTATAAGGTTCGTTATCAAATTGCTGCCTTGCCCTTTTATTGTAGTTATTTACTAAAGGCATTCCTTTCATACTTTGCAATACATTTAAATCAAATGCTATCATTTCAAGTGATTGTTCCATCAGCATACGATTTAAATCATTTAACCGCTTTAATTCATATACGGTATCTTTTAACTTTTTATGAACTGCCTTTAATTCGCCCTGTTCTTCTGGCTGCTTTTCCAGAACATCAATAATATTACTAATTTTCATTGTTTCCGGATCCATACTAAGGACTGTTCCAATATTAACAATGACCTCCTCCCTTCGATGTTCCAGAACATTGAGAATTTCAATTGCTTTTTGTTCTTCCACCGTAATACTTTGAAGGGATTGAAGGTCATTTTTTATAATCACCTGTTTTTTTTCCCGTGTAATTGGCAAGAGGTATTCATAAATTTCTTCCTCCTCCTCAAGTACCGTAATTAAATCCCGGATTAAACTCGCCAAAGAAAAAACCTCCTGTTTATAAAGAGAAACACTAAATTGTGCATAAATTAAAGAATAAACAAATCAGTCAAACCTTACAAAAATGTCTAAAAATATCTTATACAGAAACACTAAAATATTGTCCTAACAACTTGTCTGCTATTTCTTCATTGGATACCTGATATTTGCCTGATGAAATTTGTTCTTTTAACTCCATGACACGATCCATTCTTACATCTGGTGCATCATGAACTGCCTGCTTTGCAATTGCAAGACTCTGACCAAAATCAGAAATCTCAATTTTATCTGATTTTTGTGCCTTTGACTGTTTATTAACCGGTTTTTTTGTATTAACTTGATACATCTGTCCGATTTTATTATAGGCATCTATTCTCATAATCATCACTCTCCTAATTTGTAATACACTTTGCTTATACTTTATTTATCGGCGATTGCAGAAAATATATTAGGCTAAAATGAAGCAAAAATAAATTTTCACAAAATATATACTCATAAGCAAAAAATTTTTCCTCTTTTCGCTCATGAGTTTGTGCCGACCGCAGCCACAAAGTGGCTTATTTCTTGTCATGCCCAAATGGGCATGATCTGCTTTATGCGGTCGTGCACATCACTTTATACTAAGCGGTCATGTTTTTCG
>CAJTJZ010000100.1 GCA_910576895.1 uncultured Lachnospiraceae bacterium | reverse complement strand
CTCCTGAAGTGTTTCCTCCCGAAGTATTTCCTCCCTGATTATTTCCACCTTGGTTGTTTCCATCTGAAGATGGTTCTACAGTTACAGTACATATTTTCTTCATTCCATAAAGATTTGTAACTGTAATTACAGCAGTTCCTTTTGCTTTCGCTGTTACAATACCCTCTGCATTAACATCCGCAATGGAACTATCACTGGTTGAAAAATACAATGTCTTATATGCTGTATTCTCTGGAACTACTTTTGCATTAAGTTCTGCTGTTTCTTTTGGTTTTAAAGTAAGTTTTTCTAAAAGTTCAATATCTTCGGCATCTGTCATATTCATCTTATTCTTTTCATTATTTGCATAATATTTTTTTAAAATATCTGCATATTTAGCATTTCTAGTAAAACCTGTCTTAGTATTTAAATTTTCTGCTGACCATTTCTTTTGAATATCTTCCTTAGAATCATTATTAATATTAATTTTTTTATTTGCATTTGATCCTGTATAAATACCCCAACTAGAACCTTCTCCACCATCTGTCACTTTAAAAGTCCAAGATGTATAACTCCATCCCTGCTGCTCAAAGATATCCATTGCTTTCCAACTTTCTGTATTTGAGAAAAATGAAAACTCTCCTACAAGAAGCGGAACATTATAATTAGTATCTTCATTCACCATATCTACTTTAGTCTGAATAAATGCATACTGCCCTTCTGCATCTTTCTCTACATTCCAACCATAGAAATGATATTCATATACTACATTTTGCCATCCATAATAAGAAGGATCTGGTAAATGTGTTGGTTCCCAAATTGACTGAATATAAATAGGATGATTTTTATCAATTGCACGTATTGCATCATAAATACGATCATACACATCAAATTGTATTGTTCCAACAGCACTTGGTTCATTTAATAAATCATAGCCACACACCCAAAGATTATCCTTGTATTTCTCTGCAATTACTTCCCAAAGCTTAATTGTTTTTAGAATATTTTCTTCATTTCCATAAAAATTTCCTACATTAGGATTACTAATATCTCCTGAATGATCTTTTCCATTCTGAGAACCGACAGCACCATGCATATCAATCAAAACATATAATCCACGTTTTTCACAGTTCTCTACAAACCACTCTAAACGGTCAAATGCACTTTCCTTTAATGTACCATCTTCATTTAACATCTCAAAATAGGTTATTGGAAGACGTAAAACATTCATTCCTTCCTGCTTTACTAAATCAAAATCTTCCTCTGTCCACCAACCATCTTGATATAGATTAATCAATTCTTGTGCTGTTTCTTTACCAAATCTCTCTGTAAATACATTTTGTGCTGTTAATTGATCTTTTGCGTTCGTAGGACATTGCCAATCCTCTGTCACTAACCATCCGCCTGCATTTGTTCCACGAAGTGTAATGATATCACCCGTTCCATAATCATCTTTTAATACTTTTCCATCTGCTTTTAAAAATGGAGTTTCCTCTTTATTAATAATATAAGAAGCTTTTCCAACAGTACTTATAACATCATTCTTTACAGCAATGGCACGAATTGTCATATCATTTTCTACTTTAATCGCTAATTCATATTTTGTTGAAGCAGTTGTTGGTTCTGTCCCATCTACTGTATAATAAATATCACCATCTGCTGTAAGTTCTACATCAATTGCATCTCCATAAGTTCCTTCTAATTTAGAAAATACAGGTACTGCTGTTTTTCCTGAATTAGTAACTTTATATTCAAATGTTGATGTTTCTAATGTTTCTCCACCACTTTGAGAATTATACCCAATTGCTTTAAAAGTTGTATCTTCTGTTACTAACATTGGTTTTATAAACTGCTTTGTATTTTTCCCGCCTCGTACTGGTTGTGTCCCGTCTGTTGTATAATAAATAAGATCTTTATCATTCTCTGTACGAAATTCTACTACTACCTGATCAGTATAAGATCCCGGTTTATTTGTTGCTGTTACTGCATATGGCAATGCAAATTCATAAGTAAATGTATAGATCTTGCCTTCTTTTCCATCTTTTACTGCCATTGCCTTGATCATAGCATTTTTTGAAATAGTAATTACTTTTTTATACAAATACTCCGAGGATTTTTTTGGATCTGTTCCGTCTACTGTATAATAAATAGATGCATTTGGATCTGCAATCAATTCTATCTCTGTAGCTTTTGTAATTTTACTAGAATCCACAGAAGCTTTTACTTCCCCCTCTGTAAGTGTTGGAAGATTATTATCAGAATCTGGTGTTCCAGTAAATAAATAGTTATCAAAATATACATTATCAATATAATATGTTCCTGAGTTCCATTGACCGATTCGTATACCACTTATCTGAGTAAAATCAATATCTCCTTTTAGATCATCTAATAAAATATAATATTGTTTCCATTTTCCTTTTACTGTTTTAAGACTAGTCCATCCAAAATTCGTTTCCTTTCCCTCTTTATCAATTAAGGATACCTTTAAAGTATTCGATCCTTGTGTATCTTTAATATAGAAAATAAGATAACGAAGTCCTGTTGTATTTACTGGTTTTTCTGATTTAATGATTACACTTCCACTAGAACTACTTGGATCAGCACTTTCTGTTCTCCTATATACAAGTCCCTTGGAAGCAGTACCATCTTTTTCGCAACCTGCACTATCTTCTACAGAAACTTCTACACCTTTTGGAGCTTTATCAAAAGTTGCTTCTAAATCATCTGTTTCAAAATTCTGAAGCCATGTAGCCATTCCATTCATTGGGTTATTATCCTCTGACGATGAAAGTTCTTGTACAAATTTAATATCATCTATGTAATAAGTGCCTTCATTCCATTCATAAAATGCCACTTTTGTAATATTAGTTAAGTCTAAATTTTCTAAATCTGGAAAAGATGAAAGTGGTACACTTATTAATGTCCATTTACCTGACACTGATTTTTCCTCTGTCCATACTTTACTTTCTTTTCCATTACCATCAACCAACTTAACTTCTAAATTATTCTCTCCACTATCTTTTAACCAGAATGTAATATAACTTTGCTTTGAAATATCAACTGAATCATTCTTTGCTGTAATTTCTACATTCCAACCAGAATATTCTCCTGTTTTATCATACTTTAATGCCTGTTCTCCTTGATAAATATCTTCCTTTGTTAAACTTCCACTTGCATTACTATTCAAACTATCTCCCTCAAAATCATGAAAAATAACTTCTGAATTTTCTGCCATCACCTTTATAGGAACATCTGTACCCAATATTTGCATCGCCATAGTCATTGCCAAAAATTCAGCAATCCATTTTTTTCCTTTCCTCATAAAAATTCCTCCTTCTTTCTTTTTATACTGATTTTTTCTACATAATTTAACTTTTTATAAAGAAAAAATTTTTGTAAAAATAGCAGTACAAAATAATGATTTTTCTAATGATTATAGCATTAATATATAAAAATCATAGATAATTATTTTACAATAAGGTGTATTTTTTTACACAAATGTTCTATATTTTTATATATTGAAGGAGTAAAAATTAAGCATAATCAATAAATAGCATAATATAAATAAAGATCAAAATAGAACTATCTCACTAAAAAAATATAAACAGGATATCGTATATACAAAAATTTCAGATAACGATATCCTGCCCAATACAGTAATCTATAATTTCCTTTGCTGTTTTACTCATGTAATCATTTACTTGACGATTTTGTTTATTAGCAAGTAATTTCTGTCGGTTGGTTGTTCTTCTCTTATCGCCTGCTTGTCTTTGATACTTTGCAGTCTTGCATTTTCTTTGTTGAACTATTGGTTCATAGATTTCAGCTTTCTGCCATCAATAAGGAAACTTCTGTCTTTGCTTGATACCGTAGTTACCAGATTATTCACACCTAAATCTAAAGCAAGTGTATTGTTTTTATTAAGATTTCTCTGAATATATTCCGTTTCATACATATACTATATTTCAAAGAATCTTACTTTTGATTTTAGTATCATCCTGATTTTCTTGATTTTTTTACCAGCAAGTATTGGCGGTATTTTTATTTTAATCGCTTTGTGTGTTTTCTTAAATGTGTTGGAATAGGGCAGAATGAATTTATTTCCATTCCATCTGACAAAACCTATCACAAGGGTTGTAAATCCGTCTTTCGGCAAATAATGTGGTAATTTGCAGTCCCGGAAAGAATCTCTGCCTTTCTTTGCAAGCTTTGGCAGTCCGAAAAAACTTTTGAATGCTCCATCCACTTCTTTTAGTATTTGCTGTGCCATATTGGAATTCAGCATTTTATAATTCTTGCTGTCTTTCAACAGAACATAATTTTTTTCATATTTGAGATATTCACCTTCTGTAAAGTAATTGGGGGTATTCTGCCAAGATCTAGATAGATAAACCCTATTTTATTTTTTTCTTCACCCAATTTTTTATACTTTTATAAGATGCATCTGTTAAATCTTTTCCTTTTTCTACAGTTGCATTTTCTGCCGCTGTTTCAATTCCTTCCATACTTCCAGAAATTCCACTTCCGCCACTTGTGCAAAAAGGTATGATCTTCTTTCCCTCTAAATCATAAGATTCTAAAAAAGTACGGATAATCATAGGTTCTTTTCCCCACCAAATAGGGAATCCAAGAAAAATAATATCATATTGATCCATATTTTTTACAGTTCCATCAATTTCTGGTCTTGTCTGTTCATCTTGCTGTTCTGTATTTGCCCTGCAATCATCATTACTATAATCTAAATCCTCTTCTGTGTAAGGATCAGCCGCTTTAATTTGATAAAGCTTTCCCTTTGTCGCCTTTTTTATCTTTTTTGCAGCACTTCTTGTTGTTCCTGTTGCTGAAAAATATACTACTAGTACCTTTTTAGAATTACTTGCAGCATTTACATTTATTTTTGTTATTGGAACTATCAATCCAATCATAAGTGTAAATACTAGCCCTAAACATATCCCTTTTTTCGTGCTTTTCTTTTTTATAATCATTTTTTATTTCTCCCTTCTTCTAATTAATTTTTTCTTTTATTCATATTTTTATCTGTATTCTGACACTGTGTCAATATTATTATACTTTCATTTTGACATCGTGTCAACACTTTTTTCCAATTTTTTATTTTTATCCACACCAGTTTACAAATTTTGAGTATGATGATAAAAAC
>CAJTJZ010000099.1 GCA_910576895.1 uncultured Lachnospiraceae bacterium | reverse complement strand
TTGCGTGCATCAAAAATTCAATATTAAAAAATAGAATGTTTTTCAGCGGTCTCTTTTTCAAAGGATTGCGGTGCTTATTTTTATTATTTGGCTCTAATTACAAGATTACTCAATAATAGTAGCCACACGACCAGAACCAACTGTTCTACCACCCTCACGAATAGCGAATGTAAGACCCTGCTCCATAGCGATTGGATGAATCAGTTCAATTGTCATTTCTACATTATCACCTGGCATACACATGTCAGTACCATCTGGCAAATTGCAGACACCAGTAACATCAGTTGTTCTAAAATAGAACTGTGGACGATAGTTATTAAAGAATGGTGTATGACGACCACCTTCATCCTTTGTCAATACATAAACCTGAGCTGTAAATTTCTTATGGCATGTAACTGTTCCCGGTTTTGCAAGAACCTGTCCACGAACAATATCTGTTCTTTGGATACCACGAAGTAATGCACCAATATTATCACCAGCCTGAGCCTCATCAAGAAGCTTACGGAACATTTCAATACCAGTTACTACTGTTTTCTGTGTTTCTTCCTTTACACCAATGATTTCAACTTCTTCATTTAAGTGAAGCACACCACGCTCAACACGTCCTGTAGCAACAGTACCACGTCCTGTAATTGTAAATACATCTTCTACTGGCATCAAGAATGGCTGATCAGTAGCACGCTGAGGATCTGGAATATAGTCATCAATTGTAGACATAAGTTCCATAATCTTATCGCCCCACTCGCCGCTTGGATCTTCTAATGCTTTCAGAGCAGAACCTTTAATAATTGGGCAATCTGTAAATTCATACTCTTCCAAAACTTCTGTAATTTCCATCTCTACTAATTCCAAAAGTTCTTCATCATCTACCATATCGCATTTATTCATAAATACTACGATATAAGGTACACCTACCTGACGAGAAAGTAAGATATGCTCCTTTGTTTGTGCCATAACACCATCTGTAGCAGCTACTACAAGAACAGCACCATCCATCTGTGCAGCACCAGTAATCATGTTTTTAACATAGTCAGCATGTCCCGGGCAGTCAACGTGTGCATAATGTCTTTTTTCTGTTTCATACTCAACATGTGCTGTAGAGATTGTAATACCTCTTTCACGCTCTTCTGGTGCTTTATCAATGTTTTCAAAATCTACTGCTGCATTTCCTGCAACTCTTTCAGCAAGTGTCTTTGTAATAGCAGCTGTCAAAGTAGTCTTACCATGATCAACGTGTCCAATAGTACCAATGTTACAATGTGGTTTTGTTCTTTCAAATTTAGCCTTTGCCATTTTACATTATCCTCCTTATTGAATTCAATATTTATTAATAATTTCCTTATATTTCCTTATTATATTGCAATACTACATATTTTTCAAGTAAAATTTTACTTACTTCTAGTATAAAATCATAATGATTTATTTTTTCTTATTTTATCTTTCTTTAATTTTATTTTGCTTTTGCACTTAATACCTTTTCTTGTACATTCTTTGGAACTGGTTCATATTTTTCAAAGAACATAGAGTAATTACCACGTCCCTGTGTTTTAGAACGAAGATCAGTGGAATAACCAAACATTTCAGCCAAAGGTACATAGCCTCTTACAATCTTGCCACCGCCAAGATCATCCATGCCTTCAATACGACCTCTACGAGCATTGATATCACCGATAACATCACCCATATATTCTTCTGGCATAGTTACTTCAACCTTCATAATTGGCTCTAATAAAATTGCACCACCCTTTTGCATTGCTTCCTTAAATGCCATAGATCCTGCAATATGGAATGCCATTTCAGAAGAATCGACTTCATGATAAGAACCATCAAATACATCTGCATGAACACCAAGAACTGGGAAACCACCAAGAATACCTGCTTGGGAAGCCTCCTCAATACCCTCTCCAACAGCCGGAATATATTCCTTAGGAATTGCACCACCAACAACGCTGGAAGTAAATTTAAAGGTTTCTTCTCCATTTGCATCCATTGGCTCAAAGTGTACTTTACAATGTCCATACTGTCCACGTCCACCAGACTGTTTTACATATTTACTATCAATATCAACTGGCTTTGTAAATGTTTCCTTATAAGCAACCTGTGGAGCACCTACATTGGCTTCTACTTTAAATTCTCTCTTTAAACGATCAACAATAATTTCCAAATGAAGCTCGCCCATACCTGCAATAATTGTTTGTCCTGTTTCTTGATCAGTATGAGCCTTAAAGGTAGGATCTTCTTCTGCAAGCTTTGCAAGTGCCTCTCCAAGCTTTCCTTGATCATTTTTTGTCTTAGGCTCAATTGCAAGTTCAATAACTGGCTCTGGAAATTCCATAGATTCCAAAATAACAGGATGCTGATCATCACAAATGGTATCTCCTGTTGTTGTAAACTTAAAGCCTACTGCAGCCGCAATATCACCAGAATACACTTTATCAAGTTCTGCTCTCTTATTTGCATGCATCTGAAGAATACGTCCTACACGCTCTTTCTTATCCTTTGTTGCATTTAATACATAAGAACCTGAGTTCATTGTACCAGAATACACACGGAAAAATGCAAGCTTTCCAACAAATGGATCTGCCATAATTTTAAATGCTAATGCAGAAAAAGGTTCATCATCAGAAGAATGTCTTTCCACTTCATTACCATCTAAATCAACACCTTTAATTGCAGGAATATCTGTTGGTGCAGGCATATAATCAAGAATTGCATCCAAAAGCTTTTGTACACCTTTATTTCTATAAGCAGAACCACAGCATACAGGAACTGCTGTACATTCACATGTTCCCTTTCTAAGAGCTGCTTTCATTGCCTCTACACTTGGTTCTTCACCCTCTAAATACATCTCTAATAAATCATCATCAAGTTCGCATACTTTTTCTACAAGCTCACTATGATAAAGTTCTGCATCATCCTTCATATCTTCTGGAATCTCAGTAATAGAAATATCATCACCCTTATCATCATTGTAGATATATGCTTTCATTTCAAATAAATCAATAATACCTTGAAAATCATCTTCTTTGCCAATTGGCAATTGAAGAATAATCGCATTCTTTCCTAATCTATTTCGGATCTGATCAACAGCTCCAAAGAAATTTGCACCAAGAATGTCCATCTTATTAATAAATGCCATACGTGGTACATTATAAGTGTCAGCCTGCCGCCATACATTTTCTGATTGTGGTTCTACACCACCTTTTGCACAAAAAACACCAACAGCACCATCAAGCACACGTAAGGAACGTTCTACTTCAACAGTAAAGTCAACGTGTCCCGGAGTATCAATAATATTAATACGATGCTCTAATGCTCCTTCTTTTGGCTTACAATTTTCTTGTGTTGTCCAATGGCAAGTAGTAGCAGCGGAAGTAATGGTAATACCCCTCTCTTGTTCCTGTGCCATCCAGTCCATAGTAGCAGTACCTTCATGGGTATCACCAATTTTATAATTAACACCAGTATAATAAAGAATACGCTCTGTCAATGTTGTTTTTCCAGCATCAATATGAGCCATAATTCCAATATTTCTGGTTCTCTCAAGTGGATATTCTCGTCCAGCCAAGGATAAAACCTCCCTAATAATCTTTATCACTTACTGCTGCCAATATAATAATATTATTATCATAATAAAAAGGCAGCTTATAGTTACTTTTTTTCTAAAAATATGAATAATTCTTATTCTATCCTTAAACTTCTTATTACAAAAGTAATAAGATTCTTATTGATATCATCGCAAAGCATTTTTCATAACTTCGGACAGTTCCCGCCCTAATGTTATACTATCCATAAAATGAAAATTTATACAAAATATTTCTGTATATTTATACTTTTCTCTAAGTTTTCTTTCTATTTTTTATAACTTTATTTTATAAAAAACACAATAATAACTACCAACGATAATGAGCAAATGCTTTATTTGCCTCTGCCATTTTATGCATATCTTCTTTCTTCTTTACAGCATTTCCTGTTTCATTCATAGCATCAAGAATTTCATTGGCAAGTCTGTCAATCATTGTCTTCTCGCTTCTTTTACGAGAAAACATTACTAACCAGCGAAGTGCAAGGGCTTGTCTTCTATCTGGTCTTACTTCAATTGGCACTTGATAAGTAGCACCACCAATACGTCTTGCCTTTACCTCAAGGGTTGGCATAATATGGTTCATTGCTTCTTCAAAAGCCTCCATTGCATCTTTTCCGCTTTTCTCTGCAACTTTCTCAAACGCTCCGTAAACGATTTTCTGGGCAATTCCCTTCTTACCGTCTAACATAACATTATTGATCAGCTTTGTTACAATCTTACTATTGTAAATTGGATCTGCCAATACATCTCTTTTTTGAATATGTCCTTTACGTGGCACGTTGCTTCCCTCCTTAAAAAAATTAATTCATCGGTACTCACATATTACGATTAAATTTTGTGTCCGCACCCGGCTAAATTCTACTCTATTTACAGAAGTATTATCTCTTAATTTATCTTACTTACTAATTGCTAAATCTTACAAAAACAAATTAAAATCTATCTCTTATCATTGCTATCTGTAATATCTGACTTTTTTCTTTTCTAACTTTAAAATAAAACTCCTGAAAAAACAAAATTGAAAATTAATCCGGCACTTTTAAACAAAACAAATTAGTGAGAAACTATCAAAGATTTTATTTATAATAAGCAATATAATATACATAATCTTACTTGTTATATAAAATAAATCTCTGATTCCATTATTTCTTGTCCTTAGGTCTCTTAGCACCATATTTGGAACGGGCTTGCATTCTCTTACCTACACCTGCTGTATCTAATTTACCACGAATAATATGATAACGAGTACCCGGTAAGTCCTTTACCCTTCCGCCACGAATCAAAACAACGCTGTGTTCCTGCAGATTATGTCCTTCACCCGGAATATAACTTGTTACTTCAATTCCATTGGAAAGACGAACTCTGGCGATCTTTCTAAGAGCTGAGTTAGGTTTTTTTGGTGTTGCTGTTCTAACAGCAGTACATACACCTCTTTTTTGAGGGGAATCTGTATTAATCACTTTTTTGTTTAAAGAGTTATAACCTCTTAACAAAGCTGGAGAATTGGATTTTTTCTCTACTGATTTTCTTCCCTTTCTTACTAACTGGTTAAAAGTTGGCATTAATTTTCACCTCCTGCAAAATAAACAATGTTTCTTTTCTCTATGGATTACTTCCTTTCCATAAAAAATACCTTATATTTTCTATCAAAGAATAAATAAAGATTTTATCTTATCTATTTACTTCTTTTCTTTCTTTATTCTTTGCGTCTACTTATTCTAAATCATGAAGAATAGCTTGTCAATCCCTATTTTTTAATCTTTTTCAATTATCTCTTGAAGAAATGCATCTTTTCTTATATAATATCATTTAAGAGTAGCTTTACTTTAATACCTTCCATACCTTTAAATCATAATTTTATTATACTGGCGGTCGAAAAATATGACCGCTCAGTATAAAGTGATGTGCACGACCGC
>CAJTJZ010000098.1 GCA_910576895.1 uncultured Lachnospiraceae bacterium | reverse complement strand
TATTGACTTCCACGTAACGTGATACTGTATTCTTTTCTCATAGGAGCAGGATAGAAATAAGCCGGCAATCTCTGTCTTGCTTCTTCACAAAATTAAGGAGCTGATAAGAATGCGAACCATAAGCCAAGTTGCAGAATTAGCAAATATAAGCACACGAACATTACAATACTATGACGAGATTGGATTGTTAAAGCCAAGCGAACTGACCAAATCCAGCTATCGCCTATATGATGAGGAAGCCTTACAAAAGCTACAACAAATTCTATTTTTTAAGGAATTGGGCTTTAAGCTAAAAGAAATCAAAGAAATTCTACAAAAGCCAGACTTTGATAGAATTAAGGCTTTTAAAAGTCAAAAAGAGTTGCTTCTATTGAAACGCAATCGGATAGACAGACTTATACAGCTTCTTAGCCGCTTAGAGAAAGGAGAACAATGTATGAGTTTTAAAGAATTTGACCTGTCTGATTACATTACCGCTTTAGAGAATTTTAAAAATAATAGCACAGATGATGTTATCAAATACTGGGGAAGTATTGAAAATTTTGATATGTTTATTCAGAAAATCAAAGATGATGAATCCAAGATAGCTAAACTCGCCATAAAACAATTCGGCAGTATTGAAAATTACACTGAAGCCATGAAACATAATTTAGAACATTTCTCTGAACTTATGGAAACACAATTAACAGAGGAAGCGAAAGAAATTGGAGAGCAATCTGATATATTGTATGACAGACTAACCGCTGATTTGTCAGAAGATGTTTCTTCCTCTAAAATACAATCTATTGTATACGAACTATTGCAATTTATACAGAAAAACAGCACCAGCGTATCCCTTGGTAAGCCCTATATCAATGTTCTTATCGACACATATTCAAACGATTATATAAAAAGCATCACTGATAGCAAATATGGAAAAGGAGCTTCTGATTATATTGTAAAAGCGTTTCATTATTACATGAAGAATAACGTTTTCATAAATAATTAAATCTATTTTAGAGTCAACAGATATAAAACAATCCCAGAAACGCCCATTTTATCAGCATTTCTGGGATTTTATTTATCACTCGAACCCTATGATTCGCTTACTCTCCAAATAAGTTGCTAGAAAATAAATTCCAACAAGAAATACAATAGTTGCTATTACTATCCAAAGATTAAAACCACTTATGATATTACCTAAAAAATTATTAGAAAACCAAATTCCAAAGACAGAATGTATTATTTCCAATAAAATCAGCATAAAAAAGAAAATTCCAACCCGCTGACATAATGCTTTTTGTATCATTTTATTCTCTGCCCCAATTTTGCGTAATATACAATAACGCTCTTTATTATAAAAAAATCCTACATTTATATTACTATTTATAAACATTATATATTATTTGTAATATTTTCATAAGAAAAACTGCAGATTCTGCAATTTTTTTACACTACAGTTTCCCTTTTCTTGATTTTTTTCCTAGCATTTCTTATACCTTCATCATTTTATTTTCTTTTAATCGTTTAAGTAATTCAGCCGCACCTTTTTTTGTATCTTCCACAATTTCAGCAGGAGTCATTTTAATATGACGAAGTGAATTATATTCTCTTATCTTTCTAATATCTTCCACATCAAACCGTTCACTTATTATTGGCTTATTCATAGTCATCCTCCTCACTTTCTATCAAAACCGATGGCGGATATATCAATAAGTCTTTATATCCCTCCAATGTAGTGATAACCTTAACTCCTCTAACTGTCTTTACATTTACAATATGTTTAAAGTTCCATGATGTAATAATATCACATCCCGCAAGTATTGCCGCTGCAATATGCTGGCAATCGTCAAAACTTTTCTGCTTTAAAATTCCAAAATCTATAAACTTACCAGCTAATTCAATGGTATCTTCATCTGTCTCAACTATATTATAATCTATCTGTTTCAGATAACCCAATAATATTTTCAATTTTTCTTCATTACATCCACTAATCTCCCTTATTACAATATCTGAAATATATACCTCATATACCTTATTTTTAAATAATTTCCATAAATCTAATGTATTCTGTATCTTCTCTGGTGCATCCACCTAATACAGATAGCTTACTACAGAAGTGTCCAAATAAACTTTAAGCTTTCGTATAACATCCTCTCCTTATCAAAATAAAGTATATCACAATTTTTCTGTTTATTCCACAATTTTATTCATCACTCGAACCCTATGATTCGCTTACTCTCCAAATAAGTTGCTAGAAAATAAATTCCATAAATTCCAACAAGAAATACAGTGGTTGCTATTACTGTCCAAAGATTAAAACTACTTATAATACCACCTAAAAAATTACTAGAAAACCAAATTCCAAAGATAGAATGTATCATTGCCAATAAAAGCGGCATAAAAAAGAAAATTCCAATCTGCTGACATAATGCTTTTCGTATCATTTTATTCTCTGCCCCAATTTTCCGTAACATACGATAACGTTCTTTATTATCAGCACTATCAGAAAGTTGTTTTAATGCAAGAACTGCTGCCCCGGAAATTAAAAAAATAATTCCCAGATAAATAGCAATAAATGTAATAATCGCCGCAAGCCCAACACTTGTTTCATAAAGCTTTATTTTTGTTAATGTTATTATATTTTTTCCATGAAATTTAGAAATTAATTTCTCTACCTCTTGTTTTTCCTTTTCCGTTTCTCCTTTATAATCTGCAGAAAAAATACAGCTATATAATTCTAAACTACTATTTTCTAACGTATGAAAAGCTGAATCAGGCAAGACATAAACTCCTATATTTGTATGGGAAGTTGACATTTGAATATAACCCTGTTTACAAGTACTTGTTGCACTTTTATATTCTTTTCCATCAATGGAAATAATAGTATCTTTTAAATAAGCCTCTCGAAGTTCTTTCATAGTTTGAAAGGAACATACCATAAGAAACTCTCCTTCCGAAAGTTCTAAGGTATCTTCTCCATAAGAAGCTGCCAATTGATTATAATCACTTAAAGAAATAATTTCCTCTTTTGCATCCCATAAAAGCTGTGGAAATTGTTTTTTTACTTCTTCTTTATTTTTCTGAAATGACAATTCTAGTGTTAATTCGTCTGTTGTATATACTTTTCCTTCCACAACATCTTCTTGAAAATTATTACTATCAAAGCCTTCTTCTAAAAGCTGTTCTTTTATTGTTCTTTTATCAAGTTCCTTTTCTTTTTTATCTTCTTCCATCGTTTCCAAATCATCTTCAAAATATTTTATGATACAAATATCCCTTGGTGCACTATCTCTTAAATCTTTTTTTATAGCATCATTCATTGCATTTCCACAAGAAAGCACACAAATTGTAATAAATAATAAAAGACAAATCACTGTCATAGAAAAAACATTAGTATTAATTTGACTATTTAACTGCCTCATTACAAACATATTCAAATTTTTATGATAAATACGTTTCCTCATTTTCATAAATTGCAATAAAAAACCAGAAAGTGACCAATAAAATAAAAAGGTTGCAATACATCCTATTACAATCATAATGATAATATCTTTTCTTTGCATATCAAAAGAATGCAGGGATACTTGTATATAAGCATATCCTAACATAAGAATCGAAATTCCAAAAACGAAAAGAGAAATGATTGGATTTTTTGTCTTGATTTGTTCCGTTACTTTTTTTGCATTTAATAAATCAATTAATTTGACTTTAGAAATAATACCAGTATTAAAAATAATTACAAGAATATACATAAAAACAAAGTAAAGTATTGTTTTATAAGTTGCTGCTTTTGAAAATACAAAAGTAAATCTTGACATATCTGCTTCAAACATTTTCCCTACAAGAATTGACATAAGCTGAGATCCAAATACACCAAAAATAAGTCCAGCAATAAGAGAAACTGCCCCTATAATCATTGTTTCTCCTATCAATATTTTAGAAATATCTCTCTTTCCCATACCAAGCAGCATATAAAGTCCAAATTCCTTTTTTCTTCGTTTAATCAGAAAATTATTTGCATAAATAATTAAAAACCCTAAAATTATTGCTACAAATACAGAAATCATAGATAACATTGCTAGTAAAAGCTTTATAATCGCTTTTTTAGAATCATTCATTTCTAACAATGCCGTTTGTGAATCTATCGAATTAAATAAATAAAAAATAGTAATGCCAAGCACTAAGGTAAAAAAATAAATCGCATAATCAGAAAAACTTTTCTTTATATTTTTTATAGAAATTTTAAATAACATCATTTAATTCACCTCCAAGTAACGATACGACATCAATAATTTTATCAAAAAATTCTTTTCTGGAATCGTTCCCACGAATTAATTCATTAAATAACTTTCCATCTTTAATAAATAAAATTCTCTTTGCATAACTTGCTGTAAATGCATCATGTGTTACCATTAAAATCGTTGCTTCCATCGTTTCATTTAGATTGCAAAAACTATCAAGAAGCATTCTTGCTGCCCTAGAATCCAATGCTCCTGTTGGTTCATCTGCAAGGATTAATTGCGGATTTGTTACAATCGCTCTTGCTGCAGCAGCTCGCTGCTTTTGTCCACCAGAAACTTGATAAGGATATTTCTCCAACAAATGCTTAATTTCCAGTTTTTCTGCTATAAGCCCTACTCTATCTTCAATCTCTGTCGCCGAAATCTTTTGTATCGAAAGTGCTAAGGCAATATTCTCATAAATTGTTAAGGTATCTAACAAATTAAAATCTTGAAAAATAAATCCTAGGGTATCTCTCCGAAATTTATTTAAACTATTTCCTTTTAAATTTGTAATATCCTGATTATGAATAAAAATATTCCCTGCTGTTACACGATCAATCGTAGAAATACAATTTAAAAGTGTTGTTTTTCCACTTCCAGATGCACCCATAATACCAACAAATTCTCCCTTTTCTACCTCAAAGCTAATATTATCAATCGCCTTTGTAAGATTTCCTCGATTACCGTAATATTTTTCAATTTTATCTACTTTTAATACTGTATCCATACAAATCCTCCTTTTTACTTTCTTCCTTGTTTTCTTTTTTCTTTACTTTTTCTATGAAATCTTCTATATTATATAAAAAATAACTTCTTGCAGCCATAGAAAAACCTTACAAAAACCTTTCAGTTTTGTAAGGATATCATTTTTTTATCAAACGTTTCTGGCATTTAATTTATTTAAGAAAGATTACTATTGCGAAAAATATATACGGTCAATTTATGTTATTCAATCAAAATGTATATTATTTTACACATAATTTAGATTTACATAAAGTAGATATCAATTCATGGCAAGACACATTGATAATTCACGATATTGATGCGTCTTTTATTGGTGCTTATAGAAATTCCATTTATTTATGTTCCTCTAATCATACAAGAATCATTATGATAACGGAAAATAAAAGCAAAGAATTATATAAGATAGAAAGTAATCTCTATTTTGCTACAATCTTAAAAGGACAATTATTTATTATATCAAATATTTCAAATAAGGATACATCGAATTCTCATTTATCAGAAGATAGTCAGATTATTTATAAAATCGATCTGGATAAAAAAGAAAAATCATTAGAAAAGATAACCACTTGTAAACTTCCAAGACAGGCTTATACAGAATATGTACAAAATGCCATTTTAGCCGATGATAATACTATTTACTGCCTAAATATGGTAGATCATTGGAACTATTCTTCCTTTGTGAAAGAAATTGAAATTATACATATAGATAAAACTGGAACGGTAGAGTCCTTAATTAACAATAATTCCTACCAAATTATTTCATACCTTTTTGATAACTTTCCTTTACAAGCTGTAATATAGCAAGGGCTAGTTTCTTCCTCAATAGTAAATACAAAATAAAAATTTCAGAAGGCCTTGAAAAATAATTCTGAATATGATATATTGAAAACAGTAAAAAAAGGAAGCAACCGCCCACAAAATGGTTGACCTCCCAGTTAGACTATAAACCTACCTGTTCCGGCAAGATACAAGGTAGGTTTATTATTTATTTACGCTTGTTTTTCCTATCGTCTAAATAGGCAAGCAACGCAATAACAAATCTTCCAGCAGAAATCACTAAACCTGCGGCAGATAAGAAAATCGAAATAACTTGAAATTCTGTCATATGCGTCACCTCCCTTCTTCTGTAAGAGACCGCTGAAAAACATTCTATTTTTTAATATTGAATTTTTGATGCACGCAA
>CAJTJZ010000097.1 GCA_910576895.1 uncultured Lachnospiraceae bacterium | reverse complement strand
ACAAAGGAACCGTAGTACTACCAAAAACGATACAGAGAGGAATGCCATGGAAAGATGCAACTTTTATGGGAATTATGAGGTGGGCGTTTTACAAAGAATTAAAAAAACAGTATCCTGATGTGTCTATGACTTATGGATATATCACAAAAAATATAAGGATTAAAAACAATCTGCCAAAAGAGCATTATATAGATGCAAGGTGCATTAGTGAAAATCCATTAGCAAAACCACTTGGATATTACTATTTTCAGAAAAAAGTTCGTAGACATAATCGACAGATACATAAAAGTAACATTTTGAAAGGAGGTATACGCAAGAGAAATCAAGCAGACTATCTGGTAAAAGGATATCGTCTTTTTGATAAAGTAAACTATAAGGGGAAAGAATATTTTGTTTTTGGACGAAGAAACAGCGGTTTCTTTGATATTCGTAATCTAAATGGTGAGAAAGTAAATAAGGGAAGTACCAGCTGTAAAAAATTAAAGTTTTTAGAATCTGCAAAAGGATATTTAACAGAACGGCAGGAACAGTATGGATAGAAAGGAGGACGGCACTCCTCCCACCACCCAAGGGTAGTGGGAGGAGTGCCTGTTACATTTTATGAAAAGAAAAAATAAAATTTATCTATTTATGACAATATTATTAGCAATTTTTTATATTGCATTATTGGTAATTCTTTATTTATCAGAACATACAGACAATAATTCAACCATTCGTTCCTTTGGAGATGCCATCTGGTATTCTTTAGTTACTTTAACTACGGTTGGTTATGGAGATATTACACCAAGTACACCTTTAGGTCATGCAGTAGGAATTGTATTTCTTTTCTTATCTGCTGGGATTATGATGACATTATTTGGTGCTGTGGTATCTTTTATTACAAGTGAAGGCCTTCCTCTTTTTTTGCTTGGTTTTCAGCGAGAAAAAAATTGGTATTATTTTGCAGACTATGGAATTGAATCGAATACATTAGCGAAAAATATTTATGAAGAAGATCCGAATACCATTATTATTTTTGGTGAAAAACGAGAAGAACAAATGGAATTTCCAGATTATCCATGTTTTTTTATTAATGTTTCTCCTGCTAGAATTGTAGCACATAAAAAAAATATTGGAGCAAAATGTAAATTTTTTCTTATGAAAGAAAATGATATTGGTGTCAATATTCGTGCCATTGATTTACATACACTACCCATAGAAGTCTATGCAAGAACTACCAATGGACAAGATCATCTTTCTGGAAATATTAAATTTTTCCATAGTTATGATTGTTGTGCCAGACAATATTGGCATACAAATCCTCTATGTAATTCAGAAAATACCATTATTATTATTGGATTTGGAAATTATGGACGCTGTATTTTAGAACGTGCAATTCTTACAAATATTATTTCTGTTGATCAACATGTAGCTTATCATATTTTCGGAAATGCAGAAGAATTAGAAGAATTTCTTGCTATGCACAATCATCTTCATAAAGTATTTTCTCTAAACAAACCATCAGAAACAATGGATTCTTTGATTTTTCATAAAGATCTTTGGGAAACTTATCATATGCTTATGGCACAAGCAGATCGTATTATTATCTGTCCTGATAATGAGCCAGAAGGATGGAATATTTTTTGGCGATTACATAGTTATTATAGGATTCAGGGTCATATTCATTTACATAGTAATCGGAAAGCACCCGGAGTATCTTATTTTGGTACAAATGAAGAAATCTATACACCTGATCATATTATGCGAACGACTTTAAATAAAGCAGCAATTACAATCAATGAAATCTTTTGCAAATCGGTTTCTTATCCTACCCTTACTTGGGAAGAATTAGATGACTTTCATCGGGAATCTAAAATAGCTGCTGCCGATCATCTTTTAATGAAAGTTCGTATTTTATTACATGATGAAACAATTACAGAATTAATTCCAGAAATTGTAGAAAAAGCATATAAAGAATATTGTGAAACAAAAAAATCAAAAGATATGGAAGATAAGTATCGCAGATTAGATCATGCTCGTTGGCTTCGTTTTTATACCTTTTATAACTGGAGCTATGGATCTGTGCGAAATGACGTGATAAGACAGCATTCTATGCTATGTCCTTATCATAAACTGACGAAAGAACAAAAAAAAGAACGTGATGCCGCATGGGAGTTGTTAGGAAGTATTGCTGTTGAGTTAAAAAAGAAACAAGGATATTAACTACCATGTTTCTTTACTCGCTGAGATTTTCATCGCCCCATTGTTTCATACGTTCAAAAACAGGAAGAAAGCTTTTATCTAAGTCTGTAAGATTATATTTCACATAAAGAAATTGAGTTCTTCTGCTATTAATAATAAATAATCATACTTTATTAAATTGGGTATTCCAAATTGCTATAAAAGATGGTATAATAAAAAAGAATCCTTGTACTGGATGCCTTCAAGAATATCAAATGAAAACATCAAAAAGGACAGCTTTGGCTGTACAAGAGCAGCATATATTATTAGAATTTTTGAAAAATGATTCTAATTACTATAATAAATATTATGGCTTGATAGCTGTTTTGCTTGGTACTGGATTACAAGTAGGAGAATTGATATCTTATAGAAAGGTTTTATTATGTTGAAAATAACAGTTTTGGTTTCTGGCAATGGCACAAATTTGCAGGCAATTATAGATAAGATAGAACATAAAGAAATAAGGAATACAGAACTAGTTGGTGTTATTAGTAATAATCCAAATGCTTATGCATTAGAGCGTGCTAAAAAGCATGGGATTCCAGCAAAATGTATTTCTCCGAAATCTTTTGAGACAAGAGAACAGTTTCATCAGGCTTTATTGGAAGTAGTGAATGCATGGAAAACGGATCTTATCGTGCTTGCAGGCTATCTTGTGATCCTTCCAAAAGCAATGGTAGAAGCCTATTCGAGCCGTATTATTAATATTCATCCATCTTTAATTCCATCTTTTTGTGGGCAGGGATTTTATGGTTTAAAAGTGCATGAAGCAGTACTTGCAAGGGGTGTAAAAGTAACAGGTGCAACGGTACATTTTGTTGACGGAGGTACGGATACTGGTCCAATTAGTTTGCAAAAAGCTGTAGAAGTGAAAGAGGATGATACGCCTGAAGCATTGCAGAAGCGTGTCATGGAGCAGGCAGAATGGGAAATTTTACCAAAAGCAATTGATATGATTGCGAATGGAAAAATTAAAGTTATAGGAAATAAAGTACAAAAAGTGAAGTAAGAAAAAAATTGCTTTATTTAAAGGGTTTTCAGATAGCTGTTCTACAAACTATATTCAAGAAAGAGATTTAGATTCTCAAGAGGAAAAGCTTGAAATTTTTAGGTGATTTTAAACTTATAAAAATATTGAAAAAAGGGGAAATTTGAATGAAATTGACGAGAAAATTCAAACTTAAAAATAGTATTATTTAATTGAAAACAAAGACTAAGAAAATAGTTTATAACATTTTTACACCAATTTTTTCAAATACCCCAAAACGTTCAGAGAGAGGTCAGAACAACCTCTCCCTTTTTGTGTCTGAATCACCAAATAATTAATAATACTAGAAATATAGGGTTATAAAGGCGGAAGAAAAAAATGATAGTCAGCTTAAATTCTATAGAACTCGTAAAGAAGTTCACAGAGATTATTCTGAAAAATAAGAAGCATATAATTGTTATCAATAGAGATTATCGAGCGGATGCAGATTCAATTATAGGATTATTCAGTCTGGATTTAGCTAATCCAATCACGCTGAAATTTCCATGAGAATGATAATTGGTCATGAAATTACACATACTGCTGATAAAGTTTGTGTAAATTATTCTATAAAACATATAAGATAAAAAAAGGTGATGATATGTATATTCAGCCAGAAAAACGGGTAGGTCTTTGGTAAATATTATTAATTTATATAAATTTTAAAAAAGAAAGGAAGATAATTATGAAAAACAAAAAATTTTTTGTATCACTTTTTAGTATTGTACTTGCTATTAATATGATAACTACTGGATGCTCTAAGGAAACAAATAAGGAAGATTCTGAAAATTCACTTATTCAAAATGAAAATAATAAAATATTCTTGGAAGGTACAGCTAGTGAGTTTGGAAGTTTACAATCCTTTTCTGCTGATACCTTAGATGGTGGTACATTTACACAAAAGGATATTGCAGCAAAAGATATCACAGTGATTAATTTTTGGTCCTTGATGTGTGGTCCTTGTATAAAAGAAATGCCTGATCTTGCTACCTTTGCTAAAGCATTACCAGATAATATACAGATGGTAACTGTCTGTTTAGATGGGGCAGGGGAAGAAGAAGTAACAAAAGATATAGTAAGCGAAGCAGGCTATGAAGGAATCACACTTCTTTCTGGCGATGGCGATTTTGAAGATGTTAGCAATCATATTCAATATACGCCTACTACTGTGATTGTAGATGCAGAAGGAAATCTTATAGGTGATGCTATTGTTGGTGGTCAAAAAGATTTATCGAAAACATTTTTGAAAGCGATTAATACAGCTTTAAAGGCTAGTAAAAAGGAGGAAATCCGTCTTGAAAAATAAAGTAATCATAATTACAAGATTTAGTCTATTAATAGTATCGATTATATTTATTACTGTTGGACTATTAAAGCAGGAGCATCTAGAAGTTATGCAAAAGGCGGTGAAGATATGTTTGGAATGTATAGGAATTGGATAAGAAAAAAACGCCATAAAAAACATATTTCTTTTCAACGAATGATACAAATATTTACGGCTGTTTTGATCAATGGTTATATCATTGGATTTCAAAAAGGAAAGATTTTTATAGGTGCTACAAAGGCAATTTGCGTTCCTGTTCTTAACTGTTATTCTTGTCCGGGTGCAATGGGAGCTTGTCCTATTGGTTCGTTACAGGCAGCAATTGGCGGTAGAAAACATCATTTTCCTTTTTATGTATTAGGTTTACTTATGTTATTTGGCATTTTTCTAGGACGATTAATTTGTGGTCTTTTCTGCCCCTTTGGATTACTACAAGACTTATTATATAAAATTCCTATTTTTAAATTTGTTGTGCCAAAGAAAATAGATCGATCGGCTCGCTATCTTAAATATATCATTTTCTTTGTTATGGTAATTTTTTTACCTGCCTTTGCAATTACAAAAACAAGAGTAACACCTCCTTATTTTTGCAAATATATCTGTCCAGCAGGAACATTAGGTGGCGGTATTCCACTCATGCTTGCAGATCCTTCTTTGCGAGCATTGATAGGACTACTATTTCAATGGAAAGTTCTTGTGCTTATAGTTCTTATCATAATGTCTATGCTGATTTCACGTCCATTTTGTCGTTATCTTTGTCCTTTAGGTGCATTTTATTCCCTGTTTCATAAATTTAGTTTTTTTCAAATGCACTTAGATAAAGATAAATGTATTCATTGTAAGAAATGTGAACATAGTTGTCCGATGGCTGTGGAGGTTACAAGAAATTTGAATAGCCCAGAGTGTATCCGTTGTGGAAAATGTAATTCTGTCTGTCCAACAAAAGCAATTTCTTCTAGTTTCTGCTATAGCAAGAAACAATTAGATATGGTAAAATCAGAAGAAAAATAAAATGACCATAGGAAGGAAAAAGTTATGGCAACGATTTATTATGCAGATGATGAACAAGAGATTAGAGAAATTGTTTCCGTTTTCTTAAAAAATGACGGTTATCATGTGATAACTTTTGAAACAGGTGATTTATCAGCAAAAATTCATGCCCTGCTTTGCTGAGTTGAGTATGAAAATCAATAAAGGCAAGTACCAAATAAGGTATTGGCGGACAGACAGGAATTGGCATGGCACTTAGTCAGGAATATATCAAGTTACATAATGGAAGTATTACTGTTTCTGCCACAGAAGTTGGGACTGTTTTTGAAATTTTATTATAATTTATATAGTGTATCTTTTGTTTTTATGAAATTCGATGCAGATAAGATTCTATAATATTCTGTAAAGTAAAGAATAATAAAGAAACAAGGATATTAAATACCATGTTTCCTTACTCGTTGAGATTTTCATCTCCCCATTGTTTCATATGTTCAAAAACAGGAAGGAAACTTTTGCCTAAGTCTGTAAGATTATATTCCACATGAGGAGGGACTTCTTTATAGTCATAACGGGTAATAAAGCCATCGGCTTCCAGTTCCCGAAGCTGCTTTGTTAAGCTTGATTCCGTAATATCACCGATGTGCCTGCGAAGCTCTCCAAAGCGGTGTATATCCTGAAAGGCGATATAATAGATGATTTCAATTTTCCATTTACCGCCCAAGATTTTTTGTATCGTAGAAATTGTTTTGCAGCGTTCAACAGCTAATGTGCTTTTTTTCATTCCTGCCACTCCTCGTATAATAAGTATATAGCCAAATAAAACAAGCTTTTTGAAATAGTATAACATGCCTTTTCTTAAAAATCAATGTACCGTTTTATTTGAGTTTCCCCATTTTTTAGGTTTAGGTATCATCAAGCCCCATTTTTAATATG
>CAJTJZ010000096.1:1746-6737 GCA_910576895.1 uncultured Lachnospiraceae bacterium | reverse complement strand
TCCATTAGAATCTGTTTCACCAAAAATACCATGTATTACAAGTCTTGATGGTATGTTTGTAGTTTTCATAGTAGAATTAACTGCATTTGAAATATGATTTTCAAAATTGCTTTTTACTGTATTTTTCTTTGTTGTATTATTTATATTTACATATCCTGTAGAATTACTTGCTATTTCATTCATTCCTATTACTGCCATAAAAAGTCCTCCCTGTACTTTATATATTTCTCTAAATATATTAAATCCTGCTACATTATATAGTCGTTTCAAAAGATTTTCTTGGAAGAATAAGTTTATTTCCAGACTTTTTTAGTGCATTATCAACAGCTTCTCTATTTACAGAATCTAAACAGCTCCTATCAAATGATTTTCCCGGTCTCCAATTAGGATCGATTGTTTTTACAGCATCATAAAATGCTTGATTGTAAGCTGTTTCATATTGCTGCAATGTCCAAGTACCTTTTAATCTATCTTCTTTTTTAATACTAAGCTGAAATGCTCGATAAACATCCGATCTTTTTGTTGTATCTCCATTTGCAATACCTTTTTCAGCAATAAATTCTCTTTTGCAATTTTCAAACATTTTCTGTCTTGCTTCCTCAGAAATATCAATAATTTGATGGCGTTCGGATTCAGGTATTCCATTTACAATCATTCCCGGTACAATCAAACCACCAGCCGTATAATCCCCATCACTATTATATCCTTTCATTCGATTTTTAATTGCCAATACATTCGTAAACATTGCACCTGTTTCTTTTGATGTTTTCATCATATCACGAACAACCGCTTTATATTGCTTACTATTTGTATCCACTCCTGCTGCCCTTAGCTGTGCCTGCACAGAACGACTTGATATTTCAGATACTTGAAAAGACTTGCCTATCCCTTTATTATTTAATTTCTTACTTTTTGCTCCAAACATAAGGTCAAATAACTGACTATAATTTGTATTAATTCTTGACATAGCAATCCCGCCTTTCCTTATAAAAAGATATATTTAATATATCATCACTTTTTTTATATATCGGCATATTCTTCAAAAATTAAAACAAATTTCCAGATTCTATTATTTATATTTTCTATAAATAAAGTTTATTTTCCTGATGCTGTTCTTGTGCTACAATATAAATACGTTCACTATCTGCACAAGGGGGATGATTTGAAAAAGCATCATAGGCTGCAAGAAATTTCATCCCTGCCTTTTCTAATAATTCCTTTATTTTTTCTAAAGAATACGCTCTTTGATAATGTATTTCATCAAAGCGTAAAAACAGATTAGATTCTTCTTTTTCTTCTTCTACGTCTTCTAATAAATTTTCACTAATATAAACAGTTAAATCATATTCATTTATTTTTGTTTCTTTATGATAATTATTTTCCCAGAAAAAACTTGCCATCTCTCTATTTTCTGCAAATGTATTTTCTCCTAAACGTTCAAAATAAGCTTCTGTTTTTAAATCAAAGATAAAAATACCATCTGGATCAAGATAATTATTTACAACTTGAAATACTTGTAATAAATCCTTTTCTTCTAAAAGATAATTCATACTATCACAAACGCTAATAAATGCTGCTACTGTTCCATATAATTCCAATTCTCTCATATCTTGCATGAGATATAAAATTGGAGGTTTTTCCATCATATCATATTCTTCCATCATTTTTTCTCTTGCAATCGAAAGCATATCTTCCGAACAATCAATTCCAATCATATCATATCCATAATTAGAAAGACGTTTTGTTATATTTCCAGTGCCACATCCAAGTTCTGCAATAATACCAGATTTTATATGATATTGTTCTAATAAACTTTTTAAATAAGTACACCACATATCATAAGGGATATTATCCATAAATAAATCATAAACAAATGCAAATCCTGTATAAGCACCAAAATCATAGATTGTTTTCATTTTTCATTCCTCTTTGAAAAAATACATCCACAGTAATTTTGCCGATATAATCCAAATTGTTCTGACAATTCACAAGATCGGCGATATCCATTTTTTTTCTTAAAATCGGAAGGAAGCCAAGAAATTCCATATTCTTTTCCTATTTGTTCCCCAATTTCATTTAATTTTTGTGCATTTTTATGTGGGCTAATGGAAAGCGTTGTTGTATAATAATCATAGTTCCCTTTTACTGCATATTCTGCCGCTTCTTGTAAGCGTAATTTATAACAAGCAAAACAACGTTCCCCTCCCTCTGGCAATGTTTCCATTCCCTTTGTTATTTCAAAAAACCGTTCCCTATCATAATTTCCTTCTACAAAATCAATGGGATATCTTACCACTGCATTTTTTGCCAATTCTTCCTGCCGCTTTAAAAATTGTTTTAATTCCTCTACACGCTTTTGATATTCCTGTTTTGGTGAAATATTTGGATTATAATAAAATACTGTAATCTTAAAATATTTCAGAAGATATTCCAAACAATAGCTGCTGCAAGGTGCACAACAGGCATGTAAATATAATTTTGGAACAATTCCATTCTTTTGATTATAATCAATTAATGCTTCTAATTCCTTTTGATAATTTCGTTTTTGCTGCATCATAAAAATCTCCCTAAAAAATGTTTCTAAATACAACAAATTCTGCCATAAGGTCCACAACAACAGTTGCAAAATAAATTTAATATCCCAGCAACAATTTGTTCGCATAGCAGGACGTTCTCCAAAACCATAGCCAGTACCCATAGCCTCATACCAATTTCCACCGCCCTGTAATATTTGATAAAATTGCTGATATTGCATATTTCCGGGCTCTAATTCCATCGCATGTTTAATATCATCTTCTGCCGAAATATTATTTCCAAGCCCAGCATTTGCAAGTGCATGAAGGTAATACCATTGTCCACTATGCGACTGAATTTGATTTAATACATTCATTGCTTCTTTAAAATGTTGATTATTAATATAATTTGCTGCTGCACGTAATTCCACTGTTTCTTGATCATCTCCAGTAGCTTTTGAACTGCCAAAACCATCAAATCCATGAAAACCGCCAAATCCACCGGAAGCCGTATTACTTGCATAGGGATGTTCCCTCTCATATACAATTTGCTGATATGCCTCTTGAATTTGTTTAAATTTTTCTTCTGCCTGTTCTTTCTTTGGATTATTAATATTCGCATCTGGATGATAGATTCGACTTAATTTTCTATATGCTTTTTTAATATCATCCATACTGGCATTTTTATCAACACCAAGTACTTGATATGGATCGCTCATAATGACCGCCTTTCTTTCTTAGGAACGATTATCTTTATTTCTTTTCTATATATATATAAATTAAATCATATAATATATAGAATAAGCTATGTACTATAATCAATATATTTTTATAGCATCTCCAAATAATTATGGCATCCCCTTTTTTCTTTCTGTGCCCAAATACCAGAATATAAAATATTTCTTAAAATTTCTACATTATCTATAATTGGAAGTGCTTCAAATGCTTTACAACATTCTGCTGCCATTTTTTCTAACAATTGAATGACAAATATATCAAATTCCTCTTTTTTCTTTTCTCTATAAATTCCGAAAAAGGGATTATAATTTCCTGTTTGACAATCTTCTTCGATATCTTCCCAAGCATCTAAAAGATAAATAAATTTTCCTAAATAAAATCCCATTCTATGTAACATCTGTTCCCAAATATCTTTTTTATAAACAAACAATTCCCCTAACATTTCTCCTGTATATCCTGCTACTCTATCAAGACTTTCTAATCCATTCCCATTTTCTTCTTTATGTTCTTTTTCATATTTACGCAATTTTCTTACATAATTTCTTACAGCATAATATTTTCTTGGATACTTTTGTGCAATTTCCTCTACTTTTTTCTTTAAAGCTGAAGAAATCATTTTACGATTCAGTTTTTTTTCATCAATCCAATCATCTTTAAAATCATAATAGCCAAGCAAAACTGCCATATCTGCTATATATTCTCCAAGTTCTGTTTCACAAGACAAATGTTTTATAATAGGATGAATGGGACAACGACATTGTATTCGTTTCACCTTTTTATCATATAAACTACTTAAAAGTATATATAAAAATGTCATATCATAAGATAATGTCATTCTTGCATAAATACCGCCATTTTTTGAAAGTTCTCTACAAAGCCCACAATACCAGCCTCGATACTCTCGATATTCCTTTATTTTTAATTCTTCCATATTAACAGAAATGTAACCAATCATATCGCATCCTCCATTTCTCTATTCTTATATTATTTGATCTTACTTATTGTTTTGACAAATAGAAACATTTGGCATATAATAGCTCTGTAAAACATAGTATAAGACATGACGATTAACTTCGTAGAAAAGAGGTAACTTTATGGGAATTTTTCATGAAATCAGTCCATCAGAGCTAAAAAAGACACCATTTGAAATGATTGGAAAAGATTGGATGCTTGTAACGGCTGGAAACCATAATAAAGTAAATACTATGACAGCTTCTTGGGGCGGTCTTGGTGTTATGTGGGGTAAAGATGTTGCATTTACTGTAATTAGACCACAACGTTACACAAAGGAATTTATTGATCGGGAAGAAACAGTTTCTCTAAGTTTTTATAATGAAAACTATAGAAAACAGCTAAGCCTCTTTGGCAGCGTATCTGGTCGTGATAGAGATAAAATTAGTGAATGCGGATTTACTACTGTCTTTGACGGTGAAACTCCTTATTTTGAAGAAGCTGATATTGTACTTATTTGCCGCAAAAAATTCGCCCAACCATTTATGGAAGAATCTTTCCTTGATACAGAACTTCTTACAAAATGGTATCCAGAAAAAGACTACCATACTCTATATATCTTAGAAATAGAAAAAGTCTTAATTAAATAATTTATTTCTGATAGCCCTAATCCTTGTCATATTTGCTAATGCAAACCTGACAAGGGTCACGTTTACTAGCGTAAACCTGACAAGGGTCATGTTTACTAGCGTAAACTTGACAAGGGGCACATTAAAGCATCCTTTTATT
>CAJTJZ010000096.1:0-1736 GCA_910576895.1 uncultured Lachnospiraceae bacterium | reverse complement strand
CTTCTTCCTCATCTTCATTTTCTAAATGCTTTTCAAAGACTTTTTCTAATGGAACTGATACAAATGCTCCAATAAATCCCGGAAGTAACACTCCAAGAACACCATATGTCATAATAATAAAAGATACACCAATCACTGTAATAATCAGTGCTAAAATAGAATATGGCAAATGACCAATTCCATACATAAATGCCATTTTAAATACATGAAAAAATCCCTGATAACCTTTTGCAAGCAATGCAAATGTATAAATAATCTGAAAACCAAGCAATAATAAAACAGTAACATCTCCTGCCAATAAAAATAATCCCATATTATTATATTGATGAAAAGCAAAGTTTATATTAAAAACCATTAATGCCATTGCTAAAAGGTAGAGAATCCAAAATGGTGTTGCAGTAAAAAATTTTTTTCTAAAAGATTCCCAATATATTTTATATGGATATGCCTTTTTTCCTCTTACCGAAGTTACAATAGCCTCATATAATGCTGTTATGCTTGCTCCAATTGTAATAAGTGGTATCGAAGTTAAAAAAAATAGCATACTTAAAATTGCTAAATCTGTAAATTTTCCAAGCAAATCAATAAAGGAGCTATCTTCATCTAAAAATGGAATCCTCATTGTTTTTTTCATTCCTTTTCCCAAAATACTGACTTTATTTGTTTTTGTAAACTAGTTAGTATATAAACTAGTCAGAATCTTATTGTCTATGACTCCAATTTATGAATGAATAAACCGCTTCGCAGTTTTGGTTCAAACCAAGTAGATTTTGGCGGCATCAAACGTCCTGCATCTGCTACATGAAATAATTCTGAAATTGAAGTTGGATACATAGAAAAAGCAATTTTCATATCAGCCGAAACACGTCTTTCTAATTCGGAAAGTCCTCGAATACCACCCACAAAATCAATTCGGCTATCTGTTCTAGGATCATGAATCCCAAGCACTGGTTCAAGCAGATAATCTTGTAAAAGTGAAACATCTAAAGAATCTACAGGATCTGTAATTTCTAATAAATGTTCCTTTGCTTCTAAGGAATACCACATATTATCAAGATACATTCCAAATTGTGCCTTTTTCTCTGGACGAAAACATTCTGCTCCTTTTTTTGTTACTATAAAATTTTCCCTAATTTTTTCCAAAAATTCCTCTTTACTATAACCATTTAAGTCTTTAACAACACGATTATAATCAAAAATTTTCAATTCTTCATCTGGAAATAATACCGATAAGAAATAATTAAATTCCTCTGTTCCATCATATTCTTTACAATCTTTTCGCCGCTTTAATCCTACTTTTACAGCAGATGCTGCTCTATGATGACCATCAGCAATATAAATAGTATCAAGTTTTGCAAAAGCATCTTGAATGATTTCTATATCTGAACTATTTGCCACTTTCCAAACATGATGTGAAATTCCATCAACCGCAGTAAAATCATATAAGGGTTTTTCTTTTTTTACTTTAGAAACAATCTCATTAATTTCTTTTTTTGCACGATAAGCAAGGAAAATTGGCCCTGTTTGTGCATTACAAGTATCTACATGATGAATACGGTCAATTTCCTTATCCTCTCTTGTATTTTCATGTTTTTTTATTACATTATTCAAATAATCATCAATGGATGCACAAGCTACAATTCCAGTTTGTGAACGTTCATTCATAACAAGTTCATAAATAAAATAATACTCTTTTTCTTCTGTAAGGTAAGTTCCATCAAGAATTGCCTTATCTA
>CAJTJZ010000095.1:5334-6762 GCA_910576895.1 uncultured Lachnospiraceae bacterium | reverse complement strand
GTAAGTAGCCATACATAGAAAAACCACTCCTGTATACTTTGGCGAGTGTCAGAGTGGATTTTCTATTACTCTTATTATTTTCCAGAATATCCAAAATTTCATAACTATTTCTTATACTGTCAGCAATTTACTACCACATTAATATGCTCAATTGTCATATCTTCTGTTCCTGTCATAAAACAGCCTTTTTCCTTTGCATAAGCAATATGTTTTAAAATATCATCTGTAATCATTTCTCCCGGAGCTAAAATTGGGATTCCCGGTGGATAGCTCATCACAAATTCTCCGCAGATCATGCCGCTGCTTTCTTCAATCCTTACTGATTTTTTCTGCCCATAGAAGGCTTTTTGCGGTGCCATAACAATCTTAGGATTAATATATTCATGGTCAAATAATCCTGCCTTGTCCTTTTCATGCAGCCGTTTAATCTCAGATAAGGCAGAAATCAATCGTTCTATCTCCAGCTTTCGATCACCCGATGAAATAATTGCAAGAATATTTCCAATATCACCAAATTCAATCTGAATGCCATAGTCATCACGAAGAAGATCATAAACCTCAATTCCTGCCAGACCAATATCCCTTGTATGAACGGAAAGTTTGGTAGAATCAAAGTCATAAATAGTATTATGATTTACCAATTCTTCACCAAATGCATAGTATCCCCCAAGTTTATTAATTTCTTCCCTTGCATAATCTGCAAACTGCATTGTTTTTTCAAACATTTCATGACCATGCAGACTTAAATTTCTTCTTGCAATATCAAGGGATGAAATTAAAAGATACGATCCACTGGTAGTCTGTGTCAGATTAATTACCTGCCGTACATAATCTGCATTTACTGTATTCCTTGTTAGCAGCATGGAACTCTGCGTTAAAGACCCCCCTGTTTTATGCATACTAATGGCTGCCATGTCACAACCTGCTTCCATTGCTGACACTGGCAATTTCTCATGAAAATAAAAATGTGTTCCATGAGCTTCGTCTGCAAGCACAAGCATTCCATGATCATGTGCCAACTTCACAATGGAACACAGATCGGAACAAATACCGTAATAGGTAGGGTTGTTTACAAGAATTGCCTTTGCATCTGGATTATCAAGAATTGCCTGTTTTACATCCTTTACTGACATTCCAAGTGGAATCCCAAGCTGTTTATTAATACCGGGATTTACATAAACAGGAATTGCTCCGCATACAACAAGTGCGTTAATTGCACTGCGATGTACATTTCTTGGCATAATCACTTTTTCTCCATATTTACAACTTGCCATAATCATCGCCTGTACTGCGGCTGTTGTTCCATTTACAATAAAAAATGCTTCATCTGCACCAAAACTTTCTGCTGCCAGTCTTTGTGCATCTTTAATAACTGAAACCGGATGACAAAGATTATCAAGCGGCTTCATGGAGTTCATATCAAGCCTT
>CAJTJZ010000095.1:0-5315 GCA_910576895.1 uncultured Lachnospiraceae bacterium | reverse complement strand
GCAATTTTCTCCCAAAAAATATTTTAGTTCTTTATTCCCACGTCCTCCTTTATGTCCCGGTACATCAAAATGTGCCAGACGATTAATACGTTGTTCCTCCAACGCTTGATGGACAGGGGCATCCTTCTGGGTAAATTTTCCCAACGCAAATCCCTCATTTCTTTAGCAGCACAATCATCATAGTTATATTTACTTCATCAATATAACTATGATGATTGTACAAAGTTAAAGGTATTTTACAGGATATAGAGGGAAAATGCAAGAAAAAAATACCTGCCCAAAAATAGGCAGGTTTTAAAGCAATTATAAAATTCATATCCTTATTTTTTTGCCATAAGCTGTCCAGCTTCTACTCTTGTCAGCCCATATGTTAAAATCAATTTTTCTTCAATTTCCTCCTCAGGAACATTTTTTTTCCTTTCATGAATGACTAAATCAGCCAATAATTCAAGTTTTGCTCCTTCTCCTAATTGTAAGCCTGCCATATGTTCACCTCCTTGTCCATTCTACATATCGCTTTGACGAAGCTGTTCTAATAGTTCAGCCATATCTTTTGGCAGATTATCCATAAGACTATTTCCGCCAGTATGATAATGCTTTTCTAAATCTTGTTTAATTAATTTTGATGTTTTTTCCATTTCTATCTTTAATTCTCTTGCTGACATTCTAGCAGCACCTTTTCCAAGAATAATAATTTGTTCCATTCCATCGGAAGTGGCTACTCGAATATGAGTTTTTCTCCCTACTTCTTGTGTTACAAGTTCAATAAAATTATCGGCAGTTTGTGCCTCCTTTGTATAAACAATATCAATATTATGGTAATGAAAAATACTTCCTTCATTTCCTTTTGATTTATGCCCATCAAAAATAAGGATAACATCAATATTTTTATAACCCTGATAATTACAAAGCATATCCGCCAGCCGATATCTTGCTGCCTCCAAATTCTCATCTGCCTGCTTTTTTAATTCTGGCCATGCAAAAATAATATTATAGCCATCTACTAGCAGATATTCTTTCATAAAAATCTCTCCACTTCTGTCATAGTAAGGAATCGGAATCCTTCTTAAAAATAGTACATTCAGCTTTCCAAGATTCTTCTTTGACGTACAATTTCATAAGATAAAATCCCCATAGCCACAGAAGCATTTAAAGAACCAATTTCCCCTTTCATTGGAATCCCTGCAATAAAATCACAATTCTCTTTCACAAGTCGAGATACCCCTGTTCCCTCATTTCCTATAACAAGTCCGATTGGTCCTTTTAAATCTAAATCATACATAACCGTTCCATCCATATCTGCACAAACAAACCAAAGTCCTTGTTTTTTTAATTCTTTCATTGTATTTGTAAGATTGGTTACTTTTACAATTGGAATATAATGAATTGCTCCCGCAGATGCTTTTACAACGGTTGCTGTAAGTCCAACAGCATGACGTTTTGGAATAATAATTCCATGCACTCCTGCCTGATGTGCTGTTCGTATGATAGCTCCAAAATTATGTGGATCTTCAATACCATCTAAAATTAATAAAAATACTGGTTCTTCTTTTCTTTTTGCAAGATCAAAAACATCTTCTAAAGAAGCATATTCATATGCAGCCATAGAAGCAATCACACCTTGATGATTCCCTGTTTCTGACATTTGATTTAAACGTTCCTTTTTTACGTATTATTCAATGGTATCTTGTTTCTTTGCTTCTCTAAGAATTGTTTGAATTGGTCCATCCTTACAGCCCTCTTGAAGAAACAGCTTATCAATGGTTTTCCCAGAACGAAATGCTTCCAATACTGCATTTCTTCCTTCCATTGTCAAATTTTCTTCTTCCATGTGATATCCTTTCTTTTCTAGTACCATGCATCTATCTTACCTATTTACTATTTACCAATCTGTCGATTGATTATGAATTTATCAGTTTGCCAATCGATTGATTGTGGCTCTATCCATCTGCCAATTGATCCATTTATTATTTCTATTTATTTATCATTATAATTCAAATCCAGATAGTTCTATTGCCTGTTTAATAATCTCCAATAAATGCTCCATCTGCCCTTCCAAATAAAAATACCCAAGCAATGCCTCAAAACCTGTTGCTGTATGATAATCTTGTAAAGAAGCATTTTTTGCCGATGTATTTGACTTTGCATTACGTCCTCTTTTATAAATAGAAAGTTCTTTCTGTGTCAAAAGATTTGCCTTTAATAAGTTTTGCATAAAAACTGCCTGCGATTTTGCTTTCACTAACTCTCTTGCCTTTGCATTCAGCCTATTTACAGGAGCATTCCCTTCTTCCAAAACAATTGTTCGAATCACTACTTCATAAATAGCATCTCCAATGTAAGCTAAATTTAAAGGAGAAAGAAGATTGGTATCCTGTTTTTCTTTACCAAAACTTTTTATAATCTGATCAGAAAGCTCTCTCTTTTCTTTATCCTCTTTCATATAATTATACGATCCTTTTTTTAACCTTTTCAAATTCCTTTGCTGTCTTATTTATTATACATACCAATAGTCAAAAATACTGCCACTCATTATAGAAGAAATCTATTTATTCCACATCCAGCGAACACCTTCTCTTGTATCCTCTAAAATAATTCCAGCAGATGCTAATCTTGTTCTAATCTCATCTGCTCGTGCAAAATCTTTTTGTTTTCTTGCTACTTGACGTTCCTCTATCAATTTTTCAATTTCCTCATCTAGTAGCTTTTGTTCCTCTTTGGCTTCAATACCAAGTACATCACAAAGCAATAAAATCTTATCATACATTGTTTTTATTAAAATATAAGGAGAATTTGCTGTTAAATTTGTATTTGCAAGCTTTACAATATCAAAAATAGAAGAAATTGCATCTGCTGTATTAAAATCATTTTCCATAGCTTCATTAAATCTCGTCTGATGCCCGGAAAGCTCCTGAAGCAAATTTTTTGCTGCAAGAGATAGCGGTTCATCATTTTCTATATCGGATGATTTCATTAAATACTCCAGATTAAATACTGCTTTTTTAATACGATCCAAACCATTTTTTGATGCTTCCATTAATTCATCACTAAAATTTAATGGACTACGGTAATGTGCACTAAGCATAAAGAAACGTAGTACCTGAAGTGGATATTTTTCTCCAATTTCTCTTACCGTAAAAAAGTTTCCTTCCGATTTTGACATTTTTTTATTATCAATATTTAAAAAACCATTATGCATCCAATATCTTGAAAATGTAACATTATTCGCAGCTTCACTTTGTGCAATTTCATTTTCATGATGTGGAAAAATAAGATCTTCTCCTCCAGCATGAATATCAATTTGATCGCCAAGATACTTTTTGCTCATTACAGAACATTCAATATGCCAGCCGGGGCGTCCTTTACTCCAAGGAGATTCCCAAAAAGGCTCTCCTTCTTTTTTGGGTTTCCAAAGCACAAAATCAAGCGGATCTTCTTTTTCTTCTTCTCCTGCTATTTGAATATTTCTATGCCCTGCTTCTAAATCATCAATATTTTTCTTTGAAAGCTTTCCATAATCAGGAAAACTACGAGTACGAAAATAAACTGTTCCATTTTTTTCATAAGCATGACCTTTTTCTATCAATGTATTAATCATAGCAATCATTCCATCAATTTCTTCTGTAGCTTTTGGATGCACCGTTGCTGGCTTTACATTTAAAGATTGCATATCCTGTTTTGCTTCCTTTATGTAACGTTCCGAAATTTCTGAAGTATCCATATGTTCTTCCATTGCTCTTTTAATAATTTTATCGTCAATATCTGTAAAATTAGATACATAAGTTACTTGATATCCCTTATATTCAAAATAACGGCGTACTGTATCAAAAACAATCATCGGTCGTGCATTTCCAATATGAATAAAGTTATAAACGGTTGGCCCACAAACATACATACGAACTTTCTTTTCTTCTATTGGAATAAATTCCTCTTTTTTCTGTGTTAAGGTATTATAAATCTTCATAAACAAAAACCTCCTGTCTTACACCTTTTATTGTATTGAAATAGAGAAACTTTGTCAATATTCTATTCTATACTTAGGGATTCTTTAGGAACGATTCCTTTCAACTACAAAAAAAAGCTTAGAACCATTTTTTCGTTTGACTGTTCATGAGTATTCTTACTGCTAATCTATCTCAAAATGAAATTCTAAGCTTCTACTTTTCCTTCTAATTATCCAATTTATCTTTTATCACTTTATCATTTATTTATAAGTTTGCAATTTTTTCCTTATCTTCTTCAGAAAATACCTCTCCTATCGAATCTCCGGGAGCAACCATTGGCCAAACTTTTTCATCAGAATCAATTTCACATACAATCACTACAGGCTGTTTTAATGCAAGTGCTTGTTTTAGTGTTTCTTCTACTTCTTCTTGTTTTGTTATATGAAATCCCTTTATATCCATTGCTTGTGCAAGTTTTACATAATCTACTTTTTTATCTAATACTGTCTGAGAATATCGTTTTCCATAAAACAGATCCTGCCACTGGCGTACCATTCCAAGTACATGATTATCAAAAATAATCTCTATCACTGGAATATCATATCTTGATAAGGTAGCAAGTTCATTCATATTCATGCGGAAGCAGCCATCCCCTGCAATGTTTACAACTACTTTATCAGGGCATCCTACTTTCGCACCAATTGCCGCTCCAAGCCCATATCCCATCGTGCCAAGCCCACCAGAAGTAATTAAAGTTCTTGGATTTTTGTATTTATAAAATTGTGCTGCCCACATTTGATGCTGTCCAACTTCTGTTACTATAATCGCATCACCGCCTGTTAGTTCATATAATCTTTCAATAATATAAGGCCCTGCAAGCACATTTTGATGATATCTCATTGGCAATGCATCCAGTCTTGCCATAACTTTATCGATCCATTCTTTATGATATTGTTGTTCTAAATGTTCATTTATTTGCTCTAATACTTCCTTTACATCTCCAATAATGGCAAAATCAACAACAATATTTTTATTAATTTCTGCTGGATCAATGTCAATCTGCAAAATTTTTGCATTTTTTGCATATTCCTTTGAATTTCCAATAACACGATCAGAAAAACGTGTACCAATGGCAATTAAAAGATCACATTCCATAACACTTAAATTAGAAGTCTTTGTTCCATGCATGCCAAGCATACCTGTATAATATGGATTTTCTCCATTAAAAGCACCTTTTCCCATTAAAGAATCTGTAACAGGTGCATCTACTTTTTCTACAAATTCTTTTAATTCTTTTGATGCACCAGAAATCACTGCACCACCACCAACAAAAATCATTGGTTTTTTTGCTTGATAAATCATCTTTAATGC
>CAJTJZ010000094.1 GCA_910576895.1 uncultured Lachnospiraceae bacterium | reverse complement strand
GCTAGTCAATTAGGCTTTTGCAAGCCCCCACCTCTACAGGTGGGGTGTTGTTGACATAGACATTTGAATGTTTCAAAAAATTTCAATGCGATCCGCTTTATTTTTTATATTTGTTAAAATTTCATAACCAATCGTATCACATAATTCTGCCATATGTTCGACTGTCATATTAATATTATCAAAAATAGCGGCTTCATCTCCGATTTGTACAGAACCTGTAATATCTGTAATATCAACCATAGTATAATCCATCGTAATATTTCCAACAATTGGTGCTAATTGACCATTAATTACAAAAGCACCACGATTAGAAAGTTTTCGCATAAGTCCATCTGAATAACCAACCGGAACTTCTGCAAGGCGTGTTTTCCGTTTGGTAATAAAATGTCTTCCATAACTAATGCTTTCTCCCGGTTCAAATTCCCTGATTTGTGCAATTCTTGCAATATATTTTAATGCAGGTTTTAAATCAATTTTTTCTTTAATTTCCTTACATGGATAATAACCTCTTAAAATATATCCGGGACGCACAAGATTAAATAATTCTGCCTTTGGATTAAAAATAGCAGCACCAGCACAAGCATGTTTATATGGAATTTCTCCAACAATATCTTCTACTATTTTTATCGCTTTTTTAAATTTTTCTGTCTGCATAGCCGTAAATTCTAAATCAGCAGGCTCATACATATCAGCACTGGAATAATGAGTAAAAATACCTTCAATAATTAAATTGTTACATATTAATAATGTTTCTGCAAGTGTATGACACTCTTTTAGAAATGCTCCAAGTCGTCCCATTCCTGTATCAATCTCTATATGAACTGCCTGTTTTTTTCTAGCTTTTTTTGCAGCAGCATTTAATTTTTGAAGAAAAGAAATTCGACTGGCACTAACAACAATATAATCATGCTCTATAAGCCATGCAATATCTTGTTCAAAAGGCTCATATAATACAAGAAAACGAGCCTTTGGCATAAGAGGATGAAGTTCTTCTGCCTCTCGTAAATCAGCGACTGCAAAAAAGCTGCAATCAGGATAAATCGTTGCTAAAAGTCTAGCACCACTGCCATAGGCATCTGCTTTTACTACTGGCATAATTTCTACATCATTTCCAACATAATGTTTAATGGCAGTATAATTATGTTTTAATGCAGCTACATCAATAAGAAGCTGTGTTTGTGATGGTATGGTGCTTCCATGTTCTAAAAGATTATAAATAAAATCATATTGTTCCCATAGTTTGTTTTCATGAGATCCTTTCATTAAAACAATATCATTAGCTTGTAATTCTTTCTTTGTAATTGCATAAGAAAGAGCAAGATTTAATTCCTCTTTTGTAGAAAAACAATAACTGTCTTTTCTACCAGAAAGAAAAGCTTCTTGATAATTTCCTAAATAGTAAACAAGATCTGCTTTGCCAACGGTATAGGAAGCAAGCTCAGAATGTAAAATTTCGCTTTGCTTTCCAAGTTCTTTTACTTCTCCAAGAATTGCTATTTTTTTTCCACTGCATTTGATTTCAGAAAGAGTATCAAGGGCGGCTTTTGTAGAATCAATACTTGCATTATAATAATCTTTTATAAAATAAATGCCATGAAGCTTTACAGTTTCTAATCGCATAGGACTTCTTGGATAATTTTGTAATGCTGCAATGCCTTGTTCTAAAGGAATCCCTGCTTTGATAGAAGCAGTTAAGGCAAGCAATGCATTTCCTACATTATGTTTTCCAAGAATGGGAAGGTGGCAATGATAACTCTCTTTATTATAATGCAATAAAAAGGTAAGTCCATAGTGATCTTTTTCCCAATACTCCGAAATATTGGTTGCATAGAGTCCGTTATGCTCATTTTCTGTAAGACCACAAAATATAATATGGATATCTTCTTTTGTAACATTACAAAGCATAGGATCATTATGATATAAGATCAAAGTACCCTGTTTTTTCATTCCATCGGTAAGTTCCATTTTTGCATCAAAAATAGCTTTTTTGCTATCGTTAAGATTTCCAATATGTGCCAGACCAATGTTTGTAATAATTCCTATCTCAGGTTTTGCAATCATAGATAATGTGTGGATTTCTCCACTGTGGTTCATACCCATTTCAAGCACAACAATATCATAAGTATTATCAAGCATAAGAAGTGTTTGTGGAACACCTAATTCATTGTTATAATTTTTTTCCGTAGAAAGTACTTTAAATCTTGTAGATAATATTGCTGTTAGCATATCTTTTACCGTTGTTTTTCCATTGCTGCCAGTGATTGCAATGATAGGGCAGGTAAATTTATTACGGTAATAAAGAGCAATCTCTTGATAAGCCTTTTTTGTATCTTCTACCATAATTGTAGGAAGGCTGGTATTGGTTTCTTCTGATACAATTGCTGCTAGTGCACCTTTTTTTTCTGCCATAGAAATATAGTGATGTCCATTGTCTTTTTCTGTAATAAAGGCAATAAAAGCAGCATCTTTTATTTCACCACGAGAATCAAATTTTATGGAAGATAAGAAAAAATCATCACCACAGTAAGAGGTTGTTCCGCCTGTACAGGCTACGATTTCCCGAAAAGATAATTTTTTCATTTGGTAGCTTCTCCTTTATTGTTTTTTTCCATTCTTGCTAAAATTTCGGAAAGAAGTTGATAAGCAACTTCTTCCTTTGACATTAATGGAAGTTCTTTTTGATAGTCGGAAGTAATGAGTGTTACAAGATTTGTATCTGTTCCAAAGCCAGCACCCGCTGTGCGAAGACTGTTTGCAACAATCATATCTGCATGTTTTTCTTTTAATTTCTTTTGTGAATTTTCCAATAGATGTTCCGTTTCCATAGAAAAACCACATAAAAACTGATCAGGACGTTTTTGTTTTCCAAGGTTAGCAAGAATATCTTCTGTTCTTTTTAATGGAATCGAAGCATCTCCTGTTGTTTTTTTTATTTTTTCCTCAGAAATATTGATAGGTGTATAATCAGCAACAGCAGCCGCCTTAATAATAATATCGGCTTTTTTTGCATATTGATTGACAGTATTTAACATATCATTTGCACTAATTACAGGAATCAATTGTACCGATACTGGTGGTGTAAGAGAAACTGGTCCACTAATTAAAATTGTATTTGCACCACGTTCCATAGCAGTCCTTGCAATGGCATATCCCATTTTTCCAGTAGAATGATTAGAAATATAACGAACAGGATCAATAGCCTCTCTTGTAGGACCTGCTGTTACTAGAACGGTTTTTCCTATCATATCCTTTTTATAATGAAGCTCCTTTAAAATATAATCCATAAGAAGTTCTTCTTTTGGAAGTTTTCCTTTTCCAATATCTCTGCAAGCTAAAAAACCGGAATCTGGCTCAATAATTTCAAATCCAAATTGCTGTAATCGCTTTAAATTGTCCTGTACAATAGGATTTTCATACATATTTGTATTCATTGCTGGTGCAATGATTTTTTTACATTTACAGGCAAGGGCTGTGGTACTTAACATATCATCTGCAATACCATAAGCAAATTTCCCAATAATATTAGCAGAGGCTGGAGCAGTTAGAAATAAATCCGCTTTTTTTGCAAGGGAAACATGTTCTACATTATATTTAAAATTACGATCAAAAGTATCAATCAAACATTTTTGTCCTGTTAATGTTTCAAATGTTATAGGATGAATAAAATTTGTTGCATTTCTTGTCATAATAACATGAACCCTGCAATGTTGTTTTATCAACATACTGGCAAGATTAGCAGCTTTATAGGCAGCAATACTGCCAGTTACGCCAAGAATTACAGTTTTTCCAGTCAACATAGTAAATCCCTCAGTTTCTTTTCTTATAAGCTAGTTTACAAAATTAATTTCTTATATCTATACATTACTTATAAAACTAATTTTCCATGTTTTTCATAATGAGCTGTTTTTATAATATTATTTTTTTCATCTACAAGTACTACATTTGGCTGATGATTTTTGGCTTCTTGTTCATCAAGCAGGGCATATGCCATAATAATAATATGATCGCCTGTTTGTGCCATACGGGCAGCAGCACCATTTAAACAAATAATACCACTTCCAGCAGGCCCAGCAATAGTATAAGTTTCAAAACGATTGCCATTTTCTACATCAACAATTTGAACCATTTCATATTCTAAAATTCCAGCTTCTTTCATTAAATCAGTATCAATTGTAATACTTCCAACATAATTTAATTCTGCCTGTGTAACAACAGCACGATGAATTTTTCCTTTTAACATTGTAAGAGTCATAAATGAATAACCTCATTTCTATGGATGAATAAATAAGTAAATAAATAAATAAGTTAAGCTATCTAGTTATTTATTCATCCGCTAAAGTTTATCGTAAATTTTACGAAAATAATTAGTTTACATTTTCCAGAATAAAATTATCAATTAAACGAGTTTTTCCAATAAAAACGGCAATGGCAACAAGAACATTTCCATTTAATTTTTCTAATGGTTTTATCGTATCAAAATTTACAACTTCAATATAATCTGCTTTTGCAAGAGGTTCTGCCATAATTGTTTCCTGAATACAATCTTTAATCTGTTTTGCACTTCGTTCCCCAGAAGCAATTAAATTTTTTGCATTTGTTAGGGATTTATTTAAAATAAGAGCAGCGTTTCTTTCTTCGGTATTAAGATACGTATTTCTGGAACTTTTTGCAAGACCATCTTCTTCTCGAATAATAGGACAGCCAATAATTTCAATATCAAAGTTTAAATCACGCACCATACGGCGAATAATAGCAAGCTGTTGTGCATCTTTTTGCCCAAAGTAAGCACGATTTGCAGGAACGATATGAAATAGTTTAGAAACAACGGTTTGTACACCACGAAAATGAACAGGACGGCTTTTGCCGCAAAGTTCTTCCGTAAGTCCAGACATATCTACATAAGAGCAGAAATCATCTGCATACATTTCCGATGGTTCTGGATGAAAAATCATAGAGACACCAATCTTTTCACAAAGGGCAGCATCACGATCAAGATCTCTTGGATAACTTGCTAAATCCTCTGTTGGTCCAAATTGCATAGGATTTACAAAAATACTGACAACAACTCTATCATTTTCTTTGATAGCACGTTCCATTAAACTTAAATGGCCTTCATGCAAATAGCCCATGGTAGGAACAAGTCCAATGCTTAGCCCTTGTTGTTTCCATTCCTTTACAATATCTCGTACTTCTTTTATATTTCCTGAAATTTTCATGAAAAAAAGATCTCCATTCTATTATAATAAATTTATTGTTTTCTTATTTTATTGTTTGTTTCATTAAGAAATTTTTTGTATTTTAATAAAGTTTATCAATAATCGTATCATCTATTTTAAAGGTGTGTTCTTTTGCAGGGAAACTGCCTTCTTTTACTTCTTTATCATAATTTTGAAAAGCCTCTGTCATTTGCTTTCCAATATTTCCAAAGCATTTTGCAAATTTTGGTTTTAAATCAGCAAACATTCCAAGCATATCCTGATATACAAGTACCTGACCATCACATCCAGCACCAGCACCAATTCCAATAGTAGGAATCGAAATCTGTTTTGTAATATAAGTTGCTAGTTTTTCTGGAACACATTCTAACACAAGAGAAAAAGCACCTGCCTTTTCGACTGCTCTTGCTTCATCTAAAAGTTTTTGTGCAGCAGCTTCGCCCTTTCCTTGGACTTTAAAGCCGCCAAAAGCATTAATAGATTGTGGTGTTAAGCCAAGATGTGCCATAACAGGAATGGAAGCATTAACAATCGCACGAATATGTTCGCAAACTTCTAATCCGCCTTCCAATTTTACTGCTTGTGCATTGCCTTCTTTGATAAGCCGTCCTGCATTAACAACAGCATCATAAACAGAGGATTGATAAGACATAAATGGCATATCTGCAACAAGAAGTGCATTCCTTGCACCACGTGCAACAGCACTTGTATGCCTTATCATATCTTCCATAGTAACTGATAATGTATTTTCATAACCAAGCATTGTCATTCCAAGAGAATCGCCAACTAAAATAGCATTAATTCCAGCATTATCTACAAGCTTTGCAATGGAATAATCATAGGCTGTCAGCATAGAGATTTTTTCTCCTTTTTGTTTTGCCTCCTGAAATGTAACGACTGTATTTTTCATAATACCCTCCCATTTTTCATTATTATTTTTTAAAAGTTTGTTTTAAACATTGGCAAGCATTGTCTTTATCATAGAAAAATCAGTTTCTGGATGTTTTTTGGCTGCAAGTTCTAGTTGTCTTTTTCCAAGCAGACAATAAAGTTTTGCCGTTTCCCTATCAAGGCTTTCCAAATGTTTTTTCACAGTTTCTATATCATTTCTCTCAATCGGTCCTGTAAGGGCAGATTGTGTATCATAAGAAAGTACATTTTCCACATTTTTTTTGATTAAAGGAATACAAGCTTTATAAGCATTGTCCTTGGAAAATCCGCAGTCCATTAGTAAAGAAAGTCCAATATCTAATAGTGCTACAACATGGTTGCTAACTAAGCTGGCAGCCGTATGATAATGTGACTTTTTATCAGCGGAAATAATTGAAAAATCATTTCCTGTTTTTTGAAACATTTGTGAAAAATAAGCAATGGAAGTTTCCGTCCCTTCGATTGTAAAAAATGCATCTGATAGAGCTTCCCAAGAGTGAAACTTATCAGGAAATGCAAGTAAGGGGTGGATACTTGCAGGGCATATCCCATATAAGGGAGAAAAAACATCAGATGATAAAGAGCCGCTGAAATGGCAGAATATTTTAGAATGTAATAACTGTTGAGGATTTGCAATACTTACAATGCGATCCCATAGGGAAGAAATCATATCATCACCTGTTGCAATAAAAAGGGTATCGCTTGCTTTTATCAGCATCTCCAAAGATAAATAGCAGCTAGAATGCGTAAATTGTGCCGCTGCCAAAGCACTTTCTTTTGTTCGGCTATAATATCCAGAAATTGGAAAACCATGCTGCTGTAAGTATTTTCCGATAGAACAGCCAACTTTTCCAGCTCCAATAAAGCCGATGGATTGTGTTATGTTCAAAAAACCACCTCCAATAATACCATAGGCGGTTTATCATCTGATGTCATTCCCTAGATTCCTAGTAATATCTATCTAAAATTAGTGTAATAAATAGTATGGTTAGGAAATTTCAGGATATAACTCGATGATTAGAATAGCACAAGAAAGCAAAAGTTTCAAGTAAAAATGTAAAATAACTATAGGAAAGAATAGTATAAGATTATAGTAATTTAAAACTTT
>CAJTJZ010000093.1 GCA_910576895.1 uncultured Lachnospiraceae bacterium | reverse complement strand
TACTTATAAAAGAGAGGACACATTTACAGAAAATGAAAGCTCAAAAAATGAGGAAAATTCAGAAAATGGTAACAATGCAAATGAAACGATTTCAGATAATGTAGAAGATAATAATGATATTAGTAGTTCCATAGAGGATACAAAAAATGATTCATCAAATATAGATGTAATGCCAGAAAAACCTTCGAATCAGGTGAATCCTAATGACACTAACACAGGACAAGAAGTATCCAAAAATATGATTGGAACGAAGTTTATTCAAGATGGAATTATTTATAAAATTGTATCTTCTTCCACAGTAGAAGCAATAGGAGCAGAAGATAGTACCGCAAAGAAACTTGTCATCAAAGCAAATGTTGTTTATCAGTCAAAAAGCTATAAAGTAGTTAAAATAAAGGAAAAAGCATTCTATAAGAACCAGTCAGTAAAGCAGGTAACGATTGGAAAGAATGTAAAAGTAATTGGCAAAAGTGCTTTTATTGGCTGTAAAAAACTACAGAAAGTAACGGGAATGGCAGCAGTAGAAAAAATTCAAAAAAATGCTTTTAAAAATTGTAAAAAACTGCAATCAATCCGGTTGACGGAGAATGTGAATACAATTGCAAGTTCTGCATTTCAAGGTTGTAATAAACTAAAAGTAAAGGTAGTTAGAGGAAGTTATGCAGCAGATTTTATAAAAACAAAGAAAATTTCTGTGAACTATTTTTGAAGATAAATTAGTATTTTTAAATACTAATTTAAACAACATATCAAAAGTGTGAGGAGAGTGCAAAATATGTGGCTTATTATTATACCACTTGGGATATTTGCCGCATTTATCTTACATCTTTCAGTATTGGTAGTTTATTTCTTGCTGAATTTAGAATTGCCCGCCATTTACAGGCATTACAAACAATATAAATGGATGAAAAACCTAACTACAAACCAACAGATAGAAGGTAGCAGAATTGTTTATATTTAAGAAAAAACATATCTATCAAGTTTTAAATCAAATGATTGATGAAGCCATGGATGGACATTTTGAAGAATCTCATTATGATGAAACGGAACTTTCAAAGCTAGAAGTAAAATGGAAACGTTTTCTTTCTATGTCGAAATTATCAAAACAAAAAATAGAAAAAGAACAAGCAGAAATAAAAAAGCTAGTATCAGATATTTCTCATCAAGTAAAAACACCCTTATCTAATATTCTTTTATATTCTCAAATGCTAAATGAGTATACAGAAGATCCTATGACAAAAGAATTAGTAACAGAAATTGAAAAACAGTCAGAAAAATTGGAATTTCTATTGCAATCACTGGTAAAGCTTTCCCGATTAGAAACAGGTATTTTAAATTTAACAATAAAAAGATACGATTTAGTTCCCTTACTTTATGAAGTAAGGGAACAATGTTTAGAAAAAGCAAAAAAGAAGGAAATTTTGATTCAAATAAAAAAGCCCATAAGGGAAAGTTTTGCTATATTTGATAAAAAATGGACCGTAGAAGCGATTGTTAATATTGTAGATAATGCAATTAAATATTCAGAGAATAGGAAAAAAATTAATATTTCTATCAAGGAATATGAATTATTTGTATGTATTTGTATTAAAGATGAAGGAATTGGTATTTTTAAGGAAGAACTTCCAAAAATATTTCAGCGTTTTTATCGTGGAAGCAATGTAAAAGAAGAAGAAGGTGTTGGTATTGGACTTTTTCTTACAAAACAGATTATAGAAAGACAAGGAGGCTATCTTTGTGTAAACTCTAAGCTTGGGAAAGGAACTAGTTTTTTTATTTATTTTAGAAAGTGACACAAAAATATAAAATTTGTAAAAAAAAGTTTCCAAATAAGGGAAAAGTATGTTATAATTGCTAAGGAATGTATAGATCTTTATATTTTTAAGTAATAATTATTTATGAATAGTCTTAAATTGCATAAGAATAGTTATCTATATGGTAGAGATAAATAGGGAAAGAAATACAGTAGTTTTGCAGATTGATTTACTTGGTTTGGGAGGCAAAATAAATGAAACACATAATGATCGATTTGGAAATGAACGATATTGCTAAGGAATATAAGGAAGAAAGACAAATTTGTAAACGAGAGATTATTGAAATTGGTGCAGCTATGTTGAATGATAATTTTGAAATTATTGATCAGATACGGATTTATGTAAAACCACAATATAACTTAGTAACAAATGATATTACAGAATTAACAGGAATTACAAATGATATGTTAAGACATGCAGATTATTTTGAACAGGCTATGGATTCTTTTTTTGAATGGTGTGGTGGAAAAGAGGAGATTACGATTTATTCTTGGAGTGATAGTGATGTAAAACAACTTCGAAAGGAATGTGAATTAAAGAAGTATCATATAGAAGAAATGAAGCCATTGTTTCGGAAATGGGTGGATTTTCAAAAGGTATTTGGAAAATTACTTGGAATTGAAAAAAAAATTGCATTAAAATATGCATTGGGAGCAATTAATCGTGATTTTAACGGTCATGCACATGATGCAATGGATGATGCAGTTAATACAGCTTATATTTTGCAGCTTTCTAAAAATAAAGAGGAATTTAATCATATTATGCAGCCAATTATTGATGTATTTAAGCCAAAAGAACAATTGACATTTAGTCTTGGTTCTTTAATGGCAGGACTGATGGATGGTTTACCAGAAGAATAATCAATATAATACATATAAATAGGAAGCAAATAGTAATTGAAAACCATAGAATATAGATAAAAGGATACCTAGAAAATTTTTTAAAAGTAGAAGGGAGAAATTTAGAAACAATGTTAAATAATAAAAAGATACTTTATAGTGGAATGCAGGCAACGGGAAATTTGACACTTGGAAATTATCTTGGTGCTCTAAAAAATTGGGTAAATGTAAATCAGGAATATGAAAGTTTATTTGGAATTATGGATCTTCATTCTCTTACAGTACGACAAGATCCAACACAATTTCGACAAAAAGCAAGATCATTATATATTTTATATGTAGCTTCTGGGCTTGATCCAGAAAAAAATTGTATTTATTTCCAATCTCATGTTTCAGGTCATGCAGAGCTTTCATGGATTCTAAGTTGTTTTACTTACATGGGAGAATTAAATCGTATGACGCAATTTAAGGATAAAGCATCAAAACATGCAGACAATATTAATGCTGGACTTTATACCTATCCTGTTTTAATGGCAGCAGATATTTTATTATATCAAGCAGATGTTGTGCCTGTTGGGGAAGATCAAAGACAACATTTAGAGATTACAAGAGATATTGCTACAAGGTTTAATGGAATTTATGGAGATGTCTTTACAATACCAGAAGCATATTTTGGTAAACGTGGAGCACGTGTTATGAGTCTTCAAGATCCAGAAAAGAAAATGTCGAAATCAGATGAAAATCCAAATGCAAGTATTTATTTATTAGATGATACCGATACCATTATTCGTAAATTTAAACGAGCTGTTACAGATTCTGATACAAATATATGCTATTCCTTGGAAGAAAAACCGGGCATTAGCAATTTAATTGAAATTTATGCTGCTGTTACAGAAAAAACATTTGAGGAAGTAGAAAAAGAATTTGAAGGAAAAGGCTATGGAGAATTTAAACTAGCAGTTGGAGAGGCGGTTGCTTCTATGTTAAAGCCAATGCAAAATAAATATGAGCAGCTTTTAAAAGAAAAATCTTATATTGATGAAAGAATTAAGGAAAATACAGAACGGGCACAAGCTATGGCAATCAAGACGCTTCGTAAAGTGCAAAAGAAAGTCGGATTGACAGAAAAGATTCGTTAAAAATTGTTTATAATGCCAATGTGCATAAATATAAAGAATTTAAAAGGAGGAACAAAGTATGGGTTTTGAAAGTGAATATCAAAAAAAGTTGACAACTGCAGAGGAAGCAGTAAAAGTAGTAAAGTCTGGTGACTGGATTGATTATGGATGGTGTGCTGCACATCCAGTAGTACTTGATAAGGCACTAGCAGCACGTGCAGCAGAACTTGAGGATTTAAAGCTGCGTGGAGGAATTTGTCTTTGGAGACCAGCGATTTTTGATATAGAAGATGCACCAAAACATATTGCTTGGAATTCTTGGCATATGTCTGGTATTGAAAGAAAGGCGATTGCAGAAGGGATTGCTTTTTATGCACCAATCCGTTATTCTGAATTACCACGTTACTATAGAGAAAATATTAAGCCAAATGATGTTGCTATGTTTCAAGTAGCTCCAATGGATGAGCATGGATATTTTAATTTTGGACCAAGTGCTTCTCATATGGCTGCTGTTTGTGAAAAATCAAAAGTGATTATTGTAGAAGTAAATAAAAATATGCCTCGCTGCCTTGGTGGTATGGAGGAATCTATTCATATTTCTAAAGTTAATATGATTGTAGAGGGAGAAAATCCATCAATTGCAGAACTTGGCGGAGCTGCTGCCACAGAAGTTGATGAAGCTGTTGCAAAGTTAATTGTAGAAGAAATCCCAGATGGTGCTTGTTTACAGCTTGGTATTGGTGGTATGCCAAATGCTGTAGGCTCTTTAATTGCAAAATCAGACTTAAAAAATCTTGGTGTTCATACAGAAATGTATGTAGATGCTTTTGTTGATATTGCAAAAGCAGGAAAAATTAATGGTACAAAAAAGAATATTGACAAAGGTCGTCAAACATATGCATTTGCAGCAGGAACAAAGAAATTATATGATTACTTAAATAATAATCCTGAATGTATGAGTTGCCCTGTAAGCTATACAAATGATGTGCGTTCCATTTCTGCTTTAGATAATTTTATGTCTATTAATAATGCTGTTGATATTGATATTTTTGGACAAGTAAATGCAGAATCTGCTGGAACAAAACATATTAGCGGTGCTGGCGGACAGCTTGACTTTGTGCTTGGTGCTTATCTTTCCAAGGGTGGAAAGAGCTTTATTTGCTGTTCTTCTACTTTTAAAACAAAAACAGGGGAATTAAAATCTCGTATTGTACCAACGTTAAGTAATGGTTCGATTGTTACAGACACAAGAGCAAATATTCACTATCTTGTAACAGAATATGGAAAAGTTTGCTTAAAAGGTCTTTCTACTTGGGAAAAAGCAGAGGCTATTATTTCTGTAGCTCATCCTGATTTTCGTGATCAATTAATTGCAGATGCAGAAAAAATGAATATTTGGAAAAGAAGTAACAAATAATAAAAAGAAATAACACCTGTCATGGAATTTTTAAAATTCCATGACTTTTTTCGTTTAATAGGAAATTTCGAGAAATTTCCTATTGGCAGCTTCCTTCGGAAACTGCAAAGCTTGGCTGGCTCTTTAGAGCCAGTCCGCTTCAGCGGATTGCAAACAGAGTTTGCAACCATATTCGAACAAAAGCGAGCTTGCTCGCTTTGTTCTAAAAAATTTTATAAAATAAACAATGTATTGATGAAATTTGTAAATATTTTGAAATTTTTTAGTAAAAAGTATGAAAAAAATAGGAAAAGAAATCCAAGATCTCTTGCAAAATGTAAAAGATTGTGATAAAATTAACACACAGTATTGATGTTGTTTTGAAACGTAAGAAATATTTATGCGTTTCTGAAAAAAATAAAATAAGGAATGGAGGATTTTAGTTATGTCAAAGAAAGTAGTTTTGGCAGGTGCCTGCCGTACAGCAATTGGTAAAATGGGGGGTGCTTTAAGTACAACACCTGCTGCTGATTTAGGTTCTATTGTTATTAAAGAAGCTTTAAATAGAGCAAATGTAAAACCAGAACAGGTTGATCATGTTTATATGGGATGTGTTATTCAAGCTGGTTTAGGACAAAATGTAGCACGTCAAGCTTCTATTAAGGCAGGACTTCCAGTCGAAACTCCAGCGGTTACTGTTAATGTTGTTTGTGGTTCTGGACTCAATTGTGTTAATATGGCAGCTCAGATGATTATTGCAGGTGATGCTGATATTGTTGTAGCAGGTGGCACAGAGAATATGTCAATGGCTCCATATGCTATGATGCAAGGTCGTTTTGGTTATCGTATGAACAATGGTAAATTAATAGATACTATGGTAAATGATGCATTATGGGATGCATTCAATCAATATCATATGATGATTACTGCTGAAAATGTAGCAGAACAGTGGAAGCTTACAAGAGAAGAATTAGATGAATTTGCTGCTAATTCCCAACAAAAATGTGAAAAAGCAATGGCAGAAGGCAAGTTTAAAGATGAAATTGTTCCAGTAGAAGTAAAATCCAAGAAAAAGACAATTATTGTTGATACAGATGAAGGACCTCGTGCTGGTACAACAAAAGAAAGCCTTAGCTCTTTAAAGTGCTGCTCTGGTAAAAAAGAAGGCGGTGTTGTTACTGCTGGTAATGCTTCTGGTATTAATGATGGTGCTGCTGCTATTGTCGTTATGAGTGAAGAAAAAGCAAAAGAATTAGGCGTAACTCCTATGGCTACTTTTGTAGCTGGTGCTTTAGGCGGTGTTGATCCTTCTATCATGGGTGTAGGGCCAGTTCCTGCTACAAAAAAAGCTCTTGCAAAAGCAAATTGGACAGTAGATGATCTTGATTTAATTGAAGCAAATGAAGCATTTGCTGCTCAGTCTGTTGCTGTTGGAAGAGATTTAGGATTTGATCTTTCTAAATTAAATGTAAATGGTGGAGCAATTGGACATCCTGTTGGTGCTTCTGGCTGCCGTATTCTTGTTACTTTGCTTCATGAAATGCAAAAGAGAGATGCAAAGAAAGGTCTTGCTACACTTTGTATTGGTGGTGGTATGGGCTGTGCAACTCTTGTAGAAAGATAAAAAATGAAAATTTACTATAATATATAGTTAAATGTAAGGAGATTTTTAATATGGACTTCATTTTATATGAAACAGAAGGTGCTATCGGTACAATTACAATTAATCGTCCAAAGGCACTCAATGCTTTAAATAGTCAGGTTTTAGATGAATTAAATCTTGTACTTGATTCTGTTGATTTAGCCAATATTCGTTGTCTTATTCTGACAGGTGCAGGAGAAAAATCCTTTGTTGCAGGTGCTGATATCGGCGAAATGAGTACACTTACAAAAGCAGAAGGGGAAGCATTTGGTAAAAAAGGAAATGATGTATTCCGTAAGTTAGAAACATTCCCAATTCCAGTGATTGCAGCAATTAATGGATTTGCTTTAGGTGGCGGCTGTGAAATTTCTATGAGTTGTGATATTCGTATCTGTTCTGATAATGCTGTATTTGGTCAGCCAGAAGTAGGTCTTGGAATTACACCGGGCTT
>CAJTJZ010000092.1 GCA_910576895.1 uncultured Lachnospiraceae bacterium | reverse complement strand
GTCTGACAATAGGAATAGAAACAGGCGATGACAAAGCCCTGCGGTTTATGAACAAGGGATATACCTCGGCGGACATCATAGAGCAATGCCAGAGATTAGATGCAGCAGGCATTCATTACAGTTTCTTTTATCTAGTAAGCATTTCTGGGGCAGGTCGTGGAGAAATCGGAGCGAAATTGACGGCTGAACTATGTAATCAGATACACCCTACGCTTATTGGAGCAAATATGCTTACAATTTATCCCGATTCTGAGCTTTATACTGAAATACAGCGTGAGAATTGGAAAGAGGAAGGCGAACTTGAAAAATACAAAGAGGTACGGACACTCATTGAAAATTTGCAGATACCTACCATCTTTGCGGCAATGGGAGCTTCCAATGCGTACCAATTTCATGGGCAACTACCTAAAGATAAGAAAAAGCTGCTGGCATTTCTCGATAAAATTATAGGAAATGTCAGCGAAGAAGAATTACAGCGGTATAGAAAGAGTGTTTATCATCTGTAAGCGAAAGGAACAGTTGTGGTTTTGTATGCACCATTCAGAACAAGTATTTATAGATAACTATCACAACACTGCATAAATCAAGACTTTTATAAAAGAAAATAAGCCACTTCGTGGCTGCGGTCGGCACGAACTCACGAGTGAAAAATGAAAAACTTTTTCACTCGTGGGTATAAATTATCTGTCAGAATATTTAAAATAAATAGTTATCAAAAGATAAATAATATTTATTTTTTATATTTGCCTTATTTTGTTACAAGGAACAGAACAGATTACGACAAATATCTTCTTAAATATATTTGCAACCTCATTTAAGTGCCATTACGTAAATTTGACATGGATTATTTTCATCCCATAACATCGGAAAAACTTCAAATTCTTTAAACCCAACACTACAATAAAACAAATTTGTTTTATCATAGTTTTCATAAAATCCCATTTGAACAGTTTTAACTTGAAGAAAAGAATATTTCTTTTCTATAACAATATCTTTCGCCGCCTTAATCAGTTTTTTCCCAATTCCATGCCTATGGTATTCTTTCAAGACACCCATTACAGCAATTTCTACAGTATCTTTTCCTGTTTCTTTTAAACATATAAATCCTATTTCTTTTTTTGCTTCTTTCGCAACAACAAATATCTGTTCTTCACAATCCTTAATATATTGTTCACGTGCTTCTGTGATTTCAAACCAATCAGTTAATGCTTCTAATATTGAATGTGCAATATGTCTTTTTAATTGTTTATCTTTTATTTCTTCAATCATTTTTATTCTCCCAATTACTTAAGATATTAATTGCTATTTCTTTTGCCTTATTTCCCGATACTATATCCTTATTTTGTACATCTTCAAGGTAAACTGCAAAATAGGTCTTATTGCTATTTACTTCAATAAAACCAACAAACCATGCCTTTCCGTCAGTTCCCGAACCTGTTTTACCATATAAACAGCCATTATCATATTCTGTTACATACATTATATTTTTCAGTATTTCAATATTTTCAGCGTTAAAATTGTTCTCTCTGCTAAAAACATAATTTAGTGTAGCTACTTGCTGTACTGGTGAAATTTTTAATGAAGATTCTAACCAGAATCCATTCAACTCCGGCAATGAATTAATTTTGCTTCCATTCCATTCGGATATATCACTATTTCCATACTGTAATTCTTTCAGCATTGTATGAATATCTTCCTGTCCAACTATATCCACAACTTGACGAAAATACCATATACACGAATTTTCAAATGCTTCTTTTAATGTTAAATTTGAGTTCCATGTATCAATAGGATATTTTACACCATTATATTCCATTGTAGAATTTTCATTTACGAGCACATTATTTTCTAAACCTGCCAATGCAGATACAATCTTGAATGTTGACAATGGTGAAACTTCCGTTTCACAGTTTTCTTTGTTATAAAGAAAATAAGTATTTGATATTTCATCATATACTACAGCACAACCACTAATTCCTTGAAAATATTCAGAATAATCAACAATATTATCTTTCACAGCAGATGTTTCATTTTCTTTAACTGTATTTGTATTCTGTATATTTTGGTTTTCTCCCTCTGATTTCTGTTCTATTACCGTAGCATTATTTTCGTGCTGTTCACTATTTATATTTGAACACCCCGTAACTATAACAGATATAAACACTATTATTATATTTGTAATCTTTTTCATTTTGCCTCCTCAAATTTATATCTAAAAAAATTCTACACTAAAAATTTAAATTTGTCTCCGATGCATAATTGCTGACTGATAGAAGTAATACTTCCATCGGCATTACTAACAATACTACAAATCCGAAGGAGGGGGTGTCCTTTGGGAATCTCTAAAAGTTTTGATTCAGATGATGATGCAAATATAATATCAATTGTTTTTCTTGATTGTGTAAAAATAATATTATACTTTTTTAGTGCTTCATATAAAGAGGCATCAGTTAAATTTTCTCCAAAAAGAAAAGAAAAGGATTCTGGGAATTTATTTAATTCCAGTAAAACAGGTCTTTTATCTGAGTATCTTAAACGCTCTAATAATATAATTTGTTGATTGGGCTGTATCAATAACTGTTCTGCTTCTTTCTCTGTTGGATCTTCAAGAGCAATTTTTAATGTTTTAGCACCAGCAGTTGTATTTAAAATTTTACACATTTCCGTAAAGCCAAGCACCTGATTAATACTTCTTTGCATTTTCTTTTCAGTAACAAAAGTACCTTTTCCTGAATGTCTTTCCAAATATCCTGCATCCGATAAAACAGATAATGCTTTACGTACTGTTACACGACTAACATGATAAGTATCGGATAGTTCATTTTCTGTTGGCAACTGACTTCCAGGAGCAAATTTCCCCGTATCAATATCTTGTCGAATCGCATCTTCTAATTGTCTATATAAGGGTGTTGAAATTGTATGATTCATTTTTATGCTTTATTCTCTCCTTCTCTATTTTTATTCCTTGTTAGTAATATAATGTATTTATCAATATATTATAATACAAATATTGCAAATTGTACATTTTTTTATAAATATTTAATAAATATTGCAAATTGTATTATAATGTGTTATATATAAATTACAAATAAACAATACATTTTAATCAAAAAACATGAAAGGAGAACAAAACAATGGAATACTCATCAAAAGACATTAAGGGGATTTTAACAGAAATTCTTGAAAACAGAAAAGAGAAAGGAGGAATAAAAAATATTTATTTTGTTGGCTGTGGAGGTTCTCTTGGAGCACTTTACCCTGCAAAAATATTTATGGAAAAAGAAAGTTGTACTTTGCGATCTGCATGGATTAATAGCAATGAGTTTGTACATAATACTCCTATTGATTTTGGAGAAAATTCAATTATCTGTATGGCATGTCATAAAGGTAATACAAAAGAAACAATTGAAGCAGCAAAATTGGGCAAAGAAAAAGGTGCTGTTGTGATTATTTTAACATGGCTGGAAGAATCGGAAATTATTGAGTTTGGTGATTATATTATTCACTATACATTTGATGCAAGTCCAGATCATTTAAAAGGTGATATTGATTATGCAGGAGAAAAGACTATATGTGCACTTCTTGTAGCAGTGGAGCTGCTTAATCAAACAGAAGGCTATGGGAATTATGATAACTTTTATGAAGGTGTCTCTATGATTAGTAATATTATTAAAAAGGCACGTATTCATGTTGCAGAAAGAGCAGTTACCTTTGCGGATACTTATAAAGATGATACTGTGATTTATACTATGGGTAGTGGTGCGGCATATGGTGCAGCATATATGGAAAGTATCTGTATCTTTATGGAAATGCAATGGTTAGATTCTAGTAGTATTCATACAGGCGAATATTTTCATGGACCTTTTGAAATTACAGATGCAAACCGTCCATTTTTAATTCAGATTTCTGAGGGTTCTACAAGAAAATTAGATGAAAGAGCTTTAAAATTCCTGCAAAAATATGGAAAACGGATAGAAGTTCTTGATGCAAAAGAATTAGGACTGTCAACCATTGATATTTCCGTTGTGGATTATTTCAATCATTCTTTATTTAATAATGTATATCCTATTTACAATCATGCTTTGGCTGAAAAACGTGAGCATCCACTTCCAACGCGTAGATATATGTGGAAAGTGGAATATTAATTACAAAAGGAGAGCAAAAATATGTTTTTTGTAGAACTTTTGATTGTACTTTTCGTTATATTTATTGGGGTACGAGTGGGCGGAACGTTTATGGCAATGGCTGGTGGCGTTGGTATGCTTGTTCTAACATTTGTATTTCATGTACCTGCAGCTGATCCGCCAATTACGGTTATTTTAATTATGTTAGCTGTAATCTGTGCAGCTTCTACCATGCAGGCATGTGGCGGTTTGGATTATATGGTAAAAATAGCAGAAAAAATTTTAAGAAAAAATCCAAAAATGGTTACAGTACTTGCACCGATTGTTACTTATTTATTTACCTTTATGTGTGGGACAGGGCATATTATATATAGCCTTCTTCCTGTCATCAATGAAATTGCTGTTGAAAATGGCGTTCGTCCAGAAAGACCAATTTCAGCTTCGGTTGTTTCTTCTCAACAGGCTATTACGGCATGTCCTATTTCAGCAGCAACTGTATCTGTTTTAGCTTTTATGGCAGAATCCGAACAATATAGTCATATTACAATTTTTAAATTATTGTTGGTATGCATTCCTGCAACTTTAATTGGAACAGTGGCTGCTGCTGTATCTGTTTTAAAAAAAGGAAAAGAATTAGCGGAAGATCCAGAATTTCAAGCACGTGTAGCATCAGGAAAGATAAAGGATTTTATTAAGTCTGAAAAAGAAGAAAAACCGACAACAAAAGAAGCAAAAATTTCTGTTACCATTTTTATGCTTGGTATGTTTGGTATTGTTATTATGGGAGCTTTTCCATCATTATTGCCAACTTTTGAAGATGGTTCGAAGCTTCCCTTAGTTACCGTTATTCAGATATTTATGCTTGTTGCAGCAGCAATTATGATAATTTTAACAAAGACGGATAGTGATAACATTCTAGATCAACCTGTATTTCGTTCTGGTTCTTTTGCAGTATTATTAGCATTTGGTTTGGTGTGGATGGTAAATACATTTATTAATGATCAATCTTCCTTTATTACAGATAATATGTCAGTATTGACAAATGAATATCCATGGATTTTTATCGTTGCCATTTTTCTAGTGGGGGCAATTACAACAAGTCAATCTTCTACAACAATGATTATGATTCCGATTGGTATCGCATTAGGACTTCCAGCGAATATTATTGTTGCAGGGTGGCTTGCCTGCTGTTCTAATTATTTTATTCCTTGTGCAAGTCAGTGTGTAGCTGCGATAGGATTTGATTCAGCAGGAACGACAAAGATTGGAAAATATATTTTAAATCATAGTTATATGCTTCCGGGACTAGTTTGTACTATTGTGTCTATCCTGACAGCTATGGCATTAGGTGCAGTTATATTTTAAGATTTATCAATATCTTTTATGCAATAGGGATATTTTACATAAGAAATTAATAAATACTAATTTTGGATTGTGAGGTGAAAAAATGAGTAAAAATTATAAAATAATTGCTATTGGGGATAATGTATGCGATAAATATTTGTCACGTGGTAAAATGTATCCTGGTGGACAATGTGTTAATACATGTGTTTATGCAAAAATGAATGGTATAGAGTCATCTTACTTAGGAAAATATGGAAATGATGAAGTAGCAATGTGTGTGCAAGAGACATTGAAGCAGTTAGGGATTGAAGACAGTTTTTGTCGTCATTATGATGGAGAAAATGGGTTTGCACTTGTAACGTTACAAGGAAATGATCGCGTTTTCCTCGGTTCTAATAAAGGAGGAATTGCAAAAGAATATTCCTTTGATTTTAAGAAAATGGATTTCGATTATATTAAGAAATTTGATGTCATTTATACAAATTTAAATAGTTATATAGAAGATGATTTGTCAAAACTTTATCAAACAGGTATTCCTATTGCTTATGATTTTTCCCTAAAATGGACAGAGGAATATCTGAAAAAAGTGTGTCCATTTGTAACAGTAGCAATGATGTCTTGTGCACATTTAACAGCACAGCAGCGAGAGGCAGAGATGAAAAAAGCACAAGATAATGGGGTAAAAATTGTTTTGGGAACAATCGGTGAAGATGGCTCTTACGTATTATATAAAGATAAGTTTTATTATGCAAGTGCAGTTCATGCAGACAATGTTATTGATACTATGGGAGCAGGTGATTCTTATTTTTCCGCATTTTTATGTGAACTTTTAAATAATTCTATAACAGGAAAATTAATAGAAGGAACGGAAATGCAAATGAGAGAACGTCTTATAAAGGCGATGAATATAGGAGCTTCTTTTGCTGCAAAAGTCTGTGCTATGGAAGGTGCTTTTGGCTATGGAGTACCAATCGTAGGAAAAACAGAAATTATATAAAATAATATTGGGAGGAAAATAAAGTGAAACCAGATATATTTGAACATAAAAAAGAAGGAATTTGCTGTGTGTACAAAAATGAGAAGTGGCTTGTATGTATTAAAAACTGGAAATTAGATAACGATATTAATGGAATTGCCCATTTGGAAATACATCATTCAACAGACGAGCAGTTTGTTCTTGTTGCAGGAAAAGCCATTTTGATAACTGCTGAAAGAACACAAGATAAGTTTACTAATATTGAATTGACATTAATGGAGCAAGGGAAAGTATATAATGTTCCAAAAGAAGTATGGTTTTATTCTATTACACAAAAGGATACAAAAGTAATTTATATTCAAGATTCTAATTGTTCTATGGATAATAGTGATTTTGCAGATCTTTCTGCTGAAGAAATAAGTGATATTCAAGATAGAGCTTGTAAATTGCTTAAACAGTAATACAGAAACAATAAATAGCAGAAAGTGCTATTGAAGGAAAATGAATGAAGATTGGAAATACTTATGAAAACGCAGAACTTTGCAAAGAAAAAACCCCAGAAAGTTGCAAGAGACCGCTGAAAAACATTCTATTTTTTAATATTGAATTTTTGATGCACGCAAAAAATCCACCAGTTTTGAATGGACTGATGGATTTTTTTGTGATTCAGATAAAGATTTCCTTTATTTCAAGAGATATATTCTCTTATTTTTCATTTATCAGTTTAATGATCCGCTTAAGATTTACTGCAAATATAGCCATTGCTCCCTGCATCTGCATGTTAATGAGGCCTGATGATGACGCCGTGTCATAACCATGCCTGTGCTTTAACTCGCTGTTTTT
>CAJTJZ010000091.1 GCA_910576895.1 uncultured Lachnospiraceae bacterium | reverse complement strand
GATACTCTGACTGCAATTGAGAAAATTGATGATGTATTAAATAATAGGAAATCGGAAGATTATGGTAGAATTGGTAGAGAAGATTATCAAACATCTCTAGGATTGATTCTTCCTGACTCTATTTCTTCTGATGATAAACAAGCGATTAACCAATATCTTGATAGTATTAAGAAATTCTTTACTTTTAATAAAGATGGAGAAAGAAATGGTCTTAATCTTGAAAAATTTTGTCAAGAAGCTGTTGATAAAGGATTGATGGTTTTAGATAAAGCTGGCAAAAATTATGAAATTGCTGGCGGTAAAACAATGGCTGATTTTGCTAATGGATTAAATCTTAGCCTTCCCTTAGTACAAGCAATGTTTGGTGAATTAGAAGAATTTGGCGGTAACTTTGATTGGGGAGATGAAGCATTTAATACCTTTGGTGATGGTATTGTTACAGTACAAAGTAAAATTTCTGATTTAAAAACTGAAATTAATACGTTAAGGAAACAGAAAAAAGTTGGAATTGATATAGATGATTCTAAATTAAAACAAGCAAAACAGTCATTAAAAAAATTAGAAGAACAAAAGAAGCGGTTGACTGAAAAATCAGAAATTAACATAGAAACTTATATTGATACTAAAAACAAACTTGAAAAAGCAAAAAAAGATGTCAGTGATTTTACAGAGCAATTAAATAATGCAAAAACTAATAAATTAAAGGTGGAAGCCAATGCTAATTTAGAAAAGGCTGAAAATAAAGTCAAAAATTTTGAAGATAAACTTTCAAAACTACAAAAGCCAACACAGGTTGAAATTGATTTATATACCGATGATTTTGATAAAAAAATCAAGGAAATTGATGAATTAATAAGTAATTATGAAAATACAGAATGGACTACTAAATTTGTTCCTGAATTATCCGATGACGAAATTAAGAATAAAATATTAAAATTACAAGATAAAAAACGAGAACTCGAAGAAAAAAAGACTACTATTCGTACAGAGCTTGATAGTAAAGAATCAAATGATAAAATTGATGAACTTAATGAAAAAACAGATAAATTAAACGAAAAAGAAATTAAACCAACTATTTCTGTCATTGACGAAGCAACTAAAGAAATTTATCGTATCGAAAATAGACTTAAAAATTTAACAGATAATGAATACAAAGTAACTATTACTACTGTTGAAAAGAAAGAAACTATTTTAGATAAGGCAAAAAATTTTATAAAAAAGATGACACCAGATAAAGGAAAGGTTACTGGTACAGCAAAGGCTTCTGGTACAGCAAAAGCTTCTGGTGACTGGGGTAACAAAAAAGCTGGAAAAACGTTGGTGGGAGAAATTGGTAGGGAACTGGTGATCAATTCAAATACTGGTAAGTGGTATACTGTTGGCGATCATGGAGCAGAATTTGTCAATTTACCCAAAAATGCTATTGTATTTAACCATTTGCAGACAGAAGATTTATTATCAAAAGGATTCGTAGCTTCCAGAGCATTAGCTTTAGCATCTGGAAACGCTCTTGCATCAGGAAACGCAATGATACTTGGTAATAGTAATAATGGTGGTGGTATCGCTGTATCATCCGTTACAGCTTCTACTAAAAGAAAAGGTTATTATTCTAGTGATTCCAAGTATGCAAATAAGAAAAATCGTGATGATAAAGAAGATAAGAAAAAAAAGAAGAAGAAAAAAGAAAAGACTGTTTTAGAAAAATTTCAAGATTGGATTGATACATTTTTTGACTGGATTGAAATCAAGATAAAAAGACAAACGGAAAAAATTGATCGATATGTTAGTAAAGCTGAAAATGCAAAAGATGCAGGAAACTATAGTAGATCTGCAAAGAATTATACTAATGCTGTTAAAGCTACTACGGCTCAAATTACAAACGAACAAAGGGCAACTAAAAAATATAATCATCAAGCAAATCAGGTTGTCACAAAAGCAATCTCTATGGGTGTTATTTCCAAAGAAAAAGCGAATGATATTAAAAAACAAGTTCGTAATGGAAGTATGGATATTAGCAAGTATGGCAAAAAAGTACAAGAAGTAATTAAGGATTATCAGGAATGGCATGAGAAATCAAAAGAAACAAGTCAATCCATCCGAGAGCTTCACAATAATATTAGAACCTATATTCAAGATTTAAAAGAGATACGTGATGCTCAAAGAGATGCCAAGTTAGAAAAAATAGATACTTACACTTCTATTGGTACAAGTGGTTATACTTCTACTTCGACTACTCATTTACAAAACAGTCAATTAAAGTATAATAATTCTCAACTAAAGAAACAAGAAAAAGCATACAATACGGAAGTATCTCAAGTAAAAAAAGATAACAAAAAGATTAGTAAATCTGGAAAAGATGCTGTCAATAAAGCTTTAAATTCAAAAGATGCCAAAGGGAAATCAGAGAAATCAAAAGCATATAAAAAAGCTTTAAATAATGCCAAAAAAGCAATCAAAGCGAAAAAGGCTGTTTCCAATGCTGATTTGAAAACAATCAAGTCACATTCTATTTCTGTATATAATAAATTATATGCTTATAATCTATCTCTTGATAATTTAGAAATTGCAAAATTAGAACAAGCTACCAATGTTGCTACTACCTCAACAGAACGTTTTGAAAATACTGCAAAGAAATATGAAAATAAAGATAATAAAACTAATGATAAAATCAGTCTATTAAAACTAAAAGTTGATAACGCTACTTCCGTCAAAAGTAAAAATAATAAATTAGATAAGATAGCTTCCAAGTATGATACGATGGTTGCGAATGATAAAGCGGAAATTAAAGAGTATCAAAAAATACAAAATAAAAGTTCTAAGACAATTGAAAATAAAACAGGTTATGGAACAAATTATAAAAACCTAAAAAAGAATAGCCAAAAGAAAAAGAGCGTTAAGAATTATATTAAAAAAGCTAAGAATGCTGCTAGAAATGGGAAAAGTATTGATGCCAATGTTATTGCTAAATTAGCTGAATTTTATTCTAAAGGCTATGTATCTAAGTCTTTCTATGAAGCGTGTATCAATTATAATAATGCATTGGAACATCGAGAAGAAGCGGAAGCACAACTTGAAATTGATGAACAAACTGCAATCCAAGAAAAAGCTGCTATAGGTACAGAAAAATTTAATAACGTTGAGCAAAAATATACAAACAAGCAAAATAAAATACAATCGGATAAAAGAAAAGAATCTATTAACCAATCCATTCAATCTACAAAAGGACATTTACTATCTGTTCAGGATTATCAAACTTTACTGAATTATAGTAAAAAAGAAGAACAATCCTATACAAAAGAAATCACTGCTTTACATAATGTCATTCAACAAAATTTAAACAGTGGTTATTGGACTACGGCATCACAAGAATACATAGATGCTATGAATAGTATTCGGGGTTATGAAGAAGAAGTTCTTAATTGTAAACAAGAACAAGAAGAACTTAATAATGAAATTATACAACTTCCTTATACTATCTTTGATAAAGCAATTACTCTTATCCAGAGTATAAAATCAAACTTTCAATCCTTATTGTCTATTAAAACAACAAGGGGTGTTTCCAAAACAAATTCTGATCTTCTTACAGAAATTGGAAATGTAAACACTGAAATTGCGAAACAAACAGAAAAAAGAAACCAGTTGTGGAGTGATTACCAAAATGCATTAAGTAATGGTGGTGCTTATGGTGGAAAAGATTCGGACACATGGTTGACAGAATATTATAATATTGATGCAGAAATTAACAATTTAAAAGCAGATGTAGAATCTCTTAATAATGAAATCGCACAGCTTCCTTATGAAACTTATGAGAAAGCATTATCCTTATTAGATAGTATTGCTTCCTATAACAAGTCGATTGCTGATCTCACAAAAGCACAAGGTAGAGATTTGTCTGCCAATGATTATCTAACACAAATCAGTGATAATCATGCAAAAATTGATAACTATGAAAAAGAAAGAATCCAAGCATACAGTGATTATATGAAAGCTCTTGCTAGTTATGATAAAGCTTATGGTGGAATGACTTCGGATGCATGGTTAGCAAAATATCATGATTTAGGCACTACAATAAATAATTTAAAAGCAGATAATGAAGATATTCGTGATGCTTTGAGAGATGATGTTTATTGGAGAAATTTTGAGCGTTCTCATAAAGCAGCACAGGCATTGAAAGATATTCTTTCTGGAATTGCTGATTTAATTGATGATACTATGCTCTATGATAAAAATGGTAATTTTACGGATTATGGTGTGGCTCAAATGGCAAATATTGTCAAACAATTTGAAACCGCTAGAAAAGAAGTTCAGAACTATACAAATGATATTCAAAATCTTAATAACTTATATGCACAAGGATTTTATAATCAGGACGAGTTCAATCAAAAATTAAATGAATTTCAGAATGGATTATTCGATGCTGCTTCTTCTATGAAATCTTATCTATCAGAAATTATTGATATGAATAAAAAGTTAGCAGAATCAGAACTTGATGCATTATTTAAGTTAATAGACGCACGCAATGACACACTCCAAAAAAAGAAAGAATATTATGATTTTGATAGAAGTATTAAAGATAAAACAAAAGATATTCAATCCCTTGAATCACAGATTGCAGCTTTAAATGGGGTTGAAAATGCGGAATCAAAGGCTCAAAAGGCAAGACTTGAAGCAGATTTGGCAGACAAGAAAGATGATTTGAATGATACGATTATGAATCATTCTTTTGAATTATCTAAAGATGCTCTGGATGAATTAAAAACAATATTACAGGATGAGTTTGATGAAAAATGGAATAACATTGGTCAAAATTTAGATGAAATCCAAAAACTTATTCTTGCTGCCAATGAATTAGCTTCTGCTCAATCTCATATCGTTGGAAATGCCTTAAATAAATTATTGTCTTTCTATGGTATCAATCCTAGTTCCACAGATCTTAATCAATTTGGAAATGTAACTGGTTATGCTTCTGGAACACAGAAAGTTGATAAAGATAAAGTAGCGTGGACACAAGAACATGGTCAAGAAATAATTATTCGTAAGTCAGATGGTGCTGTCCTTACTCCGCTTAATCGTGGAGATAGTGTTATACCAAATGATTTAACCAAGAATCTGTTTGATTGGGGGATGCAAAATCCACAAGAATTTGCAGATAGTTTGGTTCGTGGGATTCCTGAAATACCAAAAGTACAATCACAACATCATTCTGTCAATGTTCAGCTTGGTAACATGGTAAATATTGAAGGAAATGTTGTGAAAGAAGAATTACCAAAACTAAAGAACATATTAGATATGGCTTATAAGCATACAGTAGATGAAATAACAAAAGATGCAAGAAAGAACGGAATTAAAGCATAAAATTATACTTTTATCAGGACTATGCAAATTGCGTAGTCTTGATTTTTTATTTCAAGGAAAGGAGGATTCTTATGGTAGGTCAAGATTTTTTGTTTGGCAAGAAACATTTAAAAGATTTTGGATTTGTGATGGCTCAACCATCGAATCAAGAGGAATCAGGATTACATCGGGAAATTTTAAAAGGAACTACGAATATGTATCGAAGTCAAGCGATACATTATGGAACAGTATATAATGATGTCATTACTCTCCCACTGTTTATTATAAAATTTAATTGTGATTATGAGGATACACAAATTTCTTTGTTTGAATTAAGAAAATTACAAGCATGGTTGACATCTTCTAAATTGCCACAATCTTTATATATTGTAGGTAACGAAGGAATTATGATAGAATATCATGGAATTTTCACAGAAATTTCACCCTACTCTTATTGTGGTTTGAATGGATTTCATCTTACCTTTACCTGTGATTCTCCTTTTGGATATGATACAAAGGTAGTAAAAATACAAGCAGAGGATGCAAAAAAAGGAATTACGAAAAGAATGTTCTGCGATACTGATGAAGTAGAAGAATATAGTTACCCTTTGATTCAATTTTACCCTCATGCAATGGGAGAAATTTCTTTTAAGAATAATAATGATGGTGGTAACATGATGTCTTTATCACTATCTAAAAAATATAAAGAAGTAACCATTGATTGTAAACTCAAACGGATTCTTGCAGATAATACACCTCTTTCCTTATCGGATGTTGGATGGAATATGAAACAGATGAATGATTTCAATAATATGAATACAGGTATCTATAAAATGTATTGGCTTCGATTAATGCCAGAAAGAAATTATGTTGACATTACTGGTGATGGTGATTTCATTATAACCTATAAAAATTTAATTAAGTTGGGAGGTTTGACCAATGTTTGATTTTAATTTCTTCAACCTTCCTGAACCTCTCACTTTTTATCTTTGTAAACCAAATAATGAAATCATGTATGAATTGAATGGTATTGATGAAGAATCTGCTTCTTTGACCATAAACTTAAATAACCAATGCGAAGTATCCTTTGATTACTTTCGTTATCTTAATTCTAGCGAAGATACCCTTGTGGAAAGTAATGGATATCATGATTTGGTTGTTGGAATGAAAATATTGATAGATAACATCGGATTTTTTAAAATCCAATATCCACCTATGAAATTTGATGGAAACAGAGAAAGCAAAACTGTAAATGCAGCATCTATTGATTGTGAATTAGAAGATAAAGATTTAGTAGGTTTCAAAATTAATATGGGTACTCCTGATTCTTTAGAGTATCTTGTAACTTATGATGATCGAGAAACAGAATCTTTACTCAATGATTATACAGGACTTCCCTATGACTATATTGTATTTTACAATACATTTTCAGAACAATTAAAAACAATTTTAAACAAATACTCGGATGGAACTTATACTAATCGTGCTGCTATATCAGAAATAACATCGTTTTGTGATTTGATTCCAAGACTACGAAGAAAAGTTACTACAAACAGTGATGGAAGTATGTCCATAACAGAATATGTGCAATTTACCTATGATTCTTCAGGAGAAACGATTACAAGTGTCTTTCTTTCTGGTTTTAATCATAGAATTTCACAACTGATTATATTTTATCAAAAATATCATGATCAGTTAAGTCTTCTTTCCCTTGCAATTGAGAAATGTAATTGTAACTGGAACATTGGAACAATAGATAAATCTTTAGTGAATAAAAAATTTCAGTTTGATATTGATGGTAAAAATATCTATAGCTTTTTAACTAGCGACATTTCCACTGTTGCTTATTGCGTGTTTTATTTTAATCTTTTTAAAAGAGAAATTGATATAGTTTTAGCAGAAAATATAGGAAAAAATTCTGGTATTGTTATTGATAGGTATACTTTGCTTAATTCCTTAGAAGTAAGTTGTAATAATAACAATATCTATACACGTTACAATGTATCTGGTGGAAATGATATTGATATCAAATATGTCAATTTTGGTAGTACACGAATTACAGATCTATCTTATTTTATGAATGCAAGAAATGAAAGTGGTCAACGCATTTATGTTTCCGATTCTCTCGCTGAAAAATATAACCAGTATAGAGAAGATAGAGAATTAGCAAGAAAAAGTTATATTGCACTTACAAAGCAATATAATCAAGCATTGATAGATATCGACACTTTGAAATATAAAGTGCCAAATGATAGTGTACAAAATGATTGGGATTCTTTTACGGATG
>CAJTJZ010000090.1 GCA_910576895.1 uncultured Lachnospiraceae bacterium | reverse complement strand
TAAGAATAGTCAACTACCACCACTTCTAGAAGTGGTGGTAGTTGACTATTCTTACAATTCTTTCTATCTTTTCTATCTTCTTAACTTTTTCAGCTTCTCTAAAAATATTATCAAGATTTAAAAAAGCTGCCTGATAATATGTTATGATACGAAAAGCAGGATAAGGAAAAAAAAGGAAAAGTTCTGGAATCAAATCAAAACGGTTTTGATAAGCAAGAAAACAATGACATTCCTTGCAAGCACATTTTTTCTTATTCCATTGATTTTCCAAAATATAAGAATGTAGCATTTTTTTATCATTATAAATATTTCCTAATGATATCTTGCTAATATTACAGGCAAAATAATCTCCATTTGCTTCTATAAAAAGATTTTTTGAAGAACAATTTTTTGGATCTGCCAAAAAATGAGCTTCTTCTAAAAAGAAAAAAGGATCGATTGTTTTAAAAAAATCACTTTCTTCTATTGTATATGGCTGTTTTCTTCCGTCCATTTTATTAAGCCAAAAATAAATATCCTTTGGAAGCATAGAAAAAAGCTGTACTATAGCTTGTTTTTCCAATGGATTTGCAACAGCTCCAACACATAATTTTATAGAATATTGTCTTAATTCCTGAATTTTTAAAAAAAATTTTTCTGCTGAGATCATGGTTGGGTGAAAGCTGCACCATAACCGAAGTTTTTCTAATTTCCCTCCCTGTGCTAAAAAAACAGCAATCATTTTTTCTACAGAAAAAGAAGCATTTGTTTGACAGCCTATGGCAAGTACTTGTGGTAATTGACTTACTTTTGCAAGAAATTCCCAATAATAAGAATAAATCAAAGCTTCTCCATAAGGAACAATTTGAAGTGTTATTGGCTGTGTTTCTTTTTTTAATTTTAAAAAAAGTTTAAAAAGGCAATTCCGATCCATTTTTTCTTTTTTTAAAGAATATGATTTTTTAGAAAAAGGACAATAATTACAAGAAAAATTACAATAATCTAAAAATCCCCGATATTGAATATGGAATACTTGTTCTATTTCATGTCTATCCATTGTTTCATTTTTTCCTTTACTGTTTTTGAAATAAATAATGGTCCAATTGCATCCGAATAAGAGATTCCCTTTTCTGTCAATACCATTCTTTGTTTTTCTTGTATCATTAGCTTTTCTTCCAATAACTCATATAAAATCGGAAAATCTTTAAAAATAGAGTCGAATTTTTCACTAAAATCATAATATTGATATTGCATACAAAGTTCTCTTGCTTTTGTATAATCTTCCATTATAATTCCATTTCTATGAAGAAGATTTTTTATTATATAACGCCGCAGCATTTCATCTCCATTTAAAAGATATCCAAAAGAAATAGGAATATAATCTGACTGTTCTATAAAAGAACGAATTTCTTGTAAACAAGCAGAGGGTTCAATATGATATGGAGTACAAAAATGTAAGTTTTTAAGATAGCTTCGTCCACCACAGCCAAGAGAAAGCGTATGTTCAAAACCACAGCTTTTTTCTCTATCTTTATTTTCCTTACTTTCTTTATAATGATTTTGATCCCTATTGTGTTTTAATATTTTTTTAAAATACCGCATAGAAATCTGCTGGTATCCCTGTTCTAATAAATACCGACTTGCAAATAAATATAAATCATATCTTTGAGAAGAAATTTCTGTTTTTTTAAGATATAATGGTGTTCCCTGTTTTATATATAAAGGATAGAGAAATATTTCTTCTGGCTGATAAAAAAGTGCCGCATCAAGAGAATATTGCAGGGACTGTTTTGTTTGTCCGGGGATTCCATAAATTAAATCAATATTTTTACAAGCAAACTTAGCATCTTCTATTAAAAATAATGCTCTTTTACAATCTTCTAGTGTATGGCTTCGATTTAATGATAAAAGCTCTTCTTGCTTAAAACTTTGTATTCCAATACTAATCCTTGTTGTACCATATTGTTTTAAAATTTCTAACTTTGCTTTTGTTGTCTGCTTTGGTGACGTTTCCACAACAACAGGCAAATTTTTTATCAAAGGAAATTGATATGCTATGGAAAATAATCGCTCTAATTGTTCCTCTGATAATAATAATGGCGTTCCGCCACCTAATGTAAGACTATGAAAGAATGGATAAAAATTTTTATTGATATTCTCTAAATACTGAATAGCTTGTCGTTCTATCGCATCTAAATAAGAAGAAATAAAATCTTCTTTTTGTCCTGTTACAGAAAATAAATTGCAATATCCACACTTTGATTCACAAAAAGGAATATGAAAATAAAGAGAAAGCATTTCCTCTTCCCTTTTTGGAAAATAATCTATAAAATTGATTCCATGCAGGCTACGATAAGCCGTTTTATGTGGATAGCTATACATATATTGCTCATATCTTTCAGAAAATTCCATCTTTTATCTATTACCTTTCATCAAAAACTTTAGACTTCTTTTGCTATTTTTTGTAATAAAAATTGTTTATAAGGAACGGTTGTTACAATAGGATGATTAATGCCATGATACTCAAATCCATCTTCTCCATAGCAAGTACCATGATCAGAACAACAAATAATAAATATATTAGCACGATAAGAAAAAGCATCAAAAAGTGGTTCTAAACAAGAATCAACATAACGCAGTGCAGCCGCATGAGATTTTATCGTATCCTCTTTTTCTCCTTCTAAATAAAAATAATTAGGATAGTGAATCGCATCAATATTAATATAAAAAAATAATCGCTTTTCTTCTGAAAAGGACTGACATTTTTTGATAGCAAACTCTATTTGATTTTGTGTGCTTTCTTTTACTGTACAGCCAAAAGAAGGATGCCAATAACTATATTTAAAATATCCGGGCAAAACCTTTCCTATAGAAGAACGCTTATCAAAAAAAGAAACTCCGCCAATACAAACCGTTTCATAGCCTTCTTTTTCTAAAGATTCTATCCATGTACTTTCTTCAAATGTATACGATCCCTTTGGTGCTTTTCTGCCCTCTCCAATATGTTTTGCAAAAAATAAGGTCTCTCTTTCAGAAAGTCTGCAAATATCACTGCTATATGGCAAAAATCCAGCAAAAAAAGCTTGATGTGCCGGATAAGTAAAATTACCGCAAGTCTGCCGCTTCTCCCAAGAACCAAAGCGATTTAAAACAGGTGTATTTCCAAGTTCTTGTTCCGATAGAGCAACATCATAGCGAAGTGTATCAAAACAAAGAAATAAAATATCATGACTTCCTATGATTCTTTGCATATCTATTATATTTTTATTTTTATAAGAGTCATTCTTTCTTATGATTCCTTGCATACTCTCTCCTTTGCTGCCATCATCGCTATTTGTTCTTTATAAATACTATTTTCATGGTAAATATCTTGATAAAGTAAATCTCCTTGTCCATTCATTTCAATAATCAGAGGTCTTTTTTTCTTTTTTTCCAATAAAATATCAATTCCCACAACAGAAAGTCCATCAAAAACAGAAGCTGCCTGATAACAAAGTTTCTCTATATCGGAAATTTGTTTCGTTGTAAGTTCTAAACATTCTGGCAATTTTCCAAGTTGTTTTGTTAGCAATGGTTTATTATTTAGGTGAAGATTCGTTATTGGGCCTTTGGACTCTCGAACAGTAATAAAAGCGATTTTATGAAATTGATACACGACACGTAAATCATAATTATAATGCTGATATTCTGCTTTTGGTATCCAACGTTCTATGATTGTACCAAGCGACAGAATATGACTACATATTTTTTCAATGATTTCGCTTTCTTTATAACAAAACATTTTTTTTGTATTGATAATAATTTCTTTCCCTTTCCATTCCTGCAAAGAAACAGAAGTATAAAGCAATTCTTGGCCATTTAACGGATGACAGCGATAAGCTAATATTCCAGCAGCACCAGAAGCAAAATTTGGTTTTATAAACACAGAAGGACAGTGCCATATTTTCATTTTCTGCTTTAATTCCTGATAGCTTTTAATATCTTTCCCTAAACATGGTGTTACTTTTGTTTCCAAACCTTTTCCTATCAATCTTTGTTTACATTTATATTTATCTAAAAGTAAAGAAAGACTTTTTGGTGTATTTAGATACTGAAGCTTTCCTGATGGTTCAGGCAAAGTTAAAAGCCAAGAATGATAAGACTTATATGCCCTATACATACTATCAATCTGTGATTGCTCTTTATGAAGAAAATCATAAGAAGGAGGATCGATTTTACAATACTGTAACCTATGCTTTTCTGATGATATTTTTAAAACTTCTTTTGCATTTTGCAAAAAATCCATACCATCACAATAACAAAGCATTTGGAGCATTTGGGCAAAGCCCAGATGCTCTGCTGCCTTTTTAAAATAAGTAGTACGTTTCCCTTCTATCTGTCCAATTAAAATCATCGTATACTTTTTTCCTTTAAAATCGCCTATTCTGTAAGCATAGGATAACGCCAAGTTTCCCCATCATATTCTTCCTCTTCCTGTTGATCATCCATATCAATAGCAAGTCCAAGCCTATCTAATTTTTCCATCATTTCACTTGACATATAATGCCAGCTTAAATCAATGGATTCCAAATTTGGAAGGGAAGGAAGTTTCTCAAGAAGAAGCTGACCCCCTCGATCAGATAATGTTCCACAAGATAAGCCCAGTTGTTTTATGGTATGAATATACTTACTTTCTAAAACAATTTCTGTCACTTCGTCCTGAATTTCACTATCTAAAATACCAAGAGATTTTAACTTTGGAAAATCAGAATTTTCAAGCAAGGAGCGAATCGTATCAATTGAACCATCAAAACCATAGTCTTCTATCCCTAGATATAAGCATAATTCTTCTAAATTTGGAAGATATGCTGTTTCAATACTTTTAATTACATGAGAAGGAAGCCCGCCACAAATAATTGTCAATCTTTTTAAATTTTCATGAGAAATTTTTCCAAGTTCTAAATCGGTACTGCCTTTAATTGTTAATCTTTTTAAATTTGGCAAGGCATTTAATAATTTTTCATAATTTCCCTGAATAATCCAAGAAACCTCACACTCATCAAACTCCATAGCTCCTATAAATAGACTTTTAATATGAGAAAACCTCTCTGCATGATCTACGATAAAATCTAAAAAAGGCTGAATACTATCTTCCCAACTATCTCCCCAATCTCCAACAATAAGTTCTTCTAATTCTTCAAACTCCTCATCATTTAAAATATCTTCCCCCATTGTTTCTACTGATTTTCCTTCTGTTTCATATTCATCATAATCATAAGAAAATTTTTTACTTTTATACATTACAATCCTCTCCTCTTAAATTAAAAAAATAAAGATACTAACCATTGGCAGCCCCGAAGGGGCTGTTCCGCTTTGCGGAATAGCAACAAAGTTGCTACCCTTTAACGATACGAGCGAAAAAGCCCTATCACTTTTCCAACAATAGAAACATCATCAACAATAATTGGCTTCATCGTATCATTTTCTGGTTGAAGTCGAAAATATCCATCTTCTTTATAAAAACGCTTTACCGTTGCAGAATCTTCTACAAGAGCAACAACAATATCACCATTCTGTGCTGTTTCCTGCTTTTGAATTAAAATCTTATCTCCATTGAAAATACCAGCATTTACCATGCTTTCTCCCTGCACTCGTAACATAAAAAGTTCATCATTTGGTAAATTCTCTGCAAGCAGAGGAAAATAACCATCAATATTTTCTACTGCAAGTAATGGCTGCCCTGCAGCTACTGTACCAATAATTGGAACTTTAATAATTCCTTTGCGATTAAAATTAAAATCATTATCTACAATTTCAATTGCACGTGGTTTTGTTGGATCTCGCCGAATATATCCATTTTTTTCTAATGTTTCTAAATGAGAGTGAACAGAAGAAGTTGATTTTAAACTAACAGCTTCACAAATTTCACGTACTGCTGGTGGATATCCTTTCTTGATAATTTCCGATTTAATATATTCTAAAATTTCACGCTGTTTTGCCGATATTTTTCCATATGCCATAATATCATCTCCTAGTATAATCATGGTATAGTCAATCAAGACTACTTGGTTAATAAGTTAATTTCTATATCAAATAACAGAAGAAGAAATTCTCCCTTCATCAAATGTTACACTAACGGTCGAAAAACATGACCATTCAGTATAAAACGATGTACACAAGTGCATAAAAATCATAGAATTTCTTTCTTCCTTAAACGTATGTTTGTTATTTTGATTATAGCATATCGAACAACAAAATGCAAGAACAAATGTTCAATTTTTAAAGTAATCGCTTAAAAATTAAGGATAAAAATCCTATTAGACTTAGAGTCTGTTCAAAATATTCTATACTCACGAACGAAAAATTAACAAAATTTTAAACAGACTCTTAGATACAATATTACGAAAATTAATGGAATTCAAACAGGAAAACAACAATCGAGAATCAAAAACAACCATAGTAATCATAGAATCAAAAAATATTCAAAATGCTGTTACAGCAAAAGAAAAAGAGTATGACACAGGAAAAAAGTTTAGAATAAAATTACATATTGGAATAAACATTTTAGGATTATCTCATATAATTTTTCTGACAACAACAAAAGTCACGAATCGAAATCTCAAAAGATATGAAATAACTTCTTAAGGAAATGTAAAATTCCTGTTGAATTTACATTTCCTTGTTTATCTTTTTTTTGTGGATAATAGTAATCAGCCGTTCCATTTTTTCTTTTCAACCCAAATATTTCTGCACCCTCTTTATAATCGAAAAACTGATAGTAGTCAATAAGTTCATCACAATAATCAGACTGATTAGAAAGAACTGTAATTTTTATTTCTTTTTTCAGGTTAATATCTTTATCAATCTTTATATCTTGCAGCTTATCTTTTACCCATATATCAAAGTGTTTTTTATCAATATAAAGTTTATATTTTTCAACCGAAAAATCCGGTATTACACAATTTGCAAGCTCTTTAGACAATTTTTCTCTATTTTGTACTTCTTCTTTTGAAAATGCAGCTATAAAAACAGAAAACTCCGAAAAATTATCAAATTCAAATGCCATATTTACAGTAACATCTTTTCCTGTTTCTTCATGTTCATCACCATAAATGTATGATATTTTTTTAAAAAGAAAAATGTAATTCTGGCTATTCATATGATTAGGCAGTTTACCACACACACGTCTAACAAGATCATAATTAAACGATGTAGATATAAATGGAACTTTATACTTATCTGACAAATAATAACATTCCCCATGTCCACCAGGATTATATACGAAAGTCCCATATTGAAATCCTGATGAAGATAATTTATAGGAGCAAAAAACATGCACTGTTATCATACAGCCATCTCCTTTAGCTGAAGCGGATCTGAAATAATCTCATATCCATCATTTTCCATCTCAAGCTGTTCTATAATAATTTTTTTATGTTCTAAAAAATCTTGAGCAGATGCCAAATCCCGATATGTTTCCATAAAATATAATTTAAACTTTTTAAATAATCCTGCATTCAGCTTTTCATTTTTTTTCATTTTTTGCATTAAATCAAGAATATAAGCAAGCGTATACAACAATGGCTGTTCACAGTATTTAGGGCTATAAGAACAAGAAATACTGTGAACAGCCATTGTTGTATACGCTTGCTTATACAACAATGGCTGTTCA
>CAJTJZ010000089.1 GCA_910576895.1 uncultured Lachnospiraceae bacterium | reverse complement strand
ATCTAGGAGTAGATACTGGTTCAAGATATCTTGGGTTAGCTATCACATCGAAAAATAACGTGATATTCAAGGCAGAAATAGCATTAAGGCAAGACATAAAATCCAATTTAGATACTAGAAGAAGTTATCGCAGGGATAGACGTAACCGAAAGACTAGGTATCGGAAACCAAGATTTCTTAATCGAGTAAAATCGAAAACAGAAGGATGGCTTCCCCCTAGTATTCAAAACAGAATCAATCATACGTTTCATTGGATTCATAAACTAGAACAAGTAGTTCCAAAAGCAGAACTTCACATAGAAGTTGGGAAATTTGATACTGCTAAAATGATAAATCCTAAGATACAAGGAGTAGACTATCAGCAAGGGCAAACGTATGGTTATTTTGATGTAAGATATTATGTTTTTGCTAGAGATCATTATACTTGTCAATGCTGCAAGGGAAAAAATAAAATACTGCAAACGCATCATATCCGATACCGTTCGAATGGTGGAACGGATCGAGCAGATAACTTAATCAGTGTATGTATGGATTGTCATACCTCTGAAAATCATAAGAAAGGTGAGGTGCTTTACCAGTGGCAAGAACATCATAAAAAAGTAAAGCAATACAAAGAACCACCCTTTATGAATACTCTTAGGAGACGAATCTTCCAAGAATATCCGAATGCAAAGATATCTTATGGAAGCCAGACTACACCAAAAAGAAAAGAAATCGGTTTAGAAAAAACTCATTATAACGATGCTATCGTGATAAGTGGGATAGAAAAAGTAAAAGAAAATCCGAAGGAATGGTTATTCATAAAGCAATTTAGAAAGAAAAAATGGTCTTTGCATGAAGCTACTGCTAGAAAAGGAAGAAAAGAACCTAATAGAACTCAAAAGAGAAATAGGAAAAATACACCTAGCTATCAAGGATTTTTTCTAAACGATTATGTGGAAGTTTTAGGACAACATGGGTATATCAGTGGTTTTACTAGTAATGGAGCATATGTCAAGAAGGATAAAGATAATTATGTTACTATGCCAAATAAAAAATACAAGCAAGTTAGTATAAGTAATCTTAAGCTAATTTGTCATAATAATAATTGGCAATATTGCAAGCAGTATATTTAGTGCAATTCATCTCACCACCTATAGAGGTGGGAGAATTCTTGCACAGTTTAGTTAAAAAGGATAGGATGATAAGATATGAAATGGATCAAGGTGTCATTAAAAACAACAACAGAGGCTGTTGATCTGATTAGTGCTATGTTTGATGAAATTGGGTTAGAAGGAATTGAAATTGAAGATAAGATTCCATTGTCGGAAGAAGATAAACAGAAAATGTTTATTGATATTTTACCAGATTTAGGACCAGATGATGGGATAGCAACGGTAAGTAGTTATGTGAGCATAGAAACAGATAAAGAAGTATTGAAAAAACAAATTGAAGATGGATTAGAGGAAGTAAAGTTATTTGTTGATGCAGGTGCATGTGAACTGACATTAGAAGAAAAAGATGATAGGGACTGGATTGATAATTGGAAAGAATATTTTAAACCATTTTATGCTGCAGAACATATTTTGATTAAACCTTCTTGGGAAATATTACCAGAAAATAGAAAAGAAGAAGATATTGTAATTGAGATTGATCCAAAAACAGCATTTGGTACAGGTTCTCATGAAACGACAAAACTTTGTATTGAGAGTATAAAAAAAGAATTAAAACAAGGAATGTCTATATTAGATGTTGGTTGTGGCAGCGGAATTTTATCTCTTGTTAGTTTAAAACTTGGTGCTTGCAAAGCGGTTGGAACTGATATTGATGAAAATGCTTTGAAAATCACATGGGAAAATATGGAAAGAAATAAAATTACAGAAAAAGAATTTACTTCTTATGCAGGAAATTTGATTGATGATAAAAACTTGCAAAGAAAAGTTGGAACAGGATTTGATCTTGTGGTTGCTAATATTTTAGCTCCTGTCATTATTCAGCTTTCAGAAGAAATTGCAAATCATATGAAGCCAAAAGGGATATTTATTTCCTCGGGGATTCTTAATACAAAAGAAAAAGAAGTGCAACATGCATTAGAAAAAAATGGATTTGAAATTTTAGAAAGAAATGAAATGGGAGAATGGATTTCTTTTACAGCTCAGCTTATATAAATCGAAACAGAAAGAGAAAATAAAAGGAGCAAAAGTTAAATGGTATATCGTTTTTATGTACAGTCAGAACAGATAATAGATGGTAGAATTTTAATTTCTGGTGTAGATGTAAACCATATAAAAAATGTATTGCGAATGAAATTAGGGGAAACGTTGATTATCTGTGATGGAAAAGGTATGGATTATCATTGTGAAATTATATCTTTAGGAAAAGAGGAAATTTGGGTAAAAGAAATATCGCATTCCTTAACAGATACAGAACTTCCAGTAAAAATTACCTTATTTCAAGGGATTCCAAAAAAAGATAAAATGGAATTAATTATTCAAAAGACTGTGGAACTTGGAGTGACAGAAGTTGTTCCTGTAACAATGAAACGCTGTGTGGCAAAACTAGAAGATGAGAAAAAAGAGAGAAAAAAACGGGAACGCTGGCAAATGATTGCAGAGGCGGCAGCGAAACAATCTAGGAGAGGAATCCTTCCTATCGTGAAACCGTCTATGACTTATATACAAGCATTAGAACGGGCAAAGAAAATGAATATGGTTTTAATTCCTTATGAACATGAATTAGGAATGAAACATACAAAGGAAGTATTTCAGAAAATGGTTAGTCTTATAGATGCTAAGAAGGATTCTTCTGTTTCTCCTTTTTCAAATTTACCAAATATTTCTATTGGAATTTTTATTGGACCAGAAGGCGGTTTTGAATTAGAAGAAATAGAAACTGCAAGAAAAGCAGGAGCAGAAATTATTTCTCTTGGAAAACGTATTTTAAGGACAGAAACGGCTGGACTTTCTGTGTTTTCTATTTTAATGTATGAACTGGAATGTAATATAGAGAAATAGAAAATAATAGACAAGAAGTAATAGATTTAAGAAATAATAGATTTAAGAAATAATAGATAAAAAAGAGGATAACTATGTTATGGAAGAAATATATCTTGATAATTCAGCGACAACAAAACCATTTGCATCTGTATGTCAAATTATGATGGAAATAATGGAAACTGCGTATGGAAATCCATCTTCTATGCATAAAAAGGGAATAAAAGCAGAACATTATGTTCATCATGCCAGTGATCAGATTGCAAAAACATTAAAGGTATCGCCAAAAGAGATTTTTTATACTTCTGGGGGTACAGAGTCAAATAATATGGCCTTAATTGGTACGGCATTAGCAAATAAACGTATGGGAAGCCATATAATTACAACAGAAATAGAACATCCATCGGTACATAATCCACTTCTTTTTTTAAAGGAGCAGGGCTTTGAACTTACCTTTCTTCCTGTAGATTCTTTTGGTCATATAAAAAAAGAGGATTTACTAAATGCGATTCGAGAGGATACTATTTTAATTTCTATTATGTATGTAAATAATGAAATTGGTACATTAGAGCCAGTAGCAGAGCTTGCAAAAGCAGCAAAGGAGAAAAAACCAGATATTTTCGTGCATTCTGATGCAATACAGGCATATGGAAAATATCAAATTTATCCAAAAAGAGAGGGTATTGATTTACTTTCTATTAGTGGACATAAAATTCATGGGCCAAAGGGAATAGGAGCTTTATATATTTCCGATAAAGTAAAGATAAAACCGATTCTTTATGGGGGTGGACAGCAAAAAGGAATGCGTTCTGGAACAGAAAATGTGTCAGGGATTGCAGGACTTGGAATGGCAGCGGAGGAAATTTATCAAAATTATAAAGAGAAAATACAAGAATTATATGAAAAAAAATTATATTTTATAGAACAGATAGTAAAAATAGAGGGAACAACAGTAAATGGTGTAGAATTAGAGAAGGGAATACAAAAAGTAGAAGAAACAGCACCACATATTATTAGTGTTAGTTTTGAAGGAATTAAAAGTGAAGTGTTGCTTCATGCTTTAGAAGAAAAAGGAATTTATGTATCTTCTGGTGCATCGAATCATCCAAAGTTAAGTAGTACCTTAAAAGCAATTGGAGTGAAAAGAGAGCTTATGGATGCAACACTGCGATTTAGTATGTCAGGAGATACAACAAAACAGGAATTGGATATTGTTTTGGAAACATTGAAAAATCTGCTGCCGCAATTAAGAAGATTTGTAAGAAATTAATAAGGAAAAATAGTCAAGCGACTAGTAAATAGATTGGAGATTATGATTTATGTATCGTGCATTTTTAATTAAATATGCAGAAATTGGAATTAAAGGAAAAAATCGTTATATTTTTGAGAATATTTTGCGTGATCGTATTAAAGCAGCACTTGATCATGTAGAAGGAGATTTTTGTGTAATAAAAGAGTCAGGACGTATTTTTGTAGAGGCACAAACAGAATTTGATTATGAAGAAACTATAGATGCACTGCAAAAAGTATTTGGTATTTGGGCAATTTGCCCAACCGTAGTGATAGAAGATAAGACTTGGGAGAATATTGTAAATCATGTTTGTGATTATGTAAGACAGGCATATCAGGGAGAAACGTTTACTTTTAAAGTAAAAGCAAAGCGTAGTGATAAAAGCTATCCCTTAACATCACCAGAAATTTGTGCAAAGGCAGGAGAAGCTATTTTAGAGAGATTTCCAGAATTAACGGTTAATGTACGAGAACCACAAGAGCGTATTTACATTGAAGTAAGAGGCAGTGCTGCTTATGTATATTCTAAAATGATTCATGGGCTTGGTGGTATGCCCGTTGGCAGCAGCGGAAAAGCAATGTTATTATTATCAGGCGGAATTGATAGTCCTGTCGCAGGTTATATGATTTCAAAACGAGGGGTAGAAATTGATGCTGTTTATTTTCATGCACCGCCTTATACAAGTGATCGAGCAAAGCAAAAAGTAGTTGATCTTGCGAAGAAAATTTCTGTTTATACAGGGAAAATTCATTTATATATTATAAATTTTACGGATATTCAAATGTATATTTATGAGAAATGTCCACATGATGAATTGACGATTATTATGCGGCGTTATATGATGCGGATTGCAGAGCATTTAGCAAAGAGTGCATCTTGTCAGGGACTCATTACAGGAGAAAGTATTGGACAGGTGGCAAGTCAGACAATGCAAAGTTTACTGGCAACAAATGCTGTTTGTACTTTACCAGTATATCGTCCCTTAATTGCTTTTGATAAACAAGATATTGTAGATATTGCAGAACGAATTGATACTTATGAAACATCGATTCAACCATTTGAAGACTGTTGTACTATTTTTGTAGCAAAGCATCCAGTGACAAAACCAAATATAAATATTATTGCAAGACATGAGGGAAATTTAAAAGAAGAAATTGAGGAAATGGTAAAAAAAGCATTAGATACAGTGGAAATGCTTGAAGTAACGCCTGAGATGGAATATGGTATTTAAGATTGGTCAAGATTATTTTGAATTTTATGAAAATGTCGGGATGTCGGTTTTGAAACTGGCTTATTTTTTATAAAAAGGAGGAATTATTATAGCAGAGAAAGGAAGAAACGATTTTTGCACAGTATGCAGAAAAGAAACAGAATATGCCCTGAAAAAAAGAAACATTATAAAAACAATAAAAGATGTGAAATATATGTTTAACATTACAGTTGCAGTATGTGACGAGTGTGGGGAAGAAATGAGCATTCCTGGATTAATTGACAGAAATATTCAGGAAGTTGATGAACAATATAGAGCTTATGAAGGTATTGTTTCGATTGATGATATTGAAAAGCTTATGAAAATTTATAAAATTGGGAAAGCACCATTGTCTCTTGCACTTGGTTTCGGTGAAGTAACTATTACGAGGTATCTTTCTGGTCAGATACCCTCAAAGGAGTATTCTGATATTATGAAGATGGCATTATCTTCTCCAGCTTTTATGAAAGAAAAGTTACATGAGAATAAAGAAAAAATTGCTTTATTTTATTCAGGAGAATCTTATGCACTGAATGGAAAACCAATGTTCTTTGAAAATTGTCAGGCATGGGTTCATGGACCTGTATACCCAGAAGTGTATGATATATTTAGAGATTTTAAATATAACCCTATTGAAGATACACGCTTTGCAATTTTTGAAGGTGTAGAAGATGAACTTACTGATGAGGAGTATAGAGTCATTGATTTGGTTGTCAATACTTTTGGAGAATATGGCGGAAAGATGTTAGAAAAAATCACTCATGAAGAAATTCCTTGGAAACTTGCTAGAAAAGGATATGCAGATAATATTCCATCTAATGAACCTATCACAATGGAAAGTATAGAAGAATATTATGTTGAAAAAAATATGGAATATGATTTTTCTACAGAGGAGGGTCTTAAAAAATATATTAGAGATATTTTTTAAATGGAGTATGAGAGGATAGATGTATAGGTTTTAGGAGGTTTTTATGGGAAAATTGTTATTAATTACAGGTGATATAGCAGCAGGAAAATCAACTTTTTCTGAAATATTATCTAAAAGATATAAGACTGCTACATTTCAGAAGGATGTACTCAAAGAGATTTTAGGTGATACCATTGGGTTTCATAATCGTGAGGAGAATAAAAGACTATCCGATGCAACAATAGAGATTATGTGCCATATATTTTCAAAAGTTGTGATAACAGGTAATTCGCTTATTCTTGAATCCAACTTTCATGAAGCGGAATTAAAAAAATTGCATGAAATTGCCCGTAATAATCAATATGATGTATTAACACTTGTGCTGCGAGGAGATGCAGAAATTTTGTATGATAGATATCTTTTTCGTATGAATGAAGAAAACAGACATCCTGTTCATTTAAGCACATCACTGCATATAAAAGAAGATTTTATCAGGACAGCGAAATGGATTCGGAATGAAAATGTTATAGGAGATACATTGCTGATTGAGGCCAACAATTTTTCCTATCAGGAAAATCTTTCAATATTGAGACAAATTGATGCTTTTATGGAAGGACAGTCTGGCATTTGATGGAGGAAATATGGAACTAATAAAATATCAAGAAAAAGATTCAGCAGTAATATGTAGTTGGATTAAGGACGAGAAAAGTTTATACCAATGGTCTGCTAATCGGATAGGAAAATTTCCGCTTGCGAATAATGCATTAAATGAAGAATACGCACCTATGATGAAAAGTAACAGATTTATTCCGCTTAGTGCATTTGATGATGATAATAATCTTGTGGGGCATTTGTATATTCGATATCCAGAAGAAAATGATGATAGTATTGTGCGTTTTGGATTTGTTATTGTCGCTCCTGCTATCAGGGGATGTGGAAATGGAAAGAAAATGTTGCAGTTGGCAATCAACTTTTCAAAAAATAATTTGTGTGCTTCTAAAATTACGCTGGGTGTATTTACAAACAATGACAGAGCCAGATATTGTTATGAATCGGTGGGATTTCAGCCTGTTGGAAGAATGGAAATCTATAAAATGCCTGTTGGCGAATGGGAATGTTTAGAAATGGAGTTGGATATTTCGTGATATCTCTGCCCTGACAGACCTGAAAATTAGAATAAGAAACAGGGAGAATGAGTGTATGACAGAAATTTATTTGATGACAGCGGAACATACATATTGGAAAGAAACAATTTCTTTTGCGGAAAAGTGTTCTTGAAAAGCAGGACCTTTTCTAGCGAGGAAGATGTTATTGTGCGGAAAAAGACAGGGTAAAAATAGTTGTATTTCTTTGCTTTGAAGCTTTTCTTACAGTAAAAGGATTAGAGCATTATAAATATAGGGAGGAAAGGATTCTTATTATCAATAGAACATGAGCAGCTGCTTGTTTTTCAATTTATGCATATCAAGAACTGAAAAAACAATTAGAAAATGTGGAAGAACTTAGGTTTATTCTTATCTCTCCTACTTTTATTCAAGAGAAAACATCAAAGGCTAGTAGAGAGTTTTATATTCCAAGAGTGACGTACTCCCACCACTGAAAGAAGTGGGGGCTTCCTGCTCAAGGATACCCAATGTATCCAGTATCAACAGGCTAACCCCGTTCGCCCAACGGTTTTCACGAATGACTTTCGATTCGTACCTTGGATATTTTACGCATAGAAGGAAGCTTGGTTTTCGCATATTTGGTTTCTCTGTGCAACCTCATATATCCA
>CAJTJZ010000088.1:7330-8647 GCA_910576895.1 uncultured Lachnospiraceae bacterium | reverse complement strand
GTTTCGTTCTTGTGGCATTGTTTAAATTTTTATTGGATTGCTATAAGCTAATAATTTATAAAGTTCATAAAGAGTTGATAAGTTATATTTGTTCTCTCAATTACTTGTCTAATTCGATGTTCCATTGCTATTATTTCATCAATCAACGTTCAACCCATATCAAAAAAAATTCACTTAATATTTTCTAATCACATACTAATTTCCAATTTTCCTTTCAGTAAATCATATCTTGTATTTTTTATCATTCTAACAATTTTTCAACTGTACTCTTAGGTTTTGCTGTCATTTCTACCCATGATGGAATAAATCCACTTTTAATTGCATTTCGTACTGATCTAAGGTTAGACCATGCAGAACAATAAAATGGTACTTTATCTCTCTTTAAAATTTCTATGGCTAACGTGCTTGTAAGGGCAGATGCAATTTTCTTCCTTCTATATTTTGGAAGTACATCTACACCAATTTGCCACATAGTATCACAATCTGCAGAACATGCTGCAAGTCCAACTAATTTTCCAGAATCATATGCCCCAACACCTAAAATATCTAATTCCTTTCTTTCAGAACATAAAGCATTTTTCCATTCAGGCTGATATAAATTTACAAAATCAGATTGTTCTAAAATTACCATTTTATAATCACAAGAAAGTGCATGTAATTTTTCTATATCTGGCAAATAATATTCCGCCATAAAACATATTTTTTGACCTGCTGCTTCCAACTTCTCATTAAGCCAATATAAATTAGGCGTTTCAAAACAATGATAAAACTCATATCTTTTTAAAAATTCTTCTATAATTTCCCTATATGCATCTTGTACTGATGCAACAATATTATTTCCATAAGAAACTAAATTACATGGAATTGGCTCTTTATAATATTTTCTTGCACCTTCTTTCACACCAGATCTTACAATTACATGATGATCACAAAAAAAATCTGATGTTTTACAGTTAATATCTAATGCAGATTGTTCCATTGCAATTTGCAAAATATCTTTATTTGTCATTATAAAATTCCCACCTTGTTATAAATAAAATAATAAATAGTTTAAGCTTATAAAAATAAATAATTTACTATATTTTCAATCTATTTTTTTCCATCCAGAAAGCCCTTTTTTATAATGACGCATTCGCTTTGCCCCTTCTGGATGCCCCCAATCATCAATCATAGTAAAGTAATAAACGGCAACACGATAATTTTGAGCCACACCAAGACTTTTTTCTAATGCATTTCCAAGATCCCAAAAAAGCTGTACAAGATCTTCATTTTCAAAGGTAGAATACTCTGCTAATGGCTGACTGGAACTATCTTCTG
>CAJTJZ010000088.1:3310-7320 GCA_910576895.1 uncultured Lachnospiraceae bacterium | reverse complement strand
AACAAAAGCCAGAGACCAGTAGGACCGACCATGCATGTAATGGGCAGGAGATTTCTATGTTTGTTTACAGGTTTTATAGCCTTCATTTTCATCCTTGTTTGTACCAATTCCATATAACTTACAATGTCCAAGATACATCTTTGCAATCTCATTTGATTGTGCTGCTGCTTTTTGAAACCATTCATAGGCAGCAATACCATTAGGCGTGATTCCTGCCTTTCCAAATAAAAGACATTTTCCATATTCTGTTTGAGCATAAGCATCTCCTTGACTTGCAAGTTCTTTATATTCTTCTACTTCTTCTTTTGTTTTTTCTATATGCCAACTAAACATTTTTCCTAGTTCTATTTCTTCCTCTTGATCACCATTTCCTTTTACAATTTTTACCATTGGAAGCGACTTTTTAAAATATTCTAATAACTCCTCTGCCCACTCCTGCATAATAAATTCTATTTTCATGCAGTATCCATCCATATCTTCTAGTATCAGTGTTTTTTCTCCTGATGATACATAATCATATATTGTCTGAATACTATGTAACCGCATAATTTCCTCCTCTAAAATCCAAGAGGAACTAACAAATACACCAGCACCAAACTCTTTACAGCCCCTTTCCATATCATGATCCATCTGTTCACATAATTCTTTAAAATTTCCATTTTCTGGCATTTGTCGATAAATAGATTGTCCAAGTTCTGTATACTTTGGTGCAATGTGAAATAAGGATATTATCGTTCTTATAAATACATAAATTCCAGCAACTGCACAAATAAGAAGCAAGATCCATTTTGCCAAATCTTCCTGTCCTTCTGCTTCTAATTTGCGTAGATAAGAAGAAAATAAACCTTTTAACCCAAAACGACTATTACCACTAGATTCTCCTGTACCATGCAAATAAATTTGAACCATTAAATAGCCAAAAAATGCAAGAAATGCCATCCATACAATAGAAGCACAGAAATTTCCTCGCTGTTGACTATGAAGTTTTTTTGTTACCATAATTTCCCTCCTTTTTTTAACATACTACCACAAAAAAATAAAGAAAACAATTATATTTTTACAATAAAAATTCTTCTTTTTTACTAGAAAAATATTTTCTTTGATAATCCATTAACCATGCAAGTCCTTTTAAAAATTGATGTTTTCTAGTTTCTTCTATTAATTCTGGCAATATATCTTCTCTAAAAAAACCAAGTTGTTCTAAAAAAAGCAACCATTCCTTCTTATCATATTCAAAAATTAACATACATATAGACGTAAAATTATTTATAATGTAATTTCTGTATCTTTCTTTTGCTAAATCGGAAAGCTGATAAGGATATTTTAATCTTAACAAAGCAATGGAAAGCAATGTTTCCATATCTTCACTTACAATAGCAGAAGGAAAAATAGAATCATATCTTATATAATCCACATCATTATTAAAAAAACATTGCTGATACAGATATCCAGCACCATATCCAACTTCATTAAAAATCCTTGCTGGTTCATTGGCAATATATTCATATTCATAAGATGGAAAATAAAGATAAGACATACCAATGAATTGATACTCAATCATCACTTTTATGGTATGATTTTGATCATATAAAAGATGCTTTAAACAAACATTCCCCGGCTTTGCATGACGTAATATAAATTTCGTAAGTTTTTCGCAATTTTTAAATGCACCATCTTCTACACTTTCTAATCCTCCCGGTGCAGAAACCTGTTCTAAATTTCTGCAATTATAAAATGCATGTTTATCAATTTTTAATAATCCATCTGGAAGAACTATCTCTTGCAACTGTCGATTTTCCGCAAATGCATATGTTCCAATTGCCTGAACTTCTTTCCCTTCTATCTGCTTTGGTACTATTACAATAGATTCCGTTCCAGAATATTTTTTTAATATAACACGATTGTTTTTTGTTTCAAATGTAATCATATTCTACTCCTTAATATTTTTTTAAATATCTTTTTTACTAAAATTTTTCCATTTGTATTATATAAAATTTTTAAAAAAAACACAACATTTCTTGTAAAAATGCTAATTTTTTCACAAACTTATTAAGTGAAATATCTTAAAATTTTAGCTGTTTATTAATCATAAAAATAATGAAGCCATAAGCTGTTTTAGTTTATGGCTTCATTATTTTTATGAAAAATTTATATTATATTCATATTATAAAATTCAAAACTATTTCATAAAATACTATATATTTTATTGTTTTTATTTCTATTATTTTATCTTTATACTCTTAATATTATTTTACTGTTACTTTAAATTTTTTTGTAATTCCATTTGCTTTTACAGAAATCACTGCTTTTCCTTTTCCCCTTGCTTTTACTGTTCCTATTGAATTAACAGTAGAAGAAGAATACTCAATTTTTGTTGTTGGTTTAACAATCACCTTAATTTGTATCTTTCTTCCTTTTTTTATTGTTGCCTTCGTTTTCTTTAACTTTAATATTCTTTTAATATTAATAGATTCTATATCTTGACTTTCATCATCTTCATAATTATTGCTATTAACATCATTATCATTACTAATTTCTTGTTTTTCTTCCTGACGATTAATAGTAACTTCTTTATTAACATCATCATCTATTTTAAAAACTTTAGATTCTCTTGCAAGAGCATCATTAGGAGCTGATAAAATCTCAAAATAACAACCATTTGTAGTAAATCCTACATAGATATCATCACTTGTAGTATAAATTACTACTTCTCTAGTATAATACTTTGATACATCAAGTTTAGATATTGCTTTTTCATTTACTGTAATCATTTTTCCAGTTCTTCTAATTGTTGTAGTCACAGTTGCTGCAGACAATATCATTTTTAATTCATTAATATCATGGTAGCTCCTTGTATATTCTATAGGATATCCTTCATAAGAAACACCATCTTTTCGATTATAATTATTATTAGCAGCACCACCTGTCAAAGAATATCCTGTATCATTTGCATATAAAATTGCATGTTCTATATAATCATCTGCTCTATTATTATCATCTACAACATATGCTTTATTTGTAAAATGATAAACGAAATTATCACTTCCATCTACATTATTTTCAGAACTATAATGATTAAAAGTAAATGTAAGCTTTGTGTCACCAGAAAGTAAATATGACTTTGTATGATCTTCCCACCATTCAGAAGACAAATCTGATTTTCCAACTACAGCAAGTGCATTTTTATCCAATGGAATTCCTTGTTGTTTCGTTGGTATGGAGTCATTAATTGCAACAATAGAATCTCCTGTATTATCTTGATAAGAAAAATTATCAAGATAACATTTTTCTACTGTAAATGTAAACCATATATCCTCTGCTATTTCTGAAAAAGAAGTTGTTACATATCCTGACTTTGTTTTATCTTTATTAGATACCATCGTTGCCTGACATTGAATAAATGTTCCACTTCTTTTTACTCGGACAGTAACAGAAGCATCTTTCATAATTTCTATAAATGTTTCCCCTGTTCTATCATTATAAATATCTGTATCATAAGAAATAGGATTTCCCAAATATGTTTTATTAACACTCATATCATTTGACTGACTATATCCCCATCCATAAGCATCTGCTCTTATAATTGCATACTCGGCATAATCATTTGTTCTTTCTTCCACATTTATTAAACCTTGTAATTGTTTTGAAAATACCATAATATAATTATTATATTCTGTTTCACCATTGCTGTAATTATTAAATGTAAATGTTATATCAAAATTTCCATGAAGCTGATAAATATCACTAAAATCTTTCCACCATTCAGAATTTTTATTTTTAGAACCTATTGTAATACCATTAGCTTGTACTACTATATCATTCTTCCAAAAGAAAGCTTCAGGAAATATTATATTTAATGTTAATATCATCGTTATTACTATTAAAATTATTTTTTTCATATTACCTCCAAATATAATTTGCATTGTTTTTAACTATTTTTTTAAGTACCTTTTTTACTTTTATCTTATGTTAATAGCAAAAAATATACCATATAAATTAGTTTTTTATCG
>CAJTJZ010000088.1:0-3300 GCA_910576895.1 uncultured Lachnospiraceae bacterium | reverse complement strand
TTCCGTATTTATTTGGATGACTTATTTGTTTTACAAAAAATGACTTAAATTTATCGTTTTTTTCTTTTTTCCTGTTTTATAATTATAGCTATAATATTGCGATTCTCCGTCTTTATAACTTATACTATAAATAACTTTTTTAGAATTAATTTCATCTATACTATGTATTTTTAATTTCTTTGCAATTATTTTTATTCTTTCTGTCTTTATATGATAACTCTTGATAGAAACTTCCCAAGTACTATTTTCATTATCATATTTATATTGTTCTCCTTCTTTTAATGCATCTGCAAAATATATTTTATTTTCCTGAAGATAAAATCCTAAATTACTATCAGTAATTATATTTTTCTTTCCTGATTTTGCATTATATAAAATCAATGGACAAGGAGCATAATCTCCTGCATTTGGTTCGCCTATAAAATATTGTTTATATGAATCACGAAAACAGCAACTATCAGCAACTTTTTTTATTTTTCTTGTTTCTATATCATAGGAATACTCATGAATCCACGTTTCATCACATTCATTATGATAAGAAGTATGTCGCTCATAATATACTTTATTTCCATAAAATCCTGATAAGTTTCCTGCATGTTTCAACTTCTTGATATGTTTTTTCTTTGTTCCATCTGCATTTATTCTATAAACATTAATATCATCTCTTTGATATCCTTTTATAAAGTATATTATTTCTCCATTTGTAATAAAAGAGTTATTTACATTTTTTTGAATGCATTCTCCATCACTATTTTTTGTTTCAGAAACCATAATCTTTCCATCATCATTCCAAAAATATTTTCCAGCAATTTTACTTTTATCATAAACTCTTTGATAGGAAGCTGCTCCTACTTTGTTTGGAATTATTAAAATTCCAAATAACAATATAACAGCAAACGTTATAAATCTAAATCCTTTTTTTCCTATAATTCTCATTATTTTTCCTCTCATTTATAATTTTCTTTAATTCTACCAAAATTATTAAACAATTATATATAACTTACATTTTAACAAATAAGAATCTTTTCCTTTTATTACTTTACAAGTAATGATTGTATCTCCTTCACTAATTGCTTCTATTTTTCCATCTTGTGTTACTGTTGCAATAAATTCATTTTCGCTACTCCACTGATACTCTGCACCTTTTATCTTATTTTCTATTAAAAGGGTATAGCTATCACCAATCGAAAGACTTTTATCAGTAATTAATAATTCTGATGTTTCTTTATAGCTTTTTCCAAGAATTCTATTAATAACACATTTTTTTCGACCTTTTTTTGTATTTTTATATGGTTTTATTTGTTTTGATTTTTGATAAGCTTTTATAAAATTTTGATTTTGAACTTCTGTAATTTTTTCACTTTCATAATTTCCATCTTCTTCTGTATTAAAAAAAATTTCACTTTCATAAGATTGTGTATCTAAATTATAATTTGTATTAATACTACATAATGCAATTTTATCATTTTGAACATATCCTTTTTCTAATCCATGTACTACAAGACTATAAAAACTTCCTTGATAGTAAGATAACATCTTACCAACATTAATATTTCCCATTTTTTTTATTTTTCCATTTTTATATGTATATGCTGTTACCATTATACGAAATCCAAAACTATCATATGCCGTTTCCGCTTCTTCTGCTGTCATCAAAACTGGCACATCATTCCCTTTTAAATTTACCACTCTGAAATATTTGCATGTACTTTCATGTTCTGCAAGATATTGTTTATATACTTTACATACTTTTTTTATAGATGCTGCTTGTGTTTTATTTGAAACTATTGCGATCTCAAACAAAAAACCTATAGCAACAAATAATATAAAAATAGCTCTTTTTTTTCCCATATTTTTGCCTTTCTTTTTCACTTTTTAAACTTTATTTTACAGTTACTTTAAACTTTTTTGTAATCCCATTTGCTTTTACTAAAATAACAGTTTTTCCCTTCTTTCTTGCCTTCACTACACCATTAGAATTAACAATAGCAATTTTTTTATTAGAAGAAGAATATCGTATCTTTACACTTGGTCTAGCTACCGCTTTAATGCGAATTGTTTTTCCTTTTTTTATTACAGCTTTTGTATTCTTTAATTTTAACCTTTTTTTTGAATTTGTAGAGGAATTAAATTCTGTTTCTCCTTTAGTTTTTACAATAAGCTTATAACTAGCAGTAAGCCCTCCTGATGTTTCTGCTATAATATCACATTCTCCCTCTGATAATACTTCTACTGTTCCTTCTTCATCTACAAAAGCTATATTATCATCACTACTTTTATATACAACAAGAATATCTGTTCTTCCTTCATCTACAATTGCAACATTTCTAAATGTATCACCTATTTTGGCTTCTTTCTCAATTAAATTAAATGTAAGATATTCTGGTGCTTTTGACACTACTACATTATAAGATTCTCTTATCCCATTAGTAGATGTAGCAATAATCGTAACACTTCCTTCTTGTTTTGCTGTTACTTTTCCTGAATTATTTACAATAGCAATATTTTCATCGGAAGACTGCCATTGAATTCCGTCTGTTGTATCTATTGGACTAATTTGTATTGTAGGAATTAAATTTTCTCCTGTCATCATATAAACCTCGGGATCATCAAAAGAAATAGAAGTCATAGGAACATCTAACATTTCTACAAAATGAATTTCATTTTCATTTGCATAAGTTTGAGCTACTGTACCACTAAATCCATAAATAACAGCCTTTTCAGAATCTTCCAAAATATCATTTCCTATCTCTGTAACATTTTTAGGAATTACCACCTTCTCCAAATTCTTGCATCCTCCAAAACAATAATCCCCTATCTTGTCTGTATTTTTTCCAATTGTTATTATTTTAAGATTACCACAATCTCCGAATGTTTTAGAATACCTAGATGAACTTATCTCTTTTACACTATCTGGTATTATTATTTCTTCTAAAGAATCACAATTATAAAATACTTCGAATCCAATATATTCAAGTCCTTCATTTAAAGTTAAATTTTTTAAAGAAATACAATTATAAAATGTGTTATCTCCAATTTCTGAAACTGTCCTTGGTATATTAATACTTTCTAATTGTTCACAATTCCTAAATGTACCTTCTTCTATATTGAATTCTGCTTTATCATCTATAATTACTGTTTTTAATTTTATGCAGTCTCTAAAACAACCGCCTCCTATTTTTTTTATGCCATTTCCAATTATTACCTTTTCCAGATTACCACAATCTCCAAATGTTTTAGAATACCTAGATGATCTTATTTCTTTCACACTATCTGGTATTGTTATTTTTTCTAAAGAAT
>CAJTJZ010000087.1 GCA_910576895.1 uncultured Lachnospiraceae bacterium | reverse complement strand
GAAGGCTAACTGACGTTTAAAATTTTACGTACTGTACGGTTAGACAGTACAACCATCTATTTTAACTTGTCAAGATGCTTTTTTGAATGCTTACGATCTTATTATAAATTAAATTTCTACAATATTAAAATATTATAATTTCACAAAATGCTGTGCTTCTATATTTAATTCTTCTGTTACTTCTCTATTTTTTCCTATTCCTAAAGAAATCTGATCAATATCTTTTACAAGATTACCTGTATTGGCAGTAACATTAGCTACACCATTTGCACTTTCATCAATTGCAGATGAAATTTCATTGATAGATTCATTAATATTATTCATTAAATGCCGAAGGTTCATTGCCATTTGATCAAACTTTTCAATTGTTTCATTAATATATATAGAATCCTTACTATATTGCTTTCCTGCCAATACAAAACCATCATAATCTGGCAAAATATTTTCATTAATATATTTTACTAAATGATTAGAATTATTAATTAATTCATTTACAGAAGTAATTACCATAGTATTAATACTTTGAATATTATTGGCAGTTTCCCGACTAGAATCTGCTAACTGACTAATTTCATTTGCAACAACAGCAAATCCTTTTCCTGCTTCTCCAGCACGTGCGGCTTCAATAGAAGCATTTAATGCAAGAAGATTTGTTTGACTGGAAATATTTAAAATGTTATCAGTAAGTTCATTTACTTTTTCAACCTTCTTACTTTCTTTAATTGCAATTTGCAATTTACCAATAATACTATTTACAATCTGACTTGTGTTTTGCTTATTTTTCACAGCATTCTTTTCCATATCACCCGCTGTTTTTTCCATAGTTTCGGAATAATTCAAAAGTTCATTAGAGGCATCTGCCAATTTTGTTACATTATCTCCAATGCCACAAGTATTATCTTGAACAGTTGTAATCGTAGAAGAAATTTCTTGCATTGATGCAGAAATTTGTTCCATAACAGAAGAAATATCACTTGCATTATCATTTACTGTAGTAACTTTATAAAATACATCTTCTACAATATTATCCATACTTTCAGAACTTTTTCTAATCTTTCCCATCACTTTTTGAAGCGTTTCCATAAATAAATTAATACCATAGGCAATTGTTCCAATTTCATCCTTTCCAGAAACTGTGATACGAGCTGTTAAATCCCCTTGATTTTTATTAATACTATCTACAATAAAAGCTAATTCATGATTTACTTTTCTTAATGGCCGCACAATAGAAACATAACATATAAAAATAGTCAAAATTAACATAATAATAGCAATCGTAATAAAAACTATAGAGGATAAAAGACTATTATGATAAGCTTTTTCTTGTGTAACTACTGCATTTTTCATACCTTCCCGATTAATATCTGACATAGTAGAAAGTAATTCCTCCAATTCTTGTTCCAATGGTGCTTGCTGACTTTCAATCAATTGCGTACTCATTCTGCCCCATCCTCCACTGCTATAACGCATTACATTTTGTACGCCATCTTTATAGGTAGCATAAATATCTTTAAACTGATAATACACATCTGCTTCCTCACCACCATCTAAGGATTCTTCATATCCTGTCAAAAGTGTTTCAATATTTGTTATAATTTCTTCTGCTTCCTCTGTTAAAGACTCCTTTCTCTCATCTTCTACAGCAATACAATGTGCATACATTACTTTTCCAATGCTTGTAATCCATTTATTGATATCTCCTATTTGTGTAATACTTCTTGTATAATTATCTGAAATATCTGTTCCCGCATTCATTTGTTTTTTTGCACTATATAATCCCATAATACTAGATACAATCAATAAAATTGCTAATACTGCAATGGGAATAATCACTTTAAACCGAATACTAAGATTATTTAAAATTTTCATAATTTTCACCATCCCTTTTTAAGATATCCTTTGTATAAGATTAAATCCTTTCTCCATCTTATAATCAAATTGCATTTATAACCAAACTATAAAAATATAGGATAGAGCCTGTAATATGGTCATTTTCTCCCATATCGCAGGCTCTATTATCATGAAATTCTTTCTATTTCTACTATCTTTATTACTTTACTACAATTTTCTTTGTCTTTGTTATCTTCTGTCCACTTGATAATTTTATTGTTGTTGTAATGGTTGCTTTTCCAGCTTTCTTTGCTTTAATCACTCCATTTTTGGAAACAGATGCAATTTTTGGATGATTTGATTTATAAGTTATTGTTGCTTTTTCTGTTCCAAATTTGCTCTTTGTACTAATAGTATCTGGCAATGTAAGTTTCAGGGATAAGTTCTTTCCTTTCTTTATTGTATTTTTCTTTACTTTTACTTTAATCCCCTGTTTTATTGTAGTAACAGAATTTCCACTTAATTTCTTTGCAGAAACAATATAGTTCATACCACTATAACCTGAAATATCAACAGTACCATCTGCTGCTACCACTTGCTTGCTATATGCTATTTCTTCAAATTTCTTTGTAGAAGTATTATATTTATAGATATATACGGTATTGCCTGCTTTTATATCCACATTCTCGGCATTATTCACAACATCAATCTTAAATTTTATGCCGACATTTTTTAATTTTGTATTCTCTACAGTAGAAATTACATAAGCTTTTCCTGCATTACTTCCACTCTTAGTAAGCTTTGTTTTAATTGTTCCTTCGATATTATTGGTATCCTTTAACTTCTGTTGTGCAACTACTTTTAAGGCAAGTGTTAAAGTTTCCACACTATTATCAATTTTTTGTAATTGTTTTGCTGGAATGGTAGCAACATAGCTATTTCTGGAAGTTTCTGTATCAATTGTACTACTATCTGTGCTGCCATCTGCCTTTGTCATATTAACAATAATTTTTAAGCCCTTGCCCGTTGCTTTTGCTGTTTGTAAACCATCCTTAGTACAAACAATTTTATCCATATTTGCATTATCTACGAATGGAACATTTACTGTAATGATTGTATTTTTTGTTTTCTTTGGTGCTGCATTTACAGTATCTGAAGCAATTTCTAATGTATATTTACTTACATCTTTATCTTTTGACAGCGTATCTAAAAGATTTTCTGTAATTACAACTGTTCCTTTTGCTCCTGCTGAAATCACAGCATTTGCTTTTTTCTGTCCATTTTTTGTTTGTTTTACAATTGTAAGTATCGTATCATCATTAGAAGCAGACACTGTTTTTGTTTCTGTTATATCCCCATTTGGCTTTGTTTCTGTTACTGTTGTAATCACATTTCCATTTTCTGCTGTTTCTACTTTTGTTTCTACAACTGTACCATCAGGTTTTGTTTCTGTTTTTATATTATCATCTTTTCCCGGTTGTACTGGTGTTTCTTCGGATGGTTTCTTATCTGTATCTGTTGGTGTTGTAACAGTACTACTTCCACCGTTACTGCTACCGCTGTTATTATTGTTATTATTGTTGTTATTGTTATCGTTATTATCTGTAGTAGGAACTACTTTTAAGGAAATCTCAGAAGCACAGGTAGGATCTTCTTTTAATACAGCTTTGATTGTAATGGTTTTTTCTGTTTCTTTTTCATCTACAGTAAGATATCCATTCTCATCAATTACTGTTCCCTCTGCTGTATTTCCTATTACTGACCATTCAATTTCCTGCTCTTTATTATCTGTTGTATTTTTTGTGTTTTTCTTACTTTTCTTAGCTTTTAAATTAAGTGCATTCACTTTTAAGGTAGAATCCTCACTAGTTTGTTCTTCTGCATAAGTTCCCATTACTTTCCATTCAATAATACCAACACCATGTACTACTTCTGCTTCATTCCATGATTGTGGTGTTAATGTTAAACGAAGTGCTGTCGTACAAATCTTGTCAAGACTTGTTGTATTATATTGATCTCTTTTACACTCTGTAACTGTTTTTACTGCTTTCCAATCAGTTCCATTTTCATCTAAATATTCTATCGTTACAGATTGTGGCAGTTCATGACCTGCACCTTCTCCTTCTGAGAAATAATAAATATCGGTACTATCAAGAATTACTGGTTTATCCCATGTATAGCTTACCCATGGTGTTTTTACATTCCCTTCTGCATCTTTACGATCTTGCCAATTAAACCATGAACCATTACTTAAATCATTCGATGCTTCTGGATCAATTCCATCCTTTAATTTTGGCAATCCTCCCTGATCATTTGGTCTTCCATCTTGTCCATCATAGTTACATACACCATCTGTCTTTGCTTCTAATGCAAGATTCTCTGCCTGATCTTCTTCTCCTTGCTGGCTTAAGTTTTTAATTGCTGTACTTAATACATTGACTGCATTATCTACTTCTTGTTGTGTAACATCTTGCTTATTTAAAACAGTTTTTGCTTGTTCTAATGATGTTTGCATTTGCTCCCAAGAGTCTTTGGAATAGTCACTTTCATTTAAGCCTTCTGCATAAACTGTTACTGCTTTCAATGTAGAAGTTACAATTCCCTCTCCTGCAACAGTACCATAAACTTTCCATTCCCAAAGACCAACACCATTTCCATCTTCTTCCTGTTTTTCCATTGTAAGACGAAGTGCTGTTGTTTGAATTTCATTATGATCTGCCTTCACAAACCATGTTGCATTTTTTGGTTCTTCTTCCTCGGTGTTCAAATTTGGTAATTCTTTCCAGTTTCCTTCTTCATCTAAATATTCATATGTATAAGATTTTGGAATTTTAATACCACCAGATATTGCTGCTTCCTCCTCAGTCTCAGCTACACCATCATACCAAAAATAAGTATCTATTCCTTTGATTTTTACTTTTGCTGCCCAAGTATAGGTTACAGATTCTGATTTGCTTGTATTGCCCCAAGAACCATAATGAGAACCACTTAAATTTCCATCATTGACTGCTCCTAATCTTTCCCAAGAAGATACAAAACTTGTAGATACTCCTGCATTATATGCTAAGTTACTCTCTTTTGCAGGTAAAGATACTATAATTTCACCAAGCTCTTTTACAGCATTATCTACTTCTTCCTGTGTAGCTGCTTCATTATCTAGAACCTTTTGTGCTTGTTCTATCGCTGCTTTTAAAATAATATCTGCATTTTCCTCAAATAAAGAAGTTTTTAATTTTTTTGCAACATCAACTTGTGCTATTAAAGCTTTTTTGTCAATATAAACGTTCTCTGAATAACCAGATACTTTCCACTCAATAACACCACATCCTTTTGTTTTTGGTGTCATTGTCATACGCAATGCTGTTGTACGTACTGGCATAAATTCTGTATGATTATACTGATTTAATTCTACTCCAAGCCCTTTTGGACTTAATACTTCTTTCCAATTTCCTTCTTCATCCAAATATTCAAAAACAACATCTTTTGGTGCAAAATTTCCATCAGTAAAATAGTAAGCATCGGTTGCATAAATAACCGTTGGTGTATCCCATGTATACATTACCCATGCTGGATCTCCTTGTGCACCACCACGCCAGTTATGCCATACACCATGGGAAGTATCTCTGGAACTAGTTGGATCATATCCATCATTTAATCCTTTTACACCACCCAAATCTTCTACATCATCAATAATACCACTTGGCTGTGCAAAAAATGCAACATTTTGATCTTTTCCAGTTACAACAACAACTTTCATTGCTGCTTTATCGTTTGATCCTTCGATTGTACCAAGAACTTCAAATTCTCCTACGGTAGCATATTTTTCTGCTGCAATTTCATCCCAAGTAATTGTTTTTTCCTGATAACTGCCATCGGAAGTTATTACTGACATACTAGCAGGAAGCGTTGGCGGTACATTTACTTGTGTGATTACAGCGCCTTCACGCCAAATACCATCTGCTTTTTCATTCATTACAATAGTAATATCTTTATAAGAAGTCTTATCACCATCTCTTGCTGTTACACGTACTACATATTCTCCCGGAGCACTTACTTTCAAAACAGCTTTTTGTTCTTTTGCAGAAGCAATGACTGCATTACCATTTTCTGGCTGTTTTTCTACTGTCCACTCATAGGATACTGTTCCTTCATACAGGGAATCTGGTGTTGCCTCTGCCTGCAAATTTGCTATCGTTGTATTAGTATCATCTTGTTCTCCTTCTGCTAATGTAATTTCAGGTGCTTTTTTCTCAGGAGCTTCTCCTACTTGAAGTATTATCTCTTGTTCTGTCTTCTTTTCTCCATCGCTTACTGTTAATTTTACAACATATTTTCCATCAATAGTTACTTTTACTTCTGTAAATGGTTTTGTATCTGAAGTAAATGTTAATTCTCCGTTTTCTGGCTTTGATACAACTTCCCATTGATATGTTAATGCAGCTCTTTCTTTTCCTGCTCCATCATCATATGCTGTACTTCTAAGTTCAAAAGGTACGAGTGCCTGTAATTTCAAATCAGAATCTTGAACAAGTTTTGTAATAACCTTTGCTGATAATTGCAATCCTTCTCCTGCTTGTACCTGATCTACATCTCCTTGTGTAGAAATTTCAAGTCCTACATTCTCGCTTCTTGTCCATTTTGAAATTTTAACTACAGGTGCTTCGTTATTTCCATCTGCTTTCTTTGTAATTGTAATTGTGCTTGCACTTCCCGGTACAGTAATATAAGCACTTCCCTCATGGTTACTATTTACATAAACCTGATTTGTTTCTTCTCCATTAACAGCAATGCTATAATAACCACTTTCTATACCTACACCACTTAAATCAATTTGAGATAAATGTTCTTCTGTAACGGATGGTTCTACTTTTAGTTCAAAAGAAGTACCATCTTTACTAATAACTGCTTCTTTACACTCATCTTGCATAAGCTCTACATATACTTTTTCATTAATTAAATTAATTCTTTTTCTAATGCCATCTCTTGGTGTAACTGTATAGCTCTTATCTTGTTCTGTTACTTTACAGCCATAACCAACTAATCCAAAGATAGGATCGTTATTTACAACATCAGAAGAAATCCGCAGTAACGAACCATAAAGTCCTTCATCACTTTCACCGGAAAAATCATTCCAGCCATTGTTCATAACACGAGTGCCGCCATCATTTACATTCATAGCACCATAGCCGCCCTTATACATATTATAACGCCAGCTAACATTTCCAACATACTTATCAGAAATTTGTCCCATATTGATCGCATTAAAATTAGAAATTTTTGCTGCATAATTGACACGTGCTGCCCACGCATTATCATAGGCTTCATTATTTTGATATCTTAAGTAATCATCCATAATTGATCCAGCAAGACTTGCTGTATATTGGAAATTCCACCAGCTTTCACCGCCAAGAAATACAGGATCGGCATATTGATACCAAGTTGGCTGAATTCCACGCATAGCACGTGTTTTCCATTCTGCCATACTTAAAGAACGTTTTGCTCTTTCCGCATTTTCATCATCTGGATAATATTTTAAAAGAGATTTTGCTGCTGCATATGTACCTTCCTCGCCTGTATTATCATAAGGAAATTCAGAAACATAAGGATAATCTTTTGCTGCAACATTGCTTCCCTTTTCCTTTGCAAACATAACTTGAAGTTCCTGTGCTTCTTCTGTCATACCCTCAGTACGAAGAGCTTCTATCATATCAGGAATTTGTTGTTCTCCATAGAAACCAACAGCCGCAGGACTTACTCGATGCATATAAATATTATAAGCTTTCTCAAGATAATATTCTGGTGGTTCTCTATATTCTATCAAATCAGGATATGCCTTTTCAATTCGATACATATTAAAGAAGCCTGTTGCTTCCATAACTTCCGAGAAAGTACGTGTATACGGAGAACTTGTATCACTATAAATACCAGAGGAATCAAGATAATTTGCTACCATATAGTTATCATGGGTATTTTTCATATAATTTTCCCACATATAATCAATTAAATAATATTCAATTGATTTTACTTCTTCTGGGTCTGGATCTAAATAATTTTTTAAAGTCATAAAATTAATATTGTCATGACTCCAATCATCGCCCCAATGTGTCTTTTGTGTACTATCTTTACCACTTGCAAAATACCAGTCACTATAAATACCAAAGGTTTCACTATTTGGATCTTTATCTTGTGTTTCATTTACTACAAAATCGGAATGTGTTTCAATCGCAGTATTTAACTCTGTCAATACATTAAATTCAAATTCTGTAAATTTATCTACATAAGTATCGCCTACTTTTAGCTTGTAATTTACTCGAACACTATTATTGCCAATACAGCCAAAGTTTAAATTATAAATATGATGGGATTCTCCATCGATAACCTTCGTTTCCTTTAATTCACAAGATTCTTCATAGCCTTCATTTCCATCATGAAGTCCCCTTCCAGTTCGAGCATTGCTTACTGCCCCTTCTTTTTGTTCTGGAATATGTTTTTCATCATAAGGATCATTTTCATGTACACATTGAATATCTACTTTTACATCGCTAATTTTTGTTTCATCATAATGCAAATCTAGTTGTGTATCCATATTAATTGCTGTCTGAAAACTTGGAACTGCAATCGCATCAATCATACCTGACTGATATAAAATAGAATGCAAATTATTTTCTCGCTCCTGCATTAAATCAGAAGCATTGTTATGATCTTCTGCACTGCTTTGTGGACTATTATCACCAGCACGAACTGCAGAAAACTTAAATTGATATGTTTTTTCCTCCCCCGGTTTTAATACAAGACTTGTTGCATCTTCATAATAACCACGCCCTGTTTTTTGAATATCTTTAGAATGGATATAATAAACACTAAGTCCC
>CAJTJZ010000086.1 GCA_910576895.1 uncultured Lachnospiraceae bacterium | reverse complement strand
ACCCAAGGTTTGCAATGCTTTTCCTTTATGAAAAGTATTGCCTGTAGTGGGTTTCTGTGCCTGTTACATTTTATGAAAAACAATATAACACCCTATATTCATGAAGCCAAATATTATGAAACTGATCAAATGAAAATCATTCATCATTCTAATTACATTCGATGGTTAGAAGAAGCACGTATGGATTTTATGGCAAAGATGGGATTTCCTTATGTAAAAATGGAAGAATATGGTATTCTTTCCCCTGTGCTTAATGTTTCCTGCAACTATCGTCAAGCTGTACGTTTTGGGGAAAGTGTTTCTATTATTTGTAAACTTGATTTTTTTAATGGAATCAAAATGAAAATCTCTTATGAAATATGGAATATAGAAAAAACTATATTACATGCAACTGGAGAATCTATGCACTGTTTTGTAACAAAAGAATTAAAACCTTTAAGTCTAAAAAAAGCCTTGCCAGATGTTTATCAATTATTTTTATCCTATCTTTGATACTCTCTATATTTTTTTATTGGCAGTAATCAATATTTTAATAAATAATAAGGAATGAAGTTTTTGCCTCATTCCTTATTATAATGCTTCTTTATTCTTTATTTTTCTTTATTTGATAAATACTCATCAATTCCCTTTGCTGCTGCCTTTCCTGCTCCCATTGCCAAAATAACAGTAGCAGCACCTGTTACTGCATCTCCTCCTGCAAATACGCCCGGTCTTGAAGTAGCACCTTTTTCTTCATCTGCTACAATACACTTCCATTTATTAACTTCCAATCCCTTTGTTGTAGAAGAAATCAATGGATTTGGACTTGTTCCCAATGACATAATAACCGTATCTAAATCAAGAGTAAATTCTGAACCTGCTTTTTCCACTGGTCTTCTTCTTCCTGATTCATCTGGTTCTCCAAGCTCCATTTCAATACATATCATTCCTTTTACCCAACCATTTTCATCTACTAAAATTTCCTTTGGATTTGTTAAAAGATGGAAAATAATTCCTTCCTCTTTTGCATGATGTACTTCTTCTACTCTGGCAGGAAGTTCTGCTTCACCACGGCGATATACAATATGAACTTCTGCTCCAAGACGAAGTGCTGTTCTAGCTGCATCCATTGCTACATTTCCGCCGCCAACAACGGCTACCTTCTTTCCACCACGAATTGGCGTTGCATAATCCTCACGAAATGCTTTCATTAGATTATTTCTAGTTAAATATTCATTTGCAGAAAATACACCATTTGCATTTTCACCCGGAATCCCCATAAATTTCGGAAGTCCTGCACCAGAGCCAATAAAGACTGCCTCAAATCCTTCTTTATCCATTAAATCATCAATAGTAACTGATTTCCCTACTACAGCATTTGTTTCCAATTTCACTCCAAGTCCTAACACATTTTCTACTTCAGCGGCAACAACTGCTGTTTTTGGAAGACGAAACTCTGGAATACCATAAGATAATACGCCACCTGCTTCATGTAATGCTTCAAAAATAGTAACATCATATCCCATTTTTGCTAAATCACCAGCACAAGTAAGTCCAGCAGGTCCAGATCCAATAACTGCAACCTTTTTTCCTTTATCTTCTACATCCTTTACAGGTTTTACATTATGTTCTCTTGCCCAATCCGCTACAAAACGTTCTAGCTTTCCAATAGAAACAGCATCCCCCTTAATACCACGAATACATTTTGCTTCACATTGTGTTTCCTGTGGACAGACACGACCACAAACGGCAGGAAGTGCAGAATACTTACTAATCACTTGATATGCTTGTTCTATCTTCCCCTCTTTTACTTCACGAATAAAGCCCGGAATATCAATAGAAACAGGACAGCCTTTGATACATTGTGCATTTTTACAATCAATACAACGTGTTGCTTCTTCCATTGCTTCTTCTTTATTATACCCTAGACATACTTCTTCAAAATTCGTTGCACGAACTTTTGGTTCTTGTTCCCTTACAGGAATCCTTGTTAATACATCTCCCATGGTTTCCTCCATTCTTTTCTTATCCATAAAATAACGATAACTTTTAATTTTTTCTATTTATTGCACAGTCTACAATTTTTATTATTTAATTTTTTCTATTTACTATATTTTATTTCTGCTATATTCTTCTATTATCCCTGACAGCCACAACCTCCATGATGTGTATTGCCTTCTTTTTGTTTCAATATAGCACGTCCTTCTTCTGTTTTATACATCTGCTGCCGTTTCATAGCTTCATCAAAATCTACTAAATGCCCATCAAATTCTGGCCCATCTACACAAGCAAATTTTACTTTTCCACCAACCGTTAAACGACAAGCACCGCACATACCTGTACCATCTACCATAATTGGATTCATACTAACAACCGTTGGAATTTGAAGCTCTTTTGTTAAAATACATACAAATTTCATCATAATCAGCGGTCCAATTGCAATTACTAAATCATAATGTTTCCCCTGATGATTAATTAGTTCTTTTATTTGATCATTTACATTTCCCTTAAATCCATAAGAACCATCATCTGTACATACATAAACATTTTCTGCATACTGTTTCATGGCTTCTTCTAAAATAATTAAATTTTTATTTCTTGCCCCAATAATACAATCTACTTGATATCCCTGCTCTTTCATCCACTTTACTTGTGGATACACTGGTGCTGTACCAACACCTCCAGCTACAAATAATATCTTCTTTTTCTTTAATACTTCTTTATCTTCATTTACTAATTCTGAACGACATCCTAATGGTCCTACAAAATCACGAAAAGAATCCCCTTCTTTATATTCTGCCATTTCATTTGTAGAAGCACCAACAGATTGAAATACAATTGTCACTGTACCAGCTTCTCTATCATAATCACAAACTGTCAGTGGAATACGCTCTCCTTTTTCGTCCATTTTCACAATTACAAACTGTCCCGGATAACAATTTTCTGCTACCCTTGGTGCTTTTACATCCATTAAATAGATGTTATCTGCAAGGCATTCTTTCTTTAAAATCTTATACATTTTTTTCCTCCATTCTACTATAAGTCATAAAAATCTTCTATGGAAAATTCACATATAGCATTATAAAACATATATAGACAAAAATCCAGATAAAAAATGCTTAAACTTACTTTTTTAACTTAAAAAAGGAAATTTATACAAATAAAAAATACAAAAAAAATCACCTTTCTTTATCATGTAATGAAAACAATTACATTTTATAAAAAAGATGATTTTTTATATTTTATACCATAATACAATTTTTAATTTTATAATGCTCTTGCTAAAATATCACTCTCTGCTAAAAATTCTTCTACAGTATGGAATCCAAGTCTTGTAATTAAATCAATAACATAAGGATTTTCTCCCGGTGTCTGATAACTTGACTGTTCGGCATACTCATTTACAAGTTTTGTTCCTTGTTCTGTTTCAAGAATCCTTTTCGGTCCGCCTACACATCCACCCGGGCATCCCATTCCTTCAAAGAAATTTCCTTCTATTTTCCCATTTAAAATTGTTTCAAGCAACTTTTTGCAATCTGCAACACCATTTGCAAATACAGGCTTTAAATCACAATTTTTATCAAAACTGTGTACACATTCTTGTACAGCATGACTTACACCGCCTGTTCTTGCATATAATCTGCCTGCTTTTGCTGCATGTTCTTTTACATCTTCTTCTAATACAGAAAAATCAATTTGAAATACTTCAAAAATGTCGGCAAGTTCTTGAAAGGTAAGAACACAATCAATTGCTCCCAAAAGATCTTGTTCTTTTGCTTCTGCTTTTTTTGCAAGACATGGTCCAATAAAAATTGTCTTACAGCCTTCATGTAATTTTTTTGCAATTCTTCCACATGCAATCATAGGAGAAACAGTAGCTGGCAAATGACCTGCTATTTTTTTGAAATCCCTTCGTATCATAGAAATCCAGACAGGACAACAGCAGCTTGTTAATTGAAAGTTTTCTGGCTGTTCTTGATTATGAATAAATTCCAAAGATTCTTTTAATGTTAAGATATCTGCAAATGCTGCCACTTCAATCATACCTGAAAATCCAATCTGCTTTAATGCAGTACGAATTTTAGATGGTGTTGCATCTTCTCCAAATTGCCCAATAAAGGCAGGTGCTAACAAGGCATATACTGGTTTTTCTGCACTTTTCAATATTTCTAATGCGGTTACTACATCACGACTAAATGTAATATTCTGATTTTTACAAGCTTCGATACAAGCCGCACAACCTGTACATTTCTCAGGATTAATCGTTACCTTTCCATTTTTTACTTCCATAGCATGAAAAATACAAGCAGCAACACAATTATAATCAGTGCAAGAACATGGTTCTGTTTTCCATACAGGAGGATGTTCTGATGGATGTAAAAGACAATTAATCTGATGCTTTTCTTTTTCTGATAATTCGGATGGAAGTTTTGTTCCCTTTACTTTTGATTTCATTACCTCTTTATATAATTCTTCAAATGTCATAATTTCTTCCTTCCCTTCTTTCCCTTCTTAATATATTGACAGGCAATTTCTATTTTCATTCTTTGACTATTCCAAAGAATCCAAATAATTCAAATGATTCTTATAGAATATGTAACTTTAAAAATATTATTCCCTACGATTTCTATTTTATAAAGAACATATGAAACAGTTCTTGACATGCCTTTTACAAAAGCGTAAAATGTTTCTGATACAAACCGATATCTTATTTATCAAAGATACATTCTAAAACGAAAGGAAGTAATTTGCATGGAAAAGAAAAACATCGACTGGGCAAACCTCGGATTTGGTTATATGCAGACAGACAAACGTTATGTATCCAATTATAAAAATGGTGCATGGTCAGAAGGAGCTTTAATTGAAGATGATACCATTACAATAAGTGAATGTGCTTGTGTTCTTCAATATGCACAAACTTGTTTTGAGGGATTAAAGGCATATACAACCGAAGACGGACATATTGTTACTTTTCGCCCTGACTTAAATGCACAGCGTATGGAGGATACTGCAAAACGTCTGGAAATGCCAGTATTTCCAAAAGAACGCTTTCTTGAAGCAATTGTAAAAGTAGTAGAAGCAAATGAAGCTTATGTTCCTCCTTATGGTTCTGGTGCGACTCTTTATATCCGTCCATATATGTTTGGAAGCAATGCAGTTATTGGCGTAAAACCTGCGGATGAATATCAATTCCGCGTATTTACGACTCCAGTAGGCCCTTATTTTAAAGGTGGCATAAAACCATTGACATTACGTGTTAGCGATTATGATCGTGCTGCACCACATGGCACTGGAAATATTAAAGCGGGACTTAATTATGCTATGAGCCTTTATCCAATTGTAGATGCCCATAGGCAAGGTTTTGATGAAAATATGTATCTTGATGCTGCAACTCGTACAAAGGTTGAAGAAACTGGTGGTGCTAATTTCTTATTTGTTACAAAGGATGGCACAGTGGTTACTCCAAAATCAAACAGTATTCTCCCATCCATTACACGCCGTTCGTTAATGTATGTAGCAAAAGAAATTCTTGGATTAAAAACAGAAGAACGTGAAGTATATTTTGAAGAAGTAAAAGATTTTGCAGAATGTGGTCTTTGCGGAACAGCCGCTGTTATCTCTCCTGTTGGAAAAATTAATGATCATGGAAAAGAAATTTGTTTTCCAAGTGGTATGACAGAAATGGGAGAAATAACGAAAAAATTATATGATACCTTAACAGGGATTCAAATGGGACGTATCGAAGCACCTGAAGGCTGGATTAAAGTGATTAAATAGAAAAACTAAGTAAACTATAATAAAATATAAAAAGCAGGCATATGATTTTTTATCTACTCTATACTAAGAAAGAATGAAAATCATACTATGCCTGCTTTTTAGGCTGCTGCACTATATTGTATATAGAAAAGTTTAAAACCCTCTATATCTTGTAATATCTTTTTAGTGCGATAGCCTTTGTATAGAATTTACTATCTATACATAGACTCCAGAGACACAGATTCAGAATCACTTTCTGCGAAAAACCATAAAAGTTTTTGCAGTAGTAATAGCAGTTGCGGCTCTTGTACTACTTTATTTACCTGCCATCATTTCTTCCTGCTGGTGAATCATTTTCTGTACCATACGACCGCCTACCGAACCATTCTGATAAGAAGTCAAATTCCCGTTGTATCCATGATTTAATGGAACACCAAGCTCATCAGCAACTTCAAATTTAAACTTATTCATAGCTTCTTTTGCTTCCGGGACTTCCACTCTGTTTCTACTAGACATAATAAACCCCTCCACTTCCTCCGCAGCTATTTTTTGCGGGTTCGATTTTGTTGTTTGTTACGCTTATAGTATATCACCAATGATTTATTTTAAACTGGAAGTTTTTAGAAAATTACTTTCTTTTTTATCTTCTTTATCTTGTTTTTTATCTTCTTTTTTTACTTCTTTAAATATCATTGCTGTAAATGCCGGAATATCAAGGCTAAAACGATATTCCCATTTCTTATAAGCCTCTTTTTTTGCTGTAATTTCCATAGGAAGTTTTTCTTCTAAAGTACTGCCTCCATAAATATCTTGATCACTATCTAATAATAATTCACATGTTATTTGCCGATCAATTCCAAAAGTAAATTGATTCCAGCCAACATCACACATATTTAATACAATAATCAAACATTCCTTTTCTACTTTTCGTTCATAAATATAAACACTCTGATCGGCTGCATCTACTTCCAACCAACGGAAAGAAAGGGTATCATATTCCTGTTGATAAAGAGAAGGCATAGTTGTATATAATTTTTCTAATTCTATAAAATAATGATGAAAAGCATCATGATTTGGATATTTTAATAAATCCCAGTCCATTTCACGTTTCTCATCCCATTCTCTAAAATGTCCAATTTCATTTCCCATAAAATTCAGCTTTTTGCCCGGATGCGTAAACATATAGGTATAAAGAAGTTTTGCCTGAGCAAATTTCACATCACCATTGCCCCACATTTTTTGCAATATCGTAGCTTTGCCATGAACAACCTCATCATGTGATAATGGTAAAAGAAAACGCTCACTTCCAAAATACATCATAGAAAAAGATAATTTATGATAATTATATTTTCTGCCTAAAGGCTCTATTTTAAAGTATTCCAGTGTATCATTCATCCAGCCCATATCCCATTTATAATCAAATCCAAGTCCACCTTCCTCTACTGGTTTTGTAATCTTTGGAAATGTTGTAGATTCCTCTGCAATTAGCATAATGCCCTTATGTCTTCTATGAAGACCATCGGTAAGCCCTTTTAAAAATTCTACACCACCCGGGTAAACACCACGATCCATATTTCCCTGCCAATAAACAATATTACTAACGGCATCCATACGAAGTCCATCAATATGATAAACGCTCATCCAAAAATCAGCAGCAGAATTTAAAAAGCTGCGTACTTCATAACGAAAGAAATTAAAATTGCAAGAACCCCATTCATTATAGGCAATGGTAGGATCTTCATATTCATATTCTGGCAGTCCATCGAAATTAGCAAGTCCATAAGCATCAGTAACAAAATGTGCTGGAACGAAATCCATAATTACACCAATATCATTCTTATGGCATTCGTTTACAAAATATGCAAAGTCCTCTGGTTTTCCATAACGAGAAGTGATACTAAAAAAGCAACTAACAAGATATCCCCAAGAACCATACAGGGGATGCTCACTAAGTGGAAGTATTTCTACATGAGTAAAATGATGTTCCTTTAAATAAGGGATTAAAAGCTTCGCAAGCTCACGATAACTATACCAACTTCCATCTTCTTTTTGTTTCCAAGAACCAAAATGAATCTCATAAATATTAACTGGTTCTAAAAATCCTTGTGTACGATTTTCCATCCATTTTTCATCCGTAAATTCCCAGCGATCTAAATCTACAATTTTTGTAGCAAATCCCGGTGGCAGTTCCATATGAAAACCATAAGGATCTGCTTTTTCTATCTTCTTTCCATCTTGACTTATAACAATATATTTATAATAATCATCTGCTTTTGCATCTGGAACAGTTAATTCATAAATTCCCTGTCCAATAAAATTCATTAATAATAATTCCCAGTTATTAAAATCTCCATATACATAAACTTCCTTTGCCCTTGGTGCAAAAATTCGGAAAATATAACCATTTTCTCCCTCTTTGGTACGATGAACCCCAAAATACTTATATGTATCAAAGGCTTTTCCTGTAAAATAATCATCCAACTGGTACATATATTTTCTCCTCCTACATTATATTTTATTTTTAACCAACAATCTGTTGATTATTGTACACCAAATATATTATAATAAAATTGAAAATAATCCTCAAGGATCAATTTCATTATATTTGTAATTTAAACGACATATTTCTACAAAATGTCAATTATCTATTTAAAGAAAGGATACTACTTATGACAGATGATAGAAGAATAAAACGCACAAAAAAAGCTTTAAAAAATAATCTCTTAACCTTATTAAAAGAAAAACCTATCAGCAAAATTACAGTAAAAGAATTAACAGAACTTGCAGATATTAATCGTGGAACATTTTATTTACATTATACCGATATCTTTGATCTTTATTGCAGTATTAAAAATGATTTTTTGGAAGAATTGGTTACTACTGTAACAGTAACGCCTACCGATACTCTTTATATATATTATCTAAATCTATTTCTATTTTTAGAAAAACATATTGAAATATCAAATATTTTAAATCAAGATAATAC
>CAJTJZ010000085.1:605-9031 GCA_910576895.1 uncultured Lachnospiraceae bacterium | reverse complement strand
AAAGGCGGCTGAAAAGGAAAAAGAATTATCTGAAACTTTAGAAGAAAAGAAAGAAGTAAAAGAAGATAGCGCAAATGGAAAGATTGAAGAAAAATCAACTCCAAACAAAGCGGAACAACTTCTAAATGAAAAATTGGCAGCTTCCAAAGACGGCATAATTTATCTGAATGATATGGATATTCGGACAATCATAGAAGTTGCTAAGGAAAATGATACAGGCAAAGCAAATACAAAGGGTAATATGACAGTCGGTGCAAAATTGGACTTAAAGGCAACGGAAAAGTATTTCCAATTTTAAGGTCAAGGAGAAAAAGTAAAATGGAAATTAACAGTATCAATGATGTAAATACACAAATGCGACAAGTGGGAATGAATCAGACAACGGATTCTTACAGCCGAAATATCCAAAACCAGATTGCCAATGTACAAAAACAGTTGCAAGAACTTTCTTCCAACAAAGATATAACGCAGGAAGAAAAGATGACGAAGCGGCAGGAATTACAGCAACAGATTAGCGACTGGAATATACAGTTAAGACAGCACCAGACAGAGCAGTGCAGAGAGAAACAGCAGAAACAATCTTCCTTTGATCATATGATTGGTGGAAATCAGAAAACAGGCACAGCAGATACAGGAGTGATTATTTCCCTTTCAACAACAAAAGAACAGATTACAGGCATGAAGAAAATTCGTACAGACTTGCAGGAAAAGATTAATAATATTACCCAAAGTATAAGAGACAAGGTAAAAGAAACACAAGATACTATATCAGATTATCAAAAGACTAAACAGGATAAAACAGATAAGACACTGGATAAGAAAAAAGATGAAAAAAAGAACGAAACGAATGTTGTTTCGAAAGGGGAAAGTAGTAGGGAACTATAAATGGAACGTATTAAAATAAAACCGAGACAATTATATCAAGGCTGTATTTTAGCAGCTATTATACATGCTGTTACGGTTGGAGAGTATCCAGAATTAAATTACGAACATTCATGGAATGGTTTCAACTATTGTATGGATAATTCTAGGGGATGTAAGGCTACTATTACATTTCATCCCCAATATATAGTTGCTGTATTTCAGGATATATCAAAATTCAATCTCCAATCTGATGTATATGATTATCTATCTGGTATACCAGATAATATTTTAGAAATTGCTAAATCAGAAACACTACAATATGTATTGAATGATATAGATGGAAAAAGGAAACCAATAATAACAGCCGCCTTTTGGGGAACATGGAGAGAATTATTTAGTAATCAATTATGGAATGAAATAAGAAACAATGGCGGATATATTATAGAAAATCAGCTTTTAGATTATCAAAAATCACTTAAGCGGTGGGACGATTATTATGGATTAAATAATAGGCAAATGGATTTGATTGATTCACTATATCGTCAAAAAATAAGTTATAGTAAAAAGCCTATTTTATTAAACAAAAATGAGATTTGTAGTCTATATGGTGATATAGAAGAATGTAAGAAATCTTTAGGTGAATTAGATATATATTTTTAATTCAACAATGATTGTATATTTAAAAATTGAAGCAAAGTATAAGAAATAGCTTTCCAATAAAATTAGGACTTTTGTTCACACTTGATGTGTCAAAAGTCCTGATTTTGTGATTTTTATAATATTTTATTCAACTAACTTCAATAAAAATGGGCTAGATTTTCTGCAAACCAAAAGCAAACATATACTCTGTTCTGACACTTTAGCACGGTGTGCCACCGTACGGTTTTCGCCGCAGGCTACTTTTAAAACCGTACGGTGGCAACTACCTTGCGAGTGACGCAGAACATTGTGGTGTAATGAGTTATAATTAACAACCTTGGAGCTTCCCCAAAGCATATTTAGACCAGAAAATCTAACCTTTGTTAAATTATATCATATATTTCGAAAATGTCAATTATATTTTTATGAAAAATGTCAACTATATTTTTATCAGATTTTATTAAATTGCTTGAAAATATATCAAAATTATACTATAATTTTATATAATGATTTAAAACCTTATAAAAATGAAAATTTCTATTTCCAAGTAAAAGTGATAGAAAGGAGATAATTTATAATTATGAGAAATTTAACGTCAGAGGAACAACAACGTCTCTGGAAACTAGACGAGCCTCCGATTCGCCAATTATTGTTTTGGGGTTTAGATAGCAAAAAAAATCCCTGTTTACTTATATTATACGGGGAACAAAAAATTGATCAGGAATTAAGATCTCGTTCCTATTATGTAGGGGCATATTTGTTAAATCCTACAGTAACTTATACGAAGTATGCTATTTTTCATGGAATAAATGGACATTTACCCTCTATTCCAAATACATATTACTTCAAAGCAAAAGACCTGCTTTGTTATAGGAAAGGTTATAAAACCGCATACAGGCATTGGGAATATAATAGAGGTACAGGCTGGCATGAGTATATAGACATTGACAAGAAATATATTATTAAAGAATTTTATGGAATAAAACAGACAGTTGTTTTCGACTATTATGAGAAAAAGAATTATACAGATTATGTTGCTTATTTAAAAGCGAATCAAATTAATTTTAAGGATTTTGAATTAATTGAGCATCCCAGTGATTTATTTGGTTTTGAAGCAGACAGTCCTTATATGGAAAGTATTATAAATATGTTTTCTAGGGAAAGATTATATACAAGAAGAAAATATCTGAACCAATTTATCAAAATGCAGCCTTCTGTCGAAGAATATGAACGTATCTTAAAAGTAGCAAGTATAGAGCTGGCATGTGGCATTTTCCAAGAGCTTACGATAGAAAAGAATCCAATTTTATTAGAGACTGCAAAGCAAATTGATAAAAGTGATGTATTATGGGCAAATGCAGCATATCACAGTGGACTTAAACGCTGTATTAATCAATATATCAGCCTATTTGACGAAAAGTTATTGTGGAAGCAAAAAGAATTTATATACAGAACACTCCCTGAAATGGATTTTCATATTAAACATTTAACGTTATATGGAAAAAAGCTAAAGGACGAAGAACTTGAGGAATATTTAAACAAACCGAATGCTTATCAAGATCTTTTGTATGTTTTTGGAAGTGAAGATTTTTATGAAAGAAATACTTATACAGATGGAAGAGATGTGAATAATATTGCATTTAAAAATACTATACAGACAGCAAAGGCATATGGTATGGCAGATGCAATTGGAAAGATAGCTTACTATCTGGATGCTCCAAGAACGACCTGTTATTTTAAAGGAAGTGGCAGAACCAGTGCATACAATTATTATTTACGTTATCTTAGAAGAACACTTGACCAATACCAAACAACAGATGAAATGAAATTTATAACGGCTGCCCGTGAAATGCTGACAAGCTATACAGATCATGACAATTTATATAATGAGGATTTCTCTTCTAATTTCTTTTTTAATAAGTATTTTAGAGAGATAATTGTAAATAATGATGCAGCAGAACATTCCATATGGCACAGATATCTTGCAGATGTTATTTTTGTAGTTCAAAACGCAAAAGCTTCACAGGTACATGAGTTTTGTTATACCATATTGAAAAAGGCGGATGAACAGCATAAATTTGACTCCTATGAAATCAAAGAGTTGATTGTGCTTTCAAAAATACCTTATAAAAAAACGGCAGAATTATTTGAAAAAATACTGCTGCAAAAATTAAACGCATTACAAGAATTTGATGCAGACATTATGATTTCCTTAATGAATACAACATCGGAGAAATTATGGGATGCTGCTAAAAAATACTTTAGACAGACAAACGGAACTTTCCAGCCAGAAGATATTGCTGATTTTTTATTTTTAGATACGATAGAAACATGGTACAGTGTATTAGAAGACAGTATCAATCATTTTACAATAGAAGAATATACTGTTTTTCTAAAATCAACTGCCGAAAAAAGAGAACGTTTTTTGGAACAGCAGATAGAACTTTCCGAGCAGATTATAGATTTACTGTTAAAATCTGTTGACAAACTAGATACTGCTACAACAGAAAAACAAAAAGAGTTGCTGCACTATTTTATCCCTCTGCTGTCAAGTCTTAGAAAGATTCCTAACTTTCTTTTTGATATAACGGAAACTATTATATTCTCCATGCCATATGATGTATTAAAAGATACACTTAAAGATATTGATTTACAGTATAATAGAATTTCAGAGAGAGAATATAATGCCATATCCTTACTGAAGTCATGTAAAAATGACACTCTTCCAAAAGACAGCTTAATTTTGTCTATTTTGGAAACGGGTTCAAAAAGGCTTGTAAAAACTCTTACAGAGGTTATAGCCCAAAAGCGGACTATCCTTGCCGAAAGGAATACCACTCTCCTGCTGCTTTTTGAATGTAATGTATATTCTTTGAATGAAATCGCTCAGCTTGTATTTAAAGGTTTCGAAATTGAAAAAAGAGAAAAGTTACATATGATTTTACTGGATTCTCCTATAGAAAGAACCTATCAGTATGGGCTTAAAAAACTGGATAACTGGTATGGTAACGAGATTCCAGCACAATTTATTCCTCGTATGATGGAGCATCCATGTGTAGAAGTAAAGGCTTATCTTTCTAAAAAAATGAAATACGTCTTTTCTAACTTAAAGGAAACAAACCCAGATTTATATATTTACTATGCAAAAACACTGCTTTATCTGCCAAATAAAGTTTCAAAGAGCAAGGAACATATCTATCACACGATTCCTATATTTTTGAAATATCATCCTGAAAAGCAGCAGGAAATAGAACATATACTTCTTGATATTGGAGGCACAAACAGCAAAATAGATTCTGAAAGAGCACTTGTGGCATTTGCTCAGATTCAGAAGGAAAAAAGTTAAGCAATCAAAAATATAGATAAATATGTTTAAAGATGTAACGATGTATTTCGTGAAAAATAATCCAAAGGATTGTTCTTGCGAAAGACATCGTATCAATATTCCTACACTTGGTTGGATAAAATTAAAAGAAAAAGGATACATACCAACAACAAAACAAGGATATATCATAAGAAGTGGATGTGTTTCTTATCAAGAAGGAAACTATTATGAATCCGTCTTAATAAATATTCCAGATATAGAGAAACCCCCATTAAATCATTTCGGGCTAGGAATCGACTTGGGAGTAAAAGAATTTGCAGTGATAAGGAATGGTATGGTAAAGAAAAATATCAACAAAACTGCAAAATTAAAGAAAGTAGAGAAACAGTTAAAAAGAGCACAGCGTTGTCTGTCGAGGAAATAGAAGACTTAAAAAAACGCAGTTATAAAAAGAGAGGAGAAGCTACTAGACAAAATATTCAAAAACAAGTCTTAATTTGAGAGATGCAGTATCCTACGAAATAGCATAATCCAGTATTTGTAGGTTTGTACCGAAGGCTATTTCGGGAATTTACGACTGTGGAGTGTACCAGAACTTGTGAGTAGTATTCGAATTGATTCGATACAAAAGCATACACGATGAAGCAGTAAGGGATGTTTGTAAAAACTTCCAACATCTCGATATGGGTATATTTGTTCATATTTTGAGTAGCAGGTAGGTATTTTATGAAAGTAGGTTATAAATACGCAAGCCCTTCCCGATGTACACAACTTAACAACCAAACGACTTTAGGGCTAAGTCCTGACTTATCTCGTGATGAAAAAGTTTCTTTCTGCGGGAAATTAAAGCATCCTTTATTATTCCGTGATGCTATGCTTATGTTAAGAGAAATTGTTGTTTCCGATACGAGGAAAAAATCAAAAGAAAGAACGGATTATTTTAAATGGCTTGACGAAGAAATCGAACGGCGTGTAAAGGCACACCAAAAATACATGCCAAAGGTAAGAGAGTCTTTAAAGAAAAAAATGGATTCTTTTGATTTTAAACTTTTACATAAAAAAAATGAAATAGATGAATTATTGGAGATACAAAAGAATTTACAACAGCAAATAGACGAATATGATACATGGAAGGATTATTATAAAATTGAACGACATTTTTGGAAATTTATAAGGGACAGAGATTACAGTTTATGGTTTGTATTAGATCCTGTCATTACTGTATATAACGATCAGGTTTCATTTGAAGCATTTTCGATTGACGAATCCATTTATGGCTGCCTGTCTGTGGCTATGAATGAATTTGATTTATTGCAGACACCAAAGTTAGGAACAACGAATATTGACTTTTCTGCCAAATTAGAAAAGGAAATGCAGAGATTTCGAAGCTATACCGATGTCACATTATCTGTCAATCCAGAAGGCTTTACGATAGATAATGATATCGTGCCAGAATATATAGAGAAGAAAATTGATCTGCCTGAAACATGGATCAAAGGTTTTAATCAAGTATCTTCTGCAGCGGCATTATCTGGGATTGAATTGGAGCTTTCCCCTTCTGATATGTATGATATATGTGCATTTTTAAGAAAGCACAAAGAGAAAAAAAGTCCTCGTTATATGAAATGGATTTTAGAACCCGGACAAAGAATACAGATTGTGTTTGAACCTTTTGGAACAGTCCTTACTCTAAACACCATTTATCAGGGCAGCCAAAGAAGAGAAGAAAAAATCTGGGGCAGAAGACGCTGGCTTGTAGTTGAAAAATTAATTCCTTTATCAAAAGCATTTTATGTACGCTTTTTAGGTTTTGGAATGCCTCAATTTATTCGTGCTGATATGGGTACGTTGCAAATGACAGTTGGATTCTCCGCATGGTCTTCTAATGATTGGGTAAAAGGAACCGCATTTAACGTTATGGCAGGATTTACAGGTAAAGGCTGTTATAAAAATATTTATAAATTGCTGAAAGATAAGCGTTGTTTATCAATGGATGAAATTTCCAGTAATCTTCCAAATGAAAAAAGTGATAGCATAAAAGCGGGCATAGGTATGCTGTTTCGACGGGGGGAAGGTTATTTTGATATGATAAATAATAAAGTACGTTTTCGCCATTTATGCAATACCCCAATTCCAGAGGAACTTTATGAAGTTTCTGATATTGAAATGGATGTACAAAAAATCAGCAAACTTACATTTGACAATATGAAGGTGAGATACTCGCACAAACAAGAGTTTATATTCACGACAACATACAAGGAACAAGGTCAACTATCTTCTACTGAAATTGTCATTGACCAAGATGGACAAATTACAAAGATAGATTGTAGCTGCCAGAAATTTAAAAGAGGCGAGAGAAATCTTTCGCAACCATGTGCTCATATCCTTGCTCTTTATGTAGCTTCTTATAAATTATTAAAACTAAAAAATTTGGAATACGAAAAAGAATATAAAATCAATGATATTATGGAGATGTTGCTATAATGGATACAAAGGCCGAATATAGAAAACTAGTAAATAATATGGGTAAAAAAGAATTTACCTTTCTTAAAATGCAGGAATACGGGTTTTGGCCCAGTAATCTGCCAACGCCATATGAGCGTCAGCAAAATGAAACAGCACAGGACTTTGAAAACAGGAAAAAGCTATTAGATGAATTTCAAAAACTTTCCGAAAAAATATCAAATGCCTATCAAGAAAAAGAGGAAATTGAAAAAAAGCTGTCTCATTTAAAAAAAGAATACCAAAATACATGGGATTATGAAAAAATTCGCTCCATAGTCGCCCAAGAAATTATGAAAGAATCCATAGCCAGACGAGCTGAGAGAAAAGCAGAGAGAGAACGACAAAGACAGTTAAAATCTGAATTATGGAATAAGCGGAAAGCAGAAAATATTCTGTTTATTGGAAGAGGCTATTCCAATCTGCTAGGAAAAAAAGAAACAGATGTACAAAAACTAAAAGAAAATCAGATGCCTGTCATAGAAACAGATAAAGAACTTGCAAAATTTTTACAGATAGAATACAACACTTTGCGTTATTTGGTATATCATAGGGATGTTATTACATTTGATAATTATTACCGTTTTGATATCCCAAAAAAAAGTGGCGGGATGCGTCATATAGCTGCACCTAAAACAAAATTGAAAGCAGCTCAGAAACAAATCTTAGATGAGATTTTGGAAAAGGTCAAGATCTCTGACTTATCTCATGGATTTATCAAATCAAGGTCTATCCTTACAGGTGCAAAGGCACATAACACAAGCCCTGATTTATTGATCAATATTGATTTAGAAAACTTTTTCCCTACTATTACATTTGAACGTGTAAGAGGCTTATACCAATCCTTTGGATACTCTGGTTATATAGCATCACTGCTTGCTATGATTTGTACTTACTGCGAAAGAATGCCGCTTGAAGTAAAAGAAGAGATAAAATATATCAAAACATCTGATAGGATATTGCCGCAAGGCTCTCCAGCAAGCCCTATGATTACAAATATTATATGCAAAAACATGGATAAGCGGATCGATGGTTTATGCAAAAAGTTAGGAATTACTTATACAAGATATGCAGATGATATGAGTTTTAGTTATAT
>CAJTJZ010000085.1:0-595 GCA_910576895.1 uncultured Lachnospiraceae bacterium | reverse complement strand
TAAAAATTTCGCCATAGGAAACTTTTTAGACAGCATAAATAAAATTATAGAAGCAGAAGGCTTTCATATGAAAAATGAAAAAACCCATATATTAAGAAAGAACAACAGACAATATATTACTGGTATTGTAATTAATAACGAAGAAATTGGCGTTCCTAAGAAATGGGTTAAAATATTAAAAGCTTCTATATATAATGCACAGAAATTAAAAGCTTCTGGCAGTTCGGTATCTAGTAAGACAATACATGAAATCTCAGGAAAAATCGCATGGTTAAAAAGTGTAAATGAAAAAAGATACCAAAAAATCATAAGTCAAGGTACAGAATTTTTAAAAAGCTTAACCTAATTTTTGTATTACCATATGAATTATTTGATATCATGCACCCAAGCGTGACTTTGGGTGCATTTTTTAATGATAGGAATTCGAGTCATTCTTTATTCCTATAAGATTGATATTATTCCGGAAAAAGGCTATAATGTTTTGGAAAGTGAGGTGTACTTTTTATGTATATGACAGTAAAACAAGCTGCAGAGAAATGGGGAATTTCAGATAGGCGTGTGCGTATATTATGCGCGGAAGGAAAGATTTCAGGTG
>CAJTJZ010000084.1:3715-9426 GCA_910576895.1 uncultured Lachnospiraceae bacterium | reverse complement strand
GTGCCTGTCAAAAGATGTGCACGACCGCATAAGGCAGGTCATACCCATTCGGGTATGACAAGATATGCTGCTTCGCAGCTGCGGTCGGCACGAACTCACGAATGAAAAATGAAAAACTTTTTCATTCGTGAGTATATATTTCACTTATTCTTCCTTAAGACATACCATTACCCATGCAATAAAATTTTCCGTAGAATTTCCTGTTCGTTCTGCTTGTGTATGTCCTTGTCCCCATACCGTTTCAAAATCTACATTGACACCATAATTTTTAAGAGCAAGTGCAAGATTAACTTCGGTACTTAATGCTGTATCTCCTTGATTAATACCAGTACGAATACGCCAGTATTTTGCAACGGTAGAAGTTTGATAACCCCTATAATAATCTGTTAAATAATACATAGGATTGTACATATTCACACGATAATCTACTGTATTTCCTAATGCATCTTTCTTTGCTAAATCTTCGGCATAACTTGCCCCATACGTTTCATTATCTTTTAGTAAATTTGCAAGAACAGAATCAAAATGAGCACCCATTCCATCTTCATATCCAAATAAAGTGTTTTCTCCTTGTGTCTTATTTAGATCATCAAAAGCACCAACATCTTTAGAAGCATTTTTACATGCTTTTACAAAATCAGTAATACTTGTAATAGAAACGGTATTACTTTCTTTATGATAAGTAATCCATGAATTATCTGAATTTAAAGCATCAATATAATCTTGTACTGTTTCATAAGTGCCAGAGAGTGAAATTCCAGAAGATTGATGATTGCGATCAATTCCATCTATGGCATAAATTGCTTCTTGATCTAAATTATTATTTTCTGGCTTTTGATGTTCTTTCTCAGGAAGATTTGTCATATTATCAATATTATTAGGTATTCTTCCAAACCCGCCTCCATTGTGCATATTACCAGAATTTTGTATTGTATATGGAAAGCTAGTATCTTCTAAGAAATGATTTAAAGATTGTTCTACTACTGTTTTTAAATATTCATAATAACTTCCTGCCTGATAAATTCCTTCTTTTGATTCTTCTAAGGATAAACTATTTCCTTGTTCATCTTTCAATCCAAGTTCATTCATATAATCTGCAAATTCCTTTGCCATTTCGTTGGATAATTCTTGCATATCTTCACTAAGTTCACTTCTAGTCATCCCCATATTCCATTCATAAGCCTCATCTGCATAATCAAGATTTGTAATAGGACACCAGCACATAGAACCTGCCACAGCATCACTAACACCCTCAACAGCTCCAATTGCCTGTAAATATGGCGTATATAATTCGTTATCTCCTGTAGAACCTAATAACGCACTTTGTGCACCGCCGCCACTCATACCAAAGGAAAAGATACGTTCACTGCTTCCGGGAAGATTAGCTGCATTATAGCGAATATAACGTATTGCTGCTTTTAAATCGGTTACACCAGCAGGAGCACCTTCATTACGCCCACGACAGCCAGCACTAATATAAATCATTCCTTCTTTTGTATAATCTGTTACAGAATTTATATATCCTGAAGGAGCTGCCATTGCAGAATAACCCGGTGTATTCACAGGTAATACCATAGGAGCATTTTTCGCTGTATAATCTCCTATTTTAGCAGAAGAATTAATTTCACAAATATAAGTTCCATCTTCATTTTTCGTTCCTTTCATATAATCACCCGGAATATAAATACCTAATGTTTCATATTCTGTAGATGCTGGATTACTGCAATAAGGAATGCCCACTTGCCAATATACATTATCCTCTTGATTATAATTCCATTTTGTCTGATCAATTTTAGCTAACGTAGATGATACTGCTTCTGTTTCTTTCTTGGTAATTTTAACTTTGCACACTTTTTTCTGACCTCCTACGCTACAAATAATTTTTACATTGCCTGATTTTTTCGCTGTTATTATTACTTTTTTCCCTTGCTTTTGAATTGAAATCATATTTGGTTTATTTGTACTCCATGTTATTTTTCCTGCCTTTTTTGTTGTTACTTTTAATGTTTTCTTTTCTCCAATTTTCATAGAAATTGTAGTCTTATTAAGTTTTATAGAGGCAGCCGAAATAGGATATGCTGGCATTGCAGTAACAGCCATAGCAGTAGATAAAAATAAAAATCCCATTAGTCTTGATGCATTTTTTTTCATAATTTTAATTCCTTTCTAAGTATTCAAATTTTTAATAAGATTTTATTGGAAAAATTTGAAAAAAAAATGAGGAAAGTTTGAAAAAAGTTTGAACAGAAAAATAAAAGTTTCTAACTCCGGAACAATACATCAATTCCAAAGTTAGAAACTTTTTTAAAAATTAGTCTATTCCATTTTTTATTTCGTAATTAACTCTACTTCTACTGGAATTTCCTTTTCCACACTTTCTCCAGCTACAAGTTTTATTGCTGTCTCTACTGCGGTCGCTCCCATTAAATCTGGCTTTTGTGCAACCGTTGCTGCCATTTTTCCATTAGAAACTGCTGCTACTGCATCATCCGTTGCATCAAAACCAACAACTACAATTTTTCTATTACCAATCGCCTCCACTGCACCAAGTGCCATTTCATCATTATGTGCAAACACTCCTTGAATATCGGAATTTGCCTGTAACATATTTTCCATAACGCTCATGCCTTCGGAACGGCTAAAGTTTGCCGTTTGTTTTGATACTACTTTTAATTTTTCATCTGCTACCTCATGAAATCCAGCCCCTCGATCAATCGTTGCACTTGCACCCGGAACACCCTCAAGTTCTGCTGTCTTCGCTCCCTCTCCAATTAAACTTACAAGATATTCTGTTGCCATTTTTGCTCCTTCCACATTATCAGAAGCAATCGCACAGTCAATATCAACATTATTTACAACACGATCTACGGATATTACTTTAATTCCTTTTGCAACAGCATCTTTTACTGCTGGAGCAACGGCATCAGAATCTACTGGATTTACAATTAAAACACTAATATTTTTGGAAACAAGATCTTCCACATCACTTGCTTGTTTTGCCGCATCATCTCCTGCGTCAACTACAATTAAATCAACATTTTCTTCTTTTGCTTTTTCTTTTGCTCCCTCGCTAAGAGATACAAAAAATGGATTATTTAATGTAGATACAGAAAGTCCAATACTGCCATTTCCGCCACTTGTAGAAGAATCATTTCCGCCCTCTCCATCAATGGTAATTGCACTACAGCCTGCCGCAGTAAAAGCAAGGACACCTGCAAATAAAATTCCCGCTATTTTTTTTATTTTCATAATGTTTCCTCCTTATCTATATTTTCCTCTTATTTTCTTATCTTTTTCTATCTGACATAACTGCAATTAAAATAACAAGTCCTTTTACTACATCTTGATAATAAGAAGATACTCCTAAAATATTCAGTCCATTATTTAATCAAAACACCTACAAATGTCTTCCAAATGCGTCCACGTCCACCATTCATACTTGTTCCACCAAGTGCTACCGCTGCAATGGCATCTAATTCATAGCCTTCTCCAAGATTTGGCTGTGCAGAACTTAATCTTGATAAAAGAATTAATCCTGATAATGCAGCCATACATCCTGAAATCGCATAAACAGCTATTTTTGTTAAATCAATATTAACACCTGCTAACTTTGCTGATTTCCAGTTACTTCCTGTTGCATAAATTCTACGTCCAAAGGTTGTTTTTTCTAGTATAAAGAAGAAAGCTGCAAAAATAATCAAAAATAGAATAACTGGAATTGGAATACCAAAGAAATTTCCTTTTCCTACTACTTTTAAGAAAAAACTATCTCCCAAATTAGAAATCGGTTTTCCATCCATAAAAATCATTGTAAGTCCACGATAAACTGTCATAGTAATTAAGGTTGCAATAAATGGCTGCAAACGTCCTTTTGTTACTAAAATTCCACTGATTGTTCCAAATGCTGTACCAATAAGCAATGCAAGCAGCATAGCAAGTCCTACTGGCATTCCTTTTGAAATAAAATCTGCACAAAACGCTGTTGTTAAGGCAAGCACCGAACCAACCGAAAGGTCAATTCCCCCTGTAAGGATAACACAAGTCATACCAAAGGCAATAAAACCATTAATAGAAGACTGTCGAAGCAGGGATAAGAAATTGCCAACAGTACGAAATTCTGGACTAATAATACCAATCACTAAAACTAATAATGCTAGTGCAATCAATGCACCTAATTCTTGAATATAATTACTTGCTTTTTTATTCTCCATATCAAATCTCTCCTCCCGTTGCTAATATCATAACACTTTCTTGATCTGCATCTTCCTTGCCTAAAAAGCCTCTTACAAACCCTTCTCGTACTACCATAACTCTATCAGACATTCCTAAAACTTCTGGAAGTTCCGAAGATACCATAATAATAGCAACTCCTTTTTCGGCAAGATTATTAATAATCTGGTAAATCTCCTTTTTTGCACCAATATCAACACCTCTTGTTGGTTCATCTAAAATTAATACTTTTGGATCGGTATAAATCCATTTTGCAAAAACAACTTTTTGTTGATTACCACCGCTTAAATTTGTACATTCATGCCAAGGACCAAAACATCGAATATGCAATTCCTCAATTCCACGTTTTACAAGTTCTTCCTCCTTTCCTTTCTGAATCACACCATGACTTGATATTTTGCCAAGATTTGCAATCGAAATATTTTTCTGAATGCTTTCTTCTAGCATAAGTCCTTCGACTTTACGATCTTCTGTGATAAAACCAATTCCATTTTTCATTGCTTCTTGCGGATTTCTATTTATAATTTTTTTCCCTTCCAATCGGATTTCTCCAGATACATGTGGCATATTTCCAAAAATCGCCTGCATAATTTCTGTTCTTCCTGCTCCCATAAGACCAGATACCCCAAGAACTTCCCCTGCATGTACTTCAAAAGAAACATCTTGAAAAACTCCCGGACAAGTCAAATCCTTTACCTCAAAAATAGTATCTCCAATCTTAGCATTTCTTGCAGGATAACGTTCTCCAATTTCACGTCCAATCATCATTTTTACTACATCGTTCATATCGGTTTCTTTAATCTTTTTTGTTCCAATATAAGAACCATCACGAAGAATGGTAATACGATCACATAATTCAAAAATTTCTTCCATACGGTGAGAAATATAAACAATCGATACTCCTTTTTTTCGTAGAGAATTGACTACTTGAAATAAAACGGTTGTTTCACTTTGTGTTAAAGCTGCTGTTGGCTCATCCATAATAATCACTTTTGCATCTACCATAAGTGCTTTTGCAATTTCTATCATTTGCTGCTGTCCAACAGAAAGCTCATTCATTGCCTGTCCCGGATCAATTTTTACTCCTAATCTATCTAAAACCTTTTTTACTTCCTTTCGCATTGCTTTTTTATCACAAATCCCAAACATACCATGAATTTCTTTTCCCAGAAACATATTTTCTTCGACTGTTAAATCAAATAAAATATTTAATTCCTGATGAATAAATACAATTCCTGCCTGTTCTGCTTCTTGCGGACTTTTATAACAAACTTCCTGCCCATCTACAATCACAGTACCAGCATCTTTTGTATAAACACCGGTTAAAATTTTCATCAGCGTTGATTTCCCAGCTCCATTCTCACCCATCAACGCATGAATTTCCCCGCCATCTAGCACAAAACCTGCATTTTTAAGAACTGCATTTCCTCCAAATGCCTTGTCAATTCCACGCATTTCAATTTTCATATCGCTTCCTCCTT
>CAJTJZ010000084.1:0-3686 GCA_910576895.1 uncultured Lachnospiraceae bacterium | reverse complement strand
ATTGCAAAATAATATTTGCATAAGGCGTTGTTTCTCCTGTACGAATGACTGCCTTACAATTCCTTGTCATATTTTTTAATTCCTTATGAGAGATATATTCTACCTCTATGTTTGTTTCTATTCCAGAAGTTTTGAAACCGGTTTCATACGCATCAAAAAAACACTGGATTTCTTCCTGCAATTTTGGATTTTTCCATTTTATTTCCTCTGCTAAATAAATTTTTTCAATCTTCATATCCTTTGCAACCTCCTTTAATACATCCATAAAGGAAGGTTGCCCAAAGGTAAGTGCTAAATCAATTCGCTTTGTTTGTTCTGGAATCGGAAGTCCACAATCTCCAATGCAAATTTGATCGGTATGTCCCATATAAGATAGAACATGGGAAATCTCACTATTTAAAATGCCATGTCTTTTCATTTTATTTCTCTCCCTTCATTTCCTGTTCTACTTCCTTTTCTGTTGGCATTCCGCTTTGTGCACCAAATTTTTCCGTAGAAAGACTAGCTGCAATATTTGCATAAGCAAGTGCTTTTTTCATATCATCCCCAGCAGCTTTTCTTACAGCAAATGCTCCATTTAAAGTATCGCCTGCTCCTGTTGTATCTGCTACTTTTGCAGGTCTTGCTGGAACAGTAATTACTTCTGAAGAAGAAAGTGCTACAGAAACTCCTTTCGATCCCTGTGTAATAATTAATTTTTCTGGATATTGTTTTAAAAATTCTTCTGTTGTTTTTTCCTTTCCAAAAATTAAGACCGCTTCATGCTCATTTGGTGTTAAATACGTTACCTTTTCAATAATATCCATAGGAACTTGTGCTGCTGGAGCTGGATTTAAGAGTACCGGAATTTTTTTATTAGCACAAAAATCTACAACATAATGAACACTATCCAGAGGAATTTCATGCTGAAGCACTACCATATCATAAGTTTCTAATATTGGCTTAATCTCATCAATATAAGCTCTATCTACCTCATTATTTGCTCCTGCAACAACAACAATCGTATTATCATTTTCTCCGACTGTAATCATTGCAATTCCTGTTGGTGCATTTTCTGTCACTTTAATATGTCCGATCTCTACTCCAAAAGATGCTAAGTTATCTAATAGTTTCTGCCCATTCACGTCCTGCCCTACACAACCAAACATCTCTGTTTTTGCACCAAGTTTTGCCATAGCAACTGCCTGATTTGCTCCTTTTCCTCCGGGGATATAATGAACACTTTCCCCTTTCAGTGTTTCTCCTTTTAATGGAATCCTTTCTGCAACCACTGTCATATCCATATTAATACTTCCTACAACTGCAATTTTCATTTCCATTACTTTCACTCCTTTCTTTTTGTTGTTTGACGTTCTATTAAAGAAACATCAAGTATATTTTCTTTTAAAAATGGAAGATTTCTTCCATAATTTACAATAATTTGTACTGCCAGCTTTCCCATTTTTTCAATTGGCTGTCCTACCGTTGTCAGTTCTGGAAAATACATTCTACTTAATAAAACATTATCAAAACCAATCAGTTGTACATCTTCTGGTATACGATAACCATTTCTTGAAAAAACTTTACAGACAGCAATCGCAACAATATCATTACTTGCAATAATTCCATCGGTATTTGGATATTTTTTTATTATCTCTTCTGCTGCTTTGATACCATATTCATAATCATACGTACAGTCTACACATTGTTCCTTTATTTTATACCTTTTACAAGTATCTTGATAACCTTGATATCTTCGCAATCCACTTGATAATTCCATCGGTCCTTTCATACAGACAATATTTTTGCAGCCACAATCAATTAAATGTTCCATTGCGATTGTTCCGCCTTTAAAATGATCGGCTTCTACATAAGCATCGGCTTTACTTCCTGTAATATAACGATCAAGTACAACAACGGGAAGATGACACCCTGCAATTTCCTGTCCTGTTTTATCATTACTTGTAACAATAATAATACCATCTGCTTTGATTTGATCTAACATTTGAATATTGGCAAATTCCTTTTTTGTATCATTATTGGAATTACAAAGTAATAATTTATAACCATATTCAAACGCTTCTTCTTCTACTGCTTTTGCCAGTTCATTAAAAAATAAATTTTCAATATTTGGTACAATAATTCCAATCATTTTTGATGATTGTTTATATAGTGCTCTTGCTAATTCATTTGGTCTGAAACCCGTTTCACGAATCGCTTTTAAAACTCTGTGTTTTTTTTCTTCGTCTACGTTCGCTGTATTATTCATCACTCTTGATACAGTGGACGGAGAAACACCTGCTAGTTTTGCCACATCTCGAATGCTTGCCATCTTTGTTTCCTCCGTTTCAACATTTTGATATTTGAAACGCGTTTCATTACTGTACTCATTATATATATTATCTATTATTTTGTCAATGGCTTTTTTATTTTCGGAATTTTTAACAAAAAATCATCAACATTTTTGGACACTTTTTTATGCAAATTGCCAAAAATTGATTATTTCTTATATTTTTACTTCTTATTAGGGTTATTAACAAGGAACATTCTCTTATTTCGAAAATCTATTATATATTTGGTTCTATAAAATGCACAGCAGAAGTATCCCAATATTTTTTATAAACTAGGTTTTCATTACCATTGAAATTAAGCTGATACATTCTAAATGTAACTAAAATGTCTTTAGGCTGCCATTGTTCTTCATAAGAATATTGGTATTTCATTCCCACATTTCGCATTACACCACCGCTTCTGGAATTATTTCTATCATGCGTTGCCGTAATATAGGGCAAACCATCGTTCTTTACTTGTTCTATAACGGCTTTTCCTGCTTCTGTAACAATCCCCTTATGCCAAAACTCCTTACGAAGTGCATAGCCAAAGTCATGATGTTCTTCCATATCAACTTCTATATAACCAATGGGATCATTGTCTTTTTTTGGACAAATCGCATAGGCATATGCTTGTGGCTTTGCATATTTTGAAGCATACCTTTCTTTATAAAACTTCTGTGTTTCCTCAATACTTTTTACTGGATACCACGGCAAAAATATATTGACTTCCTCATCTTGAAGTATAAGGAATAGTGCTTTCATATCTCTTTCTGTAAATTTTCTTAAAATCAAACGCTTTGTTTCTAGTGTAGGCGTATTCATTTATTTTCTCTCCATTATCTACTTATACATATTCCCTAAAATTTTCTATGAAAGACTCATATATAAAAGAGGATAGGGATTTCCCTGTTCATCATGATCTGTTCTTTTATAAACTTGAAATCCCATATGTTCATAAAATCCTTTTGCTTTGGGATTTTGCTCGTTCACAGCCAATCTTTTTATTGAGTAATGTTCTATTCCATATTGAATAAGCTGTTTCCCTAATCCTTTTCCTCTTTCTTCTGGTGTTATAAACAGCATTTCAAGACTTTCCTTCTCAATACCCATAAAGGCAACTACTGTATTATTTTTATCTCTTGCTATTACAAGATTTTCGATATTGCTTAATGCCTGCGGAACATATTCCTTGATGTTTATTATTTCACTTTCAGACAAAAACAAATGTGTTGCTCTTACAGACTTTTCCCACACTTTTAAAAGTGATTGTATTAAATCAACAGGTCTTTCATAAACTTCCATAATATTCATAAAATGTGACAGGCACGGAAACCCACTACAGGCAATACTTTTCATAAAGGAAAAGCATTGCAA
>CAJTJZ010000083.1:5349-9538 GCA_910576895.1 uncultured Lachnospiraceae bacterium | reverse complement strand
GTAATGCTTTTCATAAATGAAAAGTATTACAAACTTTAGGGAATGGGTAGTTGACTATCTGCCCCATAAAATCCCTGCCTTTATTTTTTACATTTTTCCATAGAAATTTCTATTATTTTTTCACATAAATCTTCATATTCCATTCCAATTGCTTTTGCTTCTTGTGGAAGTAAACTTGTTTTTGTCATACCGGGCAATGTGTTTGCTTCCAAACAATATAAATTTTCTTTTAAATCCATCATAAAATCAATTCTTGCATAGGTATGTAACCGTAATACTTTATAGGCAAGTTCTGCATATGTTTGCATTTCCTTTGTTTTTTCCTTAGAAAGATTAGCTGGACAAGTTTCTATTGTAGCACCAGCTTGATATTTATTTTTATAATCATAAAACCCTTGTTTTGGAGCAATTTCAATAATCGGAAGTGCTTTTCCATGAATTAAAGCTACAGAAAATTCCCTTCCTTTTATATACTCCTCAACAATTACTTCTTCTTCATAAGAAAACGCTTCTTGCAATGCTATTTTATATTCTTCTTCATTACTTGCAATGGCAACGCCAACACTAGAACCTCCACAACATGGTTTTACAATACATGGGAAAGAAAGAGAAAGCTTTTCAAATGGTTTTTCTTTTTCTTCTTTTTTTAAGCACAATCCCTTTGCCATTGGCACATGAGAAGCTGTTAATAAAATCCTAGAAAGTCCTTTGTCCATACAAATTGCACTGCTTAAATAGTCCGTCCCTGTATAAGAAATTCCCAATAAATCAAATGCTGCCTGAACTTTTCCATCTTCCCCATTTTCTCCATGAAGTGCCAGAAAAACCATATCTGCCATTTTACAAAGTTCGATGACATGATCGCCAAAAAACTGTGTTCGTTCTCTTTTTGTCTTCTCTAAAACTTCTGTTTTCTTTCGTAAAGCTTCTGCATGAAATGCAACATCATACTCCTCTGCAAAAAAACTATCTTCTGCTGGCTGCTGTGTTCCAAAAAAAACATCTAAAAGAACAGCTCTATGTCCTTTTTTGCGACATGCCATACATACTTGTTCTCCAGAAGAAATAGAAACCATTCTTTCTGTACTTGTACCGCCCATTAATACAATAATTTTCATTGCTCTACCCTAATTTCCCTTCTGCTTTTTTCAAAAATGATTCGTTTTTAATTAGAAATCGTTCATGCGTTCCTTCACCAATTAACCCTGCTTTATCAAATGCTTTTACAGAAAAAACCAACCGTCTTCCATCTATCGTAAGTAATTCACTTTCACAATGTACTTCCATTCCAAGCGGTGTTGCCGAACTATGTTTTACCTCTAATTTTGTACCAACACTTCCATATCCATCTTCTAAATAATTTTGTATACTCTCACTTGCTGTCTTTTCCATTAAAGCAATCATGGCTGGCGTTGCAAATACAGGTAACTGCCCACTGCCCATTGCAAGTGCTGTATTTCCTTGTTCTACCAATACGCTGCCTGTTCCTTTGATTCCTACCTCTAATTCTGCCATTTTTTTTCCTTTCCTTATATATCTCTCAATCCATATTTTGTAAATTATCTTCCTAAATTTAACCACGCATAAAAGAAAAAGTCAAGAGCAGCTACTTTAAATAACCATAAAATTTATATTTTCTATAAAAGAATTTGTGAAATTTATTCAAAATTTTTGTATTTTAATATAGAAAATTATATAAATTTATGATATAATTAAAAAAAATAGATAACTTTTTATACTAAAGGAGTGATATCATCTATGAAACAAAAAAATTTACTTATGCTGTTATGTTTTATCATAACAACCATCAGCTTTTTGGGATGCAGTTATTTCGATTCTAAAAACAATATAGGAAATAACACGGAAAAAGAAACTACATCTTCTAAAAAGCAATCAAATGTAGGAAATGATCCTGTAAAACTTAAATTTTGGTGTGATGAAGATGAAATGGAATTATTTCAGGAAATGATTCAAGCCTTTGTTGAAGAACACAAAAACGAAGCTTCGATTGAAGTTACTTATGAAGTTAATGGAGCTTCTGGCTGTAAAGATGCATTACTAGCAGATTTAGACAATGCAGGAGATGTATTTTCTATTCCAGATGATCAGCTCTTAATATTAGTTGCCGCTGGTATTTTAGAACCTGTTATAAATGGTACGGAAATTGCAGAGCGAAATCTGGAAGGAGCAGTAGAAGCAGCCTCTGTTAATGGTGTTGTTTATGCTTATCCAATTACAGCAGACAATGGTTATTTCTTATATTATAATAAAAAATATTTTACAGAAGAAGATGTACAGACAGTTGATCGTATTTTGGAAATCTGCGAAAAAAATAAAAAGAAATTTATTATGGACTGGTCAAGCGGCTGGTATTTATATTCTTTCTTTGGCAATACAGGAATGACTGTCGGATTAAATGAAAATGGTTTAACAAATTTTTGTAATTGGAATTCCACAGAAAATTCTATTAAAGGTGTTGATGTCGCAGAAGCTATGCTAAGAATTGCAGCAAGTTCAGGATTTAAGTCAAGTAGTGATTTTCCAAAAGAAGCAAAGAAAAAAGGAATCGCTATTGTTAGCGGTGTATGGGATATTAATGCAATCAAAGCTGCCTATGGAGAAGATTATGGTGCTGCAAAACTGCCAACCTATACTTGTGCTGGACAACAAGTACAGCTATCCTCTTATACAGGATATCGTCTTTTAGGGGTTAATTCCTATTCCCCTTATAGAGAATGGGCAGAAAAACTAGCAGATTATCTAACAAATGAAGATAATCAAAATCTCCGCTTTGAACGTGCTGATCGTGGTCCTTCCAATAAAAATGCTGCTAGTTCGGAAGCTGTTGGAGAAGTTCCTGCAATCAAAGCAGTTATTGCACAATCTGAATTTGGCTCTTTACAAAAAATTGGTCAAAAATATTGGACACCAACAACAGAATTTGGCAATACAATGGCAGCAGGAAATCCAAACAAGATGCCATTACAAGATCTTCTTGATACTATGGTCAGTGCCATTACAGAATAAAAGAATAAAATAAAATTTAGAAACATTGGACAGGAGGAATAGATTATGAAAAATGACAAAAAAAAAAGACATGGAAGTATCCGACTAAAAATTATGCTTCCTGTATTGATTCTTGGTATTGTGGCAGTTGTTTCTAATATTCTTGCACTATCCAATACAAAAAAGGTCAATACAAATGCATCTAATATCACCGATCATTATATGGTAAGTGTTACAAAATTAAGTACCATAAAAGAGCAAACACAAGAATTACATAACTTAGGACTATCACATATTATTGCAACTGATTCTACTAGTATGATTCACTATATTGATACAATTAAAGAAAAAGAACTTGTATTACAGGAAAGTATTGAAAATTATAAACAATATCTTGATTCTGAAAATGAATCCGCCTATAAAGATTTAGGAAAACAATTATCAACATTAACTGAATCTCTAAAACGTGTCTGTGCCTATAGTGCAAATACACAAACAGCATTAGCAAATACCATTGCCAATGAGGAAGTCGCTGTTGAGGTAGATTCTATGCTAACCGATCTTGGAAGCATGGAAACAAATCTCCAGACAGCAACGGAAAATGCAAGAAGCCATTTAGCAGAAGTATACAATTCTAGTCTTATTATTAATATGATTGCTATTACTATTAGTGTTCTTGCTATTCTTTGTGCTATTTATATTGTAAGTATGTTTGTTGTCCGTCCAATTACAAAAGCAGAAAAAGAACTCTCTGAAATTATTGATGGTATTGATAAAAAAGAAGGAGATTTAACAAGACGTGTTCGTATTATGTCCAATGATGAAATCTCTGCCCTATGTCGTGGAATTAATGTCTTTATGGAAAAACTGCAAAATATTTTCAGTATCCTTATAAATAATTCTCAAAAAATGGACAGCGTAGTATCAGAAGTATTAGAAAGCGTAAAGACATCAAATAGCAGTGTATCGGAAATCTCAGCTTTAGCAGATGAATTATCTGCTACTATGGAATCTGTTGCAAATAGTGCACAAACCATTAATGAAAATGCAGAAGCTGTGAATGAAGAAGTTATTTCTATTGCAGATAAAACAAATGATATTAATGGTTATTCTGGAAAAATGAAAAACCATGCAGATATGATGGCAGCAAAAGCACAAGAGAATATGGAAACAACCAGTATAA
>CAJTJZ010000083.1:0-5339 GCA_910576895.1 uncultured Lachnospiraceae bacterium | reverse complement strand
TTCATTATTTACAAAAGAAATATAAAAATTAAAGAAATTTTAACAGCATTAAATAATGCCATTGAAGATAGTAAAAATGTAGATCAAATTAATTCCTTAACCTCTGATATTTTAAGTGTTGCAAGTCAAACAAATCTACTGGCATTAAATGCCTCAATTGAAGCTGCCAGAGCTGGAGAAGCAGGAAAGGGCTTTGCTGTTGTTGCAAATGAAATTAGTCAGCTTGCAGAAGAATCCAGACAGTCAGCAAATAATATTCAAAGAATTAATGTTATTGTTACAAAAGCTGTTCATAATCTTGCAGAACATGCAGAAAATCTAGTATCTTATATGAAAAGTTCTATTTTACCAGAATTTCAAAACTTTGTTACTGTAGGAAATGAGTATAAAGAAAATGCAACCTATATTGAAGAAGTTATGCGAAATTTTGCAGAAAAAACAGATACCTTAAAAGAATCTGTATCAGAAATAGCAAGATCCATTCAAACCATTAGTCTTGCCATTGATGATGGTGTTTCTGGTGTTAATGGAACAGCAGAAAATATGCAGGTTTTAGCAACCGATATGGAACGCATTCATAAACAAATGGATGAAAATAAAGGTATTGCATTACAGCTTAAAAAAGAAACTTCTATTTTTAAACAATTATAATTGACTTATCTAACAAAATAGTTACAGATACTTTGCAGATTAGCTTATAAGGATTCAACTGTTAGGCGAATCTTTGTGTTATATTCTCTTATTACGTTATTGAGATAACTGTTTCATTATACTAAAATAGATAATACAAGACAGTATTTAATTTATCAGTGAAGGAGAATAAAAATGGAAAATCTAAAAACAGGAGAAGTAATTTGTAAAAGACGCAAAGAATTGGGAGTAACACAAAATCAGCTTGCTAAGTCTCTTGGCATATCATTTCAAGCAGTCTCAAAATGGGAAAATAATTCTGCATATCCCGATATAGAAATGCTTCCGAAACTAGCAGCAATCCTTCATACAACAGTAGATGCACTGCTTGGATATGAAAGTGTTGTAACAGATTATGATAGGCGTTACAGTACAGAAGAATATTACTGGGGGCTTATGCCTAATCGCATCTGCTACGACATCATGAAAATCCTTCCTCCGGTTAAGCCTTATCGTATCTTAGATATTGGTTGTGGCGAAGGTAAGGATGCTGTCTTTTTTGCAAAATGTGGCTATATAGTAACTGCATTTGATATATCCGAACAAGGCATTGAAAAAGCAAAGAGACTTGCAGAATACAACAAAGTTGATGTCAACTTTTTTAAAGCCGATCTATTTGATTATCGTCCCAATACGGAATATGATATTATATTCAGTAGCGGAGTGTTTCACTTCATTCAGCAAACGGAACGAAAAGAACTTTGTGACAGCCTGAAAATGCATACTGTGAATAATGGCATAAACGCTTTAAATGTATTTATAGAAAAACCTTTTATCAAGCGTGCTAAAGACAGTGCAGGGAATGAAAAAAAAAGGAATCTATGGTATTCAGGCGAGTTGTTTGAATATTATCATGACTGGCTATTCCATATTTGCAAAGAAGAAATATTTGACTGCAACAGTGGAGGTATCCCTCACAAGCATTGTATGGATACCATAATTGCACAAAAAATAGAAGAAGAATGAAAACTTAAAGCAAATTATATAAAGAGGCTGTCGTATTAAACAAAATATATACAGGATATAACATACGACAGTCCCTTTATGCCTATCAAGTGATGTATATATACACATTGACAAAATTGCATATTTTACTCTACATAGTGAACTATTCCCTCGATATCTTCTTCACTTTCCCAATAAGTCCAAAGATTTTTTACCTGTCCCTCTATTTCTGTAAATTTCCATCGCTTTCTGCTTCTTGCTACACAATTTGGATCATTTATCATAAATCCTTTTTCATCATAACCATAAATTACAATAAAATGACCTGCTACCGTAAAATCTCCCGACCCCATAACGCAAATAATCATATGTCCCATATCAAGTTCTGCTTTCATTCCTTCTTCACTAAAACCAAGTTGACGTACATTAATATGATATAAAGAAGGCAAATCTTCTAATAATGCCCATGCCGTTCCTGTTCCTTGTACATAATAACCATTTTCTAAACTATAAGCAGCTATTTTATCAGGGGTCAATGCCTTATCCCCTGTCAAATAATATAATACCATAGACAAACAAGTTGGACCACAGCCAGATAGGCCAAGAAAACTATCCTCTCCATATTCCGTATATCCCCATCTTGGATCCCATTGAAGAAACAATGGATATTTCTGCTTTTGTTCAAAAGAAGTTAAAGCACTACTTACTGTACCATTGTTACTTAAATATTTTTCTGTAAAATCTGCCATTTCCGGATTATTTGCCAATGCTTCTAAAAGCTTTTCTGGATAAAGTTCTTTCTTTTTATAAATTCTGGCAATTGTTTTATCATCCTTTGCTAATTCCTGTAATCTTTGTAAAACCTCTGAAAAACTTCGTTCTATTGGCTTTTCTACTTTTTCTAATTCACAATAACTTGGATAATCTTCTATCTGTTTTGCCTTATTATTCTTCTTTTTTTTCGTTTTCTCTTTCTTATCATCTTTACTGGCAACTTTCTTGTTTAATTTAAAGCTTTGTATTACATTAGCCTGACTAAAACCACTTTCACTTCCTCCAAACCAAAAACTTCCAAATAAAAAACAACCATGAATAAAAATCCCAATACTTGCTAAAAGAACGATTGCTGTCGCAAATCTGCTAACAAACCATATTGTTTTATTACGTCTTCTTCTTCTTTTTCTTCTTCTCATACTTTTTCCTTTCTTTTGTTTCCAAAATTTTTTCTAATTATAATCGAAAGATGTCTCTTAATTTTATACAAAATGTTACTTAGTTGTCAATTATTTTGTCATGATTGCTTCTGATTGTTCTTCTAGTTTCTTTTTCTTTTCCTCATCATCTCTTACTATGCTTTCTTCTCCTGTTACTGAACTATCATAATATACTACAGGTGGATCAACGATGGAATCACTTTCTTCCATAAGACTTTGATAACGGCTATTGAATTTTGTACAAAGCCCCATACGAATCTCTGTCATAGGTTCTCCCTCATCTACTGCATAGATATCCCATCGAATCCATCCAAAAATCGTTTCTTTTTTTATTTCTTTTAAAATTATATTATAAGTTTCTAATACCAAAGAACTTTCTTTTTCTTCCTCTAAAAAAGGAAACAATGTTTTCATTAAAACTCCATCCATATAAATACGACACATCGTTTCACTAATACTTTCATATGGCATTTTATCGTTTCTCATAGAAATAGTTGCACTAAAGATCTGTCCACTCTCTGCATGAATCATTAAGACAATACTAATATCATCTCTTATATAACAAATTTCCCAAAAACTTAGCAAAGATTTTTCAGAATCTGTTCTCATTTCTATCGTAGATAGATTGGCACTTGTTTGATTAAAACCATATCCTTCTTTAAGAAAGGAAGGTAAAATTTCCTGTTCTGATAAAGAAGCAATCCAATCAAGTCCTGCTGTAATTGCCTGTTTCATGCTCATCTGCCCCTGTTGCGGTTCATGTAATACAATATATCCTCCTTCCTCCCATGCATTTAAAATAAATACAATATCATCATCTGATAATGTTGTCATCTCTTCAAATTCCATTTCATTTTTTTCCTGTGTTTGTTTCTTATCCTCCTCTTTTTGCAAAATAAATTCTGAAGACTGCATAGAAATCTGTCCACTTCTTCTAAGCAATTCCTTTTCTTCTTTTTTTAGTAATTCTCTTATTAAAAACCATCCGCCAAAAACAATAGAAATGGATAAAAAAATCATAATAAGCGTAAAAAATTTTCCTTTACTCACTCTATGATTTCCCCCTCTCTTTTGCATTTTAGACAAAGAGTCACTTTTGTACCATTTTCTCCATCACTCTCAAACTTTAAATTGCTTCCATGAATTTGTGCTATTTTTTCTGCTAAAGAAAGTCCAATTCCTGCTCCATGCAATTTCCTTGATCTAGATTTATCTATCATATAAAATGCCTCGGTAATTCTTTTTAGCTCTTTTTCTGGAATACCACAACCATTATCCTCTATTTGTATCATATAATATAAATCAAAGTCAATTCCTAATTTTTTTTGATTTTTTTCTATATTTTTTATTTCTATGCAATTATCTCTATTTTTATTTCTATCATTAAGATTTCCTCTTACTATAATATGATTTGCTCCCGCTTTTATAGCATTATCTATCAAATTTGTAAATAATGTTTTAAATAAATCATATTCTGCATAAATATAAGCAGGTTCTACAAAACAATCAATCACTATTTTCTTTTTATCTAATAAATATCCTAAATCACCTGTTAATTCCCAAAGAAGAAGATCGGCTCTCATCTCTTGTAAAATAAAATTTTTATGATTTAATACCGTTAAATCCATTAATTTAAAAGCCAATGCTTCTAATCGCATTCCCTCATTCCAGATATACCATGATGCTTGTATTTGTTCCTCTCTCGGAAGCTCCTTTTGATAAATTCGATTTGCATAACCAATAATAGAAGTAAGCGGTGTCTTTAATTCATGAGCAAAATTAGCTACAAAATCCTCTTTTTGTTTTGCAATTTCAGAAAGCTGTTGTATTTTTTCTTCAATAGCACAAACCATTTGATTAAAATTTCTGGCAAGCTGTCCTACTTCATCTCCACTAAAAACTTTCACTCGTTCCTGATAATTTCCATCTACAATCTTTTTTGTTGCAATTGTTAATGATTTTATTGGTCTTGTAAGAAAAGCAGAAAGACCAAAAATTAGAAAAACGCCAATAAAAACTGCTGCAAAATAGACACCTCCAAATTTACTAATAATCTGTTCCTGCTGTTTTGAAATTTTTTCTATATCCATTCCTGTTAATAAATAAACGCTTGTATCCTTACTATTATCTTTGCCATTACTATCACTATTACTATGATTATCACTGTCATTTCCTGTTACTAATCCTGCAATTAAAAGATAGGCTCGATTTCTTACAGTAATATATTGATAATTTACTTTATCTATTTCAATACCTGTAAGTAGCTTAGAAAATTTCATTTTTTGTGGAAAATTGGAAAATAGCATTACATTATCTAAGGTAAAAAAAGCTGCCATACCATTCATATTTCCTGCCATATTGCTAACATCATATTCTCCCTTTTCTACTCCTTTAAGCCACTGTTCTCCTCTTGTAATTAATGTTGCCTGCATGACAAATTTATTATATTGATATTGTTCCATTGCAAGTTCCAGTTCCAGCTCCATAGCC
>CAJTJZ010000082.1 GCA_910576895.1 uncultured Lachnospiraceae bacterium | reverse complement strand
GTTGATTTATAAAATGTTCATTGGGAGAAAAAAGAATTGTTTCTTCTCCTGTATAGTGTTCTCCAAATATTTCATTAACCACAGGAAGGATTAATTTACTACAATCATTTAATAAAGTACGAAAAACGTCATCATAAGGGTTTGAGTTTCCCCATTTTTTAAATGTGCACCTCTGAAACCTGCATAAAATCTATATTTTCCACAAAAGGGGCAATCACAACTGACGATTCCTCATTCGTTTCGTATTTATGCGGTTTTTCAGAAAGCAGGCTGGAAAAAATGGGGAAACTCAAACATAAGGGGTATTGACAGAAGCTATAGTTCACCTTCCTTTTCTTTTTCCATTATCTTATCATAAAATAGGTTTCTTAGTAAGATAAAGTTATTTCAGAAGAAAAAGATTGTATCTAACATTCCATGCCATTTTTTAAATAAAATAAAAATAAATAATGTGTGATTTCTCTCTTTTTCTTTATTGTTTTTAGCAATGATTAGATAATAAAAAAATTATAGATAATTAGGAAAAAGTTTCCATAGTTTTCGCAAATATCGCTATATTTTTTTGTATTTCTTGCTTTGTGATATATCTCAATTTATTCTAATATTTTCTTTGCAACAGGTTCGCTATAATTTTTTTCTAAATATTATAAAAAAGACAGAGAATGCAACAAAATCTTAAAAACTTTTGAACTTTCTGTAAAAAAATGTTGTAAAATAAAAATAAGTATGATAGAATTTGTTACAAGAGCTTAAAATGTCAGTAAAAAGAAAAAATTTTTATAAGGAATAAATAAGAAATAAAAAGGAGTATGTCTTCATATGATAAGAAGGAACAGATGGTATCAAAGAGGAATCATAATATTGAAAGCAACAACCGTTTTGTTGACAGCATCTATACTTGCATCTATGGCACAGTTATCTTCTTGTGCAGCAACAACATGGACATTTTGGGGAGATGAAGAGGAAATCTCAGAAGATGGTTCTGATACAGTTTGTGTTGCAACTGTTTATAAAGGGCAGACAGAACAGTTTCTTGATTTGGAGGATGTAGAAGGAGAAATTACTTGGAGTGTAGATCGTCCAGAAGTTTTAGATATTGGACCAGATGGTGAACTGATTCCACTAAAAGTTGGAAATGCTATGGTGACAGCAATTGTAAATACAGATGAAACAGCAATAGATTTTGACCAAACGGAAAATGCTTCTATTTTTACTGGTAGTAGTATTTTTGGCCAAACACAGGAAGATGAAACCGAAAATGAGGAGTTAGAAGAAACGGAAAATACAGAAACAATATATCAATATTATATATCTGTTTGTAAAAAGAAAGCTTATAAAGCAGTAAAGAAGGCAAGAAATGCATTGGGAGCAGTCTATAGTCAATCAAAACGTATGAAAAAAGGATACTATGATTGCAGTTCTTTAGTTTGGCGTTCTTATAGTCCTTATGGTATTACATTTGGTGATGAATCTTGGGCACCAACGGCAGCAGATCAAGGTCTATGGTGTGAGGAAAATGGAAAGGCATTGGCAAGTTCTGCTACAGAATTATCAGTTGGAAAACTTTTACCGGGGGATTTGATTTTTTATACGAAAGATGTAGATAATGGAAGATATAAAAATATTTATCATGTAGCTATGTTTGAAGGATATGAAATGGAACTTGATGAAGAAACAGGAGAAACAATTCTTTCTGCAACTATGATTGAAGCATCAGGAACAAATGTTGTTAGAAATCCTTATAGAACAGGAAGCAATAGCGGTGGTCGCATTGCGTTTATAGGCAGACCAACGAAATAGAATAAAAACATAAAAGAATAAAAATAAGAAATAGATATTTACAAAGAATATATAAAAGTAGACAAATAGATTAAAGTAGAGAAAAGGCATCTGAAAAAACAGATGTCTTTTTCTTTCCTTTCTTTACATTTTTATATAGGATATGTTACAATAAGAATGTTAAAAATTTCTATTTTATAAATTGCTATCTGCAATTTTAGGCAGAGAGTGAAAAAGCCGCAAGCGGCAGAACAGGAGGATAGGTATGAAAAGATTTGCATTACTTACAAGTGGCGGTGACTGCCAAAGTTTAAACGCAACCATGAGAGGAGTAGCAAAATCCTTATATGAGGAGTATGGAAAAGATGTAGAGATTTATGGTATTCTGGAGGGCTATAAGGGATTGATTTATGGAAATTATAAATTAATGAAGCCAAAGGAATTTTCAGGTATTTTGACAGAGGGTGGAACGATTATTGGAACATCTCGCCAGCCATTTAAATTAATGCGGACATTGGATGAAAATGGGCTTGACAAGGTAAAGGCTATGAAAGATACGTATAAAAAGTTAAAGCTTGATTGTCTTGTAATTCTTGGTGGAAATGGCACACATAAAACAGCGAATTTGCTAAGTCAGGAAGGACTTAATGTAGTAACACTGCCAAAAACAATTGATAATGATATTTATGGTACGGATATGACATTTGGTTTTCAAAGTGCTGTAAATATTGCAACGGATGCGATTGACTGTATTCATACAACAGCAGCTTCGCATGGACGTGTCTTTATTGTTGAAGTTATGGGGCATAAAGTAGGCTGGTTGACATTGCATGCTGGAATTGCAGGAGGTGCTGATATTATTTTAATTCCTGAAATTCCATATGATATTAATTCTGTAGTAGATGCAATTAATAAGCGTACAAATGCAGGAAAGAGATTTTCCATTCTTGCTGTAGCAGAAGGAGCGATTTCAAAGGAAGATGCAAAGCTTTCTAAAAAGGAATTAAAAGCAAAGCAGGAAAAAAGTCCATTCCCATCGGTTTCTTATAAAATCGGAAAAGAGATTGAAGAAAAGACAGGGCAGGAAATTCGTGTTACCATTCCGGGGCATACACAGCGTGGTGGCAGCCCATGTGCTTATGACCGCGTGATTTCTAGCCGTCTTGGTGCAGCGGCAGCAGAACTTATTAAAAAGAAACAATATGGCTATATGGTAGGAATTAGAAATAATGAAATTATTCCTGTTCCACTTGCAGATGTAGCAGGGAAGTTAAAAATGGTATCACCAGAAAGTAGTATGATTAAGGAAGCAAAAGGTCTTGGTATCTGCTTTGGAGATTAGGGGGATTCATGCCATATACAGCATTGTATCGGAAATTTCGTCCGAAAGATTTTGAGGAAGTAAAAGGACAAGAGCCTATTGTGACAGCACTTCGTAATCAAGTTCGTACAGGACGCATTGGACATGCTTATTTGTTTACTGGTACACGTGGAACAGGAAAGACAACGATGGCAAAAATTATGGCAAAAGCAGTCAATTGTGAGCAGCCAAGGGATGGCAGTCCATGCAATACCTGTGCTTCCTGTCGTGCTATTCTTACTGGAAACTCTATGAATGTAGTTGAACTGGATGCTGCATCAAATAATAGTGTAGAAGATATTCGCAGAATTGTGGAAGAAGTACGTTATTCACCAACACAGGGAAAGTTTCGGGTTTATATTATTGATGAGGTGCATATGCTATCTATTGGAGCATTTAATGCATTATTAAAAACACTAGAAGAACCACCAAGCTATGTGATGTTTATTTTAGCAACAACAGAAGTGCATAAAATTCCAGTAACAATTCTTTCCCGTTGTCAACGCTTTGATTTTCGCAGAATTACAGTAAATACTATTTTTGCTAGATTAAAGGAGCTTTCCGAAAGAGAAGGAGTGGAAGCAGAGGATAGGGCATTGCAGTATGTGGCGAAAGCTGCAGATGGTTCTATGCGTGATGCACTTAGTTTATATGATCAATGTATTGCTTTTTATTTTGGACAAAAACTAAGTTATGATATGGTATTAGATGTTTTAGGAGCTGTTGATACTGATATTTTTTATCATCTCTTGGAATATGTCTTACAACAAGATATTACAAGAATTGTAGAGCTTTTAGAGCATATGATTATTATGGGAAGGGATTTATCACAGTTTGTTGTAGATTTTATCTGGTATTTAAGAAATTTACTACTTTTACAAACATCGGATCAGGCAGAAGAGCTTATTGATGTTTCCACAGAACAAAGAAATGCATTAAAAGAAATGGCAAAGCGTCTTTCTGTGGAAACAGTGATCCATTATATTCGTATTTTATCGGAACTTTCTGGACAAATAAAATATGCAACACAAAAGAGGGTTCTGATAGAAATTGCATTTGTTAAATTATGCCGTCCTCAAATGGAGAGTTCTCATGGGCTTGAAAATATAGAGGAACGGCTTCATGTTTTAGAGGAAAGATTAGAACAAAGTGCTATGATTTCAAAAGAACAATTGCAAGGTCTATTAGAAAAGAAATTATCTTCTATGGAAACAAAAGTGCTTACAGAAAACGAAAATATTACAGCAAATAGAGAGCTTTCTCCTGTTTGTTTAGAACCTGCTGTTCCAGAAGAATTGGCAGCACTTGCGGGGCAATGGAGTGCTGTTATTGGTAGATTAAAGGGAGGATTAAAGAGTATGCTTTTAAATGCAAGACCTTCTGTTGGAAATGATCATCAACTGTTGCTTGTATTTCATGATAAAACAGCAGAAGGTTTTGTAAATACACAAGAACATTTAAAAGAAATTGAAACAGTGATTGAAACAATATTAAAGAAGAAAGTACAAGTAAGTACAAAATTGATTACAAGTGCTCTCGAAGAAGGAGAGTTTTTGGATTTAAGACAGTTAGATTTAAAAAGACTGGGAGTTCATGCAGAGATTGAATATATTGATTAGAAATAAAGGAGACTAGATTATGGCGAAACGTGGAGGATTTCCGGGTAATGCAATGCCGGGAAATATGAATAATCTGATGAAACAAGCACAAAAAATGCAGCGACAACTGGAAGAAAAAACAAAGGAATTAGAAGAAAAAACATTTGAGGCAACAGCAGGAGGAGGAGCTGTTACCGTAACCGTTTCTGGAAAGAAAGAGGTTGTTTCTGTGAAACTGACAGAAGAAGTTGTTGATCCTGATGATATTGAAATGTTGGAAGATCTTATTGTGGCAGCAACAAATGAAGCATTACGTAAACAAGAAGAGGCTTCCCAGCAAGTGATGGGAAATCTGACAGGTGGTCTTGGCGGTCTTGGAGGAGGTTTTCCATTCTAATGGATTATTATAGTGCTCAGATAAGAAAATTAATTGACGAGCTTGCTAGGTTGCCGGGGATAGGAACAAAATCAGCACAGCGGCTTGCTTTTCATATTATTCATATGCCAAAAGAACAAGTAGAGCAACTATCTAAAACTATAATAGAAACACGAAATAAAGTGTGTTATTGCAAGACTTGTTATACTTTAACAGATGAAGAATTATGTCCAATTTGCAAAAGTGAAAAAAGAAATCATAAAATGATTATGGTAGTAGAAGATCCAAGGGATCTGGCTGCTTATGAAAAAACAGGAAAATATGAAGGGGTTTATCATGTCCTTCATGGTGCGATTGCTCCTATGCTTGGGATTGGTCCAGAGGATATTCGCTTAAAAGAATTAATTAAGCGGTTAGAGGGCGATGTAGAGGAAGTCATTATTGCAACAAATTCCAATTTAGAGGGAGAAACAACAGCAATGTATATTAGCAAATTGATTAAACCAACAGGAGTAAAAGTAACTAGAATTGCCAGCGGTGTTCCTGTTGGTGGTGATTTGGAATATATTGATGAGATGACACTTTTGCGTGCCCTTGAAGGTCGTGTACTTTTGTAAAAATAAAAAAACTCCCTGTCTTTGACAGGGAGAAAAGAGGGGGAGTTATAGAAAAAACTTACATCTTTATTGTATGGAAAGAATGTGTTTATCCTGTGAAAAATTTCTTAACTTTATCTAATCTTGTGAAAGTTTTATAAATTGCAGATTTAAAAATTTTTATGAAAAAAAGAAAATTTTCTTGTTTTTTGTCCTTTAAGCTTTCTAATTGCAGGAGAAGAAACGGTACTAGCTGTTTCAGCTTCCGTATCTATCAATGCCTGTGAAAATCCTTGTACAATAAAATCTGCCATTTGCATAACAATATGAAGTCTTGTTGTTTGTAATAGCATTTGACTGACCATGCCAGATAAATTAACAATTCCAGTGATGGAAATATCGCCGATTTCTGGTAAAATTTTATCAACACCAATGCCGGGACGCAGTCCACCTTCCATTAAGGTGACATAGCCAATATGGCTTCTTGTTCCAAGAGAAGCATCAATGGCAATAATTAATGGATTTTTATGCGTTTTTTTTATGAATGTAATTGTATCTTGAAGATTTTTGGCATGAACAGGAGCTTCTAGTGTTCCATAAACAGCAAAACGATAATTTTTATAGTAAGCAAGTTTATAACCAATAATAGGACCTAGACAATCGCCAGTAGCACGATCAGAGCCAATACAGATTAAAACAGCCATTGGATGATGTTTTAAACGTCTTGTCAGGATTTCCTCTAACATTTCTTGAAATTCTTTTTGACAGTCTTTATTTGCAGCATCAAAGTAGTAGACAGGAAGATTGTCTTTCCATAATGTTCTCAAAATAATACTCCTTTCCTGAGCGTTCCAGACTCATTATAATACAAAAAGAATATGCCCTGTTTTTCTCTATTTAAGACATCTCAATTTAAAATTTGATCGCATATATTTTGTAAAAATCTTAAAATATGAGAAAAATATTCTACAATTTGAGGAAATATGTGGAAATTTTGTGGATAACCCCGATGTAAATAGCAAACTTTTGTGAATAATCCGACAAAATATTTGATTCTTTTATGATAAACTAAGGATGGAATCACTTGCAATTTCACTACTTGTAATACTTTTTATGAATGAAAAGCATTATAAGCAGTATCTGTCAAAGGAATGATTGAAATAAAATCCAAATTTGATAACAATTCCTAAGAATGGAGGAATCATAATGGAGGAAGGTAAAGGAAATTTCTCAAAGGAGTTAGAACAGAAGGTAAAAGAACATCAGGCAGTCCTGTTAAAATATCCGAAAAATATCCGTCAAATTGGAGAAATAGGAGATGGACAGAAAATTTATGTGGAAGATTATGTAATGACTTATACAGCATATTTAGGTTCAAAAGCAAGGGATTCTTATCGATCCGCTATTTTGCTTGGACAAAAGGCAGTTGTAGAGGGAAGAAGAACATTATTTATTAGCGGTGCTGTTGAAATTCCGCAGCAATGGAAACAAGAATTATCAATTACAGGAGAGCAATGGACAGTAATTTATGATCAGATGCAGCAATATTTTCAAGATATTGAAATTCTTGGCTGGTTTTTAACACGCCCGGGTATGGAGCTTGAGGTAGAAGAACAAATACAAACTGTTTGGCGTTCTTGTTTTGATGGAACAGATAAAATTTTATTTTTATATGATAACATCTCCAGAGAGGATGCTTTTTATACTTGTAAAGAAGGTAAGTTTCAAAGGCAGGGAGGATATTACATATATTATGAAAAGAATGAAGAAATGCAAAATTATATGATAGATGAAAAAGGTGGTAAAAGTACGGACGAAGGATATCAAGATAAAACTTCAGAGAAAATTAGAAAAAAAATAGAAGAAAAAAATCAGATTAATATAAAATATTTGCATCATCAACAATTTGCTTATTCTGTTGGAATTTTGGCAAGTGCTGTTGTTTTAGTTACAGCAGCAACAAAACTTTACCATAGTACTTCAGAAGATACTGTCAGTGATTTTGTAACAGATGCTAAAACGGTTTTTAAAGATAATTCTTGGATTTTATCAAAAGAAGGAAAAGAAATAGAAGAAAAACAACAAACAGCAGAACAAGAAAAAGAAAAGGAATCATTAGAAAATGCAGAACAACAAGAAAACAAACAACAGGAAAATGTAGAGAAAAAGGATAAAAAAGAACAAGAGAATATAACTGAAAACAAAGAGGAAACAAATGAATCAGAAAATAAAGAGCAGACTACAAAATCAGAGACACCAAAAATAGAGGAGGATGTAAAGCAGGTATCTTCTGGTAATGTAAAAAAAGGAAAGAAAAAAAGAAAGAAAAAGTATTATATAGTAAAAAAGGGAGATACTTTGGAATCTATTAGCATTTCCTGTTATGGGACAAGCAAATATATAAAAAAAATAAAGAAGATAAATAAGTTAGAAAATGCAAATAAAATCTATATTGGACAAAAATTGACTTTACCATAAGATAAAAATACAAAAAGGTTTTGCAAAATCGAAAAGTTATTGTATAATAGGGAAAGAATATGGAAATTGCCAAGACTTTTATAACTTGTTATAAGGAGGGAACCACGAAGTGGGAGGATTCCTTATAACGTATCATAAGGAGAGATTCACGAAGTAGGGAGGATTCCTTATAACGTATCATAAGGAGGAACTCACGAAGTAGGAGGATTCCTTATAACGTATCATAGGGGGGATTCATGAAATGAGAGGATTCCTTATAACTAAAAGTTTTGAAATTTAATAATGATTCATGAGAAATAAGCAGTGACGATTTTGCAGAAAGGATTCAGTATTTTATGGAAGAATCACAACAGACCTTTCATTTAGAACACCGCAAGCATAATGATTTAAGGAGGGAACAGCGTGCAAGAAGATTGCGGCTTTTTCTAATAATTATCATAGGAGCTGCTGCAGCATTTTTTTGTATTATTTCCTATTATCAATATAGCAATGGTATATATAAAAATTATACAATACTAAAGGAATATGAAAAAGCAGATAGCAGCTTAGTAAAATATTTATCTTATCAAAATAAAATATTAAAATATAGTAAGGATGGAGCTTCCGTTCTTGATAGTGATGGAAAAGCAGTCTGGAATGGAAGTTACGATATGAAAAATCCGAAAGTAAGTATTTGTGGTAATTATATTGCTATTGCTGATATTGGAGGTAAAGAACTTTATGTTTTTAATGGAAAAGATTCTGGTACAGAGATTGAAGTATTAAATAATATTGTAGAATTTGATGTTGGAATGCAAGGAATTGTAGCAATTGCTATGGAAAATGGCGATTCTAATTTAATTGGTATTTATGATCCTTATCAACAGGGAGATATATTACGTGTAGAAATTCCAACAACTGTAAATAATGATGGCTTTCCAATTGATCTTGCTTTATCAAATGATGGACAAAAATTAGTGACAGGATTTCTTCATGCAGACTCTATTTTGGAAAATAAAGTAACATTTTATAATTTTGATGAGGTAGGTCAAAATGATATCAATCGGCAAACAGGTATGGTAAATTTGGAAGAAACTTTGATTTCTAACGTGCTTTTTTTAGATAATGACCATGTATGTGTTTATATGGAAAATGGATTTCTTTTATATTCCATGAAACAAAAACAAGAGGAAATTGCAAACATTGTTTTTGAAAAAACAATAAAAAGTGTAATGACAAGCAATCAATATATTGGTGTTATTTTAGAAGAGTATTCTGGTGCAGACAAATATCATTTATTGATTTATAATTTAAATGGTAAAAAAATATTAGAACAGGATTTTGATTTTGATTACGATAATGTGCAATTAACAGATACAGATATTATTTTTAGTTCAGAATTGTCTTGTCATATTATTCGGTTGAATGGAAAGAAAAAATTTGAGATGACATTTGATCAGCCTGTTAGTGCAATTCTTCCTTGTGATGGAAATAGAAAATATTATTTTATTAGAGATTACAGTGTTCAAGAAATTCAATTAAAACATGAATAAAAATGTTAGGAAAGGGTACGATAGTTTATGAATTGGCTTACATTTGTTATTATTTTATTATTTGCATTTTGTTTTTGGCTTGGAATGAAAAAAGGGCTGATTAAAATGGTGTATTCCATAGGAATTTTAATTGCAGGATTTGTTTTAACAACTGTTTTAAGTCCGGTGGTCAGCAGTTTTTTGCATCATAATGACAGTATCTATCAATTTGTTTATCAAGCAGTGGAAGAAAATATTTCTTTAGAAGGAAAAGGAAAAACATTACGGCAGGAGAATTTAATGATTGATAATCTACCACTTCCAGAGATGCTGCGACAAAAATTAAAAGAAAATAATAACGCAGAAGTATATCAAGCAATGGCAGTAACTTCATTTAAAACATATATTTATAAATATGTAACAAATATGATTTTAAATGGGATTTCTTATTTTAGTGTCTATTTATGTATTACTATTATATTATGTATTGTAGGAAAGGCATTGGATCTTGTCAGTAAGCTTCCTGTTTTAAAGGAATTAAATCAACTGGCAGGTGGTATTATAGGACTTGTTCAGGCACTTTTGATTTTTTGGCTTTTTTGTACAATACTTGCGATTTTTTCTAATACTCAATGGGCACAAAATTTATACAAAATGATAAATGAAAGTACAATATTAAGTACACTTTATAATGGAAATTTTCTGATGAAAATCATCACAAATTTAAAAAATACATTTTTTTAAAAAAAGTGCTTGACAAGTAACAGAAAGTTTGATATCCTAAACAAGCTGTCGCTAAGAAATGCAGATTGTCAGTAATAAATTAAATAGAAAATGTAACAGCAGAGCAACATAAGCAAAAAACATTTTCATAACGAAAATTTAATCAAATATTCTCTATAGATATGGAAATATATGATAAATTTCAGAAAATAAAAAAAATAAAAAAAGTTCTTGACAAAGCAAATTCAAAGTGGTAGAATATGGAAGCTGTCGCTGATAAGATATAAAAAATAGTGAACAGCAAATAGAACTCTGAAAACTGAACAGCATGACAGACCCGAAAATTCAAAAAGAAAATTTTGCGAAAAAAAAGCCAAGCAAGTATGGAGTTAAGGAATGTAGTGGATTTCTAGTAGAAATCCATTATAAGAAGTGATAGATTCCTATCAGGAATGTATAACAAAAAAACTTGAATATGAGAGTTTGATCCTG
>CAJTJZ010000081.1:9143-11506 GCA_910576895.1 uncultured Lachnospiraceae bacterium | reverse complement strand
TTCCAAAAACCTGATCGGTTACACTATTTCTTGTACCAAAAACATCTCCTTCTGATATTGTTGCAGTATCAAAATCACCGCAGTCTACAAAATAAACAGTTTCATATTTTTGTTCTTCTGGATTATCCACTGTCCCTGATGGCTTAATTATAATATAAGATACATTAATTGCTTTTGTTTGCTCTCCTGTTCCACGAAAATTCAAAGATATCTCCTGTTTTGCTTTTACCTCAAAAGTATCTTTAATTATTGTTTTTTCAAATAAACATTGCATATATTCTTTTGTTTCATCATTGTAATTTAGATAGATAGATGGATAACTAGAGCAATTCCAAGGATCACTCATACCAATCTCAATATCATATGTTCCAGCATCCAGTTCAAATGCATAATCTAAATAGCGAATACCATTAACATCACCTTTATCTAAAATTTCAAATTGATTTTTTGTATAACGGAAGGAACTCATTTTTGAAAGACCGTCTACTGCATTTGCTTCATTTGCCCATGTATAAGCGGTAAAAACAGCAGAGCCTACGCCATTTTGAAGATTATTTGTTCCATTTTTATCTTTTAATCCCCACATTTTATTTGTCACTGGATCTTTACCATAAATTTGTTCTGTTACACTATTATTGATTCCAAAGGCATCTCCATCTGAAACAGTTGTAACATTATAATCACCACAATCTACAAAATAAGTAATGTTATCATCTTTTTTATATTCCTTATAAAGCGTTAAGTTATAATCTTCATATGTTTTATGATCTTCTGCATAAACTTTCATTGGATATGTTAAAATTCTGGAAGTTTTCATAGAAAAATCCTTTGGCTTTGTATCATCAATCGCATAGGTATCTAATAAGAGATAACCATTCTTATCTTTTAATGTAAATTGAATCTTTACATCTTCTGTATAATTTTCTGGAAGTGTTACTACAATTTCCTTCTTCTCTCTATCCCATACTGTTGATGATTCTGTTATATCATGATCTGACATATCCATTACTTTCAACTGTTCAAAATCTGCCTGTTCTGAATATGCTCCTCTTATCGAAAGTGTACTGCAAATTCTAGCAGATTCTTTTGTTGGTATTGAAGTATCAATTTCTGTGTTCTCTGCCTTTTTCTCAATCTTAATATAAGCCATATTGATACATAAAGCATCCTTTGCTTTTGCTCTAAGCTTTACCATTCCATCTTCTTCAAGCACTATTGTACCTTTTGTTGATTTACATTCATTTTGTGGAATTTCTAAGGATTCACAAAGTATTGTAGTATTTGCTTTTATCTGTACAGGACTAGAAACATTCCATGGATTGACAAATGCCGTTTCTATTATATAAGTACCAGCCGATAATTCAAAATCATATTCCAAATGTCGATCAATACCATCTTCAAACTGATCTTTTGTATAACGATTGCTGACTTCCTTTGCTACTCCATCGCCACTAATCTGTTCATTTGCCCATGTATGATTTGTAAATACGCCTTTTTCTGCATTCCCATGTTTTTCACTAGGTTCTGTATTATCTACAATTCCCCAAGAATATCCTGTTTTTGCATCTTTTCCAAAAACCTGATCGGTTACACTATTTCTTGTGCCAAACTGATCATCTTCACTAAGCGTTGTCACATCATAATCACCGCAATCTACAAAATATACTACTTTCCCATCTTCACTATTACTAGAATCCCCACTTTCTGAAGAATTTACAGGTACACCTGAAAAGGTAAGTTTTATATAATCCTTTCCATCTTTATCATAAGCATTTTCTGCTAATATTTGCTTTGATAATAAAATCTCAGCAGAAATTATTTCTTCTTCTATCTTTGCCTGATATGTTTCAACAAGTTCTTTAACTGTTCCTGAAAATATTACAGTATTTTCTCCTGCTATCATCTGAATTGTCTTATCCTGATCATAATCTTCTTTATAAAAAGATACTAGGAGATAATTATCTTTACTCTTATCTACCATAACATCATAAGAAAAAGAACCATTTTCTTTTGCATAACGATAATTTGGACTGGAATTTGCCACCGAACCATGATCTGTTAACGTTGTTTCATCTTGTGTATAGCCCGGACGAATGGATTCTCCTATTCGATTCTCATTAAGACGAGCTGTTTCTTTTGCTGAAATAACTGCTTTTGAAATGGATTCTTCATCTTGCACAAAATACCAATAAATGCCATAGCGATTCTTATATTGCTTATAATGTGTTGTAAATTTTAAATTTGTATTTGTTCCCTGCAAATCAAAAGTTAAATCGGAAGCCTGTGTATCTCTTACTATATAAGTATTAATATTTTCCATAAATTCTTCAACAGAAGAAACTTGTGCTGTAATCGCAATTGTT
>CAJTJZ010000081.1:0-9133 GCA_910576895.1 uncultured Lachnospiraceae bacterium | reverse complement strand
GAATGGTAACATCTACTCCCGTTATGGTACTATTTGCTTCCCAATCTACTTGTTCTAATTCTGCACTTAAAACAACTGGACCATATTTAAAAGCAAATACACTGCCTTCTGCATCTTGAAGTGTATAAGGTACTACTTCCATAGGAATAGTATAAGAAATTTTATCACCTGCCGTTATATTAGGAATCACAACATATCCATTTCTTGTAATCTTATCTTCTGTTAAAGAATATTCTTCTTCATTAATCTTAACGGAAACTTGATCCGATGCCCAATCAGGAATCCGCAAATAAAATGTCACAGTAGAAGCTTCTTTTTGATTATCTAATTTTGATACAGTAAATATAGTTTCATTTCCATTTGGAATCCCTGACTCTTGTTCTATCATTACATTTTGTTCTTTCCAATGTAACTGTGAGCTAATAAACTGATTTACAATTACATTGTTATCCTTATAAAAATAAAGACTGTCATTTAATTTTGTAAAACTCTCCATACCAGAACCTGTACAGCACCAAAACTTTGTAAAATCGGTACTATAAACCTTAAAATACCCTGTTGCCATTGGCTGAAAATAAGTTGTCATACCTGTTTCTGGATTTTGAGAAGATAAAATTGTGTTTTGAAATGTATTTTCATAAAAGTCGGCATACTTTTTTTCTCCTGTTAATTGAAATAATAAACGAGACATTTTTAACATATTATAAGCATTACAAGTTTCACAATTACAATTAGTACGATTTTCATTTAATGCATCTACTCTACGAAAATGCTCCCATTCACTATTATCTCCTGTAATATAAGTATGATGTTTTACCACCCTATTCCAAAATGATTCTGCATATTTCTTATAATTTTCCGTTCCATCTTGTCCCTTACAAATCACATATCCTTTTAATGCACCAAGAAATTTTGGAATCGTGGTATTTGCATGAAGTCCAGACAATACATCAGAATTTTCTTCTGAATTGCAAATTCTTTCAAAAAGAGTATTCTCATCAAAAAGATGTGCTGCTGTTTTAAAATGTTCCGCATTTGCATAACCATCTTCTTTTGCATATGCATATAGATCATAAAGCACATCATTCATACCGCCATATTCAATATTTAATACAGTGGTATGCGTAGCATCTGTCCATTTACTAGCTCTATTATAAACCCATTCTCCCAGTTTTTGTGCAATCTCAAGTGCTATCTTAGAAACTTCCTTCATTTCTGTATTATCTGACTCAATTTTAGCAATATCCAAAAGTCCTGCAAGAATCTTATGCATTGTATACCATGGAACCCAAGACTCTGTTGCAAGATTTGTTCGATTTATTTCTACATTATCAAATTGTTTTTCTACATTATTTTTATCCAGTAGTTTCGCACCAAAAAGATATCCTGTTTTTGAATTTCCATATATCCCAGATTGATCCTGACATTCCCTCAATCCTTGAATCAATGGTTTTATAATGGAAAACAATGCTTGTTTATCGCTATCTGAAACATTAATAGAATCATATGCCTGAGCTAATGCAGACATATAATGCCCCACACAATGTCCTCCGATTAATGAGTCTTCCCATCCGCCATAACGTGTCTTATCTTTTGTATCAAGTCCTGCTGTTTCCCGAAAACCCGCCAATAATTTGTCCACATCAAATTTCTTTAAATAATCAATTTCTTTTTGTGTAGCATTTACACAATATGTATCTGTTAAAGCAACATCAGATACTGTAAAAGTATTGATATCAAGCAAATCTTCTTTTGTTCCTACATTACTTTCTTTTTCAATGGAATTTACTGCATTTACTGGCTTTGCCAATACCTGCAAAGGGTTTATGACAGTCGTAGAACCCATAATAAATGCCATTGCTGTTGAAATTACAGACTTTTTCAAACATTTGATCTTTTTCATTGCATTTTCTCCTTTCTTTTTTCGTTTCCCTTGTCATTTTCAATGATTATTTTCATCATCTTGTTTTTATTTTATCGAATTTGCACAAATAAATAAATCTTAAAACTTCAGAAAAGGTGTAAAAATCTCACTTCTTATTTCATTTTCTTGATCCTTTCTTAAAAATCTGTTATTCTAAAAATTAGATTTCTTATCTTTGTTTTATAATAAAAAGGAGTGATTTTATTGCAGGAATTTATTTTTGATATTGAAAAACCTTTATTATACAACTGGACTGGAACTTTTGAATCACCAAACGGAAGCTGGACGCATTTGCGGCGTACCTTATATGATTATGAATTAATTGTCGTTACAAAAGGCACGCTTTATATTGCTGCAAATAATATAGAATTTACTATAAAAAAAGATCACTATCTTCTGCTGCCACCATTAGTGCAGCAATATGGTTTTCGCCCATCTTCCTGCCGTTTTTATTGGATGCATTTTGCTCAAAATGAAGGTGATATCATTTTTCTTGATCCAAAAGAAATTTTAGAAGATACTTATTTTTGTACAAATGGTCAAGTCCGCTATCATTATCTGCGAATTTTACAAACAGGATATCTGCCAATAAAAGAACGGCTTTTTATCCTATTAAAGCAACTACAAGATAATGAACGCCGTTATCATAATAAAACCTATAATGATTTTCAAGTCACAAGTATTTTATGGGAACTTTACTGTCAACAAAATTTAAAGAAAAAAGAAATGGGAAATAAAACAATTTCTTCAGATAATGATCCTGTTATAAAGCGAGGAAAAGAACAACTTTATACGGATATTATAGATTATATTTCTTGGCATCTTGCAGAATCCATCCATGTAGAACAAATTGCTGATTACTATGGTTATAATCCACGCTATTTATCAACTATGTTTCGAGAAATTTCCGGTATTCCTCTAAAAACCTATATTATAAATCGGAAAATGGAGCTTGCAAAATCACTTCTTACAGATACAAATGATCCTATTTCTCAAATTGCATATAGTATTGGTTTTCATGATAATCATAATTTTTCCTCTTGTTTTCGGAAAAATACGGGACTTACTCCAACACAGTATCGAGATAGTTTTGGAAAACGGTTATTATTTCATCAGTAAAATTATCTATTATAATCATACTACAAAAAAGATTTTTAAAGATATTTTGAATTTTATATTAACAAAGAAATAAGACTTCCCCTTCATTTATTAACAAAAGAGAAGTCTTATTTTTTTATTTAGATATTTATTTAATTGCTTGAAGCTGTTGGATAAGCTGGCACTGTTATAGATGTATATTTAGAAGGTAATTTAAGTGCAATTCCTTTCTTTACATTTTCATTTACACCTTTGACACGAACATAAATAACAGAACCTGCCGGAAGACTGCTTTCTGTAAATGTTATTGTCTTCGCTGTCTTTATTGTTTTCCATGCTGCTGTTTTTTCATTTAAAGCAGTACCATTTTTTATAATAACATATTCATAGCTCTCAGATGGCACATTTGTAAACATTACTTTTGCCTTTGCCTTACCTTTTGAAGAAGTAGGTGCTGATTGACTAATAGCAACTGGACTTGTTGGTTCTGTTGCTCTTGCAGGAACTTTAACTGTAGTCACTTTAGATTCACAATTTGTTGATGTAGCACTTGTGCGGAAATAAAGTGTCTTTTCAGATTTCCCTTCTATAGCATCAGCCGCAATCGTAGCTAAATCCATCGTTTTTGTACATGCTTGCCATTCTGTATCTGAAACTCCTGCGATAGAACCTGTTGTTGTTACCCATTGTTGTTTTGTAGTTGTATTTACTGTTAATTTTTTAATATTAACCTTTATATTTGGTGCTGCTCTTTTTGCAGGAATTTTTACAGCTACTTCTTTACTTGCACGAATACCATCTTTTCCATCTACGCCAATAACAGGAACTGTTTGAAAGATAAGTTTTGTACCTTTTACACGCAAACTAGGAATTACATTCTTTTCAAAATCTGTAAGACTTTGAACTGTTCCAGTAAAACCATATTTTTGATAATTTGCATCTGTAGCAACATTTTTTATCTCTATTCCTGATTTAGAGCGATCAGCCCATATATATCCCCAAGTATAATCTGTTGATTTTCTCCATCTAATAATTTCTACATTATCTATATCATCAAAGTCAAAGTCTCCATTTGCCTTATCAAATTTTACTTTAAACTTTTTATTACATGCTGGAATAATGACTGGAAGTGTTGTATGATTAACATTTCCACGGAAATACAACTTTGTACTGCCTGTTGCTGATATCCAAGAAATATCATATGTTACGGTAGCACTCATATCATTACTTTCACCATCAGTATTAGCAATAGCAAAAGCTCCATCTGCTTCATACCATTTACTTTTATTTGTAGAATAGTAAATAATGGCATTTCCCTTTGTATTTAAAGTAAGTTCCATATTATCATAATCAATTTGATTCAATGTAATAGCTTCTGCATTTGCACCAGCATATCGCATATAACTACTAAGACCAATTATAATTGATAATGCTAAAACTGGAAGTAATAAAATCCATTTTTTATGAATCCACTGTTTCATTTATATTCCCTCCTTCCTATGATAAAACTGTAAACATACAACCTTGTTTAATAATATATTCATATTTTTCATTATTCGATAATGTAACATCAAATGCTATCTTTACAGGTTCGCTTGTTAGTCCTGCTGAACACTCCTTTAATTTATCATTTGAAAATTCAATCTTCTTTGTTGCATTATCAAATTTGTCTAAAATACCAATACTGCCTAATGTTGCACTTTTTGCTGTAACTGTTTTTACTCTTACACCATTTACAGTTTCTGTTGCTATTGCATATTGTATGGAATAATTATTTATATATTTTGTCTCTGTTGTTGTACCGCCGCCATTTGGCAGTTGTGTTGTAATCTTCTGTTCTGTATTTGGAATAGCACTAGGTCTATATGCCCAAGAATAAAGCTTATCTAAGGAAACAGGCTCTATAAAAGTAATTGTAATATCATTTAGTTTTTCTCCATTGCTTAGCTCAATGATAAGATTTTGCTTTTCACCATAATATGCTTCCAAATCTTTTTCTTTTTCTAATTCTGCTAAACAAACCGTAAAAGTACTATTTTCTAATTTATAGTGGTTTGTTAGTGGATAATTTCCTAACTTAACACTCTTAATCTGAGCAGTTCCTAAACTTACTTTATACCTAATATTCTCATATTGTGAATTATCATTATTAGGACTTGTTGCACCAATAATACGTTTTACATCTTTGGTTTTTGTTAAACTGCTATCATCATTTTCATCCCCTGTTTCAATAGAAGATTTTTTTGATATAGCTATTACCAAACCTTTTTCATCATTACTGCTTAAGCCTATATCTCCTGAAGTATCATATGCAATATATGCATATAATTTTATTGGGGTTTCAGACTTTGTAAGTTTTTCAGCAAATGTTGAATTTAATTTTATTCCTTTAATTGTTGCTGCAATAGTATATCCTACTACTTTTTCCTTTTTTCCACCTTCCTCTATTTCAATTTTTTCATCCATTTTTGTTACCGAACTTGTTTGTGTTACTGTTGCTACACTTTCACTCATATCACTTGCTGTAGGGTTTGCCTTTTCCATAAGATAAATATTTTTTATTTTAGCATTCCATCTTGTTGTTATATTAAATTTAATATATCCATTTTGATTATCTTCTGTACATATACCATCAATAAGATTAATAGGATTATCATTTCCTTCAGATGGTTTTTTTGTTATTTGAAGTGTTTCATTATTACCTGTTGGGTATATAATATTGGCAGCATGAACATGATCGGTTGCCAATTTAAAATCTTCATCGCCAAGTTTACCAACTGCTTTTTTACGCAAAAAGATAGAACTATTTTCTGGTGCTTCTGATTTTTTCACTTCTGTAGCAGCATTAGAACTAATCGTTTTCCATTTTGCATCTCCTGGTTCTATAATTTTATTATCCTTGACATCTGATTCATTCACAATACAATATTCATATGGATTTTTCGTTGTTGCTTTTGCAATCTTAAGATTGAAAGTTGTAAAACTTGTATATTCAATACTAATATCTTCATCGCTAGGTGCTGCTTCTTGTTTTGGTATCTTTACAGTAGAAATATGAGATACTTGTGCAGAAGAAGAAGCTTCCTTTCTAAATTGTAAATAAACAGGCTTTTCTTTCGTTGTAGTTGTATTTTCACTTGCTGTTGATGTATTATCTGGCTTAAGATCTTCTACCATTTCTACAACTGGAACATCTTTTTCTGAACGATACGTATACCATCTTTTTAATTCATCATAATTAGCAGGATCTTTCTTTGCAGGATCAATTTCACTATAACCTATTACATATTCAGCACCGCCTGATTCTTGAACCGTTACACGCCGTACTTGCCAACCAGATTTTACTGTAATTGTTGCATCATCATTGATTGTAATCTTTGGTGCTTCTGATTTCTTTGTAATAGAGCACATCACTTCTTTACTATAACGTTTTCCTGCATTTCCGCTACTTCCCGACTCTGCTGCTAAACGGAAATATACTTTTGCTCCATTTTCATACAATCTTTGCAAATTTTCACCAAATGTATTTTCGTCTTCAATTGTTGTCCAATTTGAAGTATTATTTTTACGATATTCTACTTTTCTATCACTTGGCTTATTTGTAAAAGTTACTTTATTTCCTTTTTTATCATACTTTGCTTTAAAATTGGATACTTGCTTTGGAATTGTTACTGTTAAAATGTCATCGACTGTTTTATCTCCTTTAAAAGTCATAACATAATCTTTCGTAACACTTACCCATGAAATATCCATAGTACATTTGCCATTCACAAATGCATCCATTGCTGTTTCCCACTTTTGCTTATTTTTATCAGAAAAATAAAGGGAAGTATCACCAGAATTTGTACCTATTGTAATGGTACTATTTTCATAATTAATTCCTTCAAGGCTAAGTGCTGCATCTGCCTTTGCTCCCGGCAGAAGAACTGTTAATGCCAGTAACATACAGAATGTGAAAACACTGCCAAGATATGAAAACAGTTGTTTTCTCTTACTCATAATTTCATTCCTCCTTCTTAATTCTAGCCAATCTGAAAACAGATCTCTTTCCTAATATAATTACAGTTATTATTTTTATCGGCTCTTACCATGAAAAATTTACTGCTTTTTTTATATTTGGGAAAAACGCACCATTTTTCTTACATTATTAAAAATTTCTCTATTTCCTTTGTTTTTCACAATGTGTACAGCCACTACAACCCATCATTTGATTATCATAAGCATAATTTTCTACCTGTTCTAAAAGACAAATCGCTTGTGAAGAAATTCCCTCTTCTGCTCCAGTAAATCCAAGCCCTTCTTCTGTTGTCGCTTTTACACTAACCTGATTTACTGAAATTTCAAGTGTCTTTGCTATATTTTCTCTTATTTGTTCTATATAAGGAGCTATTTTAGGTTTTTGTGCAATAATAATTGCATCAATATTGCCAATCAAATACCCTTTTTGCTCTAAAAGTCCTTGAACATTTTTTAATAGTAAAATACTAGAAATTCCATGATATTTTTCTTCTGTATCTGGAAAATGCTTTCCAATATCACCAAGTGCTGCTGCTCCAAGGAGTGCATCCATAACTGCATGAAGCAGTACATCTGCATCGGAATGCCCCAAAAGTCCTTTGATATATGGTATCTTTACTCCTCCTAATATAAGATCTCTATCTTCTACCAGTCGATGAACATCATATCCGATCCCTATTCTCATAATGATACTATCCCCTTACTATCTAAAATTTTACTTAACAATATGCGATTTTACAGCATTGCTAACTGCCTCTGTAACACGTGGATCAAAAGCAGCAGGCAAAATATTATTTTCATTTAATTCCTGATCACTAATAAGTGCTGCAATTGCATCTGCTGCAGCCAGTTTCATTTCTTCTGTAATTTGCGATGCTCTGCCCTCTAATGCACCTTTAAAAATACCCGGAAAAGCAATGACATTATTGACTTGATTTGGAAAATCTGAACGTCCTGTACCAACAATTCTAGCCCCCGCTGCCTTTGCCTGTTCTGGCATAATCTCTGGAATTGGATTTGCCATAGCAAATAAAATTGCATCATGATTCATAGAAGAAACCATCTCTTTAGAAATAATATTTGGAGCAGAAACACCAATAAAAATATCTGCCTGTTTCATAGCATCTGCAAGTGTTCCTGTTTTTCCTGTTAAATTTGTAACTTCCATCATTTCTTTTTGCATCCAATTTAAATGCGTTGAAGCTTTTGAAAGAATACCAGAAATATCACACATAAGAATATCTTTAAAACCATAAGTCAATAAAAGTTTTGTTATTGCTGTTCCGGCAGAACCTGCACCATTCACAACAATACGGCATTCTTCTTTTGATTTTCCAACAATTCTTAACGAATTAATAATACCAGCCAGAACAACAATGGCAGTACCATGTTGATCATCATGAAAAACAGGAATATTAAGAAGTTCTTTTAAACGTGTTTCAATTTCAAAGCACCTTGGTGCAGAAATATCTTCTAAATTAATACCACCAAAAGCAGGAGCAATCGCTACTACTGTTTTGATAATTTCCTCTGTATCTTGTGTATCTAAACAAATTGGGAAAGCATTCACTCCTCCAAATGTTTTAAATAAAGCAGCTTTTCCTTCCATAACGGGCATTGCCGCATAAGGGCCAATATTTCCAAGTCCTAACACAGCACTTCCATCAGAAACTACGGCAATTGTATTTGCTTTAATTGTATATTGATAAGCAGCTTCCTTGTCTTTTGCAATCTCTTTACATGGTTCTGCAACCCCCGGAGTATAAGCAATCGCTAAATCTTCCTTTGTTTCTACTTTACATTTTGGAATTATACTAAGTTTTCCATTCCATTCTTTATGAAGTTCTCGTGCCTTTTCATATTCTGTCATCATAATTTTGTCTCCTTTTTCGTTTTCATACTCTCTTAATAGTATAGTATCATGGAAGAAAAATGAAATCAAGCTTTTGATAAAGAAAAAATGAAAAAAACTCTTGACAACAGCTTTTTTGTTATATATAATATAATCTGTGCTTGCGGCAAGAGAATAAATAAAACAAAGGTAGCTGCAGCAAAAGAAAAAAGGGATCTTAGCTCAGCTGGGAGAGCATCTGC
>CAJTJZ010000080.1:5093-11756 GCA_910576895.1 uncultured Lachnospiraceae bacterium | reverse complement strand
ATGTATAGATTGTAGCATAAAATAATGTTTTTTACAAGAATTTATGAAATAAATCATGGAATTGTAGAATCTTGCTTGTATTTTCCATTTTTTTTGTTATAATAATTTTATTCAAAAAAGTAATGGAAAGAAACGAATTAAAAAAGTAAGTATCAGGCAGATAGATAGACAACTTCTGCGGAAAGGCGGGTTTATTATGAAAACAGATATTGAAATCGCACAGGAGGCTTGCCTTCTTCCCATAAAGGAAGTTGCCGCAAAGCTTGAAATATCAGAAGATGATCTGGAATATTATGGAAAGTATAAAGCAAAGCTTTCCGATGAATTATGGAATCATCTACAAGAAAAAGAAGATGGAAAACTGATTTTAGTAACTGCAATTAATCCAACACCAGCCGGAGAAGGAAAAACAACAACAACCGTAGGTCTTGGACAGGCATTTAATAAATTAAAAAAGAAAGCCGTTATTGCTTTGCGAGAACCATCTCTTGGTCCATGCTTTGGAATTAAAGGTGGTGCAGCAGGTGGAGGATATGCACAAGTAGTTCCTATGGAAGATTTAAACCTCCATTTTACAGGTGATTTTCATGCAATTACTTCCGCAAATAATCTTTTAGCTGCTATTTTAGACAATCATCTTCAACAGGGAAATGAATTAAATATTGATCCAAAGCAAATTGTATGGAAACGCTGTCTTGATATGAATGATCGTGCTTTAAGAAATATTGTCATTGGAATGGGTACAAAACTGGATGGTGTTGTTCGTGAAGATCATTTTATTATTACTGTTGCTTCTGAAATTATGGCGATTCTTTGCCTTGCTGAAAATTTAGAAGATTTAAAAGAACGTCTTGCAAGAATTATTGTTGCCTATGATTACAGTGGAAAACCGATTACAGCGGGAATGCTTCATGCTGCTGGTGCTATGGCTGCTTTATTAAAGGATGCACTAAAGCCAAATTTAATTCAAACGTTAGAAAATACGCCTGCCATTGTTCATGGAGGACCATTTGCAAATATTGCTCATGGTTGTAATAGTGTTCGTGCAACAAAAATGGCTTTAAAACTAGCGGATTATGTCATTACAGAAGCTGGTTTTGGGGCTGATCTTGGTGCAGAAAAATTTCTTGATATTAAATGTCGTATGGCAGGATTAAAACCTGATGCCATTGTAGTAGTTGCAACAGTACGTGCCATGAAATATAATGGCGGTATTGCAAAAGATGATTTAAATATAGAAAATCTGGAGGCATTAAAACAGGGTATTTCTAATTTGGAGAAACATATTGAAAACCTTCAGAAATTTCATGTACCTATTATTGTTACTTTAAATAAATTCATTACTGATACAAATGCAGAACTTTCTTTTATAAAAGATTTTTGTGAAAAACGTGGATGTGCATTTGCTCTTTCTGAAGTTTGGGAAAAAGGAGGAGAGGGCGGCATAGAAGCTGCAAATAAAGTATTACAGACATTAGAACAAAAAGTAAGTAAGTATCAACCAATTTACGATTGTAATTCTTCCATTAAAGAAAAAATTGAAATTATTTGCAAAGAAATTTATGGGGCAGAACATGTTACATATTCTCAGGCAGCAGAAAAGCAAATAAAAAAGATTACATCTATTGGATATGGAAATACACCTATTTGTATGGCAAAAAATCAATATTCCCTTTCGGACGATCCAAAAAAACTTGGACGGCCTTCTGGATTTACTATTAATATAAGAGAAGTTTATGTATCCGCAGGGGCAGGTTTTGTTGTTGCAATTACTGGTGCAATTATGACTATGCCGGGACTTCCAAAAACACCAGCGGCATTTTCCATTGATGTAGATACCAATGGAAAAATTACAGGTTTATTTTAATTCTAATGTTAGTATTTTATTATTTTTAATTATTTTCAAAAACAGGCATTTAATGTCTGTCAAAGAGAGGAGTGTTTTTATTGTCGACAGTTACAAATGACTGGACACCTGTTATGAAGCAGGAGAGCCAAAAGCCATACTATCAAAAATTAACAGAATTTGTGAAAAGTGAATATGTTGGAACAGAACATATTATTTATCCACCATCCGAGGATATTTTCAATGCTCTAAATTTAACACCATTAAAAGAGGTAAAAGCAGTGATTCTTGGGCAGGATCCTTATCATGATGAAAATCAGGCACATGGACTTTGTTTTTCTGTTCAGCCGGGTATAAAAGTACCACCATCCCTTGTTAATATTTACAAAGAGCTTCAAGATGATCTTGGACTGAAAATTCCAAATAATGGCTATTTAGTGAAATGGGCAAAGCAAGGTGTTTTAATGCTAAATACTGTTTTAACGGTACGTGCTCATCAAGCAAATTCCCATAAAGGCAAAGGATGGGAGAAATTTACCGATGCAATTATTCAGGCAGTAAATGAGCAGGATCGCCCAATTGTCTTTATTCTTTGGGGAAAAAATGCACGTGATAAAAAGAAAATGCTAACAAATCCAAAGCATTTAATTTTAGAATCTGCAGTCCACTTTCTGCATATAATGGATTTTTTGGAAGCAAACCTTTTAGCAAAACAAATAACTTTTTAAAAGAGCATAATATCGAACCGATTGATTGGCAAATTGAAGATATTTAGTATATGCTAATCGTTCAATGAATGCCATTTTTCATATAATTGTTGAAGTATTGCTTGTTTTGTGGTATACTTTAGCAAACATTATAATCGGGAGGTATTTTATATGGAAAGAAGAGCACAGAAGATTTATCAGAGAGGGAATAACAGAACAAATCTTAAAATTATTCCGGGACATTTTGCTACAAACCATTCACATATTAATTATTATATTGATATGACTACAATTAAAATTCGTCAGAATGAAGCAAAGGAAGTTGCTCATACGATTGCAAGTCAGTATTCTTACTCAAATGTCATTGATACGATTATTTGTATGGATGGCTGTGAAGTGATTGGTGCTTATCTGGCTGACGAACTGACAAGTGCCGGTATTATGTCATTAAATACACATCAAACTATTTATGTCGTCACACCAGAGTTTAATACAGATGGTCAGATTATTTTTCGGGATAATTTGCAAATTGCAGTAAGAAATAAACATATTCTTCTTTTATTGGCTTCTGCTACAACAGGAAAAACAATCGAACAAAGCTTAGAATGTCTTCAATATTATGGTGGCAATATTGCTGGTATTTCTGCTATTTTTAGTGCCGTTGATGAAATTGGCGGCCATCCGATTTATTCTATTTTCCAGCAGCAGGATTTGCCAAGCTACCAAACGTATCGTCCTGTGGATTGTCCAATGTGCAAAGCGGGACAAAAAGTAGATGCGATTGTGAATAGTTATGGATATTCTGTTTTATAAATTATATAAGAAAACAATAAAAGCGATTATTTTAAGCAGATTATACAAAAAAATATGGTTTTGCTATGAATTGTAGGAGAATTTAACAAAAAAATAACATTTCTTTTTATAGGGATGTTATTTTTTTTGTTAAATTTGTTTATTTTTACTTGTAATATTTTAGCAATATGTTATAATTGTGTTATAAAGAAGCAACGTTAAAAAATGTATATTGTATAAGGAGGTAGTTATGGAAAGAAAAACTTTAAAGACAGGAAATACAAAAAAAATAGTATCTGTCTGTTTTCGTGCAAATATCACTTTCCTGTTTGCACTGATGCTGTTGTTTTCTTGTTTTGTTACACCTGTTTTTGCAGAAGAAAAAGAAGAAACTGCATCAACTGCACTAGATGGTTCTGCACAGGCAAATGGCATTAGTGTTACAACAACAACAGATAAAGAATCCTATAAGGATGGAGAAACTGCTGTATTAACCGTTAGTGTAAAAAATACAAATGATTATGATTTAAGTGATATTAAAATTGATTTTTCTGTTCCAAAAAATTTTGATTTAACAGATAAGGAGAGCCGTACACAAACAATAGATGTACTGGCAGCAGGAGAATCTAAGGATTTTCAACTTACTGCTATTGTTACAGAAGATCCAAATGCTTTACTAGTAGAATCCGTAGCAAAATTTTCCAGTACAGCACTGATTGCCGCTTTGATCGCTGCAATTATTTTGATTGCTATGATTTATATTATAAATCTTTTGGGAGGAAATCATAAAACACCAAAACCACCGAAAAAAGCAATATCTTCTATATTAGTAATTGCACTTCTTACAGCTTCCATGTCTTCTATGACAAGTGTTGTTTCTGTTTCTGCATTTACGGAAGATGGACTTGCAGAAGAAGGAGATTTTTCACGTGTTGTTGTTCATGATCCATCCATTGTAAAAGATCCAGAAACAGGTACTTATTATATTTTCGGTTCTCATCGTGCTTTTGCAAAAACAGATAATTTAATTGGCTGGAAGCCATTTCAATTAAATATTAGCACAGATTATGAAACTGTTTTTAAAGAACCATGGACTTCTTGGTCTCAGCCAGCCTCTCCAAATGCTAGTTTAAGTGGTATGATGTGGGCTCCTGATGTTATTTGGAATGATACAATGAAAAAATGGTGTATGTATATGAGTATCAATGGGGATAATTGGTGTTCTTCTATTTGTCTTTTAACAGCAGATAATATTGAAGGACCATATACCTTTATTGATGAAGTTGTTTATTCTGGTATTAATAATCCAAGAGTTCAAGTTGATCCAGCAAAAACAGATATTTATAAAGTATTGGGTGAAGATGCAGATTTAGAACGATATGCTCAAACTTCTTTTTCTTGTATCAATGCCATTGATCCATGTGTACGTTATGATGAAAATGGAGATCTATATATGTCCTATGGTTCTTGGTCGGCAGGTATTTATATGTTAAAACTTGATAAAGAAACAGGTCTTCGTGATTATACAACAACATATGAAACAGAACGAGATGTTTCCGATGCTTATTTAGGAATTAAAATTGCAGGTGGTTATTATAATTCTGGAGAAGCTTCTTATATTATTCATGCAGGTGATTATTATTATTTATTTATGTCTTATGCAGCTTTGGAAGCTATGGGCGGTTATCAAATGAGAATTTTCCGTTCGAAAGAAATTACAGGTCCTTATGTTGATCAAAATGGTGTAAATGCTATTTGGAAAAAGGCAGAAGACATTAAAAAGACAGGCTATGGTGTTAAAATTTTTGGTAGTTATGAGATGTCAGGTTTACAAAAAGTTCAGGTAGCACAAGGTCATAATTCTGCATTTGTTGATGATGATGGAAAAATCTATGTTGTATATCATACACGTTTCCAATCAGATAATGGAAGAAATGAAGGACATCAAGTGCGTGTGCATCAATTATTTCTTACAGAAGATGACTGGCTCGTTGCTGCACCATATGAATATTCTGGGGAAACCCTTCCTGAAGAAGGATATTCTAATGATGATGTTTGCATGACTTATGATTTTATTTACCATGAACCAACAAAATATTATCAAGTTGTTGGAAATGTTCAGCTTGGCATTGTTGGAAATGAAGAACAGACAACAAAGACAATCGAAGGAATCCAAAAAGAAATGATAGTTGCACACCGTCAAGCGATTGTGGAATTTAACCTTTCTTATACGCATGAAGGTGCAGAAAAAGTAGCCTTACATAAGGATGGTACTGTGACAGGAGATTATACAGGCACATGGAAATTTACAGAAGGTGCAAATGTAGAAATGGTATTAAATAATGTTACTTATAAAGGTGTCTTTATTAAACAACAAGATGAAGGATTTTATAGAGATATGCGAATGACATTTACAATGCTTGGAGATAATATCACTGTATGGGGTGTACAAACAGGAGATTTACAGTCTGAAAATACGACAGAGGAATCTTAATTATAGATAAAATTTTAAGAAGATAAGAATATTCTTTTTGATAAATTTCAGGGTGGTTGGTGTGTTGTCGAATAATAGTCTGTAATCACAATCATTAAAAACAGCTTTTTCTAGTTTGTCGGACAATTTTTTTACAGATTGTGTCACAATAAAAGCTCTGCCACCCATAGAATTAAAATTCCTTATATGGAAAAAACCAAGTCCCACATCTGCACAATAAATGAATTTTTTGCCATGGAACATGGTGAGCAACTTTTTTCCAAAGGAATAGCTGTTGTCTGTTCCTTATCAGAGCCAGAGGTGATACACATAGATAAGGGGATTCTGTTAGTGTCCATAAATAATCCCATTGGAACAACAGAATTTGGTCGGTGTTCTTTGGAAACAACATAGTTTTGCAGAGACCTTTGAGAGATTCACCAGTAACTTCATCCAAGTAACCCTCATTTTCTGATTCCGTTTCAAAATAATAATTAGAACAGTCATAAAAACAGATAGCTATATTTCGTCTAATCATAGTTCTGCTCAAATAGATGGTTGATGTATGCATCATAATGTTTTGATAAGGGTTCAGGTACATATAGGTTATTGTTCGGAAAATCTAGTATGTTATTAACTGGTGTTTACGATACAAAGAGTAATGAGTGGTACTCTGATTTATATATTAAATATGATCATTAGAGTTTATATTTAAAAGTGTTGTGGTAGATGGATGTGAAAGAAAATTGGGTGAAAGCATTATTGGTTTGTGCCTTGGCTGGATTGCATTTCCTATTTTTTAGGAACGTTTCTGGCATTCTTGTTGCAGGGTGTATAACTTTTAT
>CAJTJZ010000080.1:0-5058 GCA_910576895.1 uncultured Lachnospiraceae bacterium | reverse complement strand
AGAGATGAGAGTCATCTCAAAGCTGATATGTTATTCAATAAGATGATTTTTTTAAGTTGCATATGAACATTTAATATTTTTTATACTATCTTGGTAAGAGATGGCAGTTTTAGTGGAGGATTCAATGATTACAATTCAATTATTTCCGAATACATTTTTGATTCTATTTTTTTTGATTTTCATAGTAACTATTATAATTCGTTTGGTAAAAAAGAACAATAGTCTTAAACTTTTTTATGTTGGGATTATTGAATTATATGTATTGCTGTTAATCAGTGTAACAATATTACCCATTAATATAATTGATTCATCACTGATGAAAGCTAAGAGTGGATTGGTAAACTGTTTTCAGTTAATTCCTTTTAGAACCATTACTAAAATATTTAGATATGATGGTTTTTTATCAATTCAACTTATTGGAAATATAGTATTGTTATTACCATTGCCAATTCTAATAGGATTTGTGGTTAAAAATAAAAGTTTCGCAGTATTGTTTATAAAATGTACTATGTTTTCGTTGGGAATTGAGATTGCTCAAGTTTGTATTGATCTTGTACTTCAATATCCAAGCCGTAGATTTGATGTAGACGATATTATTCTGAATATTATTGGAATTTTAATTGGTATAGTAATATTTAAGACTATTTCGTGTTTTGAAAAATTTTATCATTGGATAGGTGAGAATATTGTTTGGACTGTTTGAAAAAATTAGTATATCTGCTAATAGAATAATCGTTATTATGCATTTGGCAATGATGACGATTGTTTTTGCTATGTTTAATATACTATATTCTGATTTCCTATATTACATATGCAATCAAGACGTAATAGACGCTAGTTATATAATTATGTATATATTTAAATACAATATTGGCGGAACACTGCTTGTATCATTTATGATTGCAGTGGTGGTTTTGGGTTATCGTTTTTATGTTGACAAAAGAAAAGAAATAATATGTGCAATGTACGAACAGGGAGTTTCTAAGCATTTATTATTCATTTATTTGATAGGTGAATGTTGTATTATGTTTTTAGTGCCATTTTTTGCAGGTGATTTGTTGTGTTGTATTTTATTGTGAAAAATTACAGAAGAAATATAGTTCAGAATATAATAATGATTTTTATGTATTTTAATTTATTAATTGGATTGTTGTTTTATATAAATCATGAATTATTTGAAATAGAATACAATAAGAATATATTTGTGGATTTTCCCACTAATTCCATGTATATTTGTGCTCCATTTGATGGGGATATAGATGATCATAATTTCATACAGATGGTTGACCATACTAATTTAAATAATCATGTTGGATATGTGTGTTCCTATTTGGAACATGAAAAAGAATTCTTGGAACAGTATGTCTATTTGAATGAATATATGTTAAAATTTGAATATCCATTGCAGCAAGGAGAATGGCTCAAAAGTGATGATGAGGTGATTGTTGGAGGCAATTTTTCTTCGGAATATAAGCTTGGAGATTCTTATTATATTGGTTCTACATATATTGGAACTGTTACAGGTATCTTAGGCAAAGAATATTCTTTTATGTTTTTAAATGTTGGTGGTGAAAAATTAAACTATAAAAATATTTTTACAAAATCGTCAGAAAATATTTTAATTACCAATAATAAAAAACTGTGGGATTTATTTAATATGAAAGTTTCAACACGTGCCATTATGGCAGATGAATATGGTTATGAAAAACTTGAAGCAGAGGGTTATAATTTAAGAAATTGTGAATATTTTAATGAAATGCAAGGTGATGAATATGATGTTAGACAGACTCATGTAAATCGATTGATGGCGGTATTACTGGTATGTTCCATGATATTTAGTTCTTTTTATTTATTATACATTTACATATACAAAAATGCACAGGATTTGAGAATAATGTGGGAGCAGGGATATAGTTATGCGGAATTATCTGTTTGTTTCTCTGTATCACTATTCATGGATGTTATTGTTTCGTATATAGGTGTCAGGATTTATTCACTGAAAGTATTCGAAACAGACATAATCAATCATTATGTATATGATATATTATTATTATTTACTGCAATTTCTTTTGTTTGTATCTTTGCATTGACAGTGAATGTGATTGCAAAAGGAGTAAAATAAACTTGATTAAAATAATTAATTTGGAAAAAAAAGCTGGCGAAAACAGAATTATCATTCATAATTTTAATGTTGAAATTGAACAGGGAGAAGCGGTTCTTGTGAAAGGACCGTCTGGCTGTGGAAAAACAACTCTTCTTAAAATATTGGCTATGGTGGATACATATGATTCTGGGCAGTATTTTTATGATGGGAGGTTGGTAAAATGTACAAATGATATGATTAATTCAAAAATACGAAAATATGATATTGGATATATTCCACAAAATCTACATTTGATTGCGAATCTGTGTGCTTATGAAAATATTATGTTATCGTTAAGATTACAGAAAAATTTAAGTAAAGCAAAAGAGAAGATCTATGAAATAGCAAAGTATTTAGAAATAGAGAATTTACTTGATACTGCCGCAGGACGATTATCAAGGGGAGAGCAGCAGCGAGTGGCAATTGCAAGGGCATGTGTGAAAAAATCAAGGATTATCATAGCGGATGAGCCGACAGCTTCTCTAGATGAAGAAGGACGAGATAAAGTGATGAAATTGTTCACACATATGAATCAGTCGGGAAAAACGATTATTTTAAGTTCTCATGATAGAGTTAATGAGAACTTTATCTCATTTGAAATTGAATTGTTACAAAAAGAAAGCTAAGAAACTGAACATAATGTAATTAGTCTTTTAAAAAGGACTTTTTTATTTTTACAATAAATGTAATAAATTAATCTAAACCAATTACAGGATAAGAATAATTATAATTTCTCTTGATTCTTTTTAATAATATGAATATAATTGTTTTAGGAAAGGCTGGAAAAGAGTTTTATTTTCTTTCTCCAGCTTTTTCTTATCAGTGTATTGTAGAAAAGGAGATATTGTTTTATGATAAAACCATCTATTTATCGGGCAAAGGAAAGTTGTATTCTTGGAAAGGTTCATTTTGGACAAGATGTTAGTATTTTTTATCATGCAACGATTCGTGCCGATGCTGATACCATTACGATTGGAAATGGTACAAATATTCAAGATAATGCCGTTCTTCATGTTGATCGGGGATTTCCTTTAGTGATTGGAGATTTTGTTACGGTTGGACATGGTGCTATTTTACATGGTTGTACCATTGGTGAAAATACTGTGATTGGTATGGGTGCGATTATTTTAAATCATGCTCAGATAGGAAAAAATTGTATTATTGGTGCAGGAACTTTAATCCCACAGGATAAAGTAATTCCTGATAATTGTGTTGTTTTTGGAAACCCGGGTAAGATACAAAGAGAAATTTCTGAAGAAGAAATTGCACAAAATCATCAAAATGCTTTAGAATATATTATGGAAGCAAAAAAGAGTTTTGGGCAGATAAAAGCAACCTTATTATAATTATCATTATCATGGTATAATGGCGGTCAAAAAAACTGATCGCTCCGTAGTAAGAAATGTAAGGGGAAATGTATATGGGCAAAGATTCTGATTGGTATCAATCAAAAAAAAGAAGATTAAACAATCAATTGCAGACAATATTAGAGGAAGTTCCCTATTTTGCGAAAAATTATATTCTAAGCGAAATCACTCGTTTAGAATTAAAAACATTGATTGCTTATGCTTATGAAATAGAGCATTTTCTCAATTTTATCAATGAAAATCAAAAAAAATATATGGAAAAGGAAGATGCATATCATTTAAAAACAATGGAACTTTCCGTTATTGCAGGAGTTACAAAAAAAGATGCCGAAACTTATGTACAATATCTTTATGATACCTCTGGTCCTGCTATGATAAAACGGAGTATGTCCATTTTAAACAATTGGTTTAAGTATATGACATTAAAAGGGCTTGTTCCATCTAATCCATTTAGTATTTTAAAAAAACCGAGATTTCAAATAGAAGATAATGTCAATCATTTATCACCAGAAGAAATTCAGGAAATGTTTCGTAGTGTTATCAATAGTACTGCAAAATCACCGCATCAGGAAGCCTATTTGAAAAAAACAAAACTTCGTGATTATACCATACTTTTGCTTATTTTAAATACAGGGATTCGAGTATCCGAATGTCAGGGATTAGATATCAATGATATTGATACAAAAGACAATAAAATATCAATTGTTCGTAAAGGTGGAAAAAGTGCTACGGTATATATTAATCAGAAAGTAAGTAACGTCTTGCAAGAATATTTGCAAGATAGAAAAAATATGCTTACAAAATTTCCAGATGAAAAAGCAGTTTTTCTTTCAATACGTAGAACACGTATGACGGTACGTGCTATTGAAAAATTAGTTGCAAAACTTGCACAAGTTTCTTTACAATCAAAAAAAGTAACACCAACGATTTTACGCAATACTTATGGGGTAGAATTATATAAAAAGACAAATAATAAAGAACTTGTAGGAACAATGCTTGATTGTGTTTCTACAAGTGCAAGATATATAAAAACAGAACATTATATTACAAAAAGAGAAGCTGCACAAGCAGTATTTATTTCAGAAAAGGCACAAGATATAAAAAACGAAAAGAAATAAAATAAAAAGAAGAACTTTATTGTGCTGAGGTAGCACTGCGAAAAGATGTGGTGGAATTACTTTCTATACGCAGACAAAATCGAAGAAGCAGAAGAAATAGAAAAACAAGATACCGTAAAGCAAGATTTGATAATCGTAAGAAAGAAGATGGTTGGCTTGCTCCCAGTATTCAGCACAAAATTCAGTGTCATTTACAAGTAATAAAAAACATTCATAAAATTTTGCCTATCACAAAAATTGTGGTAGAAACAGCCAGTTTTGATATTCAGAAAATTAAAAATCCTAACATACAAGGAGAAGACTACCAGCAGGGAGAACAGCTTGCTTTTTGGAATGTAAGAGAATATGTCTTATTCCGTGATCATCATACTTGTCAATGTTGTAAAGGAAAATCAAAAGATAAGATTTTAAATGTTCATCATATGGAAAG
>CAJTJZ010000079.1:5855-12483 GCA_910576895.1 uncultured Lachnospiraceae bacterium | reverse complement strand
GCTAGTACCTGTATTACTTCCTGTTGTTCCGGTATTTGTTCCACTACTTGTATTTCCATTTCCTCCTGTATTAGTACCTGTATTACTTTCTGTTGTATCAGTAATAGACCCTGATGATTCGCTTTCATAATTTGCTAAAGGAACATAAAAAATATTTTTTAAGACGGCATAATCATATGCTGCTGTTCCTGTATTACAATAAATACGCAAATTTTGTGTATTTGACATTCCAAATTTAGTAATAGATGTTACACTATCAGGAATGGCAAGATAGGTTAAATTACTACATGAATTAAAGCAATTATTTTCAAGAATCTGTACCCCATCAGGAATTTTCAGTTTCTTAATTTTTTTACAACTTCCTACTACATAAGAAGGAATTGTTGTCAACGATTTTGAGAATGTAATATCTTGTAAATTTTTACAATTAGCAAATGCATAAGAACCAAGACTTGTCACACTATCAGGAATCACAACAGATGTAACATAATCATTGCCATAAAACGCATAGGAATCAATTGCTTGAACACCATCTGCAATATTAATACTGGAAACTTTTTCACAATAGCCAAAAACTCGATTACCAATATTTGTAACACTTCCTGGAATACTAATATTAGTAAAACTAGAACAACTTTTAAAAGCTTCCTTTTCAATAGAAACTAGACCATTTGGTAATGTAACATTTTGTAAATTCTTACAACCAGAAAATGCTTCTGATTCTATTACTGTCACCCCACTAGGAATTGTAACACTTGTTATTTCTGTATGTTTTTTAAATACCCCACTTCCAATTGTTGTAACATCATCTGGAATTTCAACCGTAGGCGTTGAACCTGCATATTTGCTTAAATAACCATCTTGTATATTGAAATCTGTTCTATCTTGTGCATAAACATTATTTTTGGAAAATAACATCATAACAAGAATAAGAAAAGCTATTGAAAAACAACTTTTTAATTTCTTCATAATTTACCTCCTAATTTACTCAATATCTTCTTCACCATACCAAATTATTTCTAAATCACAATCCACGCTATCATTGTCTTTTGATAATTTTGGATTATTACTTAAATCAACTTCTTCTAGCTCTCCTCCATTGTCTTGAAGAATAAATTTCTCTAACATTGTCAACATACTTACATCTAATGAATCTAATTGATTGTTACTACAATTTAATACCTTTAATGTTGTATTCTCTCCTGTATCTGGATTTGTATAAAACTCTGTTAACTCTGTTAATTCATTACAACTACAATCTAATTCTTCCAACACAGTCAAGATATTTACATCTAATAAACCTAATTGATTATTACTGCAATTTAATACTTTTAATGTTGTATTTTCTTCGGTATCTGGATTTGCATAAATCTCTGGTAGCTCTGTTAATCCATTACTACTGCAATCTAATTTTTCCAACATAGTCAACATACTTACATCTAATGAATCTAATTGATTGTTACTGCAATTTAATACTTTTAATGTTGTATTCTCTCCGATATCTGGATTTGTATAAATCTCTAGTAACTCTGTTAATCCATTACTACTGCAATCTAATTCTTCCAACATAGTCAACATACTTACATCTAATGAATCTAATTGATTGTTACTGCAATTTAATATCTTTAGTGTTGTATTCTCTCCGGTATCTGGATTTATATAAATTTCTGGTAATCCTATTAAATTATTATCACTACAGTTTAGTTCTTCCAACACAGTCAAGCTACTTACATCTAATGAATCTAATGAATTTAGTGGATTGTTACTACAATTTAACATCTTTAATGTTGTATTCTCTCCAGTATCTTGGTTCGTATAAAACTTTGGTAATTTTATTAAACTATTATTGCTGCAATCTAATTCCTTCAATTCTAGCAAATCTGCAAAAGAAATTTCATTCTCCTCATCATCTTCTAGCCCTACATCTGCCCAATAAATGCCTACTAATCTATCTCCTTCCCATTTATATTGCTCACTGTTTATATCTTCACTTACATTTGCTTCCTTTTCTCTTTGTTCTTTAATCAATATTCTTAATGCATCTTCATCTTTCCAAATTATATTCACATCTGATTCACATTCTACGGTATCTTTTGATAATTTTGGATTATTTCTTAAATCCAGTTTTGCTAATTCTCCTTTGTTATTCAAAAGTATTAACTTTTCTAATTCAATTAACTTACTTACATCTAAAGAATCTAACACATTATTACTACAATTTAATATCTTTAATGTTGTATTCTCCTCTGTATCTGGATTTGTATAAAACTTTGGCAATTTTGTTAAGTTATTATTGCTGCAATCTAATTCCTTCAATTCTGGCAAATCTGCAAAAGAAATTTCATCTTCCTCACCCTCGTCTTCTACTAATCCTACATTTGCCCAATGAATGCCTACTAATCTATTTTCTTCCCATATATATTGAGCATTATTTATATCTTCACTTACATTTGCTCCTTTTTGCTTCTGTTTTTTAATTAACTCCTGTAATGCTTTAACATCGTTTTCATTTTTCTCTGGCTTTTCTGGTTCAATTGCTCCTCCTGTTGGCACTTCTGGTTTCTCTGGTTCAATTGCTCCTCCTGTTGGTATTTCCGGTTTCTCTGGTTCAATTGCTCCTCCTGTTGGTATTTCTGGCTTCTCTGGTTCAATTGCCCCTCCTGTTGGCACTTCTGGTTTCTCTGGTTCAATTGCCCCTCCTGTTGGCAGCTCCGGCTTAACTACTTCTCCCGGTGATGGTTTATTAGGTATATTTCCTGTATTATTGCCACTCCAATTATTATTACTACCACCATTGTTTGTATTAGTAACCGTATCTTTATTAGGATTATTATTTTCTGATTTATCTAATGTATCATCTTTTTTTGGTGTTTCTGATATTGTATTTTCTGGCTCTGTACCATCTGGTTTTATTGTAGTAGTATTTTGATTATCTGAATTTACATCATTTATATTGGTATCAATTTTCGCCTCTTTTACTACAACTTTAATAGTTTTTTCATATACTTTTTTATTTCCTTGAATTTTAGCTATTATTGTTGTTGTACCTTTTGAAATACCTGTTATTTTTCCATTTGTAACTTTTGCAATTTTCTTATTCTTTGAAATCCATTTTACTTTCAATTTAGAATTTCCATATTTAACTACAGATATTTTTGCTTTCTTACCCTCTGTTAATGTTATTTTAGATTTGCTAACTGTTGGAGCTTTTACTATTTTTACATTACAAACATATTTTTTCTTGTCCTTTTTCCAAATAGCTTTTAATTTGCCAACACGTTTTGCTGTTATAATACCCTTGTTTGTAATTTTCGCAACTTTCTTATTTGAAACCTGATACTTTCCCTTTGTTTCTTTCATCCCTATCATATCTAAATCAAATTTATCACCTTTTGAAATAATACAATTTGATACAGAAAGTTTTGTTTTAGATGTTTTAGCAAAAACTGGCATAGAAGTCATAGAAATGGATGCAGCAAGAATTGCTGTCATACCTTTCATTAATTTCCTATTTCTCATGAATTTTCCTCCTTAAATCCTACAAAATCATAATTTTTAATAACTACATATTTTGAAATATATAACTTATAAGTCATAAAAACTATGTTATTTACTTTTTAAATTTTATTTACTTGTTAAAACTATACACCTCCAATCAAGTTTATTTCATATATAATAAAATAAACGATATATAAAACAACTTTAATTATTCTATTGAATAATCTTACCTTAAAAGTGACACAATATTATTGCAAAATTATAGTTTATAATTACTTTTTTTCGTAGAGTGACATACTTTACGAAATTTTGTCTTTTTATAGTCCATTTTTCACAATCATATAAAAATATATATTACAAATCATAAATATTTCAAAAATAAAAAAAGACATCAAAAAAGCTGTTGTCTTACGATTTCTGAATCGTTAAAACAACAGCTCATTTTTTTAATCTTTTACAAAATATTTCAACAAAGCATTTATTTTACTGTAATCTTTTGTTTCTTTATTATTTTTTGCCCACTTGCAAGTTTTATTGTTATTGTAATCAAAACTTCTCCTTTTTTCTTTGCAGTAATCATACCATTTTTTGAAACTGATACTATCTTATTATCACTTGACTTATAAACAATGACTGCTTTTTCTGTACCAAAAGTATTTTTTGTACTAATCGTATCTGGCAATAATATATTTACTTTTAATTTCTTTCCTACTTTTATCTTCTCTTTACTTACTGACACAGAAATACCATCTTCCATAGTTTCTATCTGGTTTCCCTTTAGTTTTTTAACAGAAACAATATAATCTGTTCCCAATGTTGCAGCAATGACAATAGAGCCATCTTTTTTTACTGTCTGTTTATGATTTGCTGTTTCTATCAATTTTTTTGTCTTTATATCATATTTGTATATATATACTTTACTTCCTTGAGTGATTGTAGTTTTTTCTGTAATAGGAACAGTCACTTTCATACCTGTATTTATATTTTCATTAGAAGCAAGTGATATGACACAAGTTTTTCTCTTTTTTCCTTTATTTTTCATTAGTATCTTATCAACTGCATTTTTCATAGTATTATTTGTAATATTCGCAGCATTCTCTGTCTTAATCATAATATTAATTTCTTCTACAGATGAATCAATTTTTTCTAACTGTTTTGCAGGAATTTTTACCTTATAATTATTTTCTATTTCTTCTGTATCACTATCAATAATCTTAACAATTAATCCTTTTCCTATTTCTTTTGCAGTATAAATACTATCTTTATTAAATACAATTTTTTCTACTCCTACCCCCTCTACAGAAGGAATATTGATATTAATAGTAATATTCTTATTGCTGGCAACTGCTGTTTTTACTGTAGTATCTGTAATTTCAATAATAACATTTTTTATCTCGCTTTCTTCTGCAATATCATTTAATAATTCTTCTTGAATCTCTACGGTATTATCTATATTGGAAATACCAGTATATATAATAGCATTCACATTTCTGCTGCCAGAAGCATTTATTTCTACAATGGTTTTTAATGTTACACTATTATCTCTTGTTGTAATTTCCTTTGTTTCTGTTGAAGAACCATCTAATTTTGTTTCTGTAATCGTTTCTATCTTTACACCATCTAATTTTGTTTCCGTAACAGTTTCCATCTTTGCACCATCTGGCTTTGTTTCCGTAACGGTTTCTACCTTTGTACCATCTGGCTTTGTTTCTGTTACAACTTTTTTTGTTACATCCTCCTCTTGTTTATTATCATTATCAGAAGGATTTTCCTCTTTATTTGTATTATTTCCAGAATTGTTATTATTATTTGTTTCATTTTTATCAGTAGAACTATTATTATTTCCATTATTTGGTACAAATGGTGTAGATATTGTTGGGGTACTTGGATTACTTAATGGCTCACCACTTAAAAATGTTTCTGTTTTACTAATCGCTCCACAGTGACAGCTTTTAAAATATACTGCTGCACTCCATATAGTTGCAGCCGATTTTAATGTATTTTCATTTGCTATCTCCTGATTATAATTATGTCCTGTTGCAGAAATTACCATACCTGATTTTATTTTTACACCACAGTCTTTACAATAAAGATCACCTGTATAACCTTCTTTTTCACAAGTTGCAGATACTATATTCTTTTGTTCTGTATTTTTATGTTCACAATCTGATCTTATAATATTTACAAGTACCGTTACATTTTTATAATTATCTTTATCTTCTCCAATATAAATAGCTGTTGCTTCGATAGGTTTTTCCACTTCAAGAATAGTATCTTTTTCTGTATCCTGCCAACTCCATCCCATTGGCAATTCTACATCACTTACCTTTTTATAACTATTTGGTACATTCATTTTATTTGCTGGCATATTTGGTGCATTTTCTGCTTTATTTACTGTTAAAGTTACTGCCGTTTCAATAGAATTATAATTTATCTCATCAACAGGAGTAAAAAGAATAGGATACTTTGTATTATCACTGTCTGCTACCACAGGCTTTATAGAAGTATCTTTCCATGTAAAACTTCCTGCCACTTTTGTATTATCTAAACTACTATATTGCACCATTCCTTTTGTTAGACTAGAATCATTAAGGGTATCCCCATAATTAATTGCTGATGCAGAAGGAATGGTTTGAATATAAGGTGTTGCCTTTGTTACTATTACAGGAATTATTTTCGTTACTGTTTCATAATTAGAATCATCTACTGGTGTAAATACTGCCTGATATCCACTATTATTTACACTTGGAACAATCTCTGTATCCTGCCAGCTCCAGATACCTGCAATCTCTACATTTCCTCCCATCAAGTCACTATCTTTCAAAGTAATGGAAGGATTGTATACTCTATCTACTACCGTTGGTACTTTTTCTATCACAGGGACTGCCTTCTTCACTGTAATTCCTACCATGCCTTCTACCGAAGCATATTCTATTTTTGTTGGAGTAAAGACCCACAATGCACTTTTTGTTCCTGCTTCTGGTTTTATTTCTTCATCTTTCCATGTAAGTGTACCTTCTACTAAGTTCCCATCACTATCAACAAATTCCGCAGGATTAAATGCTAGCTTTGATAAGGTTTCTCCAAAATTAAGAGTATCCTCTTTTAATGTCACTTCTGTACCTTGTTT
>CAJTJZ010000079.1:0-5830 GCA_910576895.1 uncultured Lachnospiraceae bacterium | reverse complement strand
AATATTTGGTCAGTTAGTTTTACATTTACCATAAAAACAATATCCGTATAATTTTTTGTTTTTACAATAACAGTAATTGTTCCTTGCTCATTTTTCTCTCCGCTTTCTAATGTATAAGATAATTTCCCTTCTGTTACCGCTACCATCTTAAAATTCACAGTTCCAGATACAGATGGTTTTTCATAACTTACCATGCCACAGTCTTCTGGAAGTAAGGATGCAAGATCAATACTCTCTGTATGTTCTTTCATATACAAATAATTTTTATTTATTACATCTACTTTATATCCATTCTTTTTTTCCACATACACTGTAATCATCTTATCCTTAGCGGCATTATAATTTGTTGATGCTTGTAATGATGCTGTAATGATAGCTGTTCCCGCTTCTTTTATTATTACCATATTATCTTGTATAGAAATAATATCTGTTCCTTCTGTGATGGTATATTGTACATCTGCTTCCTCATTATTATCTGTAACATCCAAAGAAAAATCTTTATCGCCAAATATTTTCTTATAACTTTCTGTACCAACGATAATTTCTGCATCTAAAGGACGAATCGTTACAGATGTTGCAACTGCTTGTGTTGGTTGAACCAATATATAGTTGTCTTTTGCTTCTCCTATCAAAGTAAGTTTAGGTAATGTTACAGAAGTATAAGTTCCGGCATTGGCACTGCTTAAAGTACCTTGTATATTACTTAAATCAATAGTTACATTATCATCTTCTATTATATCACTTAAAGTAATATCTGTAATTTCTACAATATTTGTGCCATTATAATCTCTATCTTTTGCTACTGCATTTACTATTCTTACTTCTGCTGGCTTAACTTTAATCATAAATGTATAAGCTAATGTTATTTTGTCTGTTTCCACACCTTGAGGATTCATAATAATTTTATATGTATACTCACCTTTCTTTAATGTATCAAGATAGGATGATTTTAAAGTAAGATTACCATTTTCATCTATTGTATAATGTTCCTTCTCTATTACATTTCCTTCCTGATCGGTAACTTCTTTCAATGTATTTCCATTCATAGAAAGACCTATCATACAGTCTTTCTTTTGCTTATAAGTGTAATCAATCTCTGTTTGACTTAATGTACTTTCCTTATAAATCACAATACCTTCACTATTAAAAATAGTTGTATTTCCTGCATTATCTGTTACTTTTACATAAATAAAATAAATACCATTTGCATTTAAACTAAGTTTCTCTTTATAATCTTTCCATTCTATACTATCTATATCTGTAATTTCTTTATCTGATATAACATATTGTTTTTCTGCAATTCCACTACCTACAATAGTATCTGTATCATCAGTAAAATCAATGGTTACATTTTTATAATCATTACAAAAGAAACCAAAGGAAATTGTATTTATAAATTTTTTCCATTCCCCTGTCTCTATCTGATAAACTGCCGTAGGTGCAATGGTATCCTTTACTGTAATCTCTATTGTTCCAGTAATTGATTGATAATTTTCTTTACTATCCCCTTCTGGTACAAATTCCCATGAATATGTATGTGTACCATATTTCAGCGTACTATCTACTAACTTTAATGTTCCAGCAATTTCTTGATTTGTATAACTTAATACTGCTTTTGATATATCAAGTGTGTTCTCTATCTCATTTACTGTAACTGTACCAATCGCAGGAATTGCCTTTGCAATTTCATATATTACACTTGCTGTTTGTTCACCAATGGTAATACTTGCTGTATAACTGCCTGCATTTACTGGTATTGAATTATCTTCTGTACTATAGTTTATTTCTGGCTCAATACCATCAATTGTACCATCTAAAGTTGCCGCCTTGTGTGAACCATCATAAGTTAAATCACCTGTTGGAGCATAAATTGTAATCGACTGCTCTCTATTATCACATCCATTTGTAGTACAAGTTGCCTTAATTGTAGATGTGCCATCAAGCGTATAATTCCATACATGAACATGCTTCCACTGAGGTGAAAAAAGCAAGCTTTTTGTTACTTTATCATTTTCAAAATCCCATATCTCAGAATTTTCTTCTGCCGTCCATCCCAAAAAACAAAATCCATCTTTTTCTGGATCTTCTAATGGAACAGCTATTTCTCCATCTAAAATCCATTGTGTTTCTATTTCATCTACTGTAGTATCCTCCAAATCAAACCGAACAGAATGATAGGTTTTATTATCTCCTATTTTAACTGTACCACCACCATAATAATGAAAATTCTTTAACTGTTCTTCTGTAATATTTTCTGGCAGATAAATAAAACCATTATTAATAAAACGATATCCATCTGCAATGCTGCCAACAGTCTCCACAATACTGCCAGTAATATCTACATTTTCACCTATTTTTACACTTTCCTTTGAACGAACTGCCAATTTACTTCCTGTTTCAATTGTTGAAGTTCCACTAATTTCTAATGTTCCATTTGCTACAAAAAGTCCCATTCTATTATTTACAGCCGTTAAAGTAGTATCTGCTATTTCTGCTCCCCGTTTTGTTACATAAAGCGAAAAACCCAAAGAACTATTTGCCAGTCCTCCTACTGTTAAACTGCTTTCTTTTATTACAACAGCAGGTTCTATTAAATATTCATCTGGACAATAAGTATTCGCTAAATAAATACTAGGATACTCTACTTGAATATCACTTAGATCAATTGTACTATTTATAATCTGCAAGGAACGAGATATATAAAAATCTCCTCCATCACCTGTATCTCTTGTTGTAATTGCTGCATTTCTTATCATTAAATCCCGAGAAATATTTAAAGCAGTATGACCTCCTGTAGTAATATCTATTGTACTTCCATCAATTATTAAATTGGTAGCCTGAATACCCCATATAGAACTTGTTTCCAGACTGCCACTTCCGCAAATTGTCAATTCTACATCCACATCAGCAGAAGTGCTAGGAAGTGAACCATTCCTTTCAGCTTTTATTGCATAATTCTTACTTGTTATTTTATTCTTTCCAATAAGTTCTATTGTCGCTTTGGCATCATTTGTTGCATAATGAAAGTTAATTCCTATATTATTTCCTTCCGGAATAATAGCATCTTTTAATGTTAAAATATTGGTAGATTGATCAAAATGAAGATTATATTCACTTTCTGTACTACTTGTAATAGTACCTTCTTCATCAATCTTATAATATCCATCTGCTAAATTTTGTGTTTCTGCCACATCAACAGTTATTGTTTGTTCTATCGGTGTTTCTGCTATTGTTGTTTCTGCTAAAGCTGATATAGATATAGCAAATTCACTTACTGGCAACATATAAAATATAAGAACGACTGCTAATAAAATTCCTATCATCTTTTTTTGTATTCTTTCTTTGTTCCATTCTCTCATAATTTACAACTCCATTTCCGCATTTATCTATGCATCTAAATCCTATCACTACCAAATTTTACAGATTACGAAAAATTTTACAAAAGCCTTCTATTTCTAGCTTCTGCCACAGCAGCAGTTCTATTATTTACCCCTAGTTTTTTATATGTTTCCTGATTATAATATTTCACTCCTGCTTTAGATAATCCAAGCTTTTCTGCAATTTTTTCTACAGATAACCCCTCTGCTTGCAACCGTAAAATTTTTAATGCTTTATCTGTAAGCATTACATTTCCCTCCCTTTTTTCTTTTAAATAAGATGGATAAAATTCTGCCATCTGTTTACATTCTTTCATAATCTGCTTTTTAAATTCCTGATTGTTCCATACAATCGTATCTTCTTTCAAAAGTTCCCATAATGCTGCACCCTCCCTTGTAAAAATCCTGACAAGGTGATAACCCTCTGCTTTTTCTACTGCTTTCTGCAAAGTATCCTTCCAATCATCCATTCCCATACGATATAAGGTAATTGCTGATAAAATTAAAGTTTCTATGTCTATATATATCCTATGCATTTTCTCTGCATAAAAACGCATTTTCTCCAATAACAAAAGTGCCTTTTCTTTACGTCCAATTGCTAAATATACTCGTATTTTTGTTAAGTAACGATATCGTTCCATAGCATTAAACTCTATGTCCTCATTTGGTGCTTCTTCCATCCATTGATATGCTTCATCAATTCTATTTGTATATAATCCAAGCCTTACTAACATAGCATCGATATTTGGTAGAAGCTTTGGTGCTTTTTGTTCTGCTGTTTGCCAAAAACTCTCAAGCATATCGACAGCATCTTCCATTCGATTTTTTAAAATGGATAGCCTTACTAAAATGCCAACAGATACAAAAACCTGTTCTACTTTTCCACCACTTTCCGCCTGCATCCTTCCTCTGCCCGCAAGAGATACCACTTCATAATCATCTTCCCCTTTTTCAAAAAAGCTTTCTGCAAGTGCAAGATTTACAAGACCTTTTCCATATTTCCCAAGTACAAGAGCCACAATTTTTCCTATTGTCTTTGCTAGTTCCCTATCTTTCTTACTCCATTCACAAAAATCTTTTCCTCCATTCATCATAGATGGCAAATTGCTGGTAACAGAAAATTCTGGCAAAATTATTTTTCTTTCTACAAAAGCAATTCCTGCCCTTTTGAATAAATCCACCATTCGAATTGTTCCCCTATGAGGCAACCCAATATCCAGATATAAAAGTCTTATTTCTGCTGCTCTTTTTATACCTCCTGTTTTTTCTTTTGCATAAATAGAAAGTTCCTGATACCAGCGTTCACTTTCTTCTTCATTTAAAAGCATAGACTGCAACATACTCATGCCAGCCATAAGTTCTATGCTCTGTTTAATCTTTTTTTCCGGAAGTGCAAGATAATAGCGTTTTAAATCAAAATAATCCCCAGCCGCCGGATTCCTTCTTACATTTTCAATTAAGATTCGAGAAATTCCTTCTTTATTATGGCATGTTTCATACATTCTAAGTGCTTCCATAACATTTCCTTCTATTTCATAATAATGTCCTGCACTATAATACAATTCTTCTATATAATCCTTTGAATATTTTCTTAAAAGCCTACGATGCATAGAATATTTCATAGGAATTCTCATTTCATAAATAGTTCTTTCCTTTTTTTTCTGCTCTATTAAAAAATTTCCTATTTCTTGTGCCTGTTGAATTAATTTTCCTGCATCCTTTTTTTTTGTAATCTGTTGTGCCATTTGCAGATCAAATTGTTCTACAATTGAGATTGCTTCTAAAAACTCTTGTAATTCCATATTCCACTGATCATATACATAAGTTTCAAAATAATCCCAAATATCTTTTCTGGATTCTTCAATAGCATAAAGCTCTCTATTTTCCTTATCTTCTATTACTTCTGTTTGAAAAAGTTTCTTCATTCTCATTGCCACAATTTTAAGATATAAAGGATGTCCATAACCTAATTCCCATATTCTTTTATATGCCGCTTTTGTAAGAAACAACTCCCATTTTTCTAAATAAATATCTTGTTCCTTTTCTTTCAAAAATAACTGTTCTTCTCCAATAATTACAAAAATATATCTAATATAAACGGATTTTAACCATTTTGGTATAAAAGCTCTAGAAATCAATATCAGCCATATATCTTTTTTACTGCTTAGTTCATCAATAAGCTGTTCACAAATAGTTTTATCCTCCTGTGTTTCTAATAAGTATAAATCATCAATAACAAAAATTTTTTGTGCATTTCTTTTTTCTATCTCTATCTTCTTTGCTATGATTTCAGCAATTTCAGTAACTTTCACATTAGACATAGATAGATAATCATATTGTTTTCTAGTAAGGAAATCTGCTACAAAGGAAGTTTTACCAGTTCCTGTGATACCATAAATATATACTGTCTGATGAGCATTCCATGCTGCCTTCATCTGTTCCCATGCTGCCTG
>CAJTJZ010000078.1:10832-13172 GCA_910576895.1 uncultured Lachnospiraceae bacterium | reverse complement strand
TTACGGATGCTGAATTAAATGCATCTTATAAGACTTATCATCAATTATTAGCAACCTTACAATCATTATATAAAGAAGATTATGGGAGTGTTGGATGTAACCCTGATGGAAGTATCAATGAAAACTATATTCGTACTACAGAATATTGGTATGATTACTATGCTTATAAAGTAATCATAGAACAAATTACTGCTACGATTCATGCAAGAGAAGATGGTTCTCGGTATGCGGATATTGACAATGAAACTGTTTTAAAAAAAATAAATGCTTATAAAACGGAATGGAGTTTGTATGGCACTGTAGAATTGGAAAATAAAATTACTGCATATAACAATAGTATGCAAGTATTGATTGATGGCGAAGCCATTGTGTTAAAGCCTCATTCCCAAGAAGCAAAAAAGTGGTCAGAACTAAATGCAGATGAAAAAACAGAATATGGTTATTATGAAGGAAATTATAAATATTCTGTATATATGAATCTGTACAATGAAAAAGTATCCTGTCAATCCTATCTTAATCAGTTGAATATTAAGTTGAAAACAGCAGAATCTATTCGAGATACTGTACAAGCAAATAGGAATCAATTGGTTAAGTTAGTAGAGATAGAATCTTATGATAGAACAGAATTAAAAAAAATTGTACCTCTCTCCTCTCCCACTATTGCAGATACTTTCACAGAAGAAGAAATTCAAACAATCCATCTGTTATATGTTGATAAAAATTATAGCAATGAAAATATTCTTACAACATCATTAGATACAACCGTATCCGAAATAGATGCCCAATATGAATTGTTGGAAGATGCAAAAGAACAATTATCTATAGAAAGTCAACCTCAAATTTCTTTCCATGCTGATATTGAAAATCTTTTCGTCTTACCTGAATTTAAAGACTTTGATTTTACTGTTGGGAATTTTGTTTCTTTAGAATATTATGATGATTATTATGTGGATATGCGACTAATCTCTATGACCTTTAATCCCCGTATCCCTGAACATTCTCTTACGGTATCGTTTTCCAATTTTATAAAGTCTAAGTCGGAACGTACTGATGTATCGAATATTTTAGGACTTGCTGTAGGGAATAGTTCAGGTTCGTTAAGCGGTAGTGGTTCTGGTAACAATTCTGGAAATTTTGGTGAAAGTAAAGATATTGATGTAACCATCAGTAATACTATGCTATCCAAATTATTAAATACAGAAATGTTTGGAACAAGAGTAAGTAATATCATTCTTGACACAATAAAAGTCAATGAAATTACTGCTAAATATGCCAAATTTGAAGGATTAGCAAAAGGTACAACTATTATTGATGGAAAATGTATTATGACTGGTTATATTATTGATCAGTTTTATAATGGAAATGATGGTGATATTACCAATACCAAAGGTTCTGTCATTAACTTGGAAACAGGAAAATTTAACTTTGGTGGTGGTTCATTGAAATATGATGGTACTGCATTAACAGTCAAAGGTGCTATTTATGCGGATTCTGGATATATTGGTGGAGAAGCAGGATTTACGATTGCTGCTGGTAAATTATATTCCAATGGTCATAGTGCTTATAATACTGCAAAAGAAGGTGTTTATATAGGCACTGATTATATTGCACTTGGAAATGGGGGTGCGACTTATTTTAAAAATGATGGTACTGGAAAAATAGGCACATGGTATGTAAATGCAAATGCTATTTATAGAGGTAGTAGTATTTTTGGTGCTAGGAATGGGATGTACTTTGGAACAGATGGGTTATCTATTAAAGATGTTTTTAAAGTAGATTCTAATGGAAACTTATCTATCACCGATAAATTTAAAGTTGCTTCCGATGGTACATTCATAGCAACAAAAGCTACGGTAACTGGGGATATTACTGCCAATACATTAACTGCAATCCAAAGCGGTCAAATTTCTACTTGGCATTTTGATTCTAACGCTATTTATAGAACATCAAAGGAATTTGGAGATGCTTCTGGGATGTATTTTGGTGTGAATGGATTATCCATTACTGATAAATTTAAAGTAGATTCTGGTGGGAACTTAACTGCCACAAGTGCAACAATCACAGGAACGATTTATGTTACTAATGGAACAATCGGTGGATGGCAAATTAATTCTAATTCTATTTATTCTTATCTCACACCGAATCATGTAGAATTAAATAGTGCAGAGGGTTCTATCAAATCTTCTAATCAATATGGGGTTTATTGTAAATTATATCAAGGAGAATTATTATGTGGAAATAGTCAAGCGATAGATTCTGCTCAATTTGGATTTGCTTACTCTACTATTAACGGTATTCGCTATCGTTCTGCTTATATTTATGGAACGGAGTTAATTGATC
>CAJTJZ010000078.1:0-10801 GCA_910576895.1 uncultured Lachnospiraceae bacterium | reverse complement strand
AATACTCATATTGGTGGTTGGTTAGAGGTATGGGGAAATCTAACTTGTTATGGTATCCATGCTTCCTCTATCTCTGTGGATGAAAATGGTTCTATTTCTATTGGAAATGTATTTCTATCCAAAGATGATATTACTATTAATAATGTAAGTGTTGCAACAAAATCTTATGTAAATACTAATTTTGCAACATTTTCTTATGTAGAAGATAATTATGCATTAAAATCTCACAACCATATGACATATGCTCTTCTTAATCATGATATGGCGACACATACTTATATATGGAATAATAATGCGAATCTTGAGACAGGTAGTAATTTTAATCTTGCTAGTGTTCATTATTGCAATGAATCTTTTACAAAAAATTCTTCTGATGAACGTGTAAAAAAGAATTTTTCACAATTACCATCGAATATAGATGCTATTTTTGATTCTATTTCTATTATTCAATATGAATTTAAAGAGTTAATTCCTCATAAAGATGGTATTTATTTTGGAACTACTTCCCAACAAATAGAATCTATTTTACAAAAGTATGGACTTAATCCGGATAGATATGCTCTTACGGGAAAACGTCAAGTGGATGAAGAAACAGGAGAACATCATTATATTCATGTTAAGGATTCTTTTCACTATATTAATCAGGATTGTCTTACTGCTTTATGTATTGACCAAATACAAAAATTAAAAAGACACGTAAAACAACAGCAACAAGAAATTCAATGGTTGCAATCTCAACTTGCAACTAGAAATTGTAAAATAAATTTATAAAAAGCAAAAATAGAAAGGAGTATTTTTTATGATAACAATAAATCAATCTATTCTATTTCAGGTAATAGTATCATTCACAATGGAGAAAAAGATATTATCGCTGCTTATATTAATGCTAACATAGGAAGCGATGGAAATATTAGTATTAATAAATCCATCAACGATAAAGAAATTTTTCATTGTAAAGAAGAAGAAATTTTAAAAGATTTGAATGAATTTGAAGCTTATGTTTATAAAACTGCTAGAGAACTTAAAGAAAAAAAAGATGTTATATCCTAAAGGAAGATAGGTGATCCAAATGAAACTTACCAATTTTACTGTCATAACTATGCTAAACATTTTGGACAAATTTGTAAAAAAGAAGCTCCCTCAAAAAATTAGTTATGCAATTACTAGAAATATTTTATTACTACAAGAGGATTATCATTGTTATATGAAATCTTTGGATAAATTGTTTTCTGATTATGATAAGTATATAGTCAAAGATGAAAAAAATCACATTATGCACAATGATATAGGCATTCCGATAGTAGAAAACAAAGTCGAAAAAGAATTTCATCAAGAAATTGAAAATCTTCTTAATATTGAAATTGAGAAAGATCTTTATTCTATTTCCGAAGAAAACTTTGATTATGAAGATACTACCAATCGGTATGATTCTCTTTCGGCAGTTGATATTATGAATCTTCAAGTTATTTTATGTAGTCAAGATAAAACAGAGAAAAGAAAATTGAAAAAAGAATCTATGGAAACTAAAGATTCTATAGAATAGGAGGAATTAATATGCAAGGTGTTCAGAATTTTTTATTTCTTATTAATGATAATTGGATGAATATTGTCGTCACTATTGGACTTATCCTTACCATTTATAAGAAAGCAACTACTTATTTTTCAAAATCAAAAGAAGAAAAAATAGCTATTGCAAAAGCACAAATCAAAGAAAGAATGCTGAAAATGATTACAGATGCAGAGGTTGACTTTCATCAATGGAAGCAAGCAGGAAGCATCAAACGTTCGCAAGTAATTGGTGAAATTTTTGAGAATTATCCTATTCTTGCAAAGTCCATGGATCAGCAAGAAGTTATCCATTGGATTGATAAAGAAATTAATCTTTCATTAGAAACTTTGAAAAAAGTTGTAACAGAAAAAAGGGAGTAAAGAATACTCTCTTTTTTTTATGTAAGAAACAAGATAATGAATTTTTTTTAAACACATAGGGAGGTATGATTATGACTATGACACAAGCAATGGAAAAAGTAATTACGATTGCAAAAAAAGAAGTTGGATATTTAGAAAAGAAAAGTAACTCACAATTAGATAGCAAAACTGCTAATTCTGGTTATAACAATTATACAAAATATTGGAGAGATATTGCTACTTGGGGATTTGGTAATTATCAAGCACAATATTGGTGTGCAGCTTTTCTATTTTGGTGCTTTGTAAAAGCTTTTGGAAAGGAAAAGGCAAAGAAATTATTGTTACACGCTCCTTATATTTCTTGTTATACTGCTGGCAATTTATTTAAAAATGCGAATAGGTTGTATTCTGATCCTAACGTTGGTGATATTGTTTTATTTAAAAAGTCATCGGGTGTATTTGGACATACAGGAATTGTATATAAAGTTTCTAATGGATATTTCTATACTATTGAAGGAAATACTTCTTCTGCTTCTGGGGTGGTTGCGAATGGTGGTGCAGTCGCTTATAAATCTTATTCTATTTCTGGGGCAAAAAGTTCTGGGCATAAATTTGCTAGACCTGATTACTCCCTCGTTGGTAGTATTGATAAGAAAACAGTGATTACATCTAAAAAGGATACAACTACCTCAAAAAATACAACTACTTCTGCATCTACAAAAGCATTAAATAAAACTACTCAATGGAATGGAACTATTACAGCAAACAATTTGAATGTAAGAACTGGTGCAGGAACAAATAATAACCTTTGTTCTTTTAGTCCTTTAAAAAAGAATATAGTAGTGTCTGTTTGTGATTCTGTGAAAGCAAATAACGGTGATATTTGGTACTATATAAAATATAATGGAAAATACGGCTTTGCACATTCTTCTTACATTAAAAAGAAAAAAGATAAAGATAAAAGTAAAAATTAACACAAAATAACTTGAAAGGAGACATAACAATGACATCATTAACATTATATCAAATTCTATGCTTAATAGGTGTACCATCTCTTGCTACTATTATTGGCTATGTTTACAAAAGGCTTAAAAAAAATGATATAGAAACCGATGCTGTAAAATCAGGGATTCAAGCCTTGCTTCGTAGCCAGATGATTTCTGATTATAATCGTTGGAATGATAAAGGCTATGCACCTATTTATGCAAGACAAAACTTTGAAAATTGTTGGCAACAATATCATTCTTTAGGGATGAATGGTGTAATGGATGATATTCATGAAAAATTTATGGATTTACCTACATCACCACCAAAAGAAAAATAAACAGGAAGGCAATCAGAAATCTATAAAATAAAAATGAGAAAGGGGGGATTTATTTTGGGCATTCAAATATATCGTGATATTACGATTGACTTTTCCAATGGTAGATATATTATTATTAATGCAAAACAACATGATTCTAAATCAAGATTTTTAAGAATGACTTGTACCAATGTTGGACAAAAAGTCAATCTTAATCCTACGGATTATTCTGCTTTTATTCGCTATAGAAAATCAGATGGGTATGGTGCATTTAATAAATGTATTATATCTACAGATGGAAAAATTATTTTTGAATTAACAGAACAAATGTTATCTACGGTAGGAACAAGTTATGCGGATTTGCTTATCATGGATGTAGCAAAATCGGATATTAATAATGATTTGACCATTATCAGTGCAGATGGAAAAATCATAGAAAATAACGCTTCCATTGCTTCTACTATGACCTTTTACATCAATGTTTTAGAAAAGCCTTTAAATGATTGGGATATTGAGTCAACGAATGAATTTAGTGCTTTAAATGATTTACTTTTAAAAGCAACTAAAGACTATGAATATATTGTACAAACTACAAAAGAGTATATGGATAATGCAAAAGGTAGTGAAAATGCTGCCTCTCAATCTGCTAAGAATGCAAAAAAGTCAGAAGATAATGCAAAAAAATCAGAAATTAACACAGCAAACAACGAAAGAAAATCGTATCATCAAGCAGTAGCAGCTTTCAATAGTGCTTTGTTATCAAAATCTTATGCGATTGGTGAATCTGGTTATTTAACCAATGAATCATGGGAAACTATTTTAACCAGTTCTAGTGATTATGTTCCGATAGAAGCTAGGCAATATGAAGATGTAGAAAATGCAAAATACTATTATCTTCAATCAGCTATTCTTGCAAGACAAGCAAAAGATTCTGCTACTTCGGCTGAAAATGCAAATAAGGAGCTTATCAATTTAAAACTTGATGTATCTACTATAAAGAAATCTGAAGAAAATGCAAAACAATCTGAACTTAATGCGAAACAATCAGAGATTAATTCAAAGGATTCTGAAAAGAAATCAGACATGAATGCTTTGCTATCACAAAGTTATGCTGTTGGAAATGCTAGTGATTGGTTGACAGACAATCAAGGAAATCAAATCATTACTAATGATGGAGTCGCTTTATATCTATCGTTTGCTAGAGAAGAAGAAAATACAGATAATGCGAAGTATTATAAAGAAAAAGCGGAACAGGCTGCTCTTGATGCTACAAAGAAAGCGGATGCTGCAAAAAAAAGTGCAACGCAAGCAGAAAAAGCACAACAGGAAACTACTCATCTTGCAAAAGAAGCAAAAGATTTTGAAAGAAAAGTAAGTATTAGTGTCTTAAAAGCTATGAGTTATGCAACTGGTACTGGCTCTGATTTTCTATGTACTTCTGAAAATGATAGTATTATTTCTAGTGATGGCACGATTATTTATCTCTCTTATTGTCGTGAAAATGAAAAGACGGATAATGCAAAATATTATTGTGAACAAGCTGCTCTTTCTTTTAAAGATAGTTCTGAAAAAGCAAAGCAAGCGAATGAATCTGCAAATGCAGCAAAGCAATCAGAACTCAATGTAAAAAAATCGGAGATTAATTCAAAAGATTCTGAAAAGAAATCAGATATCAATGCTTTGATATCACAAAGTTATGCTGTTGGAAATGCTAGTGATTGGCTGACAGATAATCAAGGAAATCAAATCATTACTAATGATGGAATTGCTTTATATTTATCCTTTGCTAGAGAAGATGAAAATACAGATAATGCAAAGTATTACTATGAACAAATAAAAGCAATGCTTGATCCTTTACAAAATATAATTCTCTCATTAACAAATAGGATTACAGCATTAGAAGAAATCATTGAAACAAGTGACCTTGATATTGTTACAAAATTTTTAGATCATCAAGGAAATAGTTTTATAACAAAGGAAAATGAAGTATTAAGAATGGATACAAATATGGTATAAAAACCATAAAATCTTAATTTTATTGGTACTCACTACAGTTAGATTCTTTCTAACTGTTTTTTATTTCTTATCAAGTCGCTTTAGCGGCATGATCCAACTATATTTTTTAATTCAAGGAGGAATTGATTATGGCAAGCAAAAAAATTACAGAATTAGTACAAGCTGCTAATGCAGCAAACACAGATTTATTTATTATGGAAACCGCTAACGGAACACGCTCTATTCCTTATTCTAAAATAAAGGAAAATGAAATTGCAGAAGCAGCACAACCACATCCGTTTGCTAATAATGCTGCTGCTCATAATGGCATTTTTAGAGGAAAAAATTTAACTAACCTTGGTATTGACGAAATTTGCAGAAGAATTTCTAATGGAAGTTTTCAAGATTTATATATTGGTGATTATTTTGATATTACAATTTCAACATCTTTGACAGCTAGTGAGAATGTAAGATGTATTCTAGCTCATTTTGATTACTATTGGAATTGTGGGGATTCTCCTTTTAGAACACATCATGCAGTCATTGTACCAAAGAATTGTTTTGCAGCGTCTGCTAAAATGAATGATACTAATACTACGGCAGATGCATATTCAGGCAGTAATATGAAACAGACTACATTAGGTATTTATGAAAATGCTATGAAAGCAAAACTAAATAATCATATGCTGACACATAAAGACTTATTAACAACACAAATAACTCCTACTACTCCATCTATGGCTGGATGTGGTTACACAGGAGCATCTACAAATTGGGCGTGGGAAATGATAGCTTTAGAACTTATGTCAGAAATTCAGGTCTATGGTTCAAAAGTATGGAGTTCCTCTGGATATGATACAGGTTGTGCAAATAGACAATTAGCTTTATTTCAATTAGATCCTACTGCATTAATATGTAAATCAGGTAGTGTAGATGATGTAAGTGCAAGTAATAGAGTATGGTGGTGGTTAAGAGATGTTGCTTCCGCTGTATCTTTCGCTATTGTTAGCAACAATGGTTTTTCCAACTGTACCGGTGCGTCTAATAGCAATGGCGTTCGCCCGCTTTTCTGTATCGGTTAATCTTAAAATCTACTCACAAATAAGATTGTTTACTAAGGAAGGTAAAGAAATAAGCGTATTAAAAAACAAAAAATGTATAAAGGTATTTAAAATAGTACTACCTCATTATAATAAATATTATAAAACCATTTATAGAAAGGAGCAATTTTTATGGCTAAAAAAGAAACAGAATTAAACGTAACCGAGGTAAGAGAAGAAATTGCAAGAAAAGAACAGGAAATTAGAAATCTGGAAAGCAGCTTATCCAGTGTTACTTCCAATATCGGTGATTGGAAAATTGCTAAATGCATGGAATATCAAGCAATGGAAATGGAAATTCCATATGATATTAATGAATTACATCAGGAAAGACAAACTGTAAGAGATACGATTAATCAACTTCAAAATGAAATTACTGAATTGCAGAACCAAATTACACAAGCAGAATAAGAAAAAGAATTGAATGTTTGTTGAGTAAGTATAATATTTACAGATAAATAGTTTCATAAAGGGAATAGCTAGGGTGTGTAAAATAAACTGTGTAAGTTTTATTGTTTATTTTACGCACCCATATCTTACTAGCTTTACTTATATATTTTTAGCATTTTATCAGTATTTTTTTCTAAATATCTTTTGATTCATTTATTGGTATCATTTCTTGCTGTTGTTTAAACTCAATTGTCTTTGTACTTCCACCAGTTCTTTTAATCAATTCATCTTGTCCAATAACTTTAACAAGATTTACAATTTGTTGTCCCATTACATCTTTATTCAAGTAAAAAATAGTTGTATACACATTATCATTCAAAATTAAATCTCTTAAAATATCTTTATCCGTAACATCCAATGAATGACCAAATATATAAAGATTATGTTTTGAATGACCTCGGCTTATCTGATTTTTTAACTGATTTTTATCAAAATCATTTTTACATCTCCAATCTTCTCTTATTTCATCTATCCATTCTTTATATTTACATCCTATTTCTTTATATATTCTTTGATAGAACTTCTTAAACGCAATAAACTCTATATCTTTATTTTTTCTATCATCTGGTAAATATTCATCAATACCTAAAACCATATTATTTGTTTCTATTGTATTGTTAATATTCACTTTACCATGTATATAGTCAAAGGAATCTATCTCATTCTCTCCTCTCCTTTTTGTTATTTTATACAATTTTGAAAAAGTTTTTGTATAATTAAAAGAAAAAACATAATTAATTTCAAGAACCTCAATATTAGGTGATCTCTTTTGTATCTTTATTTTTTCTACATATTCACATAAATATATTTCAAAAGCTCTAATAAGTTTATTTAAATCATTTAATAATTTATTTCGTACTATTTTATAAGTAAATTGACCTTTTAATTTAGAATATCTATTATTTAGAAACGAATTGGAAGTAGGTTGTATCATAGATTCTAAGGCAAATGATCTCATAGATTCATCCAACGACTGTATCACATTTGATATTTCAGATTCAAAATCAATCCAATTTTCATCACCATGCATATCACATTGTAAAAAATAATCAATCCAAAAATTATTAAAAACTAAATACAAAATTTCTTTCATTATCTTTTGATCTATAGTTTTTTCAAAAAAAATTTTTTTAAAAAAATTATCCAACATATTGCGAAATACCTCTTTATCTTTTTCGCTTTGCTTACGGTTTATAGAATTAAAATTTATTAAGAATATTGTATTATCTATTTTTTTAAAAATTATGTTTTCATTATTGTCTATCCATTCTTTATAACTTTTAGCATCCTTTGGAATTTTCTTTTCTACTTCATTATCTTCTATAATTTTCTTCACAACACTACAAAAAAATAAAAAATCATTATATCTTGTAGGTAATTCATGAGCTAAATCAAAGCCATTTCCTATCACTAATATATTCACTTTTTATCACTTACCTTTCTTCTATATTTTTATTTTCATAATACTATCACTTTCTTCCCACTTTGTCAACTATATATTGTATCCAATTTTCATTAATCCACAAGATATAGTATTTTCTATGTATACCTATATATGATTTCTTTAGATAATATCAATTATTTTCGCTTACTTAACTTGTCTAATTTTTCTAATTCCTCCAACTTATCCAACTCCTCTAATTCATCTAATAACTTTTCTATCTCTTTCCATTCTTCTTCTGGTATTATTTGATCTTCCCTCCATACAGTTTCATAGATTCCAAACATCTTCCAATCTTCTAACCAAAAAGAAGAAAATTTTTTCGTCATTGTTTGAAAAAGCTTTTTTAATAAAATTTTTGTCTTCATTCTTTTTCCTTTCTATACCTTAAAATTTATAGAAAATCGAAATAATAAAAAACTACGGTATCTTTAAGTAAAACCGTAGTATCTTTAAATTCCAGATTTTTATTTCTATTCTTACAATAAAAAATTAGATACTATATTTTTTTATTATCTTTTCATTTGCTTTATAAACATTTTAGTTTTAACAACAAAATCTTGGATTCTTTTATTTTTTCTATATATCCCTAAATTAGAAATTTTATATATTACTATTTAATAACATTTTGCAAATAACTACGATAATTTTTTATTATAGTCAATATATTAAGTATAGTCAATATACTAAGTATGATAATCTTTAAACAGGTGAATAACTATGATTTCGTATAAACCATTTTATGATACGCTTTTGCGTAAAAATATTACAGAATACCATTTAATATTTAAAGAAGGCATCTCTGCTAATACTTTACACAGAATGAAAAAAGGTGAACCAATTACTACAAAAACTTTAGACACTCTTTGTTTTATCCTTGATTGTGAAGTATCTGATATTCTATATCATGATAAAAGCCAATAAAGAAAAGCTATCACAACTACTGTCATAGCTTTTCTTTTTCTTGTTCACATTGAATCTTAAATAATGCACCATCAGATAAATATATCTTCATTCTATTTCTTTTATCTTCTACTACAATATCTATTATTGGAAGATGCTCTGTTTCATTCAATATATCAAACAATTTATCTTTAAATTCATTCAAATCCACTCTCATATACTCCTTTACTTCATATAATCTACTATTATATCACATTGTTTTAATAAAATCCACTATTTTAGTATTTATCTTGCAAATATAAACACCTATTTAGTCCAAACTATAAGTAAAATATCAATAAAGTGGAATTGAGGTATAGGAATGATGGAATCAATCAATTTTGGAAAAATTCTCAAAGAATTACGCCTTAAAGCCGGACTTACTCAAAAAGAATTGGCAGCACAAATAGGAATTACAAAATCTGTCATATCTTTTTATGAATTACAAGAACGTGTACCATCTCCTGCTGTACTGGTCAAATTGGCAGCAACTTTTCATGTCAGTACAGATTATTTGCTTGGAATAGATCAGATTAAAAGATTAGATGTATCAGGTTTAACAGAAGATGATATCAAAGTAGTTTCTCTTATGATTGATACTCTTAGACAAAAAAATCAAACATAGCTTTCTAAAAATTCTATCTATAAATTATCTTTTCCTTTAAATTTGATTAAAGTATTGTTTTATTTTGTAATATATGATAGAATATTTGCAGTCAGATTAGAATAAGTAGGGATAGTCTGGTGGTTGCCTTTCTGGAAACAGAAAGGAGGACAATATGGATACGTTGGAAGTTTTGACGTTGCTGTTAGTAATATTTGCAGCTTTAACATACATAGATAACCACCATAAAAAGTAAATAGGCTATCTCCTACACCACTAGGGGATAGCCTTTATAACTTGTAAACTCTGTTTATTAGTTTCCGATGCAATCATCGGACATAGGAATATCCTTTGATTGTTCTATACTGATTATAAACTATTCTCTTTCATTTTTCAAGAGGCAGTTTAGAAAATGAGGGTGTTTCGACATCCTCATTTTTTATTCTTTTGCTTTCAAACTTCTTTGCTACTACGATTACTTATCAAAAAATATAACATAAAACTATGATTTTATAGACTCTCATATTATAGAAATTGATATAATTGATACATAGGAATTAATAAAATATCTAGAGAATCAAAAGTTCTTGATTTACATACTATATGCTGTATACATTTTAAACATAAACTACTATATATTATATTGATTTTGAGAACTTTTGACTCTCTAATAAAATATAAGTATATAAATCAAATTTAAACAACAATAAAAGGCCACAAATATGTAATACCTACTTTCCTTTTCTTCTTTCACAATATTCTTCATAGGTTATAATTTCACTTGTATTATTAATATATAATCTTGCTTTTGCTAAATTATATTTTTTTTCTAAAAGATAAACTTGACTTATATCTAATATCGCTTCTCTCAAATCTGCTTCTCTCAAATACACTTCTATTAAATCTGTCTCTATCAAATTTGCTCCTATCAAATTTGCTCCTATCAAATTTGCTTTTCTCAAATTTGCTTTACTCAAATTTGCTCTTCTCAAATTTGCTTTACTCAAATTTGCTCCTATCAAATTTGCTTTTCTCAAATTTGCTTTACTCAAATTTGC
>CAJTJZ010000077.1 GCA_910576895.1 uncultured Lachnospiraceae bacterium | reverse complement strand
GTCTGGTGAACTATTTCATGGAAGCTCCCACTTCTACAAGTGGGAGTAGTTCACTATTATTCGTTTAAATTTACCATGTATCCGTATATGGCTCAATTCTATCATTTTTTCTTGTAATATTTTCCGAATTACGAAGTAAAGCACGTTCGATTAAATCCATATCTTCTTTTGAATAACTATGCTGTTCAAAATTACAGAATTTATTGGTACTTTTCCTTTTCTCTTGTGGTTTTTGTTCCATTGTATTTTTTTGTGCTTCTTGATTTATTTTATCCAAATTATATTGTTCTGGTGCATGATACAGCATAGTAACCAGATAGGCTGTTGGATTTTTGATTTCTTTTGTCTGCTCTCGGAACTTTTCAATTACGTATAAAATATGTTGTGGTGTAAGTTTTTTTAGTTTTTCTTTAACGATATCTGCTTTTGTAAATCTTCCAGATATCCTAATTGCTTTATCTGCATTCATAGTTGTATGTATGATATTTATAACAGAATCAATATCTTGCTTCTTTTCTAATTTTTCTTGTATTAATTTATCGTATTTGTAAATTTCTTTGATTTCATCTAACGATATTTCGTTCTTTATTTTCTCTTGACTTTTTTCTTTTTCTTTTGTATTATTTTCTTTAGGTAATTTATTTTTGCTTTTCAGGGTGCTTGGCTTTGTTGTTGCTTTGGTCGGTGCAACATTGTCAAGCTCTTTTTCTTTTGTCAAGACATATCCTTTTTTCTTTGCTAGTTCAAATAATTGTAGTTCTTCAATATCTATCGTTTCTTTTATTTGCTCTATGCTTTCAGCGTTCCATAATTCTTGATAGTCATATATTGTGTAAAAATTACTTATAGTTTTATTATTTTTATCTTTTCTATGTTCGACTTTTATCGCCTTTTTTTCTTCTAGGCTTTTTAATGTTTTTAAAACTGTCGCTTTGCTTAGTTGCGATAATCTGCATAATGTTTCTATACTTGGGAAACATTGGTTATTACTGTTAACGAACTTTTTTAAAATAATAAATATTCTTTTTTCATTCCAATCAAAAAGATCACTTTCAATAAAATCCCAATAAGCCATTACAAAAGGACGCTGATCGCTGGCAAGTTTTATTCTTTTTGCCATACTTTAATTCCTTTCTTTTTCAAGTCTTTTATTGCCAAATCTATAAAATATTGGCTCATTGTTTTTTCTTCATCTATAGCTGTTTTCTTGATTAATTTGTGCAATTCATTTTCCATTCTTACTGTTATTGATTTCCCTTTTTCTTCCATAGATAATCTTCTCCTTTCTTAAAATATTAGCTGTATTGTATCATATTAATGTTAAATAATCAAGATAAATTTGTTATTATTTACTAATTCATCTATCCATCATAAATTGATAGATAGATCTAGTTAAAATGGATCTAGTTAAAATGGATCTAGTTAGGGTATAGCCATTAGACCCCTAGGGGTATAGCCATTGTACCCCTAGGGGTATAGCCATTAGACCCCTAGGGGTATAGCCATTGTACCCCTTATACGATATAAAACCATTGATTTATAGGCATTTCACCGTAATTCAATAATGGATTTTAATGGGTGCTTGGTAATAATAAAATAAATTCTGTCAATAGAATGAATTTTTGAGTTATCCACAATGTTTATAAATTATTAGAAAATAAGTTATCCACAATAAGAATAAAGTAAATAAGCCAGTTTTATAAGTTTCTAAAAAAGTTATCCACATTTTATCCACAAAGTTATCCACAATTTTTCACAGGAGGAATTTCACCGTATAACCACGGCAGTTTAAATGTTTTTCCTTATAGCTAACTATATGGTTTTACGGTGGGAATAGGTATGGATAATGGAAGCTTTATAATAATGCGGTGGCAATTCCATTAGTTTTGAATAGTAGATAGTTTGCAAATTTATTTTTTTGTTACAAATGGGGAAATTTTTGTTTTTCATGAATTTTTAGAAAATAGATTGTTTAAGACATTCACTTTATGATTCTATCTTATTTTTATTGATTTTCGACAAAAAGTATGTTATATTTTTATGTACGGAAGTAATCGTGTTACAAGGTGGTAGCCTCCCTACTTCACAAAAGAAGGGAGGTGACGCACATGACAGAATTTCAAGTTATTTCGATTTTCTTATCTGCCGCAGGATTAGTAATTTCTGCTGGAAGATTGATTGTTGCGTTGCTTGCCTATTTAAACGATAGGAAAAACAAGCGTAAATAAATAATAAGCCTGCCTTGTACTTGACCGGTGCGAGCAGGCTCATAACCTATTTCGGAGGTCAACCACTTTGTGGGCGGTTGCTTCCTTTTTCTGTTTTCAATATATCATATCCAGAAATATTTTTCAAGGCTTTCTGAAATTTTTCTTTTATATTTACTATTTTCGATAAAATTATTCCATTTTCTTCCAATTTGTGATACACTCTTAGAAAAACGAAAGCGAGGAAAAATTATGAAGAGAAATAAGTTATTTTTTTCTTTGTCAATGACTCTTGTAGCAAGCATGGTAATGCAGACACCAATTCAGGCGGCAAAAGCACCAAAATTAAGTAAAAAGTCTATCAGCCTTTGTATTGGAGATTCTGCAAAATTGCAGATGAAAAATGCAAAGAAGTCGGCGACATGGAAAAGTAAGAACAAAAAGATTGTATCTGTAAACAAGAAGGGAAAGATTAAGGCAAAGAAGTCTGGCAGTACTAAGGTTATAGCTAAAGTAGAAAAAAAGAACTATAAATGCAAGGTAACAGTTAAAAAGCAGAAATTAAACCAAACATCAATGAATTTGCTTGTAGGGGAAAACAAGAAATTAAAGGCATCTGGTGTTTCGAAACGTGCTGATATCAATTGGGTAAGTACAAATAACGAAGTTGCTACTGTCTATAACGGTGAAGTTGTTGCAGTAGGAGAAGGAAAAGCTACCATTAAAGCAGTTATTCCGGAAGTCTTTGGAAAAACGTTAAAATGCAAAGTAACTGTAAAAGAGAACGAAAATGATACTCCTGATACAAATGATTCTGTAGAGAATACGAATCCGGGAAATAATACCCAAAAGCCAATAGATAATACAAATTCAGGAAATAAGCCAGAACAAAACGAGGAAAATAAAAATAATTCATCAAGCACAATTCCACCACATATATCAATTTCTGGGGGAAATGGAAGTTCAAATAATGGTTCTGGAAGTGGTTCTGGTGGAACAACAGTTGTTACAAATACCAATACTATTTCCATTGTGGAAAAAGAAATCATAGAATATGGAAGTACAAGATATTATGATATTTCTATGTCTGGATCTACAGATATTGGAAAAGTAACTTGGAGTTCTTCCGATGAGAAGATATTGAAAGTTGATCAAAATGGCAAAGCATATGGTTTATGTCCGGGAACAGCAACGATAAAGGCAGCTACAACCAAAGGATTAGCTGCGGCTATTAATGTGGAAGTTGTGAAAATAGAAGGCAGTCAGTATATAGATATTCAGGAAAAATTCGATATTAAAGAGAGTTTAGACTATGTTGATGTAAAAAGCTTACAATGGAAGTCTGAAAATTCAGCTATTGCATCTGTGAATAAAGATGGTATTATAACAGCATTGAAAGAAGGAACTACTAAAATTACTGGAATGATAGGTAATGTAGTATGTGTAGAAATAAAATGCAAAGTTTATGATAATAGCTATATCAGTATCAATAATCCGGGAACGCTAACTGTGGGAAGTACAGAAACTTTAAGTACATCATCATCTGGCATACCATCTGACGCTAAGATTACATGGGAAAGTTCCAATCCAGAAATATTAACAGTAAGTGATAAAGGAGAATTGAAGGCTCTTTCAGTTGGTGAAGCAACAATTTCTGTTTTGCTTAATGGGAAAATCATGGATTCTGTGACAATTTCTGTTGAAGAAAAAGAGCCAGAGGAAATATATTTCTATATTGATAATCCTGAAAAGCTAATGGTAGGAGATGTGAAGACTTTAACAGCTTCATCATCTAATGTACCAAATAATGCTACTATAAGATGGGAAAGTTCTAATACAGATGTTTTAACAATTAGCGATTCAGGGGAAGTAAAAGCTTTGTTCCCGGGAGAAACAACGATTACTGTTTATGTTAATGATAGATATATGGATTCCGTAACAATCAATGTAGAGGGAGATGTTGAGGCGGAACTTATTTACAATAGCCAAGGAACGGTGGTTATCGGCTGTTTAAATAAAGAAAAGGCTACAAAGATAACAATTCCAGATGGAGTTACGACAATTGGCGTTGGTGCTTTTAGAGGTATGGGGAATCTTAAGACTGCTACAATGCCAGATAGTGTTGTAGAGATTGATAATCAGGCATTTTTTAGTTGCTATTATTTAAAAGATATAACATTATCCAAGAACATAAAACGTTTAGGAGAAAGTGCATTTTATAGTTGTTTAGAAATTGAAAGTATTGAATTGCCTGAAACACTTGAAGAAATGGGAAATTACTGTTTCCATGATTGCGATAATCTTACATCAATAACAATACCTAATAAAGTGAAGAATATACCAAATGATTGTTTTAATAGTTGTAATAATTTAGAAAATGTGGTATTGCCTAAAAGCGTTACTGATATTGGAATGCACGCTTTTAGTGATTGTATAAAATTAAAAAATATTAATATTGAGAATATAACACGTATAGATTATCATGCATTTTCAGATTGTATCAGTTTAGAAAAAATAATTATTCCTGATAGCATAACGTCTAAATATAGTGTAGATGAATATGGTTATGAGCAAATTGAATCTAATATAGGAGATGGTGCATTTTCTGGCTGCTCAAACTTGAAAGAAGCGACTCTATCAAAGAATATGCAGTATATACCAGAGGGATTATTTAAAGATTGTTCTTCTCTTAAAGAAGTTGTTTTACCTGCAAGTACAATAGCCGTAGGCAGATCCGCTTTCCAGTCCTGTGCTTCTTTAGAAAAAGTAACAATTCCAGCGACGGTAACAAAGATTGATGATACAGTATTCCAGTATTGCTATAGCCTGTCAATTGTCTATGGAAAATCTGATTCTTATGCTGAAACATGGGCAAAGGGAAAAGGATATAAGTTTGAAATTATAGAATAAAAATGATGTGTGTAATTTTAATCTAAAGGAGTAATTTATATGGATAATAAAGAATTTAATGCAATTTCTAACAATGGTCAATGGGATGTTCTGTTTGTGGAAGATGTTCTTTCAAAAGAGAGCATATATTATACTAAAGAATATAAGGGCGGATATAAAGCTATAATATACTGTCCTGAAACGAAAAAAGAATCAATTTGTTAATATGATAAATCTTTTCATTGCTTTGCAAAGGGATTTGTGTTATTATTTGTCACATGGGAAACCATGAAGTCAAGGCGGCTACCCTCTTTTCGGAGGGTCTAAAAAGCCCTCCAGACGAAAGAAAGGAGGGCGATTGCAATGGATATTACATATTCTGATTTAATTCAGACAGGTATTTTCCTTGTAGCCCTTATTAGCTTATGTTATCAGCTATTTAAGGGAAGAAATTAGCCGCCAACTACTGCAATAGCTGACGGCTGGTGCTAAAAGTATTATGTGTTAATTATTGAGGGTAGCCGCTTCTGGCTTCTCATTTCTGTTCTTACTATATCATATTAAAAGTAGGTTTTCAAGGATTTTTTTATTTTGTCAATATAGTTTTAAATAATTATTAAATAAAAGGAGATAATAATGGATTTCATGGTAGGATTAGTGATAGCTTTTACTATTTGTTTTGCTATTCAGTGTAATAAAATACAAAAGATAAAGTTTGAAAATGAAATTCTTGGATTAAGGATTGAAGAAATAAAAAGGAATTTTGAAATATACCGAAATGTTTCTGAATCTGAAATTCAAAGGTTGAAAGAAAATAGATAGAATTTTTTTGACTTATTTTAAGAAACAATAGAAACTTCTTTTAAAAACTTTAAATTTTATCTTGACTTTTCTATGTAATAAGGATATGATTATCTTTAATTTAACAGTGACTTTACTATAAGATTAAGTATTGAGGGAGCAATTATCAGCACCCGGAGGTCTTGACGCTAACAAGACTTTCGAGGTGCTTTTTATTTTGTCAAAGTACATAGCAAGAATTTTCCCATATATTAAACAATCTGATTGATAGACAATATTCAGTTTATCATAAGAGAAAAATAAAAATGGTTATATCATAGGGATAGGGTCGTTCCCGAAAGCCGTCAAGCCTTAGACAGTTTCCCTATGTTTAACAATAAGGCATAAATATTTGCGGAAAGGCGGTAGAGATATGAATGAGATTAAAATATTAAACGAACAGGAAGTATTAGGAAAGCAGTTTAAGGTGTATGGAACAGCAGAGAATCCACTATTCAAAGCATCTGATGTGGCACAAATGATTGATTATTCAAAAGACGGTAAAGGTAATTATAATGTATCAGCTATGATTTCTATTGTCGATGAAGATGAAAAACAAAAGATTTTTACGAACCTTAACAATAATGAGGTTGGTTCAAATACTTGGTTTTTAACAGAAGATGGACTGTATGAAGTTCTCATGCAAAGCCGTAAGCCGATTGCTAAACAGTTCAAGAAAAAGGTCAAGGAGATATTAAAGACCATTCGCAAGACTGGCGGTTACGTAAATAATGCTGAAAAGATGATTGATACATATTTTTCAGATATTCCAGAAGAACAGAAAACTATTATACAAGGTCTTTTGACAGGGATTGAGGAAAAGCAGAATAAGATAAAAACTCTTTCGGCAGAAAATGATTTGCTATCCCAAAAAGTTTTAGAATGGGTTGACAGACCGTTGATAAACGCTATTGTAAGAGCATACGGACATGGTATCGGTGGCGATTATAAAACAGCATGGAGGGATTTCAAGAAAGAACTGCTTTACAGATACAGCATAAATCTTAATGCAAGAAAAACCGCTCATTTAAACAATGGTGGAAGTAAAAAGAAAGGAACACTTGACTTCTTAAATGATGATGAACTTCCGCAAGCAATCAGCACAGCAGTAGCAATGTGCAGAGATGCAAATATAGATATAAGCGACATAATACAGAAAAAAGCAAGTTAAAAAAATGACAAAGAAATAGAATAGTAGGTATTTTGGCAGTATCCAATGTGGGTGCTGCTTTTTTATAAAATTTCTCCTTACATTAAATGACAAATTTCTCTTTTGATGATATAATAGGGTATATTTAGAAAATCGAAAGGAGAAATGAACCTATGAAAAGTCAGGAAAAAGAACAAGGAAAGAAATGTTTTATCATTACGCCTATTGGAGATAATGGATCAGAAACTTTCCGAATGGCAAAAGGAGTGATTGAAAGTGTTATAAAACCACTGCTTGAAAATTATGGATATGATGATGTAAAGCCAGTATATGAAATAAATGAATCAGGAATGATTACAACGCAAATAATAAACAGAATTATTGATGACGACTTGGTTATATGTAATCTTACTGGAAATAATCCGAATGTTATGTATGAACTTTGTCTTAGGCACGTTGTTGCAAAACCTATTATACATATATGCCAAAATGGAACAACTTTGCCTTTTGATATAAAAGATAACAGAACTATTTTTTATAAAAATGATATGCTTGGAGTGCAGGAATTAAAAAATCAAATGGAAGATTTTTTAAAAGAAATTGACTATTCTAAAGAGTATAAAGATAATCCAGTGTATAATGCAAGAAGAATGAGTAATTTATTAAAAGATATTCCAGCTGGAAGTGATAAACAAGTTGAAATAGAACTTTTACAAAATGTTTTGCAAAAAATAGAATTATTAAATATGCCAAATTTTAATGAAAATACAAATAAAAATATTCTTTCCTTTTGTATATACATGGATGAAAATATAACAAAGGATGTAAAAGAAAATATAAAGGATGAATTAAAAGTATTGTTAAAAATGAATTCTTATAATTATAAAATAATAAATAATGTATTTTTTTGTAAAATAGAAAGATCAAATCTTTCTAATCATAGAAAAAATATTACATCTATTGTAGAAAGTGTATATCATCAATATAATGAAAAAATTTATACTATTTTTCTTTAATATATAAAATTAGATTAATATTTTCATTTTTTGCATACAAATTTAAAGTTAGAAAGTTGACATTAAATGACAAAATCCTGTTTTTATGGTAGAATTATAATATCTACTTAGAAAGAGGGAATTTCTATGAAAAAATTAATATATAATGAAATTACAAAAGACATAGATATTGTCGAACAGGAAGAAACGCAAATATTAAAAGAATCAGAACTTGAAGATGACAATAAAAAATCAGTGAATAATATAAAAGATAAAACAAAAAAATTAAATAGAATAAAAGACTTTCTTAAAATATTTTCCTCTGTATTACTATCTATAATGAGTATTGTAATATCTGTAGTTGGAGTACAAATTAATAATAAGACAAAAGTAATATATGAAAAACAACTGGAAATTTTAGAAAATGATAGAGAACCATATTTTACTATTAAGAGCGAAAAATTTTTAGGTGTGCCTTATGAAGGATTAAATAATTATGATATTGAATATGAAATAAAAAATGAAGGAGGATTGATGTTAAATCCACGCATATTAAGACTTGTAAAATATATAACTATTTATTTTAATAAAAGTGGTGATAAATATAAATTTAATATTGATAATTTTCTTGCATTTTCAGAACCTTATTATAACAATGAAAACAGTACAATCCGCTGTTTTGAATATAGAAGTGATGAATATGATAATTTTGTAAACGAATTAATGGAAGAAATAAAAGTACACTTTGAATCAGTTAGTGTATCAGAAAATAATTATATAGATATTTGTTATGTAAACTACAAAAATAAACAACATTTTTGTAGTTTTGAATTTACTGAGAACGAAATTAAAATTTCTAATAATGAAAAAGAAGGAATTTATATAGGTTCAAATTGGGAACGTGATATAAAGCTAATCATAGAAGAAATAAAAAAAGGGATAAAAAATATAAAAGAAATAATTAAATTCGATAAACACTTTTGCTTATTCTATAATTTTTAAAAAATACAAAGGAGTGATTATTATTCAAGTTTTAGAATTATTTTTCAGACTTTTCATTCTTTCTTCCTTAATTACAGGGTTTTGTGTTGCTCTTTATGTAAGTTATAAGGTTGTAACTAAAAATTGCACAATAAAGGATATATTGAAACATTTTATAAATGAAAAGCAAATAGATAGTATCATGTCATTGTTTGGAAAACCAAATAAGAAGATGATTCAGGAGCATGAGAAAACTATAGATAATGAAAAAAAAGAAGAACGTTTCGATAAATCAAACAAGATTGATATATATAATAATAAAATTGACTATATGACAGGAGAGGATTTTGAAATATTCGTTGCTCAAATTTTAGGAAAGATAGGGTTTTCTAACATACAACTTACAAAAAGAAGTGGTGATCAAGGAGTTGATATTTTAGCGGAAAAAGAAAGTATGAAATATGCTTTTCAGTGTAAAAGATATGATAAACCAGTCGGAAATAAGGCTGTGCAAGAGATTTTTGCAGGAAAGTTCTTTTATCATTGTCATGTAGCAATAGTTGTAACAAACAATTATTTCACGCAATCTGCTAAAGATTTGGCACATGAAAATGGAGTTGTTTTATGGGACAGAGATTATTTGCAAAAATTTATTGGTTCAACAAATGAAGTTTTAACAGAAAACGATATTTTGAGGGAATATAATGAAAATAGAGGAGACGATGAACTTAGAATTTTAGATATTGAGGAAAAAATTGTTGCAATAGAGGATGGAGATGTAAGTAGATATTTATATCAATATCTCGAGTCCGTTTCAAGAACTGTTATTGACACATATTTAGAAAATGAAAACGAAAATCCGTATATAAATGACATGATTAAGAATGTTGTTAAGCCAATTAAATTACGAAATGCAAAATTTATAAAAATAATAAGCGATTTTCATATTGAGTATTTGTATTATTGCAAGATGGATAAAAATTTTAAACATACCTCAGCGTACAAAAAATTAGTAGAATCATTAGAAAAGAACAAATACAATGATATGTTTAAAATTGAAGTACATTATGGAATTGGCGATATTTTATTAGAGGGAAGGGAAGTCGAATTTAAAAATGCACCAGAAGTAGATATCAATTTAAGTAATATGGAATGGATAAAAAATGATGATGTTGATGAATGGGAAACGGAAGCGGGGTATAAATATTTAGTAACAAAAAATTTCTTTCCTATGAAAATGGATAATATAAGAAAAGAAAAAGAAGAAATTAAAAAGAAAATTGAAAAATCACCAGATTCTATTATAGAACAATATTATTATATCAATGGAGATTTTGTAACATTTTCGTTAAAGAAAGAAAATAAAATAAAAATTTTAGCAATTTGTAAGAATAATATAAATGCGGCGAATTTGTATCTTTCCTATTCTGTTAAATTAAAGGAAGAATGGATTGGAAAAGTAGATTTTTCAGTTGCTGTTAATTTTGAAAATGCAGTAGCAATTTCCACAAATGAAAATGGAGTAGAATTTTTTGGAGGAAAGGAACTTGATGGGGAAATCGCAATAGGAATACCGAGATGGATGGATAAAGCGAGAGATGAACTTTTAAGCGTGAACGAAGAAGAATTTTTAAGAATGGTTGAAGAAGCAAATGGATATTTAGACGAGTTTATGTCAGAAGTGAAAAAATATATTAAATAATTGCAAAACCTCTTGACTTTGTACTGACAAAATGATATATTGAGAATGTACAAAACGTCAGTACAATTTGAAGGGAGGTTGATACAGTGTCACCGTTAAAGGGACAGAAGATTAAGGACAATCCAAAAGATACACGTATTCAGATAAGATTAGACAAAGAAACTATTGAAAAATTGGATTGTCTTGCTACTGAACAAAATTCCGATAGATCAAAAGTCATTCGTAGAGGAATTGATATTCAGTACAAAGAAAGAAAGAAAAAATAAGAGCGTTGTCACCCTGAGAAAGTACCAACGCTCAAATGCCACACATCAAAAGAAGTGTATATCTTATTATACCTTCTTTTGATATTATTGTCAAATGTTGAAAGAGGGTTTTTATTATGAATTTAAAGATTATTGAACAAGAACTTGTACCCAGTTTATGAAACAGACAAAGGGGAGAAAGTTGTAAACGGCAGAGAACTTCATGAGATATTAAAAAGCAGACAGGATTTTTCTACATGGGTAAAGAAACGGCTTTTAGAGTGTGATGCTACGGAAAATAAGGATTTTGAACGCTTCCATAAAAAAATGGAAGCCAATAATGCTACATTAATTGAATATATCATTAAACTTGATACAGCCAAAGAAATGGCAATGTTGGAAAGAAATGATATCGGCAAAAGCGTTCGTAAATATTTCATTAAAATTGAAGAACGCTACAAAGAGCAGGTTATTGATAAAAACCAGCTATCCCCACAATTGCAGCTTATGAATATGCTTGTAGAAAATATGAATAAGCAGGAACTTGAGCAGAAACGGCAGGCAGAGAAATTACAGCAGTTAGAAGAAAAAGCACAGGAACAAGAAGAAGCTATTCAGATGGTCAGAAACACCTTTAACAAAGACATAGACAAAGATTTTCATACATGGGTGAATAACTGCATTACAGCAATCGCAGAGAGTAGCAACTATAAGTTTATCGGAAGTCGTGAATCAAAGTACAGGGCAGTCAGAGGAGAAAGCTATATAAGGCTCAAAAATAAGAAAGGCTGCAATCTTGATGACAGAGTGGCAAAAGCAAAGGGCAGGGCATTGAACGCAAAGCCAAGTATTACAAAGAAAGAGCTTGAGGCTATCAACAAACTTTCCATCATTGCAGATGACAAAGCGTTGAAACCGATTTATGAAACCGTTATTAAGGAAATGATGATTTGTTATTGCGTTGACTTGAAGGGCGGTGATTCTCATGCAGAATAGAACTTCCACCATGCCAGTAGCAAGACCAAAAATTGCTGTACAGTTTTGTGATCCAGAAATCAAACAAAGAGTCACAAATGAGCTGCTAAAAATTGGATTCAGCTTTAAATATGTCGGAACACACTATTTATCAGATTGTGTTACAGTCGCAGTAGAACAGCATTCTTCTATTGGAATTTCTGTCAGATCATTCATGGGGTACATAACGGGAGCTGTTACTGAAAAATATGGTGTAGATAAAACGACAATAGGCACACTAATAAATGGTGCTGTCGAGAAAGCCTTAATTTTCGGAAATGTCGATTATTTGCTAAGCATTCTGCAAGGCACTTACGATTATGACAACCAAAAAATTAGCTACTCCTCGCTCATCATGAATTTGGCAGAAAAAATCTGGGTTGACATTAAGCAGGAATATCAAAGTGCCAAGGACTTAAAAGAGCAGATAAAGGAAAATCTTGACAATATTACAGATCCAATTCTTCTAAGCGGTATTTATAATATCGTAGTGTCATGGAAGGGCGGTGCGATATGACAGAGAACAAGAAGAAACTTCACAATCTGATTGACAGCATTTCAGACAGCGGAACGCTTGAATATCTTGTAACCTTTATCACATTGTTCTTGCAAAAGTGTGGAGGTGTCAAGGTATGACAGAACACCCATTTACTGAACCTTGCGTTAAACGAACAATATACGACCGCCAGAACGGTTTATGTGCGTATTGCGGACAGCGTAGACAGTTAAAGCGTATGACGGTAGATCATATCATTCCTCTGTCAAAGGGTGGTACAGATGACCTTGACAATCTACAATGTACTTGTAAAAAGTGCAACCAATTTAAAGATAATATGTTGCCAAGCGAGTTTACCGCACTTATTCGTTGCGTTTTGGAAAACAGCATGAAGATTGAGAAAAATAGTGCGGCACTATAAAAAAGAGATTAAATCAAATTAATAAGGAAATCAGAAAAAGGCAAGTGGCAGGAATGTTGTTGTTTGCCTTTTGATATTGTTCTTGATTATTCTTAGTGTTGTGATATAATATGTTTTAATAATTCTAAAGAAAAATAAGTCGGCGGTCTGGTGCAACCATGCAATTCAGATCCGCTTTTAGCATACAAAAGAGAAATGATTTTTAAATCAAATTTGCAAATAATAAATCTATCGAGGAGGAATAGAATTATGAATG
>CAJTJZ010000076.1:10860-13744 GCA_910576895.1 uncultured Lachnospiraceae bacterium | reverse complement strand
AATACTTCGGGAGGAAACACTTCAGGAGGAAATAATCAAGGAGGAAATACTTCGGAGGGAAACAACCAAGAAGAAAATGATACACCAGCGGATACAAATATACCAACTGATACCAATACGCAAAAACCAACCGATACAGAAAAACCAGCAGATACGCAAAAACCAACGGATATAGAAAAAGTACCTTCCAAGGTTACTGTAAATGATTCTGTTTATAAAGTGACTTCAAAAGATGATACAAAAACAGTAGAATATACTGGTACGAAAAATGATAAGAAATCAAATATTACCATACCTTCTACTATTAAGATAAATGGTGAAAATTATAAAGTAACTGTAATTAAAGCAAATGCTTTTAAAGATAATAAGAAAATTAAGCAGATAACGATTGGGAAAAACATTAAGAAGATTGGAAAAAATGCATTTAAGAATTGCAAGAATTTAAAGAAAATTGTAATTAAGACAAAAAATCTTACATCTAAAAATGTAGGAAAAAATGTATTTAAAGGAATTTCAAAAAAAGCAGTCATTAAAGTGCCAAAAGCTAAAGTAAAAGCTTATAAAAAGCTTATTATAGAAAAAGGTGGTGCTTATAAAAAGACAGAAGTAAAAGTAATTTAAACAATATTAGTTATAGAATAATGATCCTAAAAATAAGAGCTGTTGCTTTCCATATTAAAAATGGTAAAGTGGCAGCTTTTATCTTTAGAAAACGTTATTCTATAAATTGTAGATTTTTTATAGTAGAGTTTTATAGATATGAAGAAAATACACCAAATTATAATATTATTACCTATTAGTTTTAACCTAAAAATGATACAATTCTTTTGATTTTATATTTATATCTTACAAAAATAATAAAAAATAAGAAAAAGGAGGAGAAGAGGTGTTGTAAAACAAAAGTAATTATTGCAGTTATAAAAGAAAATTTTAAGCAGGTATATTTATTTAAAGGAGGGATTTATATGAGAAATAAGAAATACTATCATTGTGCTATGGCATTTGCTCTAGCAACGGCAGTAGTTTTTACAAGTACACCAATGCCAGTAAATGTAATGGCAGCACAGATGGAACAGGAAAAAGCATCAGAACCAATTATGACTAATGGTGGTATAGACATTGAAAAAAATGGCTATAAACTAGAAGGTGAAGATTGTAATGACAGTTGGAATGTAGACAAATCGGATGATGGTGTGGCATGGTCAAAAAAAGAATGGGGAAATGCAAAATGGTCTGTATATTTCGCAAAAGCTGGAATTTATAAAGTGAAATTACATATGGAAGTTACAGAACCAGCAGAAGGAGATTTTAAAACATTTCAGTTTGGCGTATATCAAGAAGGTGATCCTAATCCAGATAAAAAAATTAATAGAACAAACGAAGAAAATATATTTGAAGTAGAGGAGTTTACAATACCAGAGTCTGGTGTATGGAAAGTAAAAATTATGGATTCTTCTCAAGAGGTAAGTGCAAAGCTTGATTATATAGAATTTGAACTTATAAAAGAAATTGTAGAAACACCTGAGAAACCAGAATTTACAGAGGAAGAGATAAAGAAAGCAAAAGAGATTTATCAAAATAAAGAAATTGAAACGGAAAAACGTGTAGAGGCTTTATTAAATGTTATGACACTGAAAGAAAAAGCAGCACAAATGGTACAAGCGGAACAGGGAAATGGCGGTGGCAATGTAAAAGGCAATCGTCCAGCAACCCCAGAATTAGTAGAAAAATATGGAATAGGTTCTGTTTTAAGTGGTGGTGGTTCTAAGCCTCCAACGGGAAATAGTGCAAAAGACTGGCAAAATCGAGTGAATGAATTTAAGGATGCAGCACTGAAAAATCATCTTGAAATTCCACTTATTTACGGTGTAGATGCAGTACATGGACATAATAATGTAGATAATGCAGTTATGTTTCCACATAATATAGGGCTTGGAGCAGCAAATGATAAGAATCTTGTTGAACGTGTAGGAAAAGCAGCAGCAGAGGAAATCAAAGCAACTGGAATAAGATGGAGTTTTGCACCAACAATTGGAGTACCAGATTCGGAACGTTGGGGAAGATTTTATGAATGTTTTGGTGATAATGCAGATATTGTATCTAAACTTGGATCAGCATATGTTGGGGCTTTACAAGACGGCGGAGTTGCCGCTTCTGCAAAGCATTATATTGGGGAAGGTCAAACAAAGGATGGGATTAATCAAGGTAATGTGGAGACAGATGATTTTGATGCTCTAATGGAAGAAAAGAAATTGTTAGAGCCATATAAGGCAGCTATTGAGGCAGGAGCATATACGGTTATGGCATCTTATAACAGTGTAAATGGACTAAAATGCCATGCAAATAAACATCTTCTTACCGATGTGCTAAAGCAGGATCTTAAATTTGAAGGTTTTGTGATCAGTGATTATAATGGTGTAGACCAAGTGGAAGGTGCTAACTATGAAGAAAAGGTAGAAAAAAGTGTTAATGCTGGCGTTGATATGTTTATGGAGCCATATGACTGGGAAAATTTTATAGATGCAGTTGTAAAAAATGTAGAGGAAAAAAAGATTACAGAGGATAGAATTAATGATGCTGTATCAAGAATTTTAACAGTAAAGTTTAAGATGGGACTTTTTGATGAAGAGCCAACACAAGCAAAAGAAGAAGAAAATAAGTTGCTTGAAAAGTTCGGCGGTGATGAACATCGTGCCATAGCAAAAGAAGCAGCAGAGAAATCACTTACTGTATTAAAGAATGATGATGTGACTATTAACGGCAAGGAAAAAGCAGTACTTGATTTATTAGATGATGGTGTTTTCAAAAATATTGTGCTTGCAGGAGATAAAGCAGATGATATCGGAGCACAATGTGGCGGCTGGACAATCAGTTGGCAGGGGGG
>CAJTJZ010000076.1:2476-10850 GCA_910576895.1 uncultured Lachnospiraceae bacterium | reverse complement strand
TGGTCTTGATCTTAATAATAAAAATGGAAATATAAGTGGACCACATAAAGTTACGGATGGAACTACTATTTTGGAGGGCTTTCAAGAAGAAGCCGATAAAGATATAAAAATTAAAAGCAGCAGCAGAGGTAACATTTCTGATGATGCAGAACTTGCCATTGTAGTTGCAGGTGAAAATCCATATGCAGAGAGTAATGGTGATAAAGAAGCAGAAGATCTTATATTACCAGCAGATGATTTAGCTGTAATTGAGAAAGCAGTTAAATCTAATAAAAATGATATTCCTATGGTATTAGTATTGATGACAGGTAGACCAGTTGCTACTGCAGATTTTATAGATGATTTTGATGCAGTTGTAGAAGCATGGCTTCCGGGAACAGAAGGAGATGCTATTGCTAGTGTAATGTTAGATGAAACAAAAGATTTTTTTGCAACATGCCCAGTTACATGGACATGGTATCCAGAATATTTAACAGCGAAAACAGATAATAGTAAGGTATTATTCCCATGTGGTACTGGTTTAAAGAAAGATGGTACTTCTATTAAAGCAGGTGGACAAACAAAAATTCCTGCAAATCGTCCTGCTGTTCCTGAAAAACCAGCACAAGAAACGATTGTTAAATATAAAGGCGGCGTTGATATTGATGCATATAATGGAAAGCTGGAAGGTGAATACTGCAATCCTTCAGGAAGCTTTAATATGTGGAATGTAACTATTGGCGAAGAAATGGAAGACGGAAGTAAAACTGGTTATGTAGAATGGTCTGCTAAGGAATGGGGTAATGCAAAATGGACAATTTATATACGTCAAGCTGGAACTTATGATATTTCTGCTAATATTAAGATTACAGAAGCAGGTGATGAAAATGCAAATTTACAGCTTGCGATAAAAGAATATGATGGAGCTGATTTTGATAATCCTGTTGTTGGAAGGATTCCGATTGCAGAAACAACGAATGGATATACAAAGAAAGAAAATATTGGCAGTGTAACATTTGATAAGCCGGGACTTTATGGTGTAAAGCTTATTGACAGAGGCAGTAACTGGAAATTTAAAGGAAAATTGGATTATTTATCGTTTGACCTCACAGAAGCAGTAGGAGATAAAGATACAGGTGTGTATGATCCTATTGCAGCAGCAGATGAAACTTCCAAGAAGTCAAATGGAAGTGTAATAAAGAAAGAGGCTGTAGATGTATGGATGACTTCTACAGAAGGTTCTGCTAATATGTCATGGTATAAAAATCCGTTTGATATGAAGAATCAGGTGACAAAGAAAGATTCCTTAGATATTACAACAGTAGATGATCAAGATATGACGATAATTAATGTAAATCCTGATAAAACATATCAAGAATTTTTAGGACTTGGTACATCATTAGAAGAGTCAAGTGTAAATAATATTATACAGTTAGATCCTGATGTACAACAGGATATGATTGAAAGTCTTGTAGATCCTGAAAGAGGCGGTATGACATTATTCCGTGTCACAATAGCTACAGCCGACTTTACATCAAGACATTTTTACACCTACTATGATGTAGAAGGCAATGAACTTGGTGAAGGCAATGCTATCAAAAAGGAAGATGGTACTTATTCACCAGATTGGTATAATACAACGGGTCATGGATTTTCCATTGAAAAGGATAGAGAATATAAAGTAATTAATATTATACATAAGGTACAGGAAGCAGCTAAGAAATATCATGTAGAAGACCAGATTAAATTTTTTGCATCATCATGGACACCACCGGGATGGATGAAAGAGGAAACTAATTTTAGTAAAGAACATGATGATGATTATGATAAAGGTATGCTGTTACGTGGTGGAAAATTAAGTGATAACCACATTGAAGATTTAGCAATGTATTATACAAGATTTTTAGAGGAATATGCAAAAGAAGGTATTGATATTTATGGTATGACACTTCAAAATGAACCAGCAGGTGAGTTTGATTATCCAAGTTGTTTGATTACTGGAGCACAAGAAGGAAAGCTTGCAATTGCGATGAAGAAAGCAATCGCAGGTAGTGAAATTTTAAATGAGGAGCAAAAGGAAGTAAAATTATGGGCATTTGATCATAATCCAAATCTTGCAATAAATTATGTAAAAGATATTGCTACGGTAGAAGGAGGACTGGATGCCTTAGATGGTATTGCGTTCCATGATTATTCTGGCTCTATGGAGATTATGCAGCAAGTTTATGATGAATATCTTAACAAAGGAGAGAATAAGAACCAAACAGTAAATCTTACAGAACGTTCTGTATGGGGAACTACAGGAGCAAATTCTATTATTTCCTATCTTAGAAATAATGCCATTAGCTATAATAGTTGGGTTACAATGCTTGACAGTAATGTAGGTGTTCATCAGTGGCCGGGAACACCAGATCCAACCATGTTTGCAAGAGCTGCAGGTAGCAGTACAGATTATTGGGCAATGCCAGAGTTTTATATTTCGGCACAATTTTCAAGGTTTATACGTCCGGGATATGTAAGAGTAGATTCTGATGCTGGAATTAAGGATGTAGCTAATGTAGTGTTTAAAAATATAGAGACTGATGAAATGGTAGCTGTAGTTTCAAATAATACAGATGATAAGCAGGATTTGAAGTTTATTATTGATGGAAAACAGTTTATTTGTGGAGTTCCTGCAAAAAATGTTGTAACATATGTATGGACAATGAAAGAACCAGATCCAGAGAAACCAGATCCAGAAAAGCCAGATCCAGAGAAACCAGATCCGGAAAAGCCATATCCAGAGAAACCGGGTAATAATGGAGGAACTACTACACCAACAATACCTAGCGGCTCAGGAAATACAACAGTGCCAACAGATACAAATAAACCAAATGATCAAGATACATCGATAGATACAAATAAGCCAAATGATCAAGATACACCGATAGATACAAATAAACCAGACAATCAAGATACACAAAAACCAACTAATACAGAAAAAGTACCTTCCAAAGTTACTATAAATAATTCTGTTTATAAAGTGACTTCAAAAGGTGATACAAAAACGGTAGAATATATAGGTACGAAAAATAATAAGAAATCAAATATTACGATACCTTCTACTATTAAGATAAATGGGGAAAATTATAAAGTAACTGTAATTAAAGCAAATGCTTTTAAAGATAATAAGAAGGTTACGAAGATAATCGTTGGAAAAAACATTAAGAAAATTGGAAAAAATGCATTTAAGAATTGTAAGAATTTAAAGAAAATTATAATTAAAACAAAAAAACTTATATCTAAAAATGTAGGAAACAATGTGTTTAAAGGAATTTCAAAGAAAGCAGTTATTAAAGTACCAAAAGCTAAAGTAAAAGCTTATAAAAAGCTGATTACAAAAAAAGGAGGTGCTAATAAAAATATAACAATAAAAGCAATTTAAAAATAGTAATATAGGAAATAGTTATCCAAGAGATAGAAGCTGTCGTTTTAAGAATAAAAAATTATAAAGCGGCAGCTTTTTATTTATTATTAGATTCGTGTAAGAAAATTTTGCACATTTTTGAAAAATATACAACTGTTTTTAAATAGAAAAGAATGATAAAATTTGCATATAAGTAAAAAGAAAGGAACGTGATTTTATTGAAGAAAAACAAATTTATAAGTGTTGCTTCTTACATCATAGTACCTGTTATGATTCTGGGACTTTTAAGTGTAGTTTCTGTATATATATCTTTAACTGGACTTAATCGTGTTAATAATATAAGTGAAAAGATATATGGAGAACAGTTAGGAAATATTACTATATTTGATGAAATAAGTATAAGAAATGAGAGAATACAAAAGCTTATGCTGAAACTTTTTTTGTCAGAAAATAAAAAAACAATGGAAGAAGTATGGGCTGAGGTAGAATCTGTTATTAAAGAAGCAAACAATTTAATGGATCAAGTAGATGGAACATTTCAAGACAGTAATACAGAAGAAAATTTTAAAAGCTATAAAGCACATTTTACTGCATCAATAGATAATGTAAATAGCCTTAAAAATCTTGCATATAAGGATTCCGATTCTTCTATAAATTCCGCTAATTATAGACTTGCTCGTGAAGTTACAAGATGGTCAGATATTTTACAGGAGGATATTGCTCAAATTATAGAAGCAAATAATAAAGTAACAAATGAATTAAAAATAGAATTAAATTCTGTATATGATATTTCAAAATCTACTTGTATTATGGTTCTTGCTATCACAGTTATTGTAATAATTTTTGTTATTGTTATTATTATCATAGCAGTCATTACTCCATTAAAAAAGATGCATGGAGAATTGGATATTATGATAAGTAACATAAATGAAAATTGTGGTGATCTGTCAAAGAGGGTATCTGTAAAATCTTCTAATGAAATAGGACGTGTTTCAGCAAATATCAATGAATTTATTAGTAAACTTGAAAATATTATGAGAATTATTGTTTTAAACTCAGACGATCTGGATAATAGCGTAAGTAATGTTGCAAATAAAGTGGGAACAGCCAATGCTAATGTATGTGATATATCAGTAGTAATGGAAGAATTGTCTGCATCTATGGAAGAAGTAACAGCGACAGCACATGATGTTAATGAAAGAACAACCATTGCAAATAATAAAGTAAGTAATATGACAAAGGAAACAAAAGAGATATTTGATTATACAGAAGAAATGAATCAACGTGCAATGACACTGAAAAATACTGCGGAAAAGAATAAAGAGGAAGCTACAGGTATGGTAAGACTTATAATACAAGAGTTAAAAAATGCAATGGAAAAAAGTCATGCAGTAGAACAAGTATCACAACTTACAATAGAAATTTTAAAGATATCATCACAAACAAATCTTCTTTCGTTGAATGCTTCTATTGAGGCAGCAAAAGCTGGAGAAGCGGGGAAGGGATTTGCTGTTGTTGCAGAAGAAATAAGAAGGCTTGCAGAATCTTGTAGAGATATAGCAAATAATATTCAAGGAGTGAATGAAATGGTGATTGAATCAGTACATGAGCTTATCGATTCATCGAATAAAATAGTAAATTTTATAGATGGGACAATTCTTTTAGATTATGATAGTTTTGTAAAAAGCGGTCAGCAATATAATAAAGATGCAACACATATTAATAATATAATGAAAAATTTTGCAGGATTATCAAAAGATTTAGATGATATTATTGATTTTATTGTTGGCTCTATTAATGGAATTACAAAGGCAATTGAAGAAAGTACTGATGGTGTAACAAGTGCTGCTAAGAGTGTAGATTTTCTTGCTTCTAGTATAAGTGGTGTAAATAAAGAAATAGAGATAAATAAAGAAATTTCTAATAAATTTAAAGAAGAAACAAATTGCTTTGTGAATCTTTAACAAAGAATAAGAGAGAATAAAAGATTGTATTGTGTAAAATTTTACACCTTTTTGAAAAATAGATGTCTGTTTTTAGGTAAAAATAAATGATAAAATATAATTACAAAAAACATAAATAAAAAAGGAGGAAATACTATGAAAATTAAAAAATTAGCGGCAGTATTAGCTGCCACAATGGTATCATCAGCATTAGCAGGTTGCGGAAATGGAGGCAATGAGCCAGTATCCAGTAATAATAATTCTGAATCGAATTCTAATTCAAATTCCGATGATTCCACAGGAGATGAACCAGTTACTTTAAAATTATTCTCGAATCTGCCAGATAGAAAAACAGGACAAGGACTTGTAGAGCAGATGATTATTGATGATTATATGAAAGAGAATGAAAATGTAACAATTGAAGTTGAGGCATTAGATGAGGAAGCTTATAAAACAAAGTTTAAGGCATATTCTATGGAAGGAATGCCAGATGTTGTAAGTATCTGGGGACAGCCAGCATTTTTAGATGAGGTAATTGATGCAGGAGTTTTGGAAGGACTGGATAAAAATGATTATGTAAATTATAAGTTTGTGGAAGGTTCTTTAGATGGTTATACATATGATGGCACTCTTTATGGGCTTCCAAGAAATACCGATGTACAATGTATTTTCTATAATCAAAAAATGTTTGATGATAATGGATGGAAAGTTCCAACTACTTATGATGAGTTACTTGACTTAGCAGGAGAAATTAATTCAAAAGATATTATTCCAATGGCAATGGATGGTGGAGATGGATGGCCAATGGCAGTTTATCTTTCCGATGTTCTTTATAAAGTAGCAGGAAGCGATTATTCCACAATTGTAAGTAACGCAATAGAGACAGGTGATTTTTCTGATGAAAATATAAAGAAAGCAACCGAATTATTAAAGAAAGCAGCAGATGCAGGATTGTTCCAAAATGGATATGACTCACAAGATTATGCAACAGCCATGAATCTTTTTACAAATGGACAGGCAGCGATGTTTTATATGGGAAGTTGGGAATCTTCTATGGCATTAAATGAAGACATTCCAGAAGAAGTAAGAAGCAATATACGTGCATTTACAATGCCAGTAGTAGAGGGCGGAAAAGGTTCTGCTACCGATATTGCAGCATGGAACGGCGGTGGATATGCAATTTCTGCAAAATCGAAAGTAAAAGAGGAAGCAATTAAGTTCTTTAATTATATGTATCAGCCAGATAAACTTTCCAAATATGGATGGGAAAACAATGTAGGAATGTCAGCACAGGATCAATCAGAATATATGACAGGGGAAGAAACAGAGCTTATGAAACAGATTGTAGAAATTCTTAATAATTCAACGAATGTTTCTGGAACACCAATTAATGACTGTGGTCCTTCTGCATTTAAAACAAGTATTGAAAGTGAAATCCAAGGTGTATCCAATGGTAGTTCTACTGTAGATAGTTTCTTAAAATCAATTGGAGATGCTTGCAAATAATAAAAAGTGCAGTCATGAATTAACCGCTAAAAGCGGAGGAGGTGTAAAATGAAAAAATTATATAGCAATAAGCTAGTAATTTTAAGTTTGGTATTACCGGGAGTGCTGCTGTTTTTATTTGCTATACTAGCACCTATCTGTTTAAGTGTTTATTATGGATTTACAAATTATACGGGAATGGGAGATTTTGACTTTATAGGATTTGATAATTATAAGACATTAATGCATGATTCGGCATTTTTTATATCACTTCGTAACTCCTTATTTCTTGCGATTGGATTTGTATGTATTCAGCATCCCTTAGCATTAATTGTAGCAGCAGTTTTAGATAAGTTAGGAGGAAGAGGAGAGAGCTTCTTTCGCTGTGTATACTTTATACCAAATGTAATTTCTATCGCAGTAATCGCATATTTGTGGAAGTTTATTTATAATCCTGACTTTGGACTTTTAAATAATATTATTAAGTTTTTCGGCGGAAAAGGAGATATTAACTGGTTTAGCTATGATAAAGCAATCTGGGCAGTATTGATTGTATTAATCTGGCATGGGTTTGGATGGGGTATGTTGATTTATTATACAGGTATTAAAAATATAGATCCTGTATTATATGAAGCATCTTCCATTGATGGGGCAAATCCTATACAGACATTGTTATATGTTACACTTCCACTTATGAAACCTGTCATTCAGGTAAATGTAACAATGGCAGTAATTTCAGCATTAAAACAAATGGAAACTGTTTATCTTCTTACAAATGGCGGACCAAATAATAGTACGCAATTTGCAGCGAATTATTTGTATCAGCAGGCATTTAAAGCATATAAATATGGATATGGAAATGCAATTGGCGTTATCTTTATTATTATTTGTTTATTAGCGACTGTTATTTTAAATAAGATATTTGAAGAACGTGATGTATGGGATGTAAAGAAGAAAAAAAGAGCAAAGGGGGCGGTATCATGAATCATGCAGGAAAGAAAAAAAACAAAATCACAAAGCCTCTTTTATGGATTGTTCTTATTATTGTTGCGATTATACAGATTTTTCCTTTGATATGGTTAATTGACTTTTCCCTTGCTAGCAGTACCGAAATGTTTACAAGTGGACTTTTAATTATACCAAAGAAAATTCAGTGGGGAAATTATGCAAAAGCTTTTGTTGATGGAAACTTTTTATTATATTTAAGAAATAGTGTATTAATTAATGTATTGGCAGTTGTTCTTGTAGTTTTGGTATCTATTATGGTATCCTTTGCCTGCAGAAGAATGCAATGGAAATTAAGTGGAACTGTAAAGATGATGATGTTAATTGGAATTATGATACCAATTCATGCAACATTACTTCCAAACTTTAAAATTTACAGTACATTGGGACTCACAGATACAATATGGGCATTGCTTATACCCTATGTTGCTTTTTCACTTCCACAAGGGATTTTTCTAATGACAAGTTTTATGGAATCTGTTCCCGTAGAACTAGAGGAAGCAGCAGTTATGGACGGCTGTGGTATTTATAGGATATTATTTCAGATTGTTACACC
>CAJTJZ010000076.1:0-2466 GCA_910576895.1 uncultured Lachnospiraceae bacterium | reverse complement strand
TGCTAAAATCTTCTATTGCAACCGTATCTATTATGACATTTTTAAATAACTGGAATGAATTTATGATGGCAAGTACCTATTTAAGCTCGCCAACATGGAAAACATTGCCATTTTCCGTATTGGAATTTACAGGACAGTATTCTTCTAACTATGCAGTACAGTTTGCAGTTATGGCATTAACAGCTGCTCCAGCAGTTATTGTATATATTATATTAAATAAACATATCACAAAGGGGGTTGCTATGGGAGCAGTAAAGGGATAATATAGAGTTGATACATACTATATTATAACAGGAAATAGAGGAGAACTGGATTATGAAAAAAATCAAACAATGGGTAAATGCATTAAGTGTAAAAAGAAAATTAATATTTTATGGTTATTTGACAATTTCCCCAGTCATGATTTTAATTAGTCTGGTTCTTCTTTTTTTAAATTATGATAAAACAAAACAAGAATGGTTAGATAGTAATATCAGTAATCTTAATGTGTTATCAGAAAATCTAAATGCAGTACAGACGGAGATTAAAGATTTTACAACATATCTTTGCATTAATACAAAGTTAAAACAGCTTTTAACAATAGATAAAATAGAAGAAAAGAATAAAAATGCGAGGGTATGGGAAGAGGAAACACCAATTCAATATGTACAAGATGTACTTTCTTTAAAAGGGTATATTAAAACGATTGCTATTTATCCTGAAAATGGAATTCGTCCTTATCTAAGGGGAATGGATGGAAGTGTTTATATTCCAGAAATAAATACTATATGGATGTCAAATATTTATGCAGATACAATGAAAAATGAATATAAGTATATATGGAGAAGTATTTCTAAAGGCAGCAATGAAGTATATACAAGTAATAAGGAAGATAAAATTGTTTTATGCAGGGAAATGTTTGATTTGGGGCGGAAAGTTCCATTAGGATATATTGTAATAGGAATTAGTCAGAAATATTATCAAGAGTTAATAAAAAATATAGTACAAAGTGAGAATGAGAGTATTCTTGTGCTGGAAACAGATGGAAATGAATTAAGTCATTATGGAGAAATTAATAAGGAAGTAGAAAACTATCTAAAAAGCAGAAAAAATAGAAACCAAGGCAATGATTGTAAAAATGAGTATTTTTCATATAGAGGTTATGATATTTTATGTAGACAGATTGGAGAAAATTTTGGCATTATATATAAAATTATGCCAAAATTTGGTGTTTGGACGCAAATAAAGAAAAGTCTTTATACACCTTTGATATTATTAGGAGGGGTTTTGGCTGGAATGCTTCCATTATTTTTAATGATATCTAATCTAGTGACAAAACCACTTCATAAAGTAAGCATTGCTATTCGTAAGTTTTCAGATGGAGATTTTGAACAGAAGGTAGAAGTAACAACAAGAGATGAAGTTGGAGAGGTAGCAGAATGCTTTAATTATATGGTAGAGGCGATTAAAAATTTAATTAATGAAAATTATGTGATTAAACTTCATGAAAAAGAAAGTGAAATTGCAGTATTGCAGGCACAAATTAATCCGCATTTTTTATATAATACGTTAGATTCTTTATATTGGCAAGCTATTGATGTAGAAAATGAAGAAATTGCAGAAAATATTCTTGCATTGTCACAGCTTTTTCGTCTGGTTTTAAGCCAAGGACAAAGTGAAATTATGGTAGAAAGTGAAATGGAACTCATATCATGTTATTTAAAGATACAGAGAATGCGTTTTGCAAAGCGACTGGAATATGAAATAGAAATAGAATCAGCAGTGAAAAAAGCAAGGATACCAAAACTTATTGTACAGCCATTTGTAGAAAATGCAATTGTGCATGGATTTGAAAAAGTAGAAGGAAAGTATAAATTAAAGATAAGAGCTGTTAAATATGATAAGGAGTTTATAAGATTTGAGATAGTAGATACAGGTATTGGAATGTCTAAAGACCAAATAAATGAAGTATGGAATATAGAACCAGAACGTTATAAGAAACAGCGTATTGGACGCTATGCAATAAGAAATATTAAAGAACGGCTTCAATTAAGATATCAGGATAATTTCTATTTGGATATTCAGAGTGCTGTTGGAAAAGGAACGAAAGTAATTATGGTAGTACCTTTTGAGGAGGACTAATGATGCAGTTAAAGTTATTGATTGCAGATGATGAAGATATCATACGGAAAGGAATCGTAAAATATATTGCATTGCATACAGAAAGATTTCTTATTTATGAGGCAGAAAATGGGCAGGAAGCGATTGATTTACTAATGAAGTACCAACCTGATATTATGTTATTGGATATTCAGATGCCTTTAAAAGACGGTATCGAAGTGATGCAGGCAGCAAAAAATGCAGGACTTCATCCTATTACAATTATTTTGAGTGGATATGACGAATTTAAGTATGCACAGCAGGGCATTCGATATGGAGCAAAAGAATATTTGTTAAAACCATTATAGCAATCCAATAAAAATTTAA
>CAJTJZ010000075.1 GCA_910576895.1 uncultured Lachnospiraceae bacterium | reverse complement strand
GGCTATCGCCAAGCGGTAAGGCACAGGACTTTGACTCCTGCATTCGCTGGTTCGAATCCAGCTAGCCCAGTTGAACAGACTGGACAGGAGCTTATGTTTAAGTTTGTTTGATTATAAAAGCAATGCTTTTGTAATATATAGTTGGGGTATTAGCTCAGACGGTAGAGCACTTGACTTTTAATCAAGTTGTCCCGGGTTCGAATCCCGGATGCCTCATGACAACCGGAAATATTGATTTCAATGTTTCCGGTCTTTCTTATCAGACTTATAAAATGAGTGTTACTCTTGTAATACTTGTGAAGTGAGTATTACCCTTATCAAGTCGATAGACTTGATTTTTATCAGATTGATAAACCTGATTTTTATCAGGTCGATAGACTTGATCTTTATCAGGTCGATAGACCTGATTCTTGTCAGAGCTTGATAAGACTGATAAGAGTTAAATGTTTTATATCATTTATTTTGCGGATATGGCGGAATTGGCAGACGCGATAGATTTAGGTTCTATTGCCTTAGGGTGTGCAGGTTCAAGTCCTGTTATCCGCATGATGAGAAATCAAAAAGAACCTTCTTTTATCGGGAAGGTTCTTTTTTTGGAGGTTTTTATGGCTAAATCAAAATCATTAAAAAAAGCAAGGATATCTTATAATTCACCAGTAATTTTAGGGTTTACTGCAATTTGTTTTCTAGCCCTTGTACTAAATTTTTTAACAAGAGGACTAACAAACAATCTTATTTTTAGTGTTTATCATTCCTCTCTGCTCGATCCTTTTACGTATCTTCGATTGATAGGACATATTTTTGGTCATGCTAGTTGGGGGCATTTTATTGGAAATATTACATTAATTCTTGTAGTCGGTCCAATGTTAGAGGAAAAATATGGTTCTAAAGATATTATTTTTGTAATTATTGCAACAGCATTAGTAACAGGACTTGTTCATTTTATGTTTTTTCCAAGGGTACAATTATTGGGAGCTAGTGGTGTTGTCTTTGCATTTATTTTGCTTTCTTCTTTTACTAGTTTTAAAGAAGGAACAATTCCATTAACATTTATTCTTGTAGCTATCATCTATATTGGGGGACAAATATATGATGGATTATTTGTAAAAGATAATGTAGCCAATTTAACTCATATTTTGGGTGGTATAGTAGGAGCAAGCCTTGGATATATTGGAAATAAACAAGCATAGATAGTGAAAACAAGGAAATTATTTTTGTGAAATATAAACAAAATTACGCTTGCATATGGGTTTTTCGCCACTTTTTTACTTGACAACAGCATATAATAAATATATAATATAACAGATGGGGAGATTGACTATACTTCCCTGCTCAAAAGTAGAAATTTACCATTAATGTGGTCGTTGGACTGCTTGGTAATAAAAGTTTTCACTCAAATAGATTTACACTCGTATTTCCAAAGTCTGAAAATGATGTACGATTACGAGCTACGCTTGGTAGTGAGAACCCCATAGGCTTGTCTGTGGGAGTAGTCAGAGTAAAAAGCAAAGGAAAAAAGAAAGCAAAATTTCCTGCTTAAAAAATTTAGGAAAGGAGATGGAGATACGAATCGAAGAAATCTGGTTTGAGAAATACAGAGTGATAACTCGTTTAGGGCATGGTGGCAGTGCTGATGTATTTCTTACAGAACATATTTTATTGTCTGCATATAGGGCCATAAAAAGGATATCCAAAGCGGAAAGGCTGCATGATTTCTGGCTTCGGGAAGCACGTATTCTAAAAAATCTTTCTCATCCGTCAATTCCAATAATTTATGATTTGGAAGAGGATGAATCTTATAGTTATATTATTATGGAGTATCTTCAAGGCGTTTCGCTAAAAACTTATCGAATCGAACATAAAATAACAGAGCAAGAAATAAGACAGATAACAATACAGATTTGTCAAATTTTATATTATCTTCATAATTTGAAACCTCCTTTGCTTTATTTGGATTTAAAGCCAGAGAATTTAATGATGTGTGGAACTTGTGTAAAGCTTGTTGATTTTGGGGCGGTACTTCCAAAAAAGGAATGGGAAGGATATAAAATTGCTATGGGAACAAGAGGGTATGCAGCACCAGAATTGTTTCAAAAAGGAAAAATTGATGAAAGGAGCGATATTTATAGCTTTGGAATGTTATTATTCTTTTTATTTACAGGAGAAGCACCAAAAAGAGAAAAAATTAAAATAAAAAATATCGACTGTCTCAAGGGAATTTCAAAGGAATGGAAAGATATTATTAATCATTGCCTAAAATATATGCCGGGAATGAGATTTTCTTCTATATCTGCTTTGAAGGAACGGATTCTTATGATATCAGGGCAGACAAAAACAGAAAAATCATGTCGCATAATAAGGCTTGCAGGGCTTGGTCATGGAACAAGTTATGTTTGTTTAATGGTTGCATTTTCACTGGCATTTAGTGGGAAAAAAGTGGCTTATCGTGAATTATGGGAGCATGGGATTACAGAAAGTCTTTTATTATTAAAAGGGGATAAAAAAGGGAAATATCCTTCCTGTAAAGGGATTCGTTTATTTCGGGGAGAGGAAGAAAGAGAAATAGATGAGGAATTTGATATAGAAATTCAGGATTATGGGCGGATAGAGGAAAAAGCAGTAGAAGAATTATTGAAGATGGAACATATTGCTTTAGTAGTAGGCGGAATATGTTGGGAGCGAAAAGAATTAGACCAAATACTAGCAAGATTTGAGAAAGCTCCTTTGCTTTGTATTAATTTTATTTCTGGTCGAGAGTTTTTAAAGCTTGCAAAATATTATCGTGAATACAGGTGTTTACAGATTCCTTATCAACCAGAACTTTTTAAAGAACCATCAGGGCAAGAAAAACACTTTGCACAGCAGCTTTGGGAGGAGGCAGGACTATCTTTGGAAAGAGGATAAAAAAACAAATAGTAAAAGAACAAAAAACAATTGGAGTTGTAGGAGTATCAAGAGGAACAGGAACAACTTTTTGTACAATGATGATGGCTTATTATATAAAACAGGTGATAAAGGCAAAAGCTGCCGTAGTAGAAAGAAATGTTTCAGGAAGTTTATTATCTTTACCTTCTTTTTATGAAGAAGAAACGATAGCTTCTATCAAAGGAATTGATATTTTAGGACAACAAAAAGAGGAGAAGGAGATATCAGCATATTCTTATTTGTTCTTTGATTATGGAACTCGAGTGAAACAAATGCAAGAAACAATATTTCCAAATTTTTTTGATTGCAAAATAAAGCTTGTGACAGCAAGTTTATGTTTTTGGAGACAAGAGGAGCTTTTTCATTTTGTGGAAACTTGGTCAAAAATACAAGGGAATGAAGAATGGATTTATTTGATTCCATTTGCATCTTCTAGTGCTGTAAAAAAGATGGAAAAGCAGCTTTGTAGAAAAATGTATACAGTAGCATCAGAGCAGGAATGGTATCGTATGGGAACTGCAAATCTTGCATTATGGAATAAAATTTTAAAAGAATAAATAGAATAATTAGATAATAATGAAAAAAGGGGGATTATGGTAGTAATAAAAAAAAGAAAGGGTAAGATAATACTTTCAGCAATCATGGGGGCATTGCTTACTGGAATAATTTTTGGAGTGTTTTTGTTTGTTTATATACAAAAGGCAGGACTTCATCCGAAAGAACTTTTCCGGATGAAAGAACGACTAGAATCCTCTGTTCTTATCTGTCTTTCATGTGATACATCAGAAGGAGAAATATTGACAGCAGAACATTTAAAAGAAGTAACAGTACAAGTACCACAGGGAAATATAAAACAGCAAAGTCTTTTTGATTATGAAGGAAAAAGTCTAAAAATATCATTAGGAAAAGGAAGTATTTTATCGCTGGATATGCTTTGCGAAGGAAAAAAGGCAGCAGATGACGAGCGGCTGTTAAATTTAAGTTATGTAAAACTTAATGAAAAAATGAAAGTAGGAGATTATATAGATATTCGCATTTCTTTTCGCAATGGTGGAGATTATATTTTACTGCCAAAGAAGAAAATACAAGATATTACAGGAAATTATGCAGATTCTCAGGAAATAGGACAAAATGCACTTTGGTTACAAGTAAATGAGGAGGAAATTCTTCGCTTGGCAAGTGCTGTGGTAGATGCATATTATCAAGAAGGAAGTGAAATTTATGCAATTCAATATGTATCTGAATTGCAAAAAGCAGCAGAAGTTACTTACCCAGTGAATGAAACAGTAAAAAGGTTATTAGAAGCAGATCCCAATGTTACAGAATTAGCTCAAGGAAGTATAGAAAATCATAATAGAAAAGAACTTCGTAGTGCCTTGGAAAAAGAATTTGATACAGAGGAAGGTGAAACAAGATTAGATAGTATGGCAGAGAATGTAATAAATAATTAAAAATTAAGAAGAATATAATTATTAGATATGTAGTAATACTTATATAAAAATTAAGCATACTCTAAATGGATAAAATATGTCTCACAAACGTAATTTTTTCTTTAAAAAAGTGTTTTTTTCCATGTTTTAGATAAAAATTAGTAATAGTATCTATTTACAGATATTATGATTGTATTTATTATATGATTATGGATATAATACAATTTTTTCTTTCCATTTTTTAGATGACTGTTTTAAAAAAAAGTGGTATACTTTTATACAGAGCAGACAAAAAATGACAAAATATAAGAAGTTATAGTTCTTAAGAGGGAGGAAAACATGGAAAAGACAAAGAGAAAACGAAGAGGTTTTAATTTTGTGCCAATTATTGGCATTACAGGATTTGCAGTAGTTCTAGTAATAATTATATTTTTAGTAAAACGCTATGCACCATCAAGGCATATACTTCCACTGACAGAGTTCTATCCTGTTACAGAAGGAGAGATTTTAGTTGTTATGCAGGATGAAATAATGGAACAGAGAGGAATTTTTATAGAAGATAGGGTCTATTTGGAATATAACCAAGTAACAGCTTGTTTAAATAAAAGGTTTTATTGGGACTATAATGAAAATTTACTGCTCTATACAACACCAACTTCTGTAATTAAAGTAATACCGGGAGAACACAATTATACAATAAATAAAAATAAGAAAAAAACAGATTATGAAGTTGTAAAACTAAATGGAGATAAAGTGTATCTTGCACTTGATTTTATTGAACTTTATACAGATTTATCTTATAAAATTTATGATAAGCCTGATAGAGTAGTGATTACTTATAAATATGGGCAAAAACTTTTGTTTACGGAAACAAAGAAAAAAGTAGCTGTTAGAAAAAAGGCAGGAATCAAAAGCGATATTGTATCAAAAGTAGCAAAGGGTAGTAAGCTTCAATGTATTGATGAGAATGCAGAGTCAGTAAATGGATTTTTGCATATTATAACAGAAGATGGTGTTAAGGGCTATATAAGTGTAAAAGCAACAAAAACACCATTTGAGGAAAAAATGAAAAGTAATACAGGTTTTCGCAAGGAAAAATATAGCCATATTAGTAAAGATTATAAGATTAATTTAGTATGGCATCAAGTTTATAATCAGGATGCAAATAATCAACTTTCTAGTCTGCTAGAAAAAACAAAGGGTATTAATACTATTTGTCCAACTTGGTTTCGGATTTTGGATACAGAGGGAAGTATTTCTTCTATTGCAAGTGAAAGTTATGTAGAAAAAGCACATTCTTTAGGGATAGAAGTTTGGGCACTTACAACCGATGTAGATACTGATATTGATATGCATGAGATATTTTCTTATACAAGTAAAAGGGAAAAACTGGAAAAAGAACTGTTAGCACAGGCAATTAAATATGATTTAGATGGAATTAATCTTGATTTTGAAAGAATTTCTAAAGATACAGCCGCTTCTTATTTACAGTTTATTCGTGAAATGTCAATTAAATGTAGAAAAAATGATATTGTTCTTTCGATTGATAATTATGTCCCAACAGAATATACAGCTTATTATGATCGTAAGGAACAGGCAGCAGTTGCTGATTATATTATGACAATGGCATATGATGAGCATTATGCAGGAGGTGGAGAAAGTGGTTCGGTAGCATCGATTGGTTATGTTGATCTGGCTATTGATCGATCGTTAGAAGAAATACCAGCAAAGCAACTGCTTCTTGGAATTCCATTTTATACAAGGCTTTGGAAAGAAGTAACACAACAAGATGGTACTTTAAAAGTAACAGCAGAAAGTTATGGTATGGTCAGTTCTTGGAATAAAATGAAGGATGTTAATGTAACACCAGAATGGGATGATGAAACAGAGCAATATTATGGAGAGTATGAAAGTGATGGAGCTGTATATAAAATGTGGTTAGAGGATGAAAATTCCATTGAAAAGAAAGTAGAAAGAGCATATGAGAATGAACTGGCTGGAACGGCTGCATGGAAGCTTGGAATGGAAAAGAAGGAAGTATGGTCTGTAATACAAAAGTATATGAATTAAGAAATTGTTAATAAATAATTTATAAGTTTATTTATTATTGAAAATAATAATACCCTGAATGTTATAAAAAAGCATTCAGGGTATTTTAAAAAGAAGGAAGATTTCCGAAAAATAGTATTGTTAAAATATAAACATATGGTTTCTTCTGCGATAGCGTCTTCTACGGTCGCACATTTCTCCACAAAGAAGAACATTGATTAGACCAGAAAGCCAATTAGGGCTTCCATCTGGATGACAGTCTGGATTTCTGTCAGAACAATGGCTTGGCGGGTAATGACCCGGTGGGCGATGTCCCTTGTCATGACCCCTGTCATGAAATTCAGCAGAAATTAAGGAGCTTTCATCGGAGAAAGCAGGAGCAACTTTTTGATAAATTTTATCAGTCAACATTAGAATTAGTGTTTTATCGGGAATTTCATCAAACATAAAACTGCCAGCATATTCTAGTTTATCACATTCATTTTCTATTTCTAAAAGAATCTGGCGTACTAAAAGGGGATACATTTCTTTCATCATAGACATATCGTGATCAAGTTCACGACTGTTATCATAACCTGCCATGGGATATAGGGGATGATTCATACCAGCAGGAATAGCAAACGGATCAATACCTTGCATATAACTCACCTAAAAAAAAGATTTCTTACTATTATATGATAAATTTTTGAATTTGCTCCAAATTCGGGGTTGCGATTTTTTTGGATGATGTTAAAATATCGTTACGGTATGGAATGATTTTATCATTAGCTGGTAAATATGAATGGTAAATATCAATCATAGCAAATAATTTTTAAGAATGAAAATAAATAACAAGAAATGAGGATAAGTATGAAGATAGTTTATCGTATATTAATATTTCTTTTTGTATTTTGTGGCTCAGTTGCTTTTTTTAGCAGAGATATGTCAGAAAAAAAGGTAGTTGCAGAAAAAACAGTTACTATGGAAAATCCTAATTTTCCTTTAGTTTTTATGTCGGTAGCAGGTAAAACGGTAAATACAATGTATGGTTATAGCATGAATCTTGATGCCAATAGCTTACGTGATAGCATTACTTTGATGACAGAGGAAAAGACGCTTACAGTACAAATTGACGAAAAGGAAAGCAGTGTACGCAAATTGGCTTATGAACTGCGTAGTATTGATGAAGATATTCTTTTAGATAGTGGATCTATGTTGGCATTGGAAGAAGATAAGCAAACAGGATGGAAGCTTGCAAGGCTTAAAATGCAGGCAAATTTAACTTCTGGCAAAGAATATGCATTAAAATTAATGCTGGTAACAAAAGACAGCAGAAAGGTTTATTATTATACAAGAATAAAATATTATGAAAGTGATGCATTTTTTAAAGAAAAGCTGAATTTTGTAATGGATATCCATAACTTGGCATGGAATAAAGATAAAAATAATGAATTACAATCTTATTTAGAAACAGATGGCTCTATGGATAATACAAGTCTTGCTATGGTAAATATTCATTCTAGCCATGATTTGATTTGTTGGGGAAATTTAAAACCAAAGCTTATAGGAGATATTGTACCAGTATTAAAAGAGATTAATATTGAAACGGCTGTTTTTGAGCTTTCTTATCGCATTACAGCAAAAACGGCTTCTGGAAAAGAAAGTTTTGCTGTAAAAGAGTTTTTTCGTGTCAGATATGCAAATGACAGGAAATATCTTTTATATTATCAGCGTTCTATGGAAGCAGATTTTAATATTAAGCTAACAAGCCTTACAAAAAATGAACTGAAAATTGGGATTACAGAAGATACTGATATGAATTTTGTAACAAATGAAAATGGAAGCAGAGTTGCTTTTGTAAGAAATCGGGAACTTTGGTATTATAATATTCCAGAAAATAAAGCAGTCCTTGTCTTCTCTTTTAAAGATGAGGATTCCTATAATGAAAGATCGCTATATGATCAGCATAATATAAGAATTATTGCAATGAATGATGAAGTTGTTGACTTTATTGTCTATGGATATATGAATAAAGGAAGTTATGAGGGAAAAACGGCTGTGATTTTATATCGGTTTTATAAAGAACAGGAACGAGTAGAAGAACGTGTTTATATTCCATTTGAAATGCCATTTGAGAGAATGAAATATGATTTAGATGAATTTAGTTATGTAAGTAGTAATGATGTATTTTATTTTTCGATTAATGGAGTTGTGTATGCATATAATATTCCAGCAAAAAGATTGGAAATTTTAGCAGAAGGGATTCGCAGTGAAAATATTTATTTATGTACAGAAGGGGGATTTATTGCATGGCAAAATTCTTCAAATCCTAGAAAGGCAGTGAAAATTACAGTATTAAATCTGGAAACGGAGAAAAGAAGAACGATTAAAGTAAAAAAGGGGCAGTGTCTAACATTACTTGGGGGGCTTCAAGGAAAATTGATTTATGGTCTTATGAAAAAAGGAGATATTACAGAAGCAAGTGATGGGACAATTGTAACACCAATGTATGAGTTGCGAATTGCAGGTCCAAAAGGAAAAACAGTAAAAAAATATCAGACAGGAAAGTATTATGTAACAGGAGTAAAAGTTGTTGATAGTATTATTACTTTATATCGGGCGAAGAAATATATAGAAAATGGAAAGTTGTATTATAGTTCTAGTTCGCCTGATCATATTATTAATAATCAAGAAGAAAAGAAAGTCTATGTTAGTATGACTTCAAGAGTAACCGATTTAACTTTAACAGAATATTATGTGAATTTAACGCAGGGATATGTAATAGATAAGCTTCCAGCAGTAACTGTTGCAAAATTTACTGTGCTTCATGAAGATACTACATTGCATTTAGATAGAATACAAACAAAAAAAGCAGAAAAATATTATGTTTATGCACTTGGAGATGTAATTGAAGCAGATACACAGGCAGCAGATGCTGTTAATACTGCCAATATATTAATGGGAACAGTTGTAAACAATAATGGAAGAATTATTTGGGAGCGTGGAGCAAGATATAATCATAATACAATTGAGGGTGTTCATATAGTAAGAAAGGAAAGTGGAGTATCAACAAAGGGTGCATGCCTTTCTATGCTGTTATCCGTAGCCGGAGCAGAAGTTTCAGCGAAGGAACTTTCTGACGACAGTAAATCTATGTATTCCTTATTTAAAAAACATTCACAAAAAATACCATTAAAATTGACAGGCTGTTCTTTAGATGCAATTTTATATTATGTAAGTGCTGGCAGGCCAGTGATTGCAATGAAAAATGCGATAGATGCTGTTTTGATTACAGGTTATGATGAGTATTCCATTACTGTGATTGATCCCCAAAGTGGAAGAAATGTAAAGTATTCTATAGAAAAAGCAAATAAATTATTTGAGAGTGCAGATAATATATTTATTAGTTATATATAAATTTGTTCCTGAGCATAAATTTTATTTCTAAATCAATTCTTAAGTAAAGTTCATAAAAATAAGATGGAATTTTGCAAATGTTCTTGTATAATTTGTATGACTTTAGGGGAACTTAATAAAATATTAAGAATTTTATACTTGCAGTATTCATAACTTAATATTATCATTAAGACAGGATAAAAATATAAGGGCTGCAGAATGGAGTAAGGGATGAAATTATTGACAGTAGCAATACCAAGCTATAATTCTGAGGAGTATCTGGAACGAGCAGTAAATTCTTTGCTTGGTATGGGAGAGGACATTGAAGTATTAATTATTAATGATGGTTCTACCGATCGAACAGCAGAAATAGCGGATCGTTATGAAAAACAATATCCTGAGATTGTAAAGGCTGTTCATAAAGAAAACGGTGGACATGGTTCTGGTGTAAATATGGGGCTTTCTTTGGCAAAAGGGCTTTATTTTAAAGTTTTAGATAGTGATGATTGGTTTGACAAAGAAGCACTTGGGAAAGTTTTAAAGACATTAAGATATTTTTCCGGAGAAAATAGGGATGTATTTACTAGAGAACCCCTTGATTGCTTGATATGTAATTATGTATATGAGCGTCTTTTGGAAGGAAAGCAGAAAGTAATTAGTTATAAGAATGCATTTCCAGAAGAACAGGTGTTTACATGGGACGAGATGTATCATCTTCATACAAGCCAGAATATTTTGATGCATTCTGTGATTTATCGAACAGAGCTATTACGAAAATGTGGATTAAAGCTTCCAGAACATACCTTTTATGTGGATAATTTATTTGTATACCAACCACTTGCACATACAAAACGTCTATATTATTTGAATGTAGATTTATATCGGTATTTTATTGGAAGAGAAGATCAATCGGTGAATGAAAGAGTGATGATGAGCAGAATTGATCAGCAGCTAAGAGTTACAAAGATGATGATAAAAGCACAAAAGCTAGAGGAAATTCCATCAAAGAAGCTTGCTTCTTATATGGTAAAATATCTTGCAATGATGATGACAATCTGTACTGTATTTTTAATTAAAATTGGTGATGAAGATAGTATGCAGAAAAAAGAAGAAATTTGGCAGTTTCTTGAAAATGAGGATAAGGAATTATATTCTGCTGTAAGATCTTGTATTTTAGGACGTTCTATGCATTTAAGAGGACGTGCTGGAAAGAGAATTATTATTTTAGGGTATCAAATTTCTAGAAAAATTTATGGTTTTAGCTAATTATTACATGGTGGGACAAATAACTAAGTTGCAAAATAATATATTTTATAAGGGTTGTTTTCTATTTAAAAGGAAATAAAATTGAAAATAGCAGAAAGGTTTGGAATTGTATGAAAATAAAAGATTGGATTTATATGCATCGCTATGTATGGTTGATTGGCTATACTCTTGTTTATTTGCTTTGGTTTCGTTTATTAGAGCTTATGACAAATAGAGAATGGAATACAATTCATGTAGCATTAGATGATTTGATTCCTTTTGAGGAAATTTTTGTAATTCCTTATTTTCTATGGTTTGCTTATATAGTTGTTGCAATCCTTTATTTTATGTTTACTTCCAAAGAAGATTTTGTAAATTGTACCTTATTTTTATTTATTGGTATGACAATTTGCCTTGTGATTTATTCCCTATGGCCAAATGTTCAAAATCTTAGACCTGTACAATTTCCAAGAGATAATTTTCTTACAGATATTGTAAAGCAACTATATGTAACAGATACAAGCACAAATGTCTGTCCAAGTATTCATGTATTTAATTCGATTGGTGTTCATATTGCAATTGCTAAGAGCAAAAGATTACGAAATCATCCAATCATTGTAGGCAGTTCTTTTTGCTTGATGGTATCTATTTGTTTATCGACTGTATTTTTAAAACAGCATTCTGTATTTGATGGAGTTTGTGCAATTGTTTTAGCAATTTTTATGTATTTAATTGTGTATAAAGTTGATTATGAAAATATGAGACAAAATGGAAGATGGAATCGCAGAGATGATAAGGATGTCGTAAGAAATCCTAGTATTTAATTTAAAAAAGATTGTTAAATAGACAGCATATTCTAGCTATTTTAGGAGTAAGCTGTCTATTTTTAGGAAAAAAGAAAATAAGGTATTATATATAATAGTTTTTAAATAGAGGTAGAAGGAAAGATAAAATATAAGGAGGAAAAGATTGCGTAAAATTGGAATTGTGGAAGATGATAAAAAATTAAGCGAGGAATTAAAAAATTTTTTAGAACATCATGGCTATACTGCGGAAATTGTAGAGCCAAAAGAATATACAACAGAAATTATTTTAAGTAAAAACTTTGATTTATTGCTTTTAGATATTAGTTTGCCACAGACAGATGGTCTTTATCTTTGCAGGGAAATTAGGAAAAAGTCGAGTTTGCCAATGATAATAATTACAAGTAAAGATACAGAAATCATGGAGTTAATGAGTATTAGCAGTGGAGCAGATGATTTTGTAACAAAGCCATTTCATATACAGATTTTACTTGCAAGAATGGAACGATTGCTTTTTAGGGCATATCCAGAACAATCAGAACAGACATTAATTAAACTTGGAATGCTTACTTTTGATAAGGCAAAGGGAATTTTATATACAAAGGAAGAAAGTGTAGAACTTACAAAAAATGAAATAAAAATTCTTCTATGTCTTACAAAAAAGATAAATCAGATTGTATCAAGAGATGAAATTATCAATATGCTTTGGGACAGCGAATTATTTGTAGATGATAATACATTAACAGTCAATATGACACGTTTGCGTGCAAAATTTAAACTGCTTCATGCAGAGAATTTGATTCAAACAAAACGTGGTTTGGGGTATCGATTATGCAATTCTTAGTATATTTAAAAGAGCGTTTCTATCAACTATGGATTGTTCTTTTTGTGATTTTTACAACAGAAATATTTCTATTTACAGTAAGGGGAAGCTTGTGGATAGGAATTTATCTAATAGTTATGGGGATTGGTGCTTGGCTTTTGATATCTTTTTTAGAATATATTAGAAAAAAGAAGTATTTTTTAGATATTACAGAAAAGATGGAACAGCTTGATAAAAAATATTATATTGTTGCAATGTTAGAAAAAGGGAAACGACAGGAGGAAATATTAAATTATCAAATTTTATGGGAAATGGAAAAATCTATGGCTGAGCATGTAAATAGTTATCAATCTGCAAATCAGGAATATAAAGAATATATTGAACTTTGGATTCATGAAGTGAAAATTCCAATTGCTACTGGAAAAATGGTGGTTGAAAATCATCGAAATAAAGTGACAGAAGATATTGAGGAGGAATTAAATAAAATTGAAGGATATACAGAACAGGCATTATTTTATGCAAGAAGCAATTATGTGGAAAAAGATTATTTTATTCATAAAATACAGCTTTTAGATGTGATACATACTGTTTTAATTCAAAACAAAAAAGTATTAATTAAGAAAAAAGTAAAGCCGGAATTGCATGATTTAGAAACGGAAGTTTATTCAGATAGTAAGTGGCTTATTTTTATTTTAAATCAAATTATATCAAATAGTATTAAATATGAAAGGGAAGAAGAAAGATTAGTACTTAAATTTTGTGCGAAACAGGAAAAAGAAAACACAAAGCTGTTTATTTCCGATAATGGAAAGGGGATTTCGGCAGCAGAACTTACTAGAGTATTTGAAAAAGGTTTTACAGGGATAAAAGAAAGAAATGTAAATGGAAAAAAAGCCACAGGCATTGGACTTTATTTATGTAAAAAATTATGTAATAAATTAGGGCATGGAATTGTTATCGAAAGTAAAGAAAATTTGGGAACAACCGTTTGTATTATATTTCCAAAGGGAAGTATTCTAGAAGTGATATAGGTATAGCATAAGCAATTTTAGATTTTTAAAAAAGCAGAATGATTCTGTTTTATTTTTTATTGATTTTCGACAAAAAATTTGTTATACTTTCCTTTATAGGAAACAATCGTGTTACAAGGTGGTAGCCTCCCTATTTTACAGAAGGAGACCGCTGAAAAAGTAGACACCACCGCTTATATTTGGTATAATATAACTATCA
>CAJTJZ010000074.1 GCA_910576895.1 uncultured Lachnospiraceae bacterium | reverse complement strand
AAGTCTATTTGTATCCACCTAAAGTTTATAGGGATATTGGAATATTGATACCTAAACAAGACAGAATTTTTATGCATTATTCTTATATTTTCAAATATTATAAATTTATTTTAAATATCAAGGAGATTGCCGCATGAGTACGATACCTTATGTGATTGAACAAACCAGTCGTGGAGAAAGAAGCTATGATATTTTTTCTCGTTTGCTGTCTGATAGAATTGTTTTTTTAGGAGAAGAAGTAAGTGATATGTCAGCCAGTTTGATTATTGCACAAATGTTGTTTTTAGAAGCACAAGACCCTGAAAAGGATATTCAGTTATATATAAATAGTCCCGGAGGTTCTGTATCAGCCGGTTTTGCTATTTATGATACAATACAATATATAAAATGTGATGTTTCAACTATTTGTATAGGCCTTGCTGCTAGTTTTGGAGCTTTTTTATTATCTGGTGGTACAAAAGGAAAACGTATTGCGTTACCAAATGCGGAGATTATGATACATCAGCCGGCAATTCATGGAAATGGTGTGCAAGGACAAGCCACAGATATAAAAATTATATCAGATCATATACAAAAAAGTAAGGAACGTTTAAATACTATTTTAGCTGAGAATACAGGTAAAAGTATCAAGGAAATAATCCTTGCTACAGAACGTGATAATTATATGTCAGCAAAAGAAGCTATGGATTTTGGATTAATTGATAAAATTATAGATAAACGTTGATTAGATTAAAAATATAATAAAAAAATAGCGTTAGCATTAGAGCATATAGAAGGATATTTATATGCTCTATTTTTTTTTGGAAAAAGAGAAGAAAGAAAATAAAAAAATAGATTTTCTTGACAACTGAATTATAATGTATTATACTGTACTTGTTTATATAATACAGTATAAGACAGAAAGGCGGTGACAGTTTGGAGATTGTTATAAGTAATAAGACAAGTCGCCCTTTATATGAACAAATTGGGACACAAATTAAAATGCAGATTATGAATGGTGAATTAAAAGCTGGGGAAGCACTTCCTTCCATTCGTTCCCTTGCAAAGTCGTTACAAATTAGTGTTTTAACAGTGCAAAAGGCATATGATTGTTTACAAGCAGATGGTTTTATTGAAACAACGGCTGGGAAAGGCTGTTATGTTTCTGTACAAAATCAGGATTTTTATTTAGAAGAACAGCAAAAAAAGATAGAGAGCTATTTTAATGAAGCTATTGAAATTGCCCGTACAAGTGGAATATCCCTTAATAAATTAATTAACTTATTAACACTATTATATGAGGGGGATTTATAATGACAAATGCTTTGATGATATCAGGACTTACAAAAACCTATAAAGATTTTATTTTAGATCATGTTTCCTTTACTGTTCCAAGTGGCTCTATTGTTGGATTAATTGGAGAAAACGGTGCAGGGAAAAGCACAACAATCAATGCTATCTTAGGACTTATTCAAAAAGAAGCTGGGGTTGTTTCAATTTTAGAAAAAGAAGAACTAAACAAGGAGATAAAAGAACAGATTGGTGTAGTATTTGATGGCAGTAATTATCCAGAGATTCTTTCTCCTAAAAAACTTAATCAAGTAATGAAAAATATCTATAAATTATGGGATGAGCAGATGTATTTCCATTTGTTGAAACAATTCTCTTTGCCAATAGATAAAAAGATAAAACAGTTTTCAAAGGGAATGAAAATGAAGTTAGCTATTACTGTTGCTTTTTCCCATCATTCTAAATTGTTGCTTTTAGATGAAGCTACAAGTGGTCTAGATCCTGTTATTCGTGATGACATTTTAGATATGCTTTTGGATTTTGTACAAGAAGAAGAACATTCTATTTTAGTATCTTCTCATATTACTAGTGACTTAGAAAAAATTGCTGATTATATTATATTTATCCATAAAGGAAAAGTAGTTTTTTTTAAGCCAAAAGATGAATTAATGGAACAATATGGTATTATGAAATGTGGTGCAGCACAATTTGATGCATTAGATAAATCTGATATTATTGTATATCGTAAAATGGATTATGAATGGCAAATTTTGATTTCTAATCGGGAAAAAATGCAGAAAAAATATGCAAAGGCAATGATTGTTCCTGCTACGATTGATGAAATTATGTTGCTTTATGTAAAGGGGGAAAAGTAATGAAAGGTATTTTAGTGAAGGATCTTTATATTGCTAAAAGCAATATTTTTGTAACTATTGTTAGTTTGATTGTTTTAGGTTTTGGACTATCATTTTTATTGGAAATAAGTGCACTTTTAGTATTAGCTCCTGTTATTTCTACAACAGCGATTTTTATTAGTATTACAAGTGATGCCGCTTCAAAATGGAGTAAAAATGTAATTACTATGCCAATATCAAGAAATGAGATTATTGCAGAGAAATTTTTATTTTATATTTTGCTTGCTATTTTGGGAATGATTGCAGCATTAATTCCTTGTATTGTTCTTGCTTTTTTGGGTATGGATATAACTTTTCATTCTTTATGTTTATATGGCTCTATTGGGATAAGTACTACATTACTGGCAGGCGGCATAAGCCTACCATGTGCATACTTATTTGATCCGGAAAAATCACAAGTTGTTTTTATGATGTCTTTTATGGCATCGACAGGAATTATTACAGGGATTGTGTTTCTTATCAATTTGTTTCTTTCTGTAAAAGAAAATATTCTTTTAACTTTCGATATTGTACTTATTATTTCTATTCTTTGTTTTTTTATTTCCTATAAAATTGCAACAAAGGTATATCAGAAACAAGATATAACTTAATGAGTAAAAGAAAAAATGGAAGGTAGATAGCTTATTATTTTACACAATCATCCTAAAAAATTAAAATGTGATATATTTATCTCTTTTTCTATTGACATTACAAACAGAATGTGATATATTTATCCTATAAAGAGATAAATATATCACATTAATAGGAGGTTCATTATGAAAAAGAATAAAATGAAAATTTGGGTTGGTTGTGGGATTTTCTGTGTTTTAAGTATGGTTATTTCATTATGGTATGCAATTACATATAATGATTCTCGCCTAGCAGTTCCAATGGATTTTAAAGATTATGTGTTTCAGGTAGAGGATTTGCCAATGATTCTTTCTGCTTCTTTTACTTGCATTTATGTAATTGCTTTATTTCTCAAACTTTTTATCTATATTGGAAAAGGGCAGAGACAAGGAAAAGAACTGAGGACTACTCGTATAATTAATTCAAAGCTCGGTTTTTTAGGAGTGTTGGGATTTTTGGGATTTCTTGGTTTTTATACTTATTCAATGAATGGTACTATATTTCCATTTGCATTTTTCCTTTTCTTTGGATTTTTTGGATTTTTCTATGAAGGAAAAATGGCAGGAACATTTATGGATGAACGCTTTTGTGAAAATAAAGTTCGTGCTCAATTAAAAGCATATAAAATTACTTTCTTGCTTATACTGATTACTTTAGTAATTCTTTGTCAAGGAAAATTTTTTGGTAGTTTTGAATATACTTTAATTGTTGCAATTATTATACTTTCTCTTACATTAGCTTTTGGGATTTTCCTCTCTGAGTATTTTTTATATCGCTATGATCATGATGATCAGATAGAGGAAAGAGAGGAATAAAATATGGCAGAATTTGAATGCAGATTAAAAAAATATCGGCAAATAAAAGGTTTAACACAAGAACAATTGGCAGAAAAGGTAGGTGTGCGAAGGGAAACAATTATGCGTTTGGAAAAAGCACAATATAATCCATCATTGAAATTAGCAATTGATATTTCCAGAGCTGTAGAGGCATCTATTGAAGAAATTTTTATTTTTGAAAGTATTGTAAAAAAATAGCGTAGGTTCACTCTTTATATATAAGAAGAAAGAATTTTTCAAAAACATATAAGAATCCTTTGCATGTGAGGTATATAAAATGACTGAGTATTATATGGATTTTTTTAATACATATATTATAGGAAATGTTCAAATACTTTTTCAGTTGTATTTTTTTGTTAAATTTTTAAATAGGAAAGTAACATTTTCTGTTTATCTGCTATTTGTAGTATGTGCAGTTATTATTTTTCATTTTGTTTCTGGTGGTACTATTGTTGAATTTGGGGTATTTGTTTTTTTATTTACAGTAAGTGGAATTTTGCTATACCATGTAAATTTTAAATCTGCTCTTTTATATGCAGCTTTGGTAGTTGAAATTATGCAGCTTTGTTTTGGAATTATAAATTCCTTATTTAGTATTTTGTATCCGTTACTGTTTTCCGCTTTCCATAATATAGCTAATATTGTATTTATGTTAGTTGGTGAGTTAGTATCTTTGATATTAGCTGGGTTTTGTTATTATATGGTATATCGGTATTTTTCCTGTTATACTGTTATAGAGATGCAATATATGTTTATGGTGTTTATTCCAATTTTAATGATATTTATTATGGATGAATATATCCATTCTATTGTATATGGTTGGACAATAATAATAGAAAGTGATGGAATTATGAAAAATGAATATTTGATTAATCACTGGCAGATGCTTATTATACAGCTTTTGGGAATGGCTAGTTTATTTTGTATTTTGTTTGCTTATAAGAAGTTATTACAAAGTTTTCAACTTAGTACAGAATTATCATTATTAGAACAGAAAGAACATTCTCTAAATCAGTATGTAGAAGAAGCAAAATCTCATTATGAAAAAACAAAGTCATTTCGTCATGATATTAAAAATCATATTGCAGTAGTAAAAGAGCTTTTACAAGTTGGAAAAACAGAACAAGCGATACAATATATTGGAGATATGGCAGATATGGCAGAAGAATTGTTCTTCCCATGCAGTACCAATAATCCTGTTGTGGATATTTTAGTGGGAAATAAACTTGGAATTGCAAAAAATATGGGAATTAATGTTGATTGTTCTCTTCTTTTGCCATATCCTTGCAGCTTACGTGATATTGATATTTGTATTATCTTGTCAAATGCTTTGGATAATGCAATTCATGCATGTAAAAATATGGATGTTAATACAGAAAAATATATCCATATAGCAGGGCGTATCCAAGGAGATTTTCTTATGATGGAAATTGAAAATAGTTATCAAGGAAAAGAAATATTTAAAAAGGGAACTGGCTTATCAAATATAAAGATGGTAGCTGAAAAATATAATGGTGCAATAAGTATAAAAACACAAGGGAGAATATTTGTTCTTCATGTACTTTTGATCATTTCACAACATTCAGAAAACATTTCACAACAAATAGATTAAGCTGTTATTTTTGATAGCCGAAAAGAGGAAAGAAAATTATTGATATGATGATAATACAAGTAGAAAAGATAGAGAATACTTTAAGGAGATAATAAATGCGACATATATATATTCGTGGAATTTTAAGTTTGATTTGGTTTATAGCAGCTATAGTATGTTTTTTATCGAATAACTTTTTGATGATGTTCTTTTATTTTATTTTGGGATGTGTGTTCTTATATTTTGCTTATGTGACATGGAAAAAAGAAAAAGACAGGAAAGGTGGCAAATAACATGGATACAGCATTTTTAACCATTAAGAATTTAAGTGCATGGTATAATGATGAGAAAATGGTGCTTTCTGATTTTTCTTTAGAGTTAAAGGAACATGAAGTAGTAGGGTTAATTGGGTTAAATGGAGCTGGGAAAACGACATTTTTAAAGGTGCTATCTGGGCTGCTTTCTACTTTTCGTTCGGATGGCATTTATTTTTGTGGATCTGCTGTAAATTTCAGAAAACAAGATTTTAAGCTTTGTCGTTATACGGTATTTGCTGAAGATAATTCTTTTGCATATTTCACATTCCGAGAATATTTATCCTATGTATGTTCTGCTTATGGAAAGAATAAGACAGATTTAGATTTAACAGAATTGATACAAGGATTTCATTTTGAAGCATACACAGATATTTTATTAAAGGATTTATCAACTGGCAATCGGAAAAAGGCATTTTTGATTACTGCCTTTGTATTAAAACCTGAATTATTGCTTTTGGACGAGCCAGTCAATGGACTGGATTTTCAAAGTACAGAATATTTGTATCAGCAAATCTTGAAATATAAAGAGTATGGGACAATTCTATTTTCTTCTCATATTCTAGAGAGTATTACATTGACTTCTAATCGGGTATTTGTTTTGGAATATGGAAAAATTAGGCAGACATTTGAACATGAACAGATAAATGCTAAAAATATTCGGGAGGCTTTGCATGATGAAAGTGATGGGGAAGGCCTTTGCTAAAAAATTGTTTGGGGCAAACTATGAGCGATTGCCTAAAACGCTTTTAATTTATTTGATTGTATTTTTTGGGCTATTTATTGCAGATTGGAAATTGCAAATTGCATTATTTATTCGATATTTTATGGTAAGCACTTTGACTGCTGGTATGATGTGGCAGGCTCTTTCCTCTAAAGATACCACCATTGAAATGCAGCATATGCTAATGCTTCCTTTGGAACGAAAAAAATTTGTCCTTTCTTATATTACTATTTTAGGAATCTATACAGTTTTTATAAAAACAGCATTACTTCTCGTTATTTTATTGGCTGTTTGCGTTTGGAAACCCATAGAAATCTTGGAAATTATTATTTGTATCATACATGCTGTGTTTTTGACCGCTACAGTTTATTCTCTAAGAAAATATTGGTATATAGGTAGTTTTTGGGTTGCTGCTATAGTTTTTATTATTTTATTTTGGGGGAGTCATTCATGGCTAATATTATTACTAGCTATAAATAGTATTTTTTCTATTTTACTTTTACAAAGGGCAGATGCATATAATTTTTATCAAAGTGAGAGTGAAAAAGGTTATACAATAAAACAACGAAAACATGGTTTATTCTGGTGGTATCTTTTTCGATATTTAAGATATCATAAAAATTATGTAATTAATACAGGTGTTATGTTTCTTGTAGCACTTGTACTACCATATTTTTTAGAAGAAATGGGAGAATTTGTAGTTTTCGTTGGTTTTGCAATTTTATCCTTAAATACACCTATTGGTATTTTATTGTCCTGCGATCATGATTTAGAGCAGGCAGTTCGTTTCCTGCCTAGGCAGAAAAAAGCATTTTGTATTCCTTATTGCCTTTTTATTTTTCTATGTAATATAATAGTAGATATTATATTTCTTTGTAGCTGGCAGATTAAAAATCATAGTGTCACTACTTTTATGATGATTGCGGCTATTTTTTTTGCTTTGCAAAGTGCAATTTTATCTGTACTGTTGGAATGGTTTTATCCTATTCGGAATTGGAAAATTGAAAGTGATCTATGGCATCATCCACGAAAATATATTGTTCCAGTGGTGATGTTATTGTTTGCAGGACTAGTTATGACTTGGCCAGCATTGTTATTTATTTTAATGATTTTATTGATTGCTGAAATTTTAGTTTTCTTTTTTCTTTGATTTTTATTATACTAGTGGTCTGTGTGAACTCACAAACGGAAAATAGAAAATTTTTTCATTTGTGAATATAAATATTTTTTGAAAGTAGCAGAAAAATTATTAAATGTTTTTAAGGGAAGTGGTATCCATGTCGCTTCCCTATATTATTATAAGAATTATTACATTTCCTTATGATATTATGTTTTAAAAATTTTTGTAAAACTTTTAAGATAAGGATTGTTTCCTGTTATACCATAAAAGATATCAAAATTTAAGACTTGTACCATATATGGTTTAGGAGTATACTACTTATTTTAAAGGGGAATTTATGTGGATAAGAAAAGTTTTTTTATTGTTTAGATAATTTGTAAAAACATTGAAAAACGAAATAATAGAAGGGAGAAAAGAGCTAAATGAAAATTTTATTAGTAGAAGATGATATGGAAATTAGTGATATGTTAAAAAATTTTTTAATAACAGAAAATTTTGAAGTAGTGACAGCTTTTGATGGGGAAAGTGCTTGTCAGAAATTTTTTGCAGATGATTATAGCCTAGTATTGCTTGATCTTATGATACCAAAAAAAAATGGAATGGAAGTTATGAAAGTGATTAGAGAAAGGAATACTGTTCCAATTATTATTTTATCTGCTAAGGATACAGATTCTGATAAAACATTAGGTTTAGGTCTTGGAGCAGATGATTATATTATAAAGCCATTTTCCATTACAGAAGTATTGGCAAGGATAAAAGCAAATATTCGAAGAAATACAAAGTATATAATGCAATCTGCGAAAGAGGAGAGCATTCTTAAATGTGGTAATCTTATTATGAATATCAATGATTATTCTGTATTAAAAAATGAAACAAGAATTGAATTAACAGCAAAGGAATTTGAAATTTTAAAGATTTTGATGAAAAATCCCAAAAAAGTTTATACAAAAGAGCAGATATATTCTCTTGTTTGGAACGATGCTTATTTTGGAGATGAAAATGCAGTCAATGTTCATATCAGTAGATTACGTAATAAAATAGAAGATAACCCTCGTGATCCAAAGATTGTAATTACTGTTTGGGGTATTGGGTATAAATTGGGAGAGATGAAAGGAAAGATAAAGTAATGATATTTTTTTTCGTATGTCTTGTTATTCTATTGTTGTTTCTTGTTTTCTATCAGCAGTTTATTTATAGGAAAGGTATTGAGGCAAAATTAAAAGAGATCAGTAGAAAGTTATTTGATATTATAGAAAATGACAGTGACGAAAAAGTTATGATATTTACAGATAATAAAGTGATAATGGATTTATGTGGGCAAATTAATCATTTATTATTAAATCGACAAAAAATAAAAAGTGATTTTAGGAAACAAGAGATTTCATCAAAAAAAATGCTTTCTAATATATCACATGATATAAAAACACCTTTAACTGTTATCTTAGGATATCTTGAAATTATGCGGCTTCGTCACAAAGATGATGAAACATTACGGAAAGTAGAAGCAAAAGCAGAACAGGTTATGGAGCTTATGAATCAATTTTTTACACTGGCAAAATTAGAAGCTGGTGATATGAATATAGAGATAAGTAAAGTAAATATTAATGAATCTTGTAGGGAAAGTATTTTAAACTTTTATGATATTTTACAGGGAAGAGATTTTATTGTAGATATATCAATTCCAGAAAATGATATTTTTGTACAAGGAGAAACGGGAGCTATTGATAGGATTTTATCCAATTTAATATCAAATGTAGTGCGTTATGGAAGTGATGGAAAATATCTAGGGTTTACATTGCGTGAAAAGGAACATTATGTATATATTGATGTAATAGATAAAGGAAAAGGAATAGAAAAAGAGTTTGCCGCAAGTGTTTTTGAACGATTATATACTATGGAGGATTCTAGAAATCGTGAGATACAGGGGAATGGATTAGGGCTTACCATTGCTAAAAATCTTGCAAATAATTTAGGTGGAGATATTTTCTTAGATAGTGAGCCAAAGGTAAAAACAGTATTTACAGTAAAATTAAAGAAATTTTAGCATCAACATTTATCACGAAAGAAATTTGTAAGAATTCGTTAAGAGTTTTGAAAATTTTAACTCTTATCATAGGTTTCAAGAGTAAGATATACTCTTGAAAGGAGGAAAATTTATGTTATATATTTTGCAAACAAATCATCTTACAAAAATCATGGACGGCAAGGAACTAATAAAAGACGTAAATATTCATGTAAAAAAGGGGGAAATATACGGATTTTTAGGGCCAAATGGAGCAGGGAAAACTACAGTGATGAAAATGATTACAAATCTTTGGAAACCAACAGAGGGTACAATAGAACTTTTTGGGGAATGCCTTACGCCTACTTCTTATGAAGTTTTAAAAAGGATAGGAAGTATAATTGAATTTCCTACATTTTATGATCATTTAAGTGGAAAAGAAAACTTGCAGCTTCATTGTGAATATATGGGATACTATCATACTGGAAGTATAGAAAATGCTCTTGAAATGTTGGAATTAACCGAAGCAGAGAATAAACCTGTTAAAAAGTATTCCTTAGGTATGAAACAGAGATTGGGAATTGCTCGTGCAATCTTAAGCAGACCGGAGCTGCTTGTACTTGATGAACCAACGAATGGACTTGATCCTGCTGGAATGAAAAAACTTCGAGATTTATTTAAAATGCTTTGTAAAGAATATGGTATTACGATTATGATATCTAGTCATATTCTTTCTGAAGTAGAAAGCATTGCTGATACAATTGGTATTATTCGCCATGGAAATATGATGAAAGAAATATCTATGAAAGAAATATCGGAAATGAATACAGCCTATATTGAACTTTCTGTTTCTGATACAAAAAAAGCAGCCTATCTATTGGCAGATAAATTAAAACTAAATAATTTCAAGATAATAGATGAATATAATATTCGTATCTATGATAGCAAAATTACGGCAAATGAAATATCAAAGGTATTAACAATGAATGATGTGGAGATTAGTGCTATTGGTAAAAAATCAGAAAGTCTTGAGGATTATTTTTTAAAACTAACAGGAGAGGAGAGAAAATAATGTTAAAATTAATTAGACTTGAATGGAAGAAAAATAATATTATAAAATATATAGGAATTGCTTTTATTGTAGCAATTTCTTGTTTGATATTTATTTTGGTGACTGCAAAAGAACTGGAAGCTGGTGAAACAAAACTTGCATATGGAAATAGTATGTTAAAATCAGCAGTAGAATTATTTACAAATATGTCTTTTATTGTTTTCACCAGCACTATGTTAGCTTCTTTTATTGTTAGCACATATAAAAATAAGACAATTAATTTAATGTTTTCTTATCCGATTAGTCGAAAGAAAATAGTATTATCACAAATCTTATCTGTTTGGATTTTTAATTTTATTGCATTAGTATTATCGAAAGTGCTAATTTATACAATCCTTATAATAACAAAAAAATATACGCATATCATGGCTGATAATATTACATTGGGAAGTGGTATCTTTTATATTGAAATACTAATAAATTCAGCAGTTATGGTAAGTATAAGTTTTATAGCTTTATTAATTGGATTAAAAATGAAATCATCAAAAGCAACCATTATTGCGGGAGTTATTATCTTATGTTTTACACAAGGAAATATTGGAAGTTATACATTGCTTGATAATATACCTTTTCATATCATATTGTTGATGATATCTATTATTTCTGTTTTTCTTACGCTTTACAAATTAGAAACAAGAGATGTTTTATAAAGCCTAAATTTATATAAGTAATAAAAAACTTATAGTTTATGGTAAATAGTGTTGGCTATTTACCATAATTTAATTATTAGATGGACAGTATACTAGAATTTATCACTCTTTTATACTTTCTATGATATTATATACTTTTTCAGACCAATCCCAGATATCTTTACAATCATTTTCAATATATATAATCTTATTTTCTAAATAAGAAGGAATATGATCTTTTATTTTACTTTTTAAATAGGTTGGAATGACAATTTTATATACCCAATCCTTAAGTATTATTTCGTCTTTAATTTTTATTGGTAATACACCATCAAATGTTGCATCTTTATGTTTTATTAATTCATCGTATTTGAAATAAAATCTAATTCCCGGTTTAAAATAGGTACTCAAATCTTCTTCATTTGTAAACCGCTGCAGTTCACGCTCCATAACTAACCGATCTCCTGCTTGACAGTTACCCCATGCAAACATAATATACTCAAAATAATCAGCAGGGTCATTGGCAGCATTTCTTTTTTCTTGCATTAATTGTTCTATAGGCACTTTTCTTGCATTGCATGCAGATAAAAGTTTTCCGGATTTAAAGATTTTGATAGCATTATCAAGTGAAGTAGTATGACATATATAATCAGTAACACAACCCTTTCGATACGGGCATGCTGTACATTCCGTTAATAATTTAGGACGTGATATATTTAGATATAACTCTTTTTGTCTGACTTTTTCGTTAATCAGGTTTAGTAAATCATTATCGTTACATTCAATGCTGCATGCCCTATTATATTTATTTTCATATTCTATAAATTCAATTATAGTTCTAATTTCCCAATCAGATATTTGTGGGTAATTAGAAAGTTTTTTATAGAAAACTCCATCCCATACTTCTGTATATTCAAAATCACCAATTTTTATTAACAATATAATCTCCTCCATATAAGCTAAATGATCATAGAACTGATTGCTTTTTTCCATTCGGTAAAAAACTCATCAAATGTTATGTATCGTTCCTTTTTGTTAGGATTTACAGCTTTTATTGTAACTTGATAACTTTCCTTATTTAATTGCCAATTAGAGTATGAGCATGGAAGAAATCGATTTTTATCATATCTTTGTCTAATTTCTTCATCAGAAAAGTAACCAAAAAACTCAAAAATTAGTGCTCCAAGTGTAAAAATATTTGTCTGTTCATCAATAACACTATCTTTTATATATTCTTCAGGTGCTTTCAAACGTTTTGTTCCAAACCAGTCCATTCCTTTATCATTAATGACAGGAGATTTTTGAAAGAAATCAATATCACAAATAGCAGTTTTATCTGTTGAAAAATTGTATATAATGCTTCCATCATAAAAATCAATAGCAACATATCCCTTTTTATTTACATGTTGCAAAAAGGAAAATAATATATCAATTGTATTTAGTTTTTTATCAATGGATAATTGCATAAATTTTTCTTTGGGACTTTTTCTTGTGGTGTCTTTTTGATATTTTTCAAAATTCCAATGATCAAATAAGCATTCGCCTTCCATCCACTCAAAAACTACAATATAAAACGGATCATAGTCATAGTTTTCTATGATTTTTATAAGATTTGGGTGTTTTAGATCATAATATAAAGGAACCGCTTTTTTTAATATTTTAATAGATTCTTTTGGTGATACTTCTGCTTCTATTGTATTTACACCTGCAATTTTGCAAAAATATTTTTTATTCCCATTTTTCATGCCAATGCAAATACAGCCTGAACCAGTTTCATCAATTGCCCAAAAAGCTGTGCCATATCTCTTTAGCCAAGTAAAGTCATGATATTCTTTCAGTCTAAATTCAATAGAATCAAGTTTATTTATTATCATTTTTTCCTCCTAAATTTGTGGAGGGTTATGACGTTTTGTCCCTCCAATTACTTTTAATATAACAAATGTTTCTAGTTTTCATTTATAACCATCTCCTTTACAATATAATATCTATATAAACTCTATTAGTATAGATAGCTTGGAAATCTTAACCATTCTAATTTTCTGTATTATTTAACATTGCTATTGTACTATAAACATATATACAAATCAATTAAATTTTATTTAAATTTTCTTTGAATAGAAAGCAGTTTTATTTCTGGTTTTTTATCATAAAGTTAAAAAAATTAATGTAGTTTACTATTTTGTAAAAAGTATAAAGCAATCCCTATCAAAGTAACGAAACATTCCGTAATTGGAAAAGAGAGCCATACTCCTGTCATTTTTAATAAAAAAGACATAAAAAACGCCATAGGAATAATAATGAAAAATCCTCTTAAAAGTGAAATCATCTGTGCAAACAAAGCTTTTTCTGTTGATGCAAAATAGGTAGATATTACAATATTAAAGCCGGCAAAAGGGATTGCTGTAAAATATAATTTTAATCCTGTTACAGCAATTTCTTGTAATTGTATATTTTGTTCCTTATTAAATACAGAAACAATGGGATTGGCTATAAGTAAAAAAGTTAAATACATAAGGAAGGATATAAGTAATAGTGTTTTTATAGCATAATTTAAAATTTGTTTTTGACTTTTTATATCATTACATCCATATACTCTACTTAAAATCGGCTGCGTTCCTTGTGCAATTCCAGTATAAATAGAAATAACGACAAGTGATAAATTTGCAACAACGCCATAAGCAGCTACACCAATATTTCCCTGTAAGTGTAGAATAATTGTATTAAAGACTATAATTACAGTTCCAGAAGCCATTTCTGTGATAAAGGATGAAATGCCTAAAGAAACAATAGTTCTTATTAATCGAAATGATAGTTTTAACTGTATGAAATGAAACTGATTTTGTTTTGTAAGTAAATGTCTGGATAAAATAATTAAACTAATGATAGGTGCTAATCCTGTTGCTAATACTGCACCAAATATTCCCATATTAAGAGGAAAGATAAAGATATAATCTAAAATAATATTGGAAAAGCTTCCAGTTAGCATACTAATCATAGACAATTTAGGATTTCCATCATTTCTTACAAAGCAAAGCAGTGTATCATTTAGCATAAATGCTGGAGCAAATAGCAAAATGATTTGTAAATATGTTTTTGTCATATGAAAAACGTCTTTGTCAGCATTTAATAATAATGTTAGTTTTTCAGAAAAGAAAATTCCTATTAGCATAAAAATAATAGCGAATACAGCCACTAAGTAGATTGTAGTTGAAAAAACTTTATTTGCATTATTATTTTCTTTTTGTCCTCGATAAATAGAATATTTTGTTGCACCTCCCATTCCAAACATTAGACC
>CAJTJZ010000073.1 GCA_910576895.1 uncultured Lachnospiraceae bacterium | reverse complement strand
TACGGCAAATTTCAAGATATTTTTTAGTGTTACAGGTTTTTCGTATACATTTGAATTTTCCATAAATTTTCCTCCATTCATCTTGTCTTTGTTCTCTATATATGATATTATAAACTATACAGTAACTGTCTGGTCAATATAGAATTTTCAATTTTCATAAGGTAATCATAATGAATATAATAAATAAAAAAGATAAGCTTCTTACAATCGGCCAATTTGCATCTATGCATGGAATCAATAAAAAGACTCTTATGTGGTATGATGAAATTGGACTGTTTAAACCAATCGCCATCAATCCCCAAAATGGATATCGCTACTATAATTACCATCAAAGTCCTATCCTTGAAACCATCTTACTGTTGCGAGAACTAAATGTTTCTATCAATGAAATACAAAATTTTATGAAAAACCGATCCGCAGACAACTTAAAATGCCTTCTAGAAGAAAAAATAACAAATCTTGATATGCAGATCACACATCTACAAGCAATCCGAACAACCTTATGTACACACCACCAGAATATGTCTACTCTATTAACCATGGACTTATCCAAAATAAGCCTTGTTGAAAAAAAGGAACATTGTTTGGTTACTGTAAATATAGATCAGAATACTTCCTTTGAACAAGAAGTAGAACTCATCACTGCCCAGACAGAAAAATACCAGCTTGGCCGTCTGCATAAAGCCTCCTATGGTTCTATGATCTCTGTTGACAGCCTAAAAAACGGGCATTTTGATGACTATTCTAAGCTCTTTATTGAAATCCCCTTTCTTTCATACCATGCCGGGCTTCATATGATGCCCAGTGGTAAATACCTAAGAGCCTTTCATAAAGGAGAATGGAGCAAGATTCCAAAACGATATCAAGAAATCCTTACCTATGCGAAAGAACATAAACTAACACTCTATGGATTTTCCTACGAAATGGGGATTAATGAAAATGTTATCGATCAAATTGAGGATTACATTGTACAAATTGAAATCCCTGTTATTGAATAAAATAAATTATTTTAGATTAATATTACTACAGTTTTTATCTTAGTCAGAGAAAACTCCCACTTCTATAAATAATGAATAAATCCAAATTTATCTTAATAAAAGTTTAATCTTTGACCAAAACAAAAAAGGCATCTGATAATATCCAGTATTATCCAATGCCTTTTTTTAATTGACTCAATAATTATTATCCCTATAAACCTTGATTTCTGTTCCATCTTTAAAAGTAAAGCGAATATCTTCTTTATTAAAAACTGTAACAAAATCAAGTAAGCTATACCAAAGGTTCTTGTCAAATTCTGTAATTATACAATTCTGTTGTTCCAATGTAGCAAGAAACTTCCCTATTTGTTCCCTTTTTTCTTGTTTCTCTTTAATGATATTATTAATTTCATCTAATTGTGTCTTTATTTCTTCTTCCATCATATTCTGTTCTTTCTGAAGCTGTGATTGCTTAATTTTTAGCTTATCTATATTGAAAAGCTGCTCTTTTATAGCATGAAAATTGGCAATAATCTCACTCTTTTCTATAACTAAAATATTTACTGCTTTTAAAAAAAGTTCCTTGATAGTTTCCTCATATAAGTGAGGTGTGCTGCACTTTCTACCACCATCAAATTTGTGATTGCATTGCCAGATTACTCGGCGATATTTATCCTTGGAATGCCATATTTTCGAACCATAAAAACTTCCGCAATCACCACATTTAATTCTACTGGAGAAAATATTTACACTGCTTTGCCTATTTGTTCCCATCTGTCGGACAGCCATCTGCTCTTGCACTATATGAAATACAAAAGGCTCTATAATAGCATCATGGTTATGTTCCACATAATATTGTGGAACTTCCCCCTTATTGACCTTTTTCTTTTTAGAAAGAAAATCCACCGTATAAACTTTCTGCAAAAGAGCATCTCCTTTATATTTCTCATTTGTAAGGATACTTTTCACTGTGCTTCCTGACCAGTTTGTCTTGCCGCCCGGTGTAGGAATGCCTTGTTTTGTTAATTTCTTTGCAATGGCAAAAGGCGATAAACCCTGCAAAAACATTCCATAAATTTTTCGAACAATTACTGCCTGTTCTTCATTGATAATAAGATTTCCATCCTCACCCCGATCATAACCAAGAAATCGTTTAAATGGAACTGTCACCTTACCATCTGCAAATCGTTTCCTTTGTCCCCATGTAACATTTTCCGAAATAGAACGGCTCTCCTCTTGTGCTAATGAAGACATAATCGTAAGAAGCAACTCACCCTTGCTATCAAATGTCCAAATATTCTCTTTTTCAAAATAACACTCTACTTTATGTTCTTTTAGTTTTCGTATTGTGGTTAAGCTATCAACGGTATTTCTCGCAAATCTGCTAACCGACTTTGTAATAATAAGGTCGATACAGCCATCTAAAGCATCCTTTACCATTTTATTAAAACCATTGCGTTTTATTGTAGAAGTAGCACTAATTCCTTCATCTGTATATACAGAAACAAACTCCCAATCCTCATGAGCTTTTATATAATTCTTGTAATAATCCACTTGTGCTTCATAACTTTTCTTTTGTTCCTCATGATCAGTACTAACACGAGCATAACCTGCAACTCTACGCTTTTTCTTACCACTAATAAAAGTTTTTGTATATCTGCTTTGTGTAGCAGGTATTGTAATTACCTTTGCCACTTTTTTGTCCTCCCATCATAAAAATGAATTTTCAAACTACCATCTGGCAATACTGTAATTAATCGAACTGATTTTTCAAAAACTGCCTCATCAAAATTTCCTGTTCCTATAAGATTTACACAAATTTCCATAAGCTTCTTTTCTGAATAATTACGGTTCTTGCAGTTATTAGCTTTCTTTTTTGCCCGACAAAACCAGCTAACATATTCCTTTCCTTTTGTTACCTCTTTTCTTCGGGTAAAATTCTGACCACAGATACCACATTTAATTTTTCCTGTAAAAGGATAGGTAGAATTAACAAGTTCTGCTCTCCGTTTTCTCTCTTCTAAAACTTTTTCATAAGTTTCACGATCAATAATAGCTTCATGACAGTCCATGATATAATACTGGGGCAATTCTCCACAATTTTTTATCTTTGTTTTTGTAATAGGATCTACTATATAACACTTCTGTCGCCGAATATCACCAGCATAAACTTCATTAAAAATAAGCTGACGCACAGAGGACTTCTGAAACTTATTTCCAAATATAGAGCGTATCCCTGCCCGATTCATATTTTCTGCAATGCAATGAAAAGAAATCCCATCAATATACATCTGAAACATCCAACGAATCATTTCTGCTTCTTCAGGAATAACAACATATTTTCTTAAATTATCATCATACCTGTAACCAAAAATACGCTTATTTGCCATTCCAATCTCTCCAGACAAAAACCGTTTTCTAACTCCCCACTTTATATTTTCTGAAATGCTTCTGCTCTCCTCTTGTGCAAAAGATGCAAGAAGAGTAAGCATTAATTCTCCATCTTCTGAAAGTGAATTAATATGTTCTTTTTCAAATCTTACTTCAATACCAAGACTCTTTAAATGTCTTATTGTTTCTAGCAAGTCAATAGTATTTCTTGCAAAACGACTCATGGATTTGGTCAGTATAATATCTATCTTTCCCTCTTCACAGTCTGCCATCATTTTCAAAAACTCACTACGCTCTGCCATATTCGTCCCCGATATCCCAAGATCTGCATATACTCCTGCATATTCCCATTCCGAATTTTTCTGAATCAGTGTACTGTAATAACTTATTTGTGCAGAAATGGAATGCATAAGTCGTTCATTATTTCTAGAAACCCTAGCATAACCTGCAACTCTTTTCTTCACTGGAGTAATGAATAACTTTGGTTCAATTTTACGGATTCTTTGTATAAAACCAACTCCTTTTCCCCACTAGATATCACTCAAAATCACAGCGATAACAAGGATTTTCCAGCTAATAATGTACCCAAAATTGGCTGATATTTTTTAAGCAAAATTGTATCAATTTCTGTAAATTCCTTCTCTGAAATAATACCCTTTTGTAACATGGACTTCGCCACAGAAAAAGATATAAGATAAAGTCGTTCTGCCTTAAACTTCTCTTTGCTCACTGCTGTCACCACCTTGTTTTCCGTCATTTTCTCAATATTCTATTGATATCTATTCATATTCTTTGTATCAATTAAGCAATTTACACTTCGGCAAAGATCCCATAAAGTTCCCAATTAGGATTACATTCAATATATTGGCGAAAATATCGCTGTTGGCTTTCAAAAGAATTGGCTTGATCTTCATTATCCGTAGAAACACGACAATAAGCAGCAACTCTTTTTTTTATTTTCTGCATTTTTCTCTCTTGGTTTAAATGTTCATATTGTAATGTAGACAAAAAAATCTCTCCTTTCCCAACAATGCTTGTCATATTTTAAGTATAAGGAACTCCCATTACCTAAAGACAAAAAAAATTAGGTCACTTTATGACTGCTTTTTTCCTTATTGTATTGTTTTTCTATTTCTTCTATGCAACGAACATATTGCGAATGCGTTAAAAGCTCCCTTTTTTCTAAAGAAGCAAGAATTGATTTTTGAACATGAAAATAAAACGCTGTATGTTCTTGTTCAGTAATTTGTGAAGCAAACTCTCCGACATAGATAAAGTTACGACATTTCAATTATAAACACCACCTTGCTATAATGTATTCTTAATAGTTTGTACGATATAACAAGAAGATTCTTTATTCATTGAATTTCAAAATACTATAAATGGAACATTACCGCTGCTTCTCTGGGTACAGAAGAACTTGCTCACTTAGAGATTGTAGCAACCATTGTCCATCAGCTTACAAGAGGATTGACACCAAAAGAAATTATGGAAAGCGGATTCGCACCATATTATGTTGATCATACCATTGGTGTTTGGCCACAGGCAGCAGGGGATGTCCCATTTAGTGCTACTCAATTTCAGGTAACAGGAGATCCTATTACAGATTTAACAGAAGATATGGCAGCAGAACAAAAGGCAAGAACTACGTATGATAATCTTCTGCGTGTAATCAAAGATCCAGAAGTTTGCGATCCAATTCGTTTCCTTCGGGAACGGGAAATTGTCCATTTTCAACGTTTTGGGGAAACAAATCGGAAAGATTGTAATAGACAAGAACATACAAAATTTCAGCTATTTTTCTGTTTATATTTTATCCCCCACTCTACCATAGCATCTAAAATCGGTTTTAGACTATATCCTGTTTCTGTTAAAGTATATTCCACTCGTGGCGGTACTTCTGGATATACTTTTCGAGTAAGTAAACCACTTGCTTCCATAGAACGCAAATTTGCTGTCAAAACCTTTTGAGATACTTTTCCAATGGATTTTTTTAATTCTCCAAATCGTTTTGTACCATCTAATAAATCACGAATAATTAAAACTTTCCAACGATCACTAATCAGCATTAATGTTGTTTCTACCGGACAAGCAGGTAAATTTTTTTCCATAAAAACCCCCCATCTTCACAATAGTTTCTTTTTGGTAACTATGGCACAATAAAGTGCTTACTTTACATTTTTTCTTTACGGATATATTATAATTTTACAAGCAAGAAAAAACAAGCTACAAAAATAAAATCTAGGAGGACAAAACTATGAAAATCGCAGTTATTTGTGCAAATGGTAAACAAGGAAAACTAATTGTTAAGGAAGCTATCGCAAGAAATGCTTCTGTTACCGCTGTTGTGCGTGGTGAAAATCATTCTGCAGCAGTAAATGTTATTAAGAAAGATCTATTTGATTTGACAATTGACGATTTAGAGGGCTTTGATGTTGTAATTGATGCTTTTGGTGCATGGACAGAAGAAACCCTGCCATTACACAGCACTTCTTTAAAACATCTTTGCGATCTTGTAAGTGGCAAAGAAATAAGACTTCTTGTTGTTGGTGGTGCAGGAAGCCTTTATGTAAACAAAGAACATACTATGCAGGTAATGGACGGAGCGAATTTCCCAGAAATGTCTAAACCACTTGCTTTTCATATGGGCAAGGCACTTGACGAGCTTCGTACAAGAACCGATGTAAAATGGACCTATATCAGCCCTGCTGGAGATTTTCAGGCAGAGGGAGCTAAGACTGGAAAATATATCTTAGGCGGTGAAGAACTAACATTAAATGCTAAGGGAGAAAGTGTTATTAGTTATGCTGACTATGCAGTTGCTATGGTTGATGAAGCACTTAATGGAAATCATATTCAACAAAGAATTTCTGTTGTATCACAATAAATAAAACAGAAAACAAACTATCGATTAGATTTACCAAATACCAACATTTTTGCTTCCTGTAATGGTAGGGAGGAGGATAGATGCTATGACACAGACAGAAAAACTTATTTATCTCATAGAATATTTAATAAAGGAAAATAATGAATTAAAATCAATAGAGATTCCTATAGGAGATACAGAAAGGAAACGTTTATTACGCTCTCTTATGAATATTCGTCCACCAAAAACAATTTCAAAAGAATTTTTAGAAATACAGGATACTTATTTGCAAGAAGAACTTATAAAAAAAGGCAGTATTTCTTTATCAGATCTTACACTAGCACAACCGGGAATTTATTTATGGCAAGGCGATATCACTCGTCTATCCGTAGATGCTATTGTAAATGCAGCTAACAGTACTATGTTAGGCTGTTTCATTCCCTGTCACGGGTGTATTGATAATGCTATTCATTCTGCTGCAGGTATTGAGCTTCGCCTAGAATGTTCCTATCTTATGAAAAAACAAAAGACAGAAGAACCCACAGGAAAAGCAAAAATCACAAAAGCATATAATCTTCCCTGCCGTTATATTCTTCATACCGTTGGTCCAATTATCTATGACAAAGTTACGCAAAAAGATTGTAAACTACTATCAGAATGTTATCGTTCCTGTTTGGAACTTGCAGCAACATATCAATTAAAAAGTATTGCCTTTTGCTGTATTTCTACGGGAGAATTTCATTTTCCAAATGAAAAAGCTGCACAGATAGCAATACAGGCAGTACAAGATTATCAAAAGAAAAATCAAAATGGTTTGGAGGTGGTTTTTAATGTATTCAAAGACAGCGACTATGAAATCTACAAACATCTATTATGATACTATAGAAAAAATTAAAAAGGAGCTAAAAAGTGCTGACACTATTGTAATTGGTGCTGGTGCTGGTCTTTCCACTTCTGCCGGTTTTCTTTATACTGGAGAGCGTTTTAACCAATATTTTCATGATTTTATTGAAAAATATCGCTTAAAAGATATGTATTCTGGTGGCTTTTATCCCTACAATACACTAGAAGAACACTGGGCATATTGGAGTCGGTACATTTATATTAACCGATATATGAATGCACCAAAACCTGTCTATCAAAAACTGTATGATCTTGTGAAAGATAAAGACTATTTTGTGTTAACAACAAATGTAGACCACTGTTTTCAGAAAGCTGGTTTTGATAAACATCGATTATTCTATACACAGGGCGATTATGGCTTATTTCAGTGCAGTGAGCCATGCCATCAAGTTACTTATGATAATGAATCTATTATTCAAAATATGATAGAAGCACAGGGCTATATTATTACAGATAATATATTAATGTTACCAAAAAACAGAACGCCTAAAATGACAATTCCATCAGAGCTTGTTCCACACTGTCCAAAATGCGGGAAACCTATGAGTATGAATCTTCGGGCAGATAATACTTTTGTACAGGACAGGGGCTGGAATTTTGCTGCAGAACAATATACAAACTTCCTTTCCAAACACCAAAATAGAAAAGTAATATTTTTAGAACTGGGAGTTGGATTTAATACGCCATCTATCATCAAATATAGTTTTTGGAATATGGTACATGAATGGAACGATGCTGCTTATATTTGTTTAAATTATAAAGAAGCATTTGCTCCTGATGAAATCCAAAAAAAATCTATTTGTATTCATGCAGATATTGGGGAAATTTTATATCAGCTTTAAAGTTTTCAATAAGAAAAAATGGAATCTTATCAGAAATTATTCTAACTATAAGGGACGTTTCACTTTTATAGAGGAACGTCTTTTCCTTTTCTTCGTTTTCTTCATTTATTACTTAGAAAATTTACGCTATTTCTGTTATAGTGTACTTGCTGTTTTTCATAAAATTTAGAGAATAAATTAAAGAAAAGCAAAGGAAATAGTTTATGTTAAAAACTGATAACTCCCCTATAACAACTTCCCTTATACCTAATTTTCTTATAGCTAATTCTCCTACCACCAGCTCTTCTATCAGTAATACTCAGATACAAATACATAAAGATAAAATGAAACTGACAGTAATCAATATCTACCCCAGTTTTCAAAAAAAATCAGAACAGGAAATCCAGCAGGAAATCGAAACTCGTCTTTATCAGATTTTTAAAAAATATGCATAACTTATTATTTATTTACTTATGTTTTAGGAGGCGGATACTATGACATATGATGCATTATATGCAAGACAATCCATTGAAAAAAAGGATAGTATATCTGTGGAAAGCCAGCTTGAATATTGCAGATATGAAACTCATGGAAAACCCTATATTGAATATATAGATAAAGGCTTTTCCGGCAAAAATACAAATCGTCCAAGCTTTGAAAATATGATAAATGATATTTATGCAGGAAAAATAGAGCGTGTTATTGTCTACAAACTTGATCGTATTAGTCGTTCCATTTTAGACTTTACAAATATGATGGAAATATTTCAAAAATATCATGTAGAATTTCTTTCTTCTACGGAAAAATTTGATACATCTACGCCAATTGGCAGAGCAATGTTAAATATTTGCATTGTATTTGCTCAATTAGAACGAGAAACTATACAAAAACGAGTAAGCGATGCTTATTATGCAAGATGTAAACGTGGCTTCTATATGGGTGGACGTATTCCCTATGGTTATCGTCTAACAAATACGATGATTGATAATATCCATACTTCCATGTATGAAGAAGTCCCAGAAGAAAGTGAACAACTAAAATTGATTTATTCCATGTATGCAGATACAGATAATTCCCTTGGAGATATTGTACGATATTTGAATGAACATAACATAAAAAACCGGCGTGGTGCAAACTGGAATTGTGCTCGTATTAGTGAAATGCTTCGTAATCCTATTTATGTAAAAGCCGATACGGATGTATACCAGTTTTTCCAAAGTCAAGGTGCAAATATTCATAATCCCATAAATGATTTTATGGGTTACAATGCCTGCTATCTTTACAAAGGTGTTTCTACCACAAAAAAACAATATGACTTATCCGACAAAGAAATTGTACTTGCACCACATAAAGGCTTTATCCCCTCTAAGATATGGCTAGCCTGCCGTATACGATGTCTTAATAATCGGCAATCTACAAAAACCTGCAAAGCAAAAAACTCTTGGCTTGCAGGCAAAATAAAATGTGGCAACTGCGGTTATGCACTAACCATTCGTAAAGCAAAGACAAAATGGGCACGCTACTTTGTTTGCAGTCAAGCAGGAAATCATGGGAACTGCAAAGGAACAGAATGTACCATTTATGCAGATGTTTTGGAAGAATATATACTCTTTGCAATCAAACAAAGGCTACTGGAATTTCAAAAGCTTTCCTACTCAGTTGACATAGAAAAAGGACAAAAGAATATAAGAAGTAAATTAAAACAAATAACCAATCATACAAACATATGGAAAATACTTTCCTTTGAAGATAAACAAACAGTTGTTGATATACTTATTAAAGTTATTCAGATTGCAAACGGAAATATTGAAATTGTTTGGAATATTTAATCATACAAATGAGAACTACTCACTATCTATACTCACGAACGAAAAATTTTTCCTTTTTTCGTTCGTGAGTCCGTGCCGACCGCAGCCACGAAGTGGCTTGCTACCTTATGCGGTCGTGCACATCATATTATACTGAGCGGTCATGTTTTTCGACCGCTAGTATAAAACTAATAAACTTTTTACTTCTATCTCTCCGTTTTGGGGAAGCACTTCGAAGGGTACAGGAAAATTTGGACTCTAAAAATTTCTATTCCTTTAATCCTGCATTTGACAATAACTGTAATTGTGGAAAATAAAAATTATAGTATATATCATGTTTCATCTTTAGGGGAAGTCCTGTTATTAAGCCAAGGACTTCCTCAATTTTCTTAATTTTCTCAATTTCTTCATTATTAATATAAAAAATTTTTTCCATTTTTTAGTAATATCCATAAAAAAATACAATATGATAGAAAATAGATAATCTTATATTGTGTTGCAGTCTTTATTCATTTTAAGGATACTAATTGCACACAAAATAGAAATGAGGATAACTATGAAAATTTATGTAGTAAAATCGGGAGATACTCTTGATAAAATTGCTACTGAAAATCAAGCAGACATTCAAGCCATTATTTACGATAATCAATTACAATACCCATACCCTCTTGTTATAGGGCAGGCATTATTAATTCAAGATGGCAGTAATTTCCGTACACGCTTTATTAGCAGTAATGGATATGCCTATCCATTTATTAATAGTAATACATTACAAGAAACATTACCATTTTTATCAGAACTATCTGTCTTTTCTTATGGTTTTACGATGCAAGGAGAGCTTACACCACCAGAAACAGATGACACTTGGATGATAGAAGCTGCTTGGGCAAGTGATACTATTCCAATTCTAACCTTAACCCCACTTGGGGCAGATGGAAATTTTAATAATGCTCTCATTACATCTGTTGTACAAAATGTAGAAAACCGCACAAGATTAATTCAAAATCTAATTACTACAATGGAAGAAAAAGGATATCAAGGTGTTGACATTGATTTTGAATATATTCTTGCTTCTGATCGAGATGCCTTTTCAGAATTTGTTCGTGTATGTGCAGATGCTGTTCATGCAAAAGGATGGCAGCTTTCCATAGCATTAGCACCAAAAACTTCTGCTGATCAAAGAGGTATTTTATATGAAGGAAAAGATTATAAAGCTTTAGGTGCAGCAGCAGATCATGTCCTTTTAATGACTTATGAATGGGGATATACTTATGGTCCTCCTATGGCAGTTGCACCACTGAATGAAGTCCGCCGTGTTGTAGAATACGCTATTACAGAAATCCCACCAGAAAAAATAAATCTTGGTATACCAAATTATGGATATGACTGGCCACTTCCTTTTGAACAAAATGTAACAAAAGCGAGAAATATCAGCAATCTTGAAGCTGTTAAAATTGCCGCTGATTATGGAGTACCAATCCAATTTGATGAAATAGCACAATCACCATTTTTTACATATCAGGCAGAAAACGGGATACAACATGAGGTATGGTTTGAAGATGTCAGAAGTTATCAAGCAAAATTTGAATTAATCAAAGAATTTGAATTGCGAGGGGCAGGATATTGGCAAATTATGCGACTATTTCGAGCAAATTGGCTGCTTCTTGATGATCGCTTTTATATTTCGAAAGGAAATTCCTAAGACAACAAAAGTAATATAATATAAAACAAAAAAACTATATTCACGAACGAAAATACAAAATCCTTTCGTTCGTGAGTATACTTATAATATTTTTTCCATTCCTATTTTCTGAATTTTAAGACCTATTTTTTCATAAAATTTAACAGCACCTATATTATCTGCCCATACATTTAATGTTACATTATAAAAGCCATGCTCCTTTGCATAAGCAATCACATAATGATAAAGTGTTTTTCCAATATGTTGATTTCGTGCCGCTTCATCTACACATAAATCATCAATATAAAGCGTTTTTATACTTGTCATATTATTATCATTTAAAAATTGTTTTTGAATACAAAAGGCATAGCCTAAGATAACATTCTCTTTTTCTGCAACAAAAATTGGTGTTTTATCATCTGCTATTATTTTTTTCAATTCTTCATCAGTATATTTTTTAGCACCTGGCTTAAATAAATCAGGTCTTACATCACTATGTACTTGATTTACTTCATAAAGCAATTTATCAATTGTAGGAATATCACTTTCCTTTGCAAGACGTATCTTTATTTCTTCCATATAAAATTCCCTCCATCATCTAAAAATATTTCCATAATTAACAAAAAAATAATCCAATGTCGGAACTAGTTTTTTTTCTTCATATAATGTTCTAATTTCAGAAGCTGACATCCACTTACAATCTGCTACCTCATCTTCTGTCGCATTTTTTAGATTTACTTCCCCATCATAAGAAAAAAGCCATACATCTACAATATCATTAAATTCTTTTCCTTTATATTTTACATCGCATCCTCTTATTTGAGAAAAAAGCAATTTACCATCTTCTTGTTTTAAATCAAGACCTACTTCTTCTTTTACTTCCCTAATTGCACCTTGCACGCTACTTTCTCCCTTTAATACAGATCCTCCCACACTTTCCCACATAAGCGGATTTGCTGATCGATTTGCAGAACGCTGTGAAATAAGATATTCTCCTTTCCTATTTCGTATCCAAATATGTACCACTAAATGATAAAGATCTTCTGGAAGTTTTTCTCCTCGAATATGTTCTTTTCCCGTTTTTTCTCTATACTTTGTATATAAATCCCATTTCTCCATATCAATATCAGCTCCTTGCATCGTATTTTACCAATTTTTTCCAATGATTATACTATCACTTTTTCCTGTCCGTTACAAGTCCTGTTTTGCATTGCTCTTTCTTTCAAAATCACATCACTTTCATATATTTTTATTTCTCAATTTATATAGTTTCAAAACTGGTGTACCCAAATTATATCCATACAATTTCTTGATAGTTTTATTATTCTTTCTTAACCTATCTGTTATTTCTTTCCTTAACAGATATATTTCTGTCAATAATCGCTTGTATATTATTCCAATCAAAATTTTGCTGTTCTAAATTTCTATACATCTGAATCCCAAGCAAAATCCCCATTTCCAAATAAACCTCATTATGAGTTATAGAAAAATCTATAATTAAACTTTGTAATTCATCATTCTCTTTATTAAAAGAAGAATTCATCTTTTCCAATGATTCAAAAATCTTATGAAAGGCTTTTTCGATTCTTTCCTCATAAGTTCCTTTTCTTTCTATTTCATAATCCTCTATTCCATATATTAAGTAACTTATGATGTTATTTAATTTTATCCTTCTGAACATATCACTAAATTCACCCATTTTATGATCTCCTATCTGTTAATGCACTACTAAAATATCTCTTACTATTATAATACGCCGTCACTATGCCGTCAATACATATTTTGCCGTTATTTTGACAGTATAATAGTGTCAAATAAAGTTTTTAAGGAGGGATTTTTTAATGCCTTATCAAATGTCCAAATTTACCTTACGAATCGAAAATGAGTTACTCAAAAAATTTCGTTTTGTTGCTAAATATAATGACCGTTCCGCTAATCAAGAAATAATAACTTTAATACGAAAACACATTCGAGAATTTGAAAAGAAAAATGGTAAAATAGTCTTATAATATTACAGGATAATTTTAAGCCGTCATCATGCCGCCAAGCCATCTTTAAGCCGTCATTAAGACGCTATAATAAAATCGATTTGATTTTATGGAGGTATGATATATGCAGTCTAATTTATCAAAATTCACATTAAGAACTGATCCCGAATTACTGAAAAAGTTTCGTTTTGTAGCTGATTACAACGCTCGGTCTGCCAATCGAGAAATAGAAGTTCTTATGAAAAAGCATGTCAATGAATTTGAGAAAAAGCATGGTAAGATTACATTTGAATAATTGATAGGTTCCATTTTCGTAAAAAAATATCTTAAAGGAGTTAGCTAGTGACTAACTCCTTATCTCATAATTTTCCCACTTCTAATACGATAGTATCTTCTTTTAGATTTCTAATTTCCCGTTTTTAAATGATCTAAAATACAAAATGTAATCGGCTTAAAAATAATATAAAAACCATATCCAAGCATTCCGCCAATCACATTTGTAATTAAATCTGTGACATCTGAGGATCTCGTACCATGGATAAGCGGCTGCAGTAATTCAATACTCAAACTCATCAAAAAACAGAAAAATACTGTTTGGCTGAATTTAGCAGTTCTATTTTGAGTTAATGGAAATAAAAAACCAAATGGTACAGTCATAATAATATTTAATGCTATCTGCCTAAAAAAATCCCCTCTGCCTTCTAAAACATCTATAAATGGCACTAAATTCATAGGTACATAGGGATGATTCAAAACAAATGGAATATATACTATTATTGGCATCAAAGTAAAATAAAGTACAAAAGAAAGATATAAATACATTAATGTATTAACAAGCAATCTATCTTTCCCTTTGGTTTTCCACTTATGGAAAAAAACAAAAATATATAAAAGAGCCAAAACTATAAAATCTATCAAATATTTCATAAATAATCCTTCTCTCAAATTCTGATTTTCCAACCAGATATCTAACAAACTAAAATCAATCTTATTCGTTTTTTGCAAAAAAATCTAAAATACTATTTAGTCCCAACAGTGCATTTTCATCATCAATGGCAGGTCTTTCATTAGTATTATGACTATATACTGCTTTATGAATGTTATAAATTTGTGGCGAAAACCCATAGGCTTGCCTATGGGATGAAAGCCACTGTT
>CAJTJZ010000072.1 GCA_910576895.1 uncultured Lachnospiraceae bacterium | reverse complement strand
ATAGATTGGATCTTTGATAAGTGGTTGATTTTTATTTCCAATATCACCTGAGAAAACAATTTTCTTTGTCACATCGTTCTCAGTCAACCAGACTTCAATACTAGCAGAACCAAGCAAATGCCCTGCATCTGAAAACCGTACCTCAATTCCTTCACAAAGCTCTATCTTTTGTCCATAAGAAACACCAAAAAACAAGGATAATGCATTCACTGCATCCTCCATTGTATATAATGGAACATATTCTTCTGCTCCAGAACGTTTTCCTTTTCGATTACGCCATTCCGCTTCAAATTCTTGAATATGTGCACTATCACGAAGCATAATATTACATAAATCTACAGTAGGGCTTGTAGCAATGACACGTCCACGAAATCCTCTTGCATACATTAGTGGTATCAGCCCAGAATGATCAATATGTGCATGTGTCAATAAAATATAATCAAGTTCTGCTGGCTTTACTGGAATTTCTTGATTTTGATAAATATCCTTTCCCTGCTCCATACCACAGTCTACTAAAAAATTTTTGCCGCATAATTCCATATAATGACAGCTTCCTGTCACTTCATGATCCGCCCCTAAAAACATAATTTTCATAGTGACACCCCCTAATTAATTTCTATATCTCTTTATAATTATAGCAAATTATAACAATATTATATCTTATAGTTTTACTTACTGTGCCATATTACCTTGTTCTCCAAGCTCTAAATATTTCACTGCCCAAATTGCTTGATTATTTTCATTGCAAATACCAGAAAATACCATAACATTGTCATTACCTTCATCTTTTTGTTTTATAAAAATTCCCTGATATGTCTTTTGATCTAGCGTAATATTTGCATATGGCATACCATCAATTTTTTCCCAATAATCATCAGAACCTGCTCCAAGCACTTTTCCTTCTTCTGCCAGTTCCACTACTCTTGCCTTTTTTATATCATCTGTAATCTCTGTCCCCGGTTCAATAATATAATATGTTCCAAGAAGTTTTCTAGAGCCATATCCACTTTCTTTTAACTCCTCTTTCTTTTTTATATTATTTACATTAAAAGGATCGGCCACAAGCCAGCCATTTTCATTAAAAAATAATTGACGTATCCGAAGTTCAAAATCTTCTTTTCCATCATCAAAGCGTGTATGATGTACTAATAAATAGCGTCCATCACTATCTGTAATTACTGCAGGATGTCCAGAAGATACATATCCTTCTGCATTGCTTGGCAGGCAATAATTTCCAATCAATTTTACTCCTACATTACTGTGATCTTCAATTTCTTTTGTCCAAGACTGACCCATAGCATCAAGATAAGGACCTGTTACATTTTCTGAACGAAATTCCCTAATATCATAGCCTCCATCACTAGAAATACTTCCATAAGAAACAAATAAATAATAGTATCCCTGTTCTTCCTGATATAAAATATAAGGTGCTTCACAAGATTCATTTCCATATCCTAAAATATGTTTTCCAAAATAAGCATCAATTTCTTCTTCTTTTTGATCCTCAATTGCAATTGGAAGCCCTGTCTTTTTATCAAGTTCTAACATATAAATACCGCCATTCCAAGAGCCATATACCATCCAGAGATTGCCATCAGCATCATAAAATACAGAAGGATCTAGTGCTGCTGGATAATTCTTATCATCAAATTTTCCATCTTTATCAAAATATCCTCTTTTTGCAAGTTTCTTTTTTCCAAATTTTTTTCCTGCAAGTGTTTTTTTACCATCCTCTTTATGAAATCCGCTATCAAGCACTCTATCAACAAATGTAAATGGTCCAGAAACACTATCTGCTACCGCAAGACAAATAGAAGATCTCCCATTCTCCCCACGAACGGCAAAATACATACAATATTTTCTCATTTTACTATTATAAATAACATCCGGTCCCCAAAAAGAATATTTATTACTCTCATTTTTTCCACACCATGCATAAGCATCACTGCCAAGAAGACCTTGAAATAATTTATTTTTCTTTGTTACACCATTTGCAATAATTTCCCAGTTCCAAAGATCCGTTGAAGTTGCCGCTGCCATATGAGAACCAAATGCATAATAGAGATTACCATCTTTAAATAAACAGGCATCATGAATTGCTGTTTGATTTCTATAACTATCTTTCTTTATGCGTTCAGAAAGATCAGAAATTACAATGGTTTCCTTATCATCCTCTGTTTCTTCCTCTTTTATTAAAGTCTCCTGTTTCTTTGACTCCTTATCCTCGTCTTGTTTTTCTTTTTTTCCACATCCATTTAGACAAAAAGAGAATCCTAAAATAAGAATAAATAAACAGACTATTTTCTGAATCCACTTACCATTTTTCATAAATTTCCTCCATACATTATCTTATATTTATAAGTGAAAATTTCTTCCCTTTTTCACTTATAAAATGGTGCACATCACTTTATATTAGATAGTCCGATTTTTTGACTGACAGTATAAATCATTTCCAAATTATAATATAACATGATATACATCTTCTTCTGTTAAAAGCGTAAGTTCCTCCTTGGTTGGATTTTTTACGCCAACAATTCGATTAGCTTGGTTGACTACAACTTTTTCAAAAACATTTCGGATTCCTCTGGCATTGCCAAATTCACGCCGTTTCTTTTCTGTCATAGATCCAAGCTGCCCACCAAGTTGTATTCTTGCTAAAGGTTGCAAATGAAATCCTGCTTTTACAGCCATACTATCTAAAATATCCAAAAGTTCTGTATCTGTATAATCACTAAATTCAATAAATTTATTAAAACGGGAAACAAGCCCAGAATTTGATTTTAAAAATTCTTTCATTTCTTTTGTATACCCTGCTGTAATTACAACAAGATCATCTCTATGATCTTCCATTAGCTTTACTAAGGTATCAATTACTTCACTGCCAAAATCCTCTGTTCTATTTCCATTTGTTAAAGAATATGCTTCATCAATAAATAAAACACCACCAAGTGCAGATTCTACAACCTCTTTTACTTTAATTGCTGTTTGTCCAATATAACCTGCGACTAATCCACTTCTATCAGTTTCTACTAAATTCCCTTTTGATAAAATTCCAAGTTCTTTATAAATTTTTGCCATAAGACGTGCTACTGTTGTCTTTCCTGTTCCCGGACTTCCAGTAAATACCATATGATATGTCATATCCATCATTGGCATATCAAATTTTTCTCTCATTTTTCGTACTTTAATTAAATTGATCAAAGAATTAATTTCCTCTTTTACTGATTCCAACCCAATTAAAGAATTTAATTCTTCCAAAAGATGATCAAGTTCTCTTGTTTTTACTGCTTCCATTTTTTCCTTTAAGCTATGAAAGCCTTTTTTTATATCCTCCATATCAGGAATCGTTTCTACTATCTTCTTTTGTTCTTGCTTTAATTCTTGTTTTATTACTGTTTCTTCTTTTTCTTTTTCCTTTTTTTGTGTAAGCTCTGCTTCTTTTTTTTGCCTTTTTTTTGCACTATCCTTCCATATTCGTTTCTTTATACTTGCCCACTCTTTTGCTTTTGGCTGACTACTTCGTTCATTTATATTTAAAACTTCAAATTCTGCAATACTCTTTTCATAAATAATCGGCTCTTGTAGTACAATTTCTAAAAGTTCTCTATGCTCAGAAATCTCTAAAAATATGGAATCCGTATTTTGTATCTTTTCCTTCTTTTGTATTTTAATATCATTATCTTTTTCCTGTATTTCTTTTTCTACTATTTTATTATTTTCTTCTTTTAATTGTTCTGGCTGCTGTTTTAATTGCTCCTTTTGCTCCCATACAATATTATCTGATGATACAGAAACATAACTTTTCTCTTCTTTTTCTTTTTCTAAATGCGTTCTTCGTCTTTTATTTTCAGAAAGTTCTAATCGTTTTAAATCTTCTTTCATTTTTTTCTGCTTTTGTATTCTTTGTCTATCCTCAATATAAAAGCAAAGACTATCTTCAATTCGCTCACAGCTTAATTTCCGAAATAAATAGCGTGTATTCATTTTTTCATTTGCAGTATCTTGATTTAAAAATACTTGAATATGCTGATAATATTCCTGAATAAATCTTGTCATATCTCCTGTACTGCTTCCTGCTTGACAGGCGATAATTAAAATCATATTTAACATGGAATCCAAAAAAACACAAGCTGTTTCTGTTCCATTCTCTCTATCGGTTAGTCCACATAATTGTAATAAAATCGGTGGAGAATATGTGATTTTTCTTGCCAGCTTTAAAATATTTTCATTTGTATCTATATCCATTACACGAATGGCATCTTCTCCTGCAATCGCTCGCAGCCATAACTTCATTTGCGGAGTCAAACATTTTGCATAAACTGTATACAATACAAGTACAGACTGCACATAGATAGTTAATGTCAATATAATGGGCTGTTTTATAATTTTCTGTGGTTTTTCCCAATATCCATCCAGTTCCAGACGTTCGCAAATTTTTACCAAATGCTCATAATTGGCTCTTGCTGCCTGAAAAAGCTCTTGTTCTGTCATTGCTTGTACCATGTTTCTTTTCACTCCTTATAATGATATCTGTCCTATATAATGTCCAATTTTATTCTCTAATTGCGGAAATTTTATAAACAGATTTTCTCCATATTTTTCTAATAACTTTTTTGCTGCAAGATTTGCCTGCATTAAAATATTGGAATCATTATAAATATCACCAAGCTGAAATTCTATTGTTCCACTTTGACGGATTCCAAATAAATCCCCCGGTCCACGTAATTTTAAATCTTCATTAGCTATTACGAAACCATCATTAGAATGCTGTAAAATCTCTAATCGTTCTTTGACTTCCTTCCCCTGCATTCCTGTCATAAAAATACAGTAAGACTGTTCCTTTCCTCTGCCAACACGTCCACGTAATTGATGCAGTTGTGCTAGTCCAAACCGTTCCGCATTTTCCACCATCATAACCGTTGCATTTACTACATTGACACCAACTTCTACAACTGTTGTAGAAATCAAAATATGTATTTCTCCTAATAAAAATTTTTCCATAATTTCATTTTTCTCTTTTGGTTTCATTTTCCCATGTAAATAAGCAATGGTTATATTTCTTGGCATAATCTCTTTTAGCTGTTGTGTATAACTGATTACATTTTCGGCATCCATTGTTTCACTTTCCTCTACCATAGGACAAATAATGTAGACTTGATGTCCAAGTGTTACCTCTTGTTGTATAAAACGATAAGCAGCCGGACGATAATTTGTATCAACAACACAATTTTTAATGGGAAGTCTGCTTGCTGGAAGCTCATCTACAATCGAAACATCCAAATCTCCATAAAGAATAATTGCAAGTGTTCTTGGAATTGGTGTTGCACTCATAACAAGAACATGGGGAAACGTTCCTTTTCCTGCTAATGCTTCTCTTTGCCTAACACCAAACCGATGTTGTTCATCTGTAATCACAAGTCCCAGATTATGATAGACTACTTTTTCTGTAATTAATGCATGCGTTCCAATAATAATATCCGCCTTATGGTTTTCTATTAACTGATATCGTTCTCGCTTTTCTTTTGCTGTCATAGAACCAATTAATAATAAGACATGTAATCCATATGGTTCTAAATCTTTTGATAAACTTTCAAAATGCTGTTTTGCAAGCACCTCGGTAGGTGTCATAAAACAACCCTGATAATGATTTAAGCCACTTGCAAGTAAGGCAAGTTCTGCAAGTACCGTTTTTCCTGAACCAACATCTCCCTGTACTAAACGATTCATAGTATAAGCACTCTCTAAATCTTGCTTTATTTCTAAAAGTACACGTTTTTGAGCATTTGTCAATGAAAAGGAAAGAGAATCCACAAATTTCTTACATTCCTCTGTAAATATAATTTTATGATAGTTACAAGTTCTACTTTTATTCTGCTTTAATAATTGTATAGCAGCCGTAAAATAGAAAAAATCATCAAATACAAGACGCTTTCTTGCTTTTAACATTTCTTCTTTATCTTTTGGGAAATGAATAGCTTTGATTGCATCTTTATAATCCATCAAATCTTCCTCTTTTTTTATTTCTAAGGGAAGCAGATCTTCACCAAAATCTATTTCATGGATTGCCTGTTTCATTAATTTTGTCAATCCATTATTTGTTATTCCTGCTGTTAGGGCATAGCAAGGCTGCAATACAAGGAGACGATGAAAAAATTCTTCTTTTGATAATATCAAGGGCTGATCCATTGTAAGCATACCATTTTTTCTCATCACTGTACCACGCATAATATAACTTGTTCCAAGGTGAAGCGATTTTTTTAAAAATGGCATATGAAACCAAGTAAGTAGAATAGAACCACTGGCATCCCTTAACCGCACTTGAAGAATTGTTAGATTTTTCTTTGCAAGAATGGTTGGTTCTTTTACTAAAGTACCTTCAATTGCAGCCTTTTTTCCTTCTTCTAAAAGAGCAATCGGACAGATATTTTCATAAATATCATAATTTTTTGGAAAATGTGTTAGCAAATCTATAATTGTATAAATAGATAACTTCGCTAATAACTTTTCTGTCTTTTCTCCCACACCTTTTAAAGATGAAACTGGATCTGTCTGTTGCATACTTTCGCTTCTATTCCTTTCTTTTTTCGTTTTCTTTATTCTACCGATATAATATAATAATAAATCGGCTGTCCTCCATAATTACATTCTATTTCCACACTTAAATATCGTTCCGTAAGTTCTTCTAAAAGTTGTTCTGCTTCTTCTTTTTTTACATTACTTCCATAATAAAGACTGACAAATTCGGAATCATCATCAATCATTTGTTCTAGTAGTTCAAATAAACATTCTTTTACATTTGGCATTACTGCCTCAATCCCATCATCATCTAATCCCATTAAATCTCCTTGATGAATTTCCTTGCCATCAATACTTGTATCTCTGACTGCATACGTAATCTGCCCTGATTTTACCATTTGCATTGCGTGTATCATTGTTTTTTCATTTTCTTCTGGTGATGCAGCTTCTACATATTGAATCATTGCTGCAATTCCTTGTGGAATTGTTTTTGATGGAATTACAAACACTTTTTTATCTTCTACTAAATCCTTTGCCTGATTTGCTGCCATAATAATATTTTTATTATTTGGAAGTAAAAAAACATTCTCTGCATTTACTTTTGCAATTGCATTTAAAATATCCTCTGTACTTGGATTCATTGTCTGTCCGCCTTCAATTACATAATCAACGCCAAGTCCTTTAAAAATCTCACTTAAACCATCCCCTGCAGAAACACTAAGAAATCCAACTGGTTTTAAAGGCAGTTTTGATTGCTTTTGCTCCTGTATTTGTTCTTGTTGTTCCAGCTTTTGACTCTTACTAAGTTTTTCTGCATCATGAATCAATTTCTCATGATGTTCTTCTCGCATATTATCAATTTTCATGCTTGTTAAAGAACCAAGAGAAAGCCCTTTTTGAATCGCAAGTCCCGGATCATTTGTGTGCACATGAACCTTTACAATATCATCATCGGATACTGCAACAACACAATCGCCAATGGATTCTAAATAAGATTTAAACTCTTTTTCTTCTGCTTTTCCATAAGGCTTTTCTAACATAATAATAAATTCTGTACAATAGCCAAAAGTGATTTCAGCAGCTTCTTTTTCAGAAGAAGCCTGAAGTACTGTCTTTTTTGTACCTGCTAACTGTGTCCCTTTTTGGATTACAGAATCCACCGTTGAAAGTGTTGTTTTTCCTGTTAGAAAATCAACAGCACCTTCTAATACTGTCATAAGACCTTCCCCGCCAGAATCAACAACGCCAGCTTCCTTTAAAACAGGAAGCATTTCTGGTGTTTTATTTAAGGTTTCTCTCATAAAACGCAGCGTTTCTTCAAGATAAACCGTTAAATCTTCTGTTTCTAAAAACATTTCTGCTGATTTTTCAGCACCAGCACGAGCAACTGTCAACATTGTTCCTTCTTTTGGCTTCATAACTGCTTTGTAAGCACTTTCTACGGCTCGTTGAAATGCCTTTGTTAAAACTTCTGCATTGATTTCCTTTTGATCACGAATTTCTTTTGTAAATCCTCGAAATAATTGCGATAAAATAACACCGGAATTTCCTCTAGCACCTCGCAGTGAACCACTGGAAATTGCTTTGCATAAAAGTTTAAAATCATCCTCTGCAACGGCTTCTACTTCCTTTGCTGCTGCCATAATTGTCATTGTCATATTTGTTCCTGTATCTCCATCTGGAACAGGAAATACATTTAATTCATTGATATATTCTTTTCTCTCTTGCAGCCTTGCTGCTCCTGCTAAAAACATTTTTCGGAACATTGCTGCATCTACTGTCTGGATACTCACTTACAGTACCTCCTCTTTTTCTTTTTTTAATCCTAACAGCTTAAAAAGAGTACAAAGTACGATATTAATCAATTACTCGCACTCCTTCTACATAAACACCAATTTTGCTGACTTTCATACCTGTACCAGATTCAATACTATATTTTACATTGCTAATCAAATTTTCTGCAACAGCAGAAATACTAACGCCATAAGCAACAATAATATGAAGCTGAATATTAATTGTATTATTATTAAGGGAAACATTTACTCCCTGACTTAAACTGTCACGCATTAATAATTTTACAATTCCATCTGTCATACTGACATAAGCCATACCAACCACACCAAAACATTCCACAGCAGCAGAACCTGCATATCTAGCAATGACATCTTCATCAATAATAATCTTGCCGTATTCTGTACTTAACTGTCCTTTCATAACCTGTACTCCTTTCTAACCTTTATTTTCATATTTTTACCCAAAACCCTAAAGGGTAAATAATATGACATATAGTATATCCTATCTGCCAAAAAAAAGAAATAAGTTCTTGAAAATTCTTGAAAAAAAGTTGTTTTCACAAAAATAAGGAATCAAACCTTAAGAATATTTTTTTTCTAACAGGAAATAACTATCTTATACTATTAATTATTTTTTATAGAAAGGAGTTTTTCTAATGAATGATGATACAATTATATTATTAAAAGAATGCAATTCTGGCTGCAAAAATGCTACCAATAGTATGGAACAAGTTTCTTCCTATATTCATGATGTCAACTTTCAGGATTTAATTTCTAAATATAATAAAAAACACATTGACATTGGAGATAAATGCCATACACTATTAAATAATATTGGAAAATCAGAAGAAGATCCTACCATAATGGCAAAGGCCTTTGCAAAATTTTCTACTGATATAAAGCTTATGATAAATGATGATACTACAAAAATTGCAGAACTTATGGTCGATGGTTGTAATATGGGAATTAAATCTATTAGCAAAGTTTTAAATCAATGTCGTAATGCTTCTATGGAAAGTATTCATTTAGCAAAATCACTTATTTCCATAGAACAAGATTTTATGGATAATCTTTTGGCATATCTATAAATATGAAACTATATTTTTTCTTCTTTATAAGTAAAATTAAAAACCGCTGTATTATAGATAGCAATCTTTATGTACAACGGTTTTTTTAACAAATTGGAAAGTTATTGATTTCTATTTTTTAAATAAATCAGAATGTGTGCCTGTTCTATCTAAATATAAATCTTCTCCATAAACTTCATAAATTAGCAACCAATCTGAAGCAATATGACATTCTCTACGACCTATATAATTACCTTTTAAATCATGGTCTTTGTTTTGTGGTGGTAATTGCTGTGGTATCGCTAAAAGTGAAATAACCTTTTTTAACAAATCTATATCAAGACCTTTTTTTATACACTTTTTATAATCTTTTTTGAATTGTCCAGAATAAATAACATTTAACATCTTTTATTCCTTCAAACTATCCCATAATTCATTAAGATCATTAAATTTTTGACAATTACCTGTTCTTTTCATTTCATCTACTTCTAAAAATGCCTTGATAGTATCTTCATTAGGTTCTTTTTCTCCAACAGTAATACCTTGCAAATAAGCTATTACATAATCCAACTTATAATCTGGCACAGTATCTAATAATCGATGTGCCATTACTCGTTCACTCATTTTCCATTCCCCACTTTCTTTTCACAAAAAATAATACCTTACCCCGATCACAGCCAAAATCTGAATCACTAAAATCATTGGCATTCCTATGACGAAATACCAATGTTTTGTTTTATGATGAAATGCATACATACCAGCCCAAGTACCAATACTACCGCCAAAGAAAGCAAGTAAAAAGAATACCTTTTCTGCAATTCTCCACTGATGTTTTCTTGCTCGTTTTTTATCTACTGCCATAGAAATAAAACCAATCAAATTTATGGTAAGTAAATAAAGAATTAGAATAATTTCCATCAGCCTTTCTCCGAAAGAAAGTCTATCTGTTTCTCTTGTTCTATCAGGGTAATTCCAAGTTCTGTTAATTGTTTCTTCTCTACAATATTGGGAGCTTCTGACATTAGGCAAGAAGCATCTTTTATCTTAGGAAATGCAATCACATCACGAATACTATCTGTTTTTGCCATCAGCATAACAAGGCGGTCAAGCCCATAAGCTAGTCCAGCATGCGGTGGAACACCATACTTAAATGCATTTAATAAAAATCCAAATTGTTCATATGCTTTTTCTTTTGTAAATCCAAGTGCTTCAAACATTTTTTCTTGAATATCATTTTGGAAAATACGAACCGATCCGCCGCCAAGTTCTGTTCCATTTAATACAATATCATATGCTTTTGCCCGTACCCTGCCCGGATCACTGTCAATATATTGTAAATCTTCCTCCATTGGCATTGTAAATGGATGATGCATAGCAACAAATCGATTTTCTTCTTCTGACCATTCTAAAAGTGGAAACTCTGTTATCCAAACAAATTCAAATTGTTCCTTATCAAGAAGTCCCATCATTTCTGCCATTTTAACACGCAATGCTCCAAGAATGTCATAAACAAGTTTCTTCTTATCAGCAGCAAAGAAAAGTAAATCGCCTTTTTCCCCATCCATTGCAGAAATCAGTGCTATCATTTCTTCTTCTTTCATAAATTTTGCAAAGGAAGATTTGATACTGCCATCTTTCTGTATAGCAATATAAGCAAGTCCTTTTGCTCCATAGCCCTTTGCAAAATCTATCAAAGCATCTATTTTCTTTCTTGCCATACTACCTTGCCCCTTAGCATTAATTCCACGAACACTTCCGCCTTGCTCCAAAGCATTATGAAAAACAGTAAATTCACAATCTTTTACAATCTCAGAAACATCGACAAGTTCCATTCCAAAACGCATATCTGGTTTATCCGAACCAAAACGATCCATAGCCTCTTGCCAAGTCATTCTTTTTATTGGTATTTCAATACCAAGCACTTCTTTAAATAACTGATAAAGCAGACGTTCATTAATTTCCATAACTTCTTTCTCATCTACAAAAGAAAGTTCCATATCAATTTGTGTAAATTCTGGTTGACGATCTGCTCTTAAATCTTCATCACGAAAACATTTTGCTATTTGAAAATAACGATCATAGCCAGAGCACATCAAAAGCTGTTTAAAAATCTGCGGCGATTGTGGAAGTGCATAAAAATTCCCGGGATGCACACGACTTGGCACAAGATAGTCACGTGCTCCTTCTGGTGTACTTTTTGTAAGCATTGGCGTTTCTATTTCTAAAAAGCCTTCTTGGGCAAGAAACTTACGTACTTCCATAGCTACTTTACTTCTCATAATTAAATTTTTTTGAATATCTGGTCTGCGTAAATCTAAATAACGATACGTAAGCCGCAAATCTTCTTTTGTTTTCGAATTTTCTTCAATTGGAAATGGAGGTGTTTCTGCTTCTGAAAGAATACGAAGTTTCTCTGCAAGCAGCTCAATTTCTCCTGTGATAAGATTTTTATTTACAGCACCAGAACGCATTGCAACCGTTCCAACAACGGCAATCACATATTCACTTCGTAGTTTTCCTGCCTTTTCAAAAACTTCTTTTTCTACTTTTCCTTCTTCAAAAATTACCTGCAAAATACCAGAGCGATCTCGCAAATCAAGAAATACCATACTTCCCATATTTCTATTTTTTTGTACCCACCCCATTACTGTCACTTGATTTCCAATAGCAGCAGTAGAAACTTCTGCACAACGGCAGGTACGCTTTAATCCTTGCATTGACTCTGTCATAATAACCTCTTTTCTGTGAATGTACTATAAATCACCTATTTACTCTTATATTAATTTTATATTATATTGATTTTAAGTAAATCATTTTGATTTTCCTGTGTCATCTTTTCAAAAATTTCTCCATGAATCACCCTTTGAAAAGCTAAAAAAATACGCATATCAAAATTTTTTACTTCATCAATCATAATCTCCATAGCAGTATCTGCAGAAAATGCCCCACGATAAGAACGATCTGCTGTTAAAGCAGCAAATAAATCACAAATACGAATAATTCTTGCTCCAAGTGGTATCATATCCGCTACTAAATTATCAGGATAACCGCTGCCATCATAATTTTCATGATGATGCAATACCGTATCTTGAATAGTAATAGAATACCCTTCCTTTCTTACAATTTCGTAGCTTATTTTTGTATGTTGTCGAATATAATTTAATTCATCAATTTTAAGGGTATCTTTTTTTCGCCCATATAAATATCTGGAAAGCTTTAACTTTCCAATATCATGTACAAATCCTGCAACTGCCATTTCTTTACAATATTCTTCGCATTCTCCCAGTTCTCTTGCTGTCATTGCCGATAGATTACTAACAAGAATGCCATGCTCTAGTTCTTTTTCTAAATCCTCTAAAATATATTTCTTTATCGCTTGTTCTCCGATTTTTTTTGCCTCAAGCATTACCTGCCCTCTCTCCCTTATCAATTTCGATAATATGCTATAAATTTATCCAAGTAAATTTTTTTCTTCCTTTTTAAGAAAGTCTCTTTTTCTCCCAATCATTTCTTCAATTCTTTCAATATAATCTACAATACTTTTACAATTATCGGTTCTTTCAATTCTTCCTCCTGTTGGAAATACATATTTTGAGGTTGCTCCTGCTCCCAGTGCTAAAATGGTCTGTCTTTCTTCCATCATTAAAATATTGTAAAGTCCTTCTTTTTCTGGTAGGGCATATCCGACATTTTCCAAATTTCCAGTCATATTTTTCTGTCGATATAAATAATAAGGAAAATATCCATGATTTTCTGTAAATTCTGCTGCAAGCCTTATCATTTCTTTTGTATTCTTTGGTAATGTTTGATACTTTTCTTTATAAATCGTTAAATTGGAAGCTCTCTTTAATGCCAAGGTATGCACTGTTAAGCTGTCCGGTGACAATTTACCAATTTCATCTAATGTATGTACAACATGTTTTATATCTTCTCCGGGAAGTCCCATAATCAGATCCATATTAATATTATTATGTCCTGCCTGTCTTGCCATGGCAAAGGCTCTTTTTACATCTTCTACACAATGATATCTGCCAATCAAATCAAGTGTTTTTTGATTCATTGTTTGTGGATTGACAGAAATTCTTGTTACGCCGTATTGCTTTAATAGATGAAGTTTTTCCATCGTAAGGCTATCAGGTCTTCCTGCTTCTACTGTAAATTCTTGCACATAAGTAAAATCAAGCGTATCTCTTATTTTCTTTAATAACATTTCTAAATGTTTTTCATCTAATGCTGTTGGTGTTCCTCCGCCTACATAAACTGTTTGCAACTGCTTTTTTGTGATGCAATTACTTGCATAGTCAATTTCTTTAAATAAAGCTAAGAGATAATCGTCCATAAGTCCACCGAATTTCTCTAAAGGATACGATGGAAAAGAACAATAAAGACATTTGCTTGGGCAAAACGCAATGCCAATATAAATACTATACCCTTTTTTATCCTGAAGTTTTGCTAATAAACTAGCTTCTTTTTTTGCTATTTTTATACTTAATTCTATTTTTTCTTTCGAACATAAGTAATGCTCTTTCATAAAATCTGCAATTTCTTTTTCCTGCCAGCCAAGCTCCAATCTGTCTAATGCAATTTTCGCAGGACGAACACCTGTCTGTGCTCCCCAAGGAAGCTCTTTTTTTGTATAAGCAGATAAGGCATGATATAAAAGCCGTTTGATTACATTTCTATATTCTGGTTTTTCTGCCAAATCTGCTTGATCAGAAACATCAAAAATACTTTCTTTTTTTGCATTAGAAAAAATAAGCCGCATAACATGTTCTTCTATGATTACAAAAAGATAATATTCTATCTCTTGCTGTAAATACTGTCCTTCTTTTTTAGAAATTCCTTTTTTCGGAAGAATGGCTTTAAAACAAACTTCCTGTTCTGGAAAAAAAGACTTTACTAAAGGACCAATATCATTTTCAAAATCATTTCTTGTCTGTTCTATTTTAATCATTGTTATCTGCTCATTTCAAATAATAATTATATCGTTTTTCATATCCAATCGTAGTATCTTCTCCATGTCCCGGATAAACAAGAATATCCTCCCCTAGTGGAAGTAATCTTTCATTTACTGATTTTACAAGACGGCGTCCATTTCCTGTTGGAAGATCCGATCTACCGACAGATTCTTGAAATAAGGTATCACCTGAAAATAAAATACCCTCTGATTTTAAATAAAAGCAGACACTTCCAGAAGTATGTCCCGGTGTAAATAATACTTCAAAAGTAAAACCAGCAAGTTCTAATTGATCTTTATCCTTAAAAAATTTATCTGGAATAAGAGAAACGGTATGACCTGCAATACTGCTGCAATTTAACTTTGGATCAGCTAACAGTTCTTTTTCTCCTTCATAGGCATAAATTTCTGCCCCTGTTAAGCTTCGCAGTTCTTCTGCTCCTGTAATATGATCAAAATGACCATGCGTTAAAAGAATTGCTTTTAATTCATATCCAAGGGAGCGAAGCCGTTTTGCAATATAAGCACCTTCATCTGCTGGATCAATTACAACGGCTTCTTTTGTTTTTTCATTTCCTATCAAATAACAATTTGTCTGTACCTGTCCAAGTGTCATTTCCTGTAAATCCATCTATACTCTCACCTTTCTAGCCTTTCTAACCTGTTGTTCTCTCAATATCAATTACACTTTCAATTTGTTTTAATTTTCCAACTAATGTTTTTAGCTGTTCTACTCCTTTTACTTCAAAACTAGCTGTAATTGTTGTCACCCCTTGTTTACTAGTACGAACTGTCATAGAAGTAACATCTGTTTTTGCTTCTGTAAAAATTTTAGATACATCAAGTAAAACACCATTTCTATGATTACTATAAATCTTAATTTCAGCTTCATAAAGCTCATCATCTTTTTTAATCAGTCCCGGCTGCCAAGCCGCTTCAATAATACGATCTCTATCTTCTAATGGAAGATTAATCATATTAATACAATCCGTTCTATGAATCGAAACACCACGTCCTCTTGTTACAAATCCAATAATTTCATCTCCCGGTACAGGACTGCAGCATTTAGAAAACCGAACAGCAACATCGC
>CAJTJZ010000071.1 GCA_910576895.1 uncultured Lachnospiraceae bacterium | reverse complement strand
TGATAAATCATCTTTAATGCTTCTTTTATCTCTTGTTCCCTTTTGACTATACTATTTTCCGTTCTATTTTCTAATAATGTATCTTTTTGTTCTTGTTTTGGTATAAATTCTGTTTTTTCTGCTGTTACATCTTTTGTAATATCTACTAATACAGGACCGGGACGACCCTTTTTTGCAATATAAAAAGCCCGGCGAATTGTTTCTGCAAGCTCCTTTACTGATTTTACAATAAAATTATGTTTTGTTACTGGCATTGTAATTCCTGCAATATCCACTTCCTGAAAACTATCTTTTCCAAGAAGTGCATTTGTAACATTACAGGTAATGGCTACCATTGGAACAGAATCCATATAAGCTGTTGCAATTCCTGTAATTAAATTGGTAGCTCCCGGACCACTTGTTGCCATACAAACACCAACTTTTCCTGTTGCACGTGCATAGCCATCTGCTGCATGGGCAGCTCCCTGCTCATGGCTTGTTAAGATATGTTTTATTTCTTTTTGATGGCGGTATAATTCATCATAAATATTTAAAATTGCACCACCCGGATAACCAAAAATTGTGTCAACTCCCTGTTCCTTTAGACATTCTACTACAATCTGTGAACCTGTCAACTGCATATCATGCCATGCTGTAAAAAACTATTAAGATATAAAACGTTCTTTCAAAAATTTATTCTATTTTCTTAACAATTTTTAAGGCAAAATCCAAAATAAGAAATTGCCCACAGCTTCTCCTTTCTCAAATTATTTTTCTTTATACTAAGCAGTCAATTTATTTGACTGCCAGTATAATTATACTCACAAATGAATTATATTAAGCAGCCACGCTTTTCGACCGCCAGTATATAAATATTTCAACTTATTGTTAAATTTTCAGAATAGCACCTTTACTTCCACTTGTTACCATTTTCGCATATCTTCCCAAATAACCTGTTGTTACCTTTGGTTCTTTTGGTTTCCAATTTGCTTTTCTTTTTGCCATTTCTTCCTCAGAAATAGCAAGATCTAAGGTGTTTTCTGGAATATTAATTTTAATGATATCTCCTTCTTGTACAAGAGCAATTGGTCCTCCAACGGCTGCTTCTGGTGATACATGTCCAATTGAAGCTCCTCTGGATGCACCTGAAAAACGTCCATCTGTAATTAATGCAACGGAAGAACCAAGTCCCATACCTGCAATTGCAGAAGTTGGATTTAACATTTCTCTCATACCCGGACCGCCTTTTGGACCTTCATAACGAATAACTACAACATCACCAGCTACAATTTTTCCGCCTTTAATTGCTTCAATAGCATCTTCTTCACAATCAAATACCCTTGCTGGTCCTTCATGCACCATCATTTCTTTTACAACGGCAGAACGCTTTACTACACCGGAATCTGGTGCAAGATTTCCCTTTAATACAGCAATGCCACCCGTTTCACTATATGGATTTTCTATTGGACGAATCACTTCTTTATCAAGATTTATGGAATGTTCAATATTTTCCTTTACAGTTTTTCCTGTTGCTGTGATTAAATCAAGATGCAATAAATTCTTCTTGCTTAATTCCTTCATAACAGCATAAACACCACCTGCTTCATTTAACTGTTCCATATACGTAGGACCAGCCGGAGCTAAATGACAAAGATTTGGTGTCTTTGCACTAATCTCATTTGCCATTTCAAGATTTAATTCAATGCCTGCTTCATTTGCTATTGCTGGAAGATGAAGCATTGTATTTGTAGAACATCCCAATGCCATATCAACAGTTAAAGCATTTTCAAAAGCTTCTTTTGTCATAATATCACGTGGACAAATATTTTTCTCAAGCAATTCCATAATCTTCATTCCAGCGTGTTTTGCTAATTTAATTCTTTCTGAATAAACAGCCGGAATTGTACCATTTCCCTGTAATCCCATACCAATTGCTTCTGTTAAACAATTCATACTATTTGCTGTATACATACCAGAACAAGAACCACAAGTTGGACAAGCTTTATTTTCAAACTCCTCTACATCTTCTGCTGTCATAGTACCTGCTGCATAAGAACCAACAGCTTCAAACATACTAGAAAGACTTCTTCTCTGTCCTTTTACATGACCAGCAAGCATTGGACCACCGCTTACAAAAATTGTTGGAATATTTAACCGAGCTGCTGCCATTAAAAGTCCCGGTACATTTTTATCACAGTTTGGAACCATAACTAAAGCATCAAATTGATGTGCCATTGCCATACATTCCGTAGAATCACAAATCAAATCTCTTGTTACTAAAGAATATTTCATACCTGTATGTCCCATCGCAATTCCATCACAGACAGCAATTGCTGGAAATACAATAGGAGTACCGCCTGCCATTGCAACTCCAAGCTTTACAGCTTCTACAATTTTATCCAAGTTCATATGCCCCGGAACAATCTCATTAAAAGAACTAACAATACCAATCAATGGTTTCTTTAATTCCTCTTTTGTCATACCTAATGCATTAAATAAAGAACGATGGGGTGCTTGTTGCATTCCCTTTGTTACAGAATCACTTCTCATATTCATTTCCTTTCTTTCTATATAAATATATTATTTATATTATACTACCTGTCATGTTTCTCGACAGCTAGTATAACTTTTACTTTCTATTTTTGATTTTTAATTTCCTCTACAATTTTATCGCCCATTTCTTTTGTGCCTACTTGTATTTTTCCCTCCGACATAATATCACCTGTTCGATATCCTTTTTTCAAAACAAGCTTTACTGCACGTTCCACAGCATCGGCTTCTTTGTCAAGATCAAATGTATAACGAAGCATCATAGCAGCAGAAAGTATCGTTGCAATTGGATTTGCAATATTTTTTCCGGCAATATCTGGTGCAGAACCACCGCTTGGCTCATAAAGTCCAAATTTTGTTTCATTTAAACTTGCAGAAGGTAACATACCAATCGAGCCTGTAATCATACTTGCTTCATCAGATAGAATATCTCCAAACATATTTTCTGTTAAAATAACATCAAACTGACTTGGATCTTTTACAAGCTGCATTGCACAATTATCTACAAGCATATGTTCTAGTTCTACATCTTGATAGTCTTTTGCAACTTCCTCTACTACTTTTCTCCAAAGTCTGGAAGAATCTAAGACATTTGCTTTATCTACACTTGTTACTTTCTTTCTGCGTTTTCTTGCAATTTCAAAACCACGTTTTGCAATTCGCCGAATTTCATTTTCACTATAAGTTAAAGTATCATAGGCGAGGGTTACACCATTTTCCGTATAAGTCTTTCTCTCTCCAAAATAAAGTCCACCTGTAAGTTCACGCATAATCATCATATCGAAACCTTGATTTGCAAGTTCTTCTTTTAAAGGACAAGCATGTTTTAATTCCTCATAAAGATATGCTGGACGAAGATTTGCAAATAGTCCTAATGATTTACGAATTTTCAATAGTCCTGCTTCTGGACGCTTTTCTGGCGGTAATTGATACCATGGAGAAGTCGCTGTATTACCACCAATCGATCCCATTAAAACGGCATCGGCTGCCTGTGCCGTAAGAATTGCTTCCTCTGTTAATGGAACTCCATGTACATCAATGGAACAGCCTCCCATTAAAACTTCTGTATAACAAAACATATGTCCATAAACTTCACCAATTGCATCTAAAACACGCTTTGCTTGTGCTACAATCTCTGGTCCAATACCATCACCAGAAATTACTGCTAAATTACATTTCATATAAAATACCTCCATAAAAATTTTAATAAAGCTTGTAATTCTTCATAAATAAAAAGCATGACGGGCAGCAGGCACTTCGTGCCTCAATATTTTAAAAAAAAAACCCTGACAAAACTTTCTGTCAGGGCGAACGATGTAAACAAATTTCCTCGAAATTTGACTACTTCTACTGTCCGTGTTACCACCTTATTTCAGAAAATCTTCCATAAGCCAATCAAATTTTTCTAAAATTCGATATGTTCATAAAAAATCCTCTGCACTCATCCGGTACTTATATACCGTTCCCTGTTAACGCTGGGAATACGTTGAAACTTACTGAATTACTTCTATAACTTAAATATAAAAGTAATTGTTCTGCCCAAAGCTCCAAGGCTACCTTCCATATTGCCATCATGAATACTTTCACCAACCGTATTCTCTCTGCATTTACCTACAATATGTACTCCTCCTTTTCACAGCCTTTCTCCATACAATAAAATTTTATTACTGCAAAAATTATAGGTACAAGTATAACCAAGTTTTAAAAGTCTGTCAAGTCAATCAGAAAAATTTTTTTAAAGAAAAATAATTGATTTTCTCTGCAATTTATAAAAACTTTGTTTTTTCTACTGTTTTTTTCAATATATGGCAAACTTACTCTTTTCTTCTTAAGAAAATTATGAAGTTTGTATATTGACTTTCCAATTAGAAACAGGTACTATATAAGAAAAAAAGCATTTTAGGAGGAATAAATTATGAAAACAGTAAAAATTTCATTAAATTCTATTGATAAGGTAAAAGCATTTGTAAATGATGTTACAAAATTCGATGCAGATTTTGATCTCGTTTCTGGTAGATATGTTATTGACGCAAAATCTATTATGGGCATTTTTAGTTTAGATCTTTCCAAACCTATTGATCTTAATATCCATAGTGAAGATGCTGTAAATTCTATTCTTGAAGTTTTAAAACCATATATTGTAGAATAAAAAAATACAAGCAATTATCACTTACTTATTAAAAGGAATGCAAAAAAGGCATTCCTTTTTTATTTCCTATATTTTCTTTATTATTTTTTCTTTTTCTCCATATAATAAGGGATGGAATCGCAAGCGATTCCACTGCCTGTTATATTTATGTTTTTTATGAATGAAAAATACTACAGGCAGCAGGCATTTCATGCCTGTCAAGGGATGGAAATATCCATGTAAATGTCAACCCTATTTTATTATAAGGAGGATTTCTATGCGAAAACTAATGGTTCTTTGTTCCATGCTTTTATGCTCTGCTGCATTTCTTCCACAAAATGCTTCTGCAAAAGAAATAAAAGATGTTGCCACTGCAAAAAAGCTAGCAAAAGAAAAGGTTGCATCTTCTACAGTTACTGATGTTGATATTGATCATAAAGGAAGTTCTCGTGTATATGAAGTAGATTTATTAAAAGGAAACCGAGAATATGAATTAACTTATAAGGCTTCCAATGGAAAACTTTTAAAATATGAATGGGAACGGATGAAAAAACCAAATAATGGAAATGATCAAGAATTAACAAAAAAGGAAATTAGATCCTTAGCAAAAAAACGAATTAACCATGCCTCAATACAAAGTATTCATTTTGATTATGATGATGGCATACCTGAGTATAAAGTAAAATTAAAAAAGAACCACAAACGATATACCCTTGTATATCATGGAAGCACAGGAAAACTTTTAGAATATAAATGGGAATTAAAAAAATACAAATCTTTATAGAAGATGACAGGCTAGGTAATGCTTTTATAAATAAAAACATTACAGGCTTTATGCCTGTCATGAGATAAAAAGCAATGAAAATGTTTCTTCTTAAATGATATTACTGATGGATATTTCTTATTTATTTAGCATAGATCCATTTTTATGGATCTATGCTATGCTTAATACTTTTTACTTTTTATCCCAAACTTTTTAACTACCCAGTATTCAATATACACTTTTTTAACATTTCATTATAAATTGTTTTTGCACATTATCGCCCACTTTAAATTTCTTCCCTATTCCATTAAATTGTCTTCATCTCCAAGTTCTACCTTTTTAAGTTCCCTACGGAACACCAAATCATATAATACAGGTACAATAAATAATGTCATTAAAGTTGCATAAGCAAGACCACCAATAGTTACAATTGCCATACCACGTCCCATAGCAGCAGAGGCATCTTGACTAAATGCCATAGTACACATCGCAAGAATCGTTGTTAATGCTGTCATAAGAATTGGCCGCATACGTGTTCTTCCCGTTTCTACTAAAGCTTCTTTTTTCTCTACACCCTCTAATCGAAGCTGATTTGCATAATCTACAAAAACAATACCATTATTTACAACAACACCTGCTAATACAAGAAATCCCATCATACTAATAATCGAAAGTGTTTCTCCTGTAATCAATAATGCTAACAAACCACCAGTAAATGCAAGTGGAATGGTAAAGAGTACAATAAATGGTGATAAAATACTTTGAAACTGTGCTACCATAACAAGATAAATAAATACAATCGCAAGTGCTATCATCTGTACCATATCTACCATAGATTCATTTACAGATGTACTTTCTCCGCTAATTTCTACCGTATACCCATCTTCTGCTTTATATTGATCTAGTAATTTTTTTACATCTCTTGCAAGCAAAGTAGTATTATAACCTTCCATTGTTTCTGCTGTTACACTAAGAGTACGTACCTGATTTTCTCTGGAAATAGAGGCTACACTTTTACTATCTTCTACTGTTGCAAATTCTTTTAACTTATGATTTTCTTTCTTTGTTTCTCCATTTGCTTTCGTTTTTGTTGTTTCAAATTTATAAGAAAGAAGCTTATCTGCTGTTAATTCTTCTCTATCATCTACAATCTTTACTGCATAATCCTGATTATCTATAGTTAATGTAGTAGAATCGGTATCTACCGTAATTCCTGTGGTAAGTTCACTGTAAATTTGTGCTACGGTAAGTCCAAGACGCATGGCTTTATCTTTATTTACAATGACTTTAATCACTCTGTCGCCTTCCTCTTGCCCATTGGAAACATTTTCAAATCCTTCCACTTTGGAAACTAATTCTTTCATATCTTCACTAATTGCAAGCAACGTATCCAGACTTTTTCCTCGAATATCAATTTGCAATCCACTAGAACCAAGGCTTGACATATCCATATTGGAAGTAGAAATATTGATTTCACAACCCTGATCTTGAAAACTTGCAAGCTTTTTCTCTATATCTAATTTTACTTTATTATTATCTTTTGCCGCTTCTTCATCTAATAAAATATAGAAATTAAAATTTTTTGATTCTCCTGATGACATTCCAGCTAACATTGCAGTTGAATTACTTGTCATACCACCAACGGAATCAATCCCTTCTATATCCATTATAATATCCAATATCTGATCTACCATCGCAAAATCTTCTTCTTTTGTTGTTTCCTCTGGTGCTGTCATAGATACTGACATTTGATTACCGCCCATGTTTGGAATTAATTCCATTCCCATTTGGAACACTTTCATAGCACAAAATACTAAAAGGATAATAGAAATAACTAATGGCACAATCTTAAAACGCAAACAAAATCTTAATATTTTTTCATAGGCATTTACCATAGCATCAAACCAATGATGCTTCTTTTCTTTACTGTTTTTCAGTACGGTTGCTCCCATACATGGAACAAAAGTAAGTGCTACAATCAAGCTGGCTACTAAACTATATCCAATTGTTAAACACATATCAGATAAAAGTTCTCTTGTTAAACCACCTGTAAACACAATAGGAAGAAAAACACAAATAGTAGTAAGTGTAGAAGCGGCAATCGCTCCTGCTACTTGATTTGCACCAACAACAGCAGCACGTGCAGCAGAAACTCCATTGCTTCGCAGACGATAAATATTTTCTACTACAACAATAGAATTATCTACAAGCATTCCAACACCAAGTGCCAATCCAGATAGAGAAATAATATTTAAAGTAATATTTGTAAAATACATTAATACAACAGCAAATAATACACTCATTGGAATACTAAATGCCACAATTACAGTTGGACGAACATCTTTTAAGAATAAAGCTAATACAAGGATAGCAAGCAATGCTCCCCAAATCAGATTAGACAATACAGAGTCAATAATCAATCCAATATAATCGCCCTGATCCATAAAACTTGTAAAAGAGAGTCCTTCATATTCTTCTTCCAAAGCATGTAATGCTTTTTTACATCTTTCAGAAACATCGGAAGTACCTGCTGTACTTGATTTCGATATTGCCAGTAAAATGGCATCATTTCCATTCACCTTTGCATAACTTTCACCGGAATTATCAATCATTGTAGTCTCTGCAACATCTTTCAGACGAACATCACCAATGCCATCTACTTTGCAAAGCATAGATTCTTCCAATTCTTCCAAACTTTCATAAGCATTACCAACCTTTAGAAGATATTGGTTTTCTCCTTCATTAATATAACCTGCTGGCATATCAAAGTTTTCTGCTGTTAAAATACCAGAAATTGTACTCATTGTCAGCATATTATCAAGATTAGCATTTTCTAATGCTTGCTTTCTTGATTCTTTATACGACTTTTTGGCTTCTTTTAATTGTTCCTCTCCACTTTTTAAGGCATCTTCTCCAGAAGCCATCTGTGCATTTGCTGCACCAAATGCTGCTGCCGCTGTAATTTTTCCCGCTTCAATTTCTGTATAATTTTTCTTTGCCTCTGCAATGGATTCCTCCATTTGATCAACAACAGCTTTTGCTGTCATAATTTCCACTTTTAAATTTGCAAGCTCTGTCTCAATCTGCGGAATCCTTGTATTTACAATATCATATATTGTCTGAAGGGACTCTGTTGATAAACCATCTGCCATCTCTTTTTGTCCCTGTTGTTCCATCATTTCTTTTACTGCTGTAAGTTTTTCTGGGTGATCAATCGCATCTTTGATATCCTCTGGAATCTTTGCTTCCATTTCTGCTACTTGTTCTTTTGCAAGCGTTTCTGCCTGCTCTTTTATCGCTGCTGTAATTGCTTCTGCCCCTTCTCCAAGCCCTGCTAAAATCGTTTCTACATTTTCTGCTGTTACTTCTGTTTCCATTCCAGCAGAAGTTACCGCATTTTGAACAGCAGCAGGCAATGCCTGTGCATAAATAGCCTGATAAATGGATTGATATGTTTCTTCTCCTGCAACGGCTGCTTTCATAGAAGAAAAGGCTTCATTCAATTGACGATAACTAGAAACAATGCCATTATCTTTATATGCCTTAAGTTCTGTCTTTAATGCAGTACGACTTGCTTTTAAACTAACAAGCTGTGCATTATAAGCGGCTTCATTTGCCATAGCCTGATCAAGCATCTGGCTAAAATTTGCAAGCTCATCACTTTTCTCTGTTTGTTGTTCCTCTAATTCTTTCTTTCCATCTTTTAGCTCTTTTTTACCTTTTTTTATCTTATCTTCTGCTTTTGTAATCTTTTTCTTTGCCTTTGCAAGTTCTTTATTTACTTTTGTAAGAAGTTTATCATTGATATCATCAATCTTATCTTGATCAAGACGTACTTCTACGCTTTTTTCTACAAGCCCTGTTGGATTTACACTAGCAACACCGCTTTGCCGTTCTAAATAAGGAATTACGGTTTCATCTACAAAATCTGTTAATTCATAGATATCCATTCCCTTATAATCGACACTCACTTGCATTGTTGCAATCATATCCATAGACATTTCCATAACCATTGGTTTTCCAACGGTATCTGGCAGTTCCATTTGATCAAGCTGTGTTGTTACCTTTACCATAGCACTGTCCATATTGGTATCTTCAGCAAATTCCAACATCACCATACTGTAATTTTCATTTGATGTACTGCTGACAGCCTCCACACCATTGACAGTACCAAGTCCTGCCTCTAATGGCTGTGTAACACTGCTTTCCACTTTTTCTGGGGATGCTCCCGGATATGTAGTTACTACAATAAGATAAGGAATATTCATGCTTGGAAGAAGATCGGTTGTCATTCTTGTAAAACTGACAAATCCTAAAACCAAAAGCATGATCACGCCAACTACAATTGTAAATGGCTTTTTTACACTAAATTTGGGCATAGATTACCCTCCTTTTTTAGATATCCACTATCATATTTGATATTGGAAAAATTTTTATGTTTTCCATCATAACTTAAATAGAACTTTTTTTCAATTGGAAATTTGTGAATAGTGTATAAAAAAATAATAAAATCTAAGAATCCCTATCTTTTTTAAATAAATACCATGTAAATATAATAGAAATCACCATAGAAATACTCCAGCCAACCGGCCAAGCCATCCAAATGCCTGTAATACCATAACCAAGATTTTTTATAAAATTCCCAGAGAGAAATCCTGCTAAAATAACACGCAGCAAAAGATCGGTAAATGTTGATGACATAAAACCTGCCATCATACCAGCACCTCGCAAAAGTCCATCACACATTAATTTAATAGCAGCAATAAAATAAAATGGCGAAGCAATTGTTAAAAACTCTTTGCCTATTTTAATTGCATTTCCTGCTTCTGATGGTTTTAAAAATAAAGACATCATCCTATTACCAAAAAAGAAATAGAGAATAAAAAATGGAACAGCAACAAGAAATGCCAACAAAAGCCCAGAAAATAAACCTTTCCGAACACGTTCTCTTTTTCTTGCCCCAATATTTTGTGCAGCAAAACTAGATAATCCATTCGCTAACGTTGTAAAACTTGTAATTGCAAATGTATTCAATTTAATGGCAGCCGAATATCCTGCAATGGCAGCCGAACCAAAACTATTTACATAAGTTTGAATAAACATATTTCCTACAGAAACAAAGCTTTGTTGTAAAATACTTGGAATTGCAATTTTTGCTACTCTTATCAACATCTTAGAAGAATATTTTGCTGGTTTTCCTTCTATTTTTATTCCCTTTAGTCTTTTTTGAAGCGTAAAAAATGATAAAATTCCAGAAATTCCCTGTGCTAAAAAAGTAGCAAAAGCAACACCAGCTACTCCCCAATGAAAAACAGCAACAAAGAGAAGATCTAATATAATATTTCCTATCGAAGAAAAAATCAGAAAATATAATGGGGTTCTAGAATCTCCTAATGCATTAAAAATTCCTGTACAAACATTATATAGAAATAAAAATAGAAATCCTGCAACATAGATCGTTAGATATAATTTTCCATCAACAAAAATATTATCTGGTGTATGAATTAATTTCATTAATGGATTACAAAAAAGAAATCCAAGGCCTGTCAATATAATACTTAAAAGAAAACAAACAAAAAAAGTTGTATTTATTGCTGTTTTCATATCTTTATAATCTTTCGCACCAAATAATTGCGAAATAACAACAGAACAGCCTGTATTGCTGCCAATGGCTACTGCCATAAAAAGCATTGTAATTGGATAAGAAGCACCAACTGCTGCTAGAGCATCCTCTCCAGCAAATATTCCGGCAATCATGCTATCGGCTATATTATAAATTTGCTGAAACATAACAGAAATTAGCATTGGAATGGAAAATAACCACAATTTTTTATGAATATTACCATTCGTTAAATCATTTACCATTGTAATCGCTACTGAAATTTACAGTAACTATTCCCTTCTTTCCTTTTTCTAATTTGTAAAGAATTTATATTTTATAGTTTTCTTTATTTTCTTTATATTTTCCGTCAGAGCTGTATTCCTTTCTTTTACACAGCCCTGACAGTTTATATTTTATTTTTACTTTCTTAATTCAATTCCTAATGTTTCAAGTCCTTTTAAAATTTTCTCCATAACTGCATTAATTTCTTTTTCCTCCAATGTCTTTTCTTTATTTCTAAGAACAATGGAATATGCCACTGATTTATAACCAGACTGAATCTGACTTCCTTCATAAATATCAAATAAATGATAAGATTCTAAAAGCTTTCCGCATCCTTTGCGTAATTCTTCTTCAATCTGTCCAACCATAATATCTTTTGGCACAACAAGGCTTAAATCACGTGTTACTGCTGGAAATTTTGCAATTCCTTGATATTTTACGTCAAAGCTTGCCCTTGCAACAATTTCTTTCATATCTAATACAGCAAGATATGCTTTTTCACCAATTTCATAAGAATCTAAAACGTCAGGATGTACTTCTCCAAGATAACCTATTACAATACCATCATAATAAATATTCGCTTGTCTTCCCGGATGTAGATAAGGTCTTCCTGCTTTTGCATCATAATTTAGCAACCCTTTCAAACCAACTTTTTCTAAAAATTCTTCTATCATTCCCTTTAAATCAAAGAAATTTCCTTCTCCATACATACCAAGTGTAAACTGCATCCGTTCTTCTGGAAGCTCTGTTACTGGTACTTGTTTTGGAAGATAACTATTTGCCAATTCATAAAGACGAACATTTTTATTTCTTCGATTATAATTTGTAGAAAGACTTGTAAGCATTCCATTTAATGGCAAGGTACGCATAATACTATAATCTTCTCCTAAAGGATTTGAAATAGTAACCGTTTTTCGCAAGATATCCTCTTTTGATAATCGTAATTTATCAAATACTTTCGGACTTTCAAAGGAATAGGTCATGCCTTCACTAAAACCAAATTGTTCTGCTACATTTCTTGCAATTGCCTCGATTCTAAGCTTAAAGGAAAGCTTTCCTGTTGTTGCCTCTCCATGTGGAAGCGATACTGGAATTTCATCATATCCATAAAAACGTGCCACTTCCTCTGCAAGATCTGCCATACATTCAAGGTCTTGTCTCCATATAGGAACAATCACTTCTTTTGTCTTTTCATCATATTCTAAATCAATCTTTTTAAAATAAGAAAGCATATCCTGCTCTGGAATGTTTGTTCCAAGCAACTGATTAATTTTTTCTGGATAAAGTGCTATTTTTTTTGGCTGTCTTACCGATGGATAAACATCGACACATCCGCCAACAACTTCTCCTGCATGAAGTTCCTCTATCAACTCACAAGCACGATTAATCGCAAGAATGGCATTGTTTGGATCAAGTCCTTTTTCAAATTTTGCTTGTGCATCGGTACGCATTCCTATTTTTTTACCAGAAAGACGAATATTTGTACCATCAAAGCAAGCTGCTTCAAATAACATTGTTTTTACATCATCGGTAATTTTTGAATTTTCACCGCCCATAATACCTGCAATACCAATTGGCTTTTCTGCATCACAAATCATTAAAATAGAACTATCTAATGTCCTTGTCTGCCCATCTAATGTCTGAAACTGTTCCCTATCATAAGCACGTCTTACAATAATCTTCTTCCCTGCAATGGTATCTAAATCATAGGCATGCATAGGCTGTCCCATTTCTTCCATAACATAATTTGTAATATCAACAATATTATTAATTGGGCGAATCCCACAAGCAGCTAATCGCCTTTGCATCCATTCTGGCGATGGAGCAAGCTTAATATTTTTAACAACTCTTGCTACATAGCGAGGACAAAGTTCCTGATCATCTACCTCTACAGAAATATAATCCGAAGCTTTTTCCCCATTTCCTGTTTCCTTTTCTATTGGTGGAATAAATTTTTTATCAAATGTTGCTGCTGCCTCTCTTGCAATTCCAAGTACAGAAAAACAATCGACACGATTCGAAGTAATTTCATATTCAAAAACAACATCATGTAGTCCTAGTAATTCTACAACATCAGAACCAATGGCAGCATTTTTATATTCCTTATTATCACTTAAAATATAAATACCATCTATTGCAGCATCTGGATAATAATCTACAGAAGAGCCAAGTTCTTCAATCGAACACATCATACCAAAGGATTCCACGCCACGCAACTTTCCCTTTTTAATTTTAATTCCTTCTGGATACTCTTTTGCATCATGAGCCGATGCTGCAACCCTTCCACCTGAAAGCACCACAGGAACTTTATCATTTTCCTTTACATTTTTTGCACCTGTTACAATCTGTATGGTTTCTCCATCTTCCTTAATCTGCACCTTACAAACAATCAATTTATCTGCATCTGGATGTTTTTCAATCTTTAAAATCTTTCCTACAATAATCTTCTCTAAATTTTTATCAAGCCTTGTAAAACCCTCCACTTTAGAGCCAGATAATGTCATGGCATCCATATATTCCTGTGCACTACAATCTAAATCTGGCACATATGCTTTAATCCAAGAAAGCGGTGTATTCATTGTATTACCTCCCTTAAAAAATAAAATTAATTATCTATTTAAAAATTGTTTATTTAGAAATTATCTATATTAAAATTAGAATTGTTTTAAAAATCTTTCATCATTTTCATATAATAATCGCATATCATCAATTTCATATTTTAGTAACGCAATTCTTTCCAGTCCCACACCAAAAGCAAAGCCAGAATATTCCTCTGGATCAATTCCACTCATCTTTAAAACTTTTGGATGCACCATACCACAACCTAAAATTTCAATCCATCCAGAACCTTTACAGAATCGACAACCCTTACCCCCACATTTAAAACAAGTAACATCCACTTCTGCACTTGGTTCAGTAAATGGAAAATGATGTGGACGGAATTTTACTTTTGTATCTTTTCCAAATAATTCCTTTGCAAACTCTGCTAATGTTCCTTTTAAATCAGCAAAGGTAATATTTTTATCAATTACCAGTCCTTCAATTTGATGGAACGAAGGGGAATGCGTTGCATCCACTTCATCAGAGCGGAATACTCGTCCGGGTGCAATTATACGAATTGGAAGCTTTCCCTGCTCCATAACACGTACTTGTACTGGTGATGTCTGTGTCCGCAATAAAATATCATTATTAATATAAAAGGTATCCTGCTCATCCTTTGCTGGATGATTCGCTGGAATATTTAATGCTTCAAAATTATAATAATCCTTTTCTACCTCTGGTCCTTCTACCACTTCATAGCCCATACCAATAAAAATACGTTCTACTTCTTCTAATGCAATGGTATTTGGATGACGATGCCCCATTTTTGGTCTAACAGCCGGCAAAGTCACATCAATGGTTTCTGCTGCAATCTTTGCTTCTCTTGCCGCCTTTGCAAAAGCGGCACGTTTTTCTTCTAATTTTTCCTCAATCGCAAGTCTTGCATCATTAACTAATTGCCCCACCTTCGGCCGATCCTCTGGTGCTACCTCTTTCATTGATTTTAATACTGCTGTTAATTCTCCTTTTTTTCCAAGAAAATTAACTCTAATTTCATTCAGCTTATCTAGCTGTTCCGAGGAATTAATCTGTGTCAATGCCTCATCCATAATCCTCTTTAACTTATCTTTCATGATTTTTTATCTCCTTTCTTTACTTACCAAATAGTTGCAAACACTTACTATGCCATAAATAGACATAAAAAATTGAGAAATTTCTTATTAAATAAAAAAGCCCTAATCAGATAAAACTTTCTTTTTATCTGATCAGGGACGAAAAATTCCGCGGTACCACCCTGTTTCCACAAATACTTTCTTTTTTTTAGATTTGTGGCTTCTTAATTTATGCATAACGTGCATCTACGGCATTTCCTACTTTTCCTTATCTGGTTTCAAAAATGCAGCTCCAACGCGAAATTAAACAATATCTGAACTTAAAGGATCTTACAGCCGGTGAATCCTTCTCTCTGAAAGAAAATATTGCCCTATAACGTCTTCCTAGCCTTTAAAACTGAACCTTATTGTAACACATTTCTATCACTTGTCAAGACAGAAATTGATTTTGAGTTTCCCCATTTTTTGATTACAAATGTAATTTAAGCAAGGAC
>CAJTJZ010000070.1 GCA_910576895.1 uncultured Lachnospiraceae bacterium | reverse complement strand
GAGCTTCCAACCAAAGCAGGAATTACATGGAAAGCGACCGCAGAATATGTAGGAGAAGATGCCGCAAACTATGAAAAAACCACACAAATAGTTACCATTACTATGATAGAAGAAAGTGAGCCACCAGTAGAGAAAGAGGATATCCAAAATACAAATCCAGATATTATTTTTGAAGATAATTTTATCTATAATGGAAATTTACAAGAAAGAACGTTTGATTTAATAGTTCAGTCAGAAGAAAAGAAACTAACCGAGGGAACAGATTACACTTATACCATTACAGGTAATAAAGAAACAAATGCAGGTAATTATAAATTTACCATTACGATTACCGGAATCGGTGATTATACAGGAAGTCTTATGATAGAAAAAGACTGGAAAATAGCAAAAGCCGAAAAAGCTCCCAATATGCCAGAAAGCAGTCGAACCGCAACGATTCAAGAAGGCTTAAAAGTAAGTGATCTACCTTTAAACGGAAATACAGGCTGGCAATGGACAGAAGCAGATAGGCAAACAGAGCTTCCAACCAAAGCAGGAATTACATGGAAAGCGACCGCAGAATATGTAGGAGGAGATGCCGCAAACTATGAGATCATTACATGTTCTGTTACAATTACTATGATAGAAAATAATACGAATAATACAAAACCAAACCCAGATGAAAATGGTGGTAATACAGGAAATGGAAATAATGGCAATAATTCAGGTGGAAACAATTCAGATAACAATAACTCAGGTAGTAATAACAACAATTCTAATAATATAGGAAATAATACAGGCAGCAATATAGGGAATGGCAGCAGTACAAACACGGGCTCAAGTGATTCTACTGGCACTACAGATAATACAACACAGCCAACACAGACAGAATCAGAGAACAAGGCAGAAAATAATCCAATAGATACAAATAAGCCAAATACTACAATAGAAACAAAAGAAGATGGCACTACAGTAGAAACAACAATACAAACAACAGAAAATGGAAGTAAAATTAAAACCATAAAAGAAACAAAAACGGATGGCAGTATTATAGAAATAAAAACAGTGACAACAGAAGATGATGATACGATTCTTACCATTACAAAGGAAACGAATCAGCAAGGAACAGAGAAGAAGGCTGTGATTTCTACAGGAACACAAGGAACGGTAATAATTTCTGATCATTTATTAGAAGCTTTAATAGGGGAAGAAGCCATAGAAGAATATAGAATAGAAATTACTGCCCCTACGATTGAAGCGGCACAGAAATTAAGGAAAAATACAGTAGTAACGATTGCCATTCCAGCAGCAAGTGATCTTTCGGCAGATGATATTTTCCTGACACAAGATAGTATTCAGGCTGTAAAAGAGATTGGAAAAGGGCTGAAAATTATTATAATAACAGAAAAATCTAGTCATAATACAGAAGTTGTAGAAACAGAAAACAGCAAAAATTATACTGTTACCATTCCAGCAAAACAGCTTTCTAAGATTGACAGCAGCATTCAAACAATCAGCATTGTTATGAGTATTGAGAATCAACAGGATAAAACAACAAATCCAGATACAAAGAATGGATTAAAAACAGCTCTTGCAGATAGTGGAAGTACCATAAAAAAGACTTGTGTGATTTCTACCGCAGAAAATATAGCATTAGAAAATGTAGGTATGAAACTAAAAGTAGATGTTACAAAAACAGCAGAGATAACGGCAGGAAGTACCGTATATCTTTATAAGTATAATGCGAAAACAGGAAAATTAGAGGAAATGGCAAATAGCAAACAAACCATAGCTTCGGATGGTACAGTGATGATAGACGGTTATAGTGGTATCGACTATATTGTATCTGCAAAAAAACTAACAGGAACTTCTGTTGTTACTATGGAGCAAGGGGTTCGCTTTCAAATAAAAAAGCGTTTGATAAAAAAAGGAAAGAAAGTAGCAACTATACTAATATTGCCAGATACTATTAGTACAGGAAATAAATTTGGTACAGAGAAAGCAACGATAGTATATAAATCCAGTAATCCAAAACTTGCTTCTATATCGAAAAAAGGAGTGATATCAGCAAAGAAGGCAGGAAAGGTAACACTTACCGTAGTCATTACATTAGAAAATGGGCGAAAAATAACAAAAAAGAAAAAAATTACAATTCAGTAATCATTATTTCTATGGATGTATTACAAGAGAGGAAAAGGAAAGGAACAGGCAAAAGGTTGGGAGCATTTCATAAAAAAATGAATTTTATATAAAAAGAAGTAGCTGTTAAAAAGGTAGGGCAAAGCTTGTTCCATAATAGTTTCTTTGTCCTACCTTTAATATATAAAAATACAGATTTTCCATAAAAAATTTTTGCATCTAAGCTTTCCGAAGTTTTACAATTTTTGCCGCCTGACGTTTTCTATATTCATCTGTGGCAGCATAATGACGTTTTGTTGTATTAATATCATTGTGACCCAATACTTCAGCAACAAGATAAATATCATCTGTTTCCCGATAGAGGTTTGTGCCAAAGGTACTGCGTAACTTATGTGGTGTGATATGTTTTAATGTAGTCACCATAGAGGCGTAGTCTTTGACAAGATCCTCTATCCCTTGTATGGTAATGCGGCGTTTACGAATAGAAAGAAAGAGGGCATTTTCATGTCCTTCCATTGTTTTTATTTGTTCTCTTTGTGCTAAATAATTTTGTAATGCTTCCCGAACTTCTTCTCCAAAGTAGACAAAATCTTCTTTTGAACCTTTACGAATAATACGGATTCTATCATTATCAAAATCAATATCGGTAATATCAAGGCCTACACATTCTGATACACGAATACCTGTACCAAGCAAAAGTGTAATAATAGCAAGGTTTCGTACTTTATTTTTTTCATAATAGACTTTTTTCATACCTGTTAATTGATCTCCGCCATGTTCCACAAGATCTAAAAGTTCTGCAACTTCATTTGGATCAAGACGGATAATTTCTTTTTTATGAAGTTTTGGCAGTTCTAATTTTACGGTTGGATCGGTTTTTATCATTTCATGTTTATAGTAATAATGATAAAAGCTTTTTAGTGAAGCAAGCTTGCGGCGAAGTCCTTGTTCTGTATTGATTTTTAAAGTTTCGTCTTCTTTGGAAGAATATGTTTTTAAATATTCCATATATTCTTCTAAATCAAGACTTGTAACTTTATCAAGATCGGTTACTTCAAGAGAAAGCAAATCATCTTTTCCACATTTCTTTTGTTCTATTAGAAAACGAAAAAAAACACGCAAATCATAGCTATAAGAAATCCTTGTTTTTGCTGTTGTCTGTGGTTCAATTGCACGAAAGAACAGACGAATAAAGGGTGGAAGGGCAGAAAGAATTTGGCGAAGTCGTTCTGTATTTTCAACATAAAGCTGTTTGTCATAAGATAAGTTTTTTTTCGTATTTTCCATAGGAACTCTCCATTTCTACAAAAAGCTAAAATTTGTACGCCAGCTGCTGCGTGTTCTCGGGATAATTCAATTTGAGACCGGACACCAGCAACACAGAAAATCCATGCTCCTTTTAGAACTGGCGATAACATATTATATAATCCTTCTAAGAGAAATGCAAGACTTATAATATGGTTTCCCAAAATCGCTTTAATTTTTCTTCAATTGTATACAAAGTTACACATTCTGTTTTCCATTCTGTAGGAAATAAAGTTTGATAATTAACACTTAAAAAGCGATCATCAAGCAATAGAATAATACCATAATCATGTTCTGTCCGAATCACTCGTCCTGCTGCTTGAAAGACTTTATTTAATCCGGGGTATAAATAGGCGTAATAAAAACCATTTTTATCATTTTCATCAAAATAAGATTTATAAAGCTCTCGTTCTTCACAAACCATAGGAAGTCCCGGTCCAACAATAATCGTTCCTATTAGACGAGAATATTTTAAATCAATACCTTCTGAAAAAATACCACCCATAATACAAAGGGCAAGTACAGGTTTTTTTGGATGTTCCTCAAAGGTATGAAGAAATGCTTCTCGTTCTACTTCTGACATAAAAGGTTTTTGACAAAGAAGTTTTAATGGTTCTTTTTCTTTTTTTCCCTTTTCTTCTTTTGCTATTGTATAAGATTCCTTTAAATAAGAAGCAATTATATCCAACATTTGATAGGAAGGAAAAAAGACCATATAATTTCCTTTATGGGTTTCAAAAACTTTTTGAATATAAGCAGCAATTTTTTGGAATTGTTCTTCAATTCGCATAGTATATTTTGTGCTAACTTCTTGTGCAATAAAAATACGGCTATGTTCTTTTGGAAATGGAGAGGGCAGATATAAGACATAATCATCTTTTTCTGCTGCAAGTTGTTCACTGTAATAGGACATAGGAAGTAAGGTAGCAGAAAATAAAATGCTGCTATTTCCACGATTTAAACAGTCTCTAATATTATCAGAAGGATCCATACAACGTAAAGTAATACGGAAACCTCTTATTTCATCATAATCCCCATAAATTCGATATTTTTCTGAACAAATATTATAAATTTTCAAAAAATGGCGAAGATGAAAATAAAGATCTAATAGGTTATCTCGTTGCTGAAAATAATTATGTTCTTGTAAAAAAGCTTCTAATTCATCAAGAAGTGGCATAATTTTTAAAATGATTTCCTGAATATCCAAAAGTACAGTAAAGCAGCCATTACATTTTTGCTCTAATTGCGAGAATGCATAATCACAATGCTGCAATGTTATTGGAATATGGCTTTCAAAACCAAGTATATAAGAGGTAGCAGATAAAAATTCTTCCTTATATAATATAGCACTATACATATCACGTGCTCGTTCGACAAGATTATGTGCTTCATCAATTAAAAAAGTATAAGGTGCTGGTTTATCATTAGAAAAAAAGCGTTTTAAGTAAATATTTGGATCAAATAAGTAATTATAATCACAAATAATTAGATCACACCATAAAGCAGTATCTAAAGTCATTTCAAATGGGCAGACTTTATAGTTTATAGCAAATTTATAAATAACATCCCTTGTAATTGTAATATTTTCAGTAAGTAGTGCATATACAGCATCATTGACACGATCAAAATGACCTTTGGCAAATTCGCATTGGATAGGATTACAAGGTAGATGAGAAGTAGATGCAATAGGACATATTTTTTCTTTTGCTGTAATGGTTAGTGTTTTTAAATAAGCTCCATTCTCTATTAAAATAGATGCTGCATTATCAGCAACGGTTCTTGTAATCGTTTTAGCTGTTAGATAAAAGATTCGTTCACTTAAACCAGTACTAAAAGACATAATTGCAGGATAAAGTGTACACATTGTCTTTCCTGTTCCTGTAGGTGCTTGTAGATAAAGCTTTTTTTTATGATAAATAGTTGAATAAACACCTTCTACAAATTCTTTTTGACCATTCCTATATGGAAAGGGAAATGCCATTCCAATAAGGGAATTATTACGTTTTTTCTGCCAAGTAATTTCCCAGAGAATCCATTTAGCATATTCTTGTGTAAGTTGTGAAAACCAATTTTCTAAATCATCAAAAGAAACAATTTCATGAAAACGGCGGATTGCTTCTGATGGAATATGACAATAAGTAATTTGAATGCCAATGGGATCAAGTTTCTTTTGTTTTGCATAAATATAGGCATAGCAAAGAGCTTGATAGCGATGCATAGGAAGTGGCTTTTCAAGAGAATGTAGATTGCGGTGGATGCTTTTAATTTCATCAATTACAACGGTAGGAAGTGTTGTTCCCTTATAATCAAATGCTGCCTTTTTCCAATCAGAATCGTAAGCTTTGGAATCTAGGATAGAATTATCTATTGGCTGTTTTGATAAAGATATTTCTTGTTCTAAATTAGAAGAAGTTAAGGATGACTGCTTCTGTGATGATAAGGAATTAAGAAAATCTTCTAAAGTAAGCTGTGTTCCTGTTTGAAGCGTTTTGGAAGAAGCATGGTTAAGAAGTGATTTATGAAAAGGATCAGGTAAAAAAACATTTTCTTTTTTCGAGGCTGTAATAATACCATCCGCACGACCTTCAATTATAAGAGGAAAAGAGCAGTTTTCCTTTTCTTTTATGATTGGAATTGTAATGGAAAGGGGAACTTCTGCTAAATAACGATGATCCATGTCTTTTTGAATTTTTCTATGAATGCGGCTACCTTCTTGCATAGATTCACTATCATAAGTACCACTATGACGTTTATCAATATCACCACTGCGGAGAATAAATTCAATAAGATTACGGACAGAAATTCTTTTTGGTTTTTCTGAAAAATCGGACATCATGGCCTCCTATTTAATCGTAAAATTTATATATGGAAAATCTTTTCGTTTGTGAGTATATCTATCATAACACATTATTTATCTATAAGGAAGAAAGTAGTTAAAATTTACAAATATTATTTTCTTTTTATAAGATATCTGTTATACTTTCTTTATGGAAATAGATAAATAATAAGGAAAGGACAGCTTTTATGGAGGAAAAATTAAATTTTGAAGATTTTTCAGAGATGACAGTAACACTTGAAATGGAAAATGGGATACAAATGGAATGTGATGTTGTGCTTGTATTTTGCGAAAATAGCAGAAATTATATTGCACTTATGCCAGCGGAACAAGAACAGGGGACAAAGGAAACAGAAATTTATTTTTATCGTCTTACTGGTGCTTCTATGGATGAGCTTGGTATTGAGAATATTGAAGAAGATGAAGAATACCAAGAGGTAGCAGAACGATTTGAGGAAATTATGGATGAGCAAGAATTTAGTGATGTTTTTGCAGAAAAAGATGAGGAGTAATACATATTTTTTTACAATTTTTGCTGAAATTATTGAAAAATTATAAAAAATAGTATAGAATATAGTCAATGTGCTGTATGGCATAGATAAGTTGAAAAAGTTTGAAAGCAATTTTACTGAATCTATTGTATTGGAGGAATTATTTATGAATGAAAATATGACATTACTTTCACAGACTGAGATTGACACATTAGTAGATTTTTTGATGGAAAAAAAACAGGATGTCAATAATCAGGTGTTGAATCAGGGCAGCATTGACAGGCTGATTCATTTAATCCGTACAACACATCTTAAAAATGTACGTGCAGGATCTTCGATTACCGCAAATATAGAGAAAAATCGTATTAAAACCGCTATGGAGATACGCACAGAGGAAAATCAAATTTGTGAGCTGACAATTCTTGAATTAGAAAATGGATTTGTTGATGTTATTATTGTAAATCAAAGCACAGGAAATACTTATAAAGTGACACCAAATGGTGCTAGTGCAATGACGATTTCCAATGATGATAGTCAATGGGGAAGATGTGTTTCTCCTTATACTTTTGTGGATATTTCTGATGCATATGATGCAAAATTTTCAGAGGAAACATATCAAAGGCTTTGTTCCATTTATGCAAAAGTAAAATTTAATGATGAAAACTATAAACTTCCAGATTTCTTTTTACCAGACGAGGGTACGATTGCACAACAATTATTATAAAGCAGTTTATAAATGCATTTATGCTCTCTGTAATTAAGAACAGAGGGCATTTACTGTATGACTTATAATAGCATTATTTTAATATTTAGTAATAAATAACTTCTTTTTTTATAATATAGATTTCAAAAATATGATTTTTAATTTTCAAATCTCTTTTCTTTTTTTCTATTAATTTCCTGAATATTTTTTTATTCTTGTAAAATTTATCTAATTTTTTCAAGTTTTTTTTAGAAAATATTGTATATTTGACAGAAACATTTTCTGAAAGGTTTTAATTAAAACTAAAAAAAATAAGATTGACGAATAAAAAAAAGCATGGTATAACTTTGGCATCATAAATCACAAGGGAAAAGAAAGTAATTGCTGAGGAAATTCCAAAGTTACAAAAAAATTAACAGGATTAAGAAATAGAAATTTCGTTTGGGAAATTTATTTTTGGAACAGAATCGGCAAATTACATATATTATTTATTGAAAAAGTAAGAAAAGAATTGGAGGTAATTTCTATGAAAAAGATGGCAAGGATTAAGTTAAACAAATTAGATGACGTTAAGGACTTTGTAGCAGCAGCATCCGAATGCGATTTTGACGTAGATATTTTTTATAATAGCTTCATTGTAGATGCAAAGTCTATTTTAGGTGTGCTTAGTCTGGATTTGACAAGAGAATTAAATGTAACTTGTCAGGATTATAATAAGAAATTTGAACAAACATTAAGAAAGTATGCAGTTGCCTAATTTGTAAAAGATTGTAAGAAATAGTTTCTTAGAATTAAAAAAGGCCTATGGAATGAAAAACCGTAGGTCTTTTTAAATTTTTATAAAAATAAAAAAGAAAAACAGGATATATTTTTTATGATTATTTCATAAATTTATGCTTGCAGGTGCTTTTAAGACTTGTTATACTGTATCTTTGTAGTATAAAAATAGGAATTATTTGTATTTTAAGAAAGGAATTTAAAAAGAGTGTATAAATTAGTTCATAGGGACGGTTATGCAAAACGAGGCAAACTTCTTACTGTACATGGTATTATTGAAACACCTGTATTTATGAATGTAGGAACAGTAGCAGCGATTAAGGGTGCAGTATCAACAATGGATCTTTATGAAATTGGTACGCAGGTAGAATTGTCAAATACATACCATTTGCATCTACGACCGGGGGATAAAATAATAAAAAAGCTTGGTGGTCTGCATAAATTTATGAATTGGGATCGTCCAATTCTTACAGATTCTGGTGGTTTTCAAGTATTTTCTTTAGCAGGGCTGCGGAAAATAAAAGAAGAAGGTGTTCATTTTCGTTCTCATATTGATGGAAGAAAGATTTTTATGGGACCAGAAGAAAGTATGCAGATTCAATCCAATTTAGCATCAACAATTGCAATGGCATTTGATGAATGTGCTCCTTATCCAGCAACAAGGGAATATATGATAGATTCTGTAAATAGAACATTGCGTTGGTTAGAGCGATGTAAAAAGGAAAGGGATCGATTAAATCAACAAGAGGATACCATTAATAAGCAGCAGCTTTTATTTGGAATTAATCAGGGGGGTACATTTACAGATATTAGAATTGATCATGCAAAGCGGATTTCAGAGTTAGAATTGGATGGTTATGCACTTGGTGGTCTTGCTGTGGGAGAAAGCCATGAAGAAATGTATCATATTATTGAAGAAACTGTACCATATCTTCCATTAGAAAAGCCTGTTTATCTAATGGGAGTTGGAACTCCTGCAAATATTTTAGAAGCAGTAGAGCGAGGAGTTGATTTTTTTGATTGTGTTTATCCATCTAGAAATGGAAGGCATGGACATGCTTATACAAATCAGGGAAAAAGAAATTTATTAAATGCACAATATGAACTTGATGATCGCCCAATTGAAGAAGGTTGTCAATGTATGACTTGCAGAAATTACAGCAGAGCTTATATTCGTCATTTATTAAAAGCAAAGGAGATGTTAGGACTTCGGCTTCTTGTATTGCATAATTTATATTTTTATAATAAAATGATGGAAGAAATTAGAGAAGCGATTGAAGAAGATCGGTTTTCCCAGTATAAAAAAGAAAAACTGGAACAGATGCAGGAATTGGGATAAAAAAATAGAAAATAAAGATTAAGAAAGGAGAAGTATCATTATGGAACTATTAAATTTTTCATTACATGCTACAAGGCTATTTCTTGATGCAGGTGCAGGTACAGATGCAGCGGCTGGAGGCGGAATGGCAGGAATTGGAGTGACAGTTGGATATTTTGCTATTGTTATTTTAGCATTTTACTTTATTGCAATTCGTCCACAAAGAAAGCAAGAGAAAAATCATGCAGCTATGTTGACAACAGTGGCAGCAGGAGATAGTGTTTTAACTGTCAGTGGATTTTATGGAGTTATTATTGACGTTATGGATGATGTTGTAATTGTGGAATTTGGAAATAATAAGAATTGTCGAATCCCAATGAAGAAAGATAGTATTGTAGAAGTAGAAAAAGTGGATGGAAGCAGTTCGATAGAAGTAAATGAAAAAAAGGGAAAGAAAGAAAAAGAGAAAGAAAAATAAGAGAAGATGAAAAAAAGGATTGTTATAAAAATGAGAGATATTCTATAGCAATCCTTTTTTAATTTGTAATAATTTTAAGAATCTTTTTCCTGTTGTAATCGTTTTTTTAAATCCACAAGGATTTGATAATCAATTGCCATAGTTCCTCTGCCAATTCCAATTTGTAAATCTGGTTTATTTGCTCCATGAAAATCAGTTCCGCCAGAAATTTCAAGATGATATTTTTTTGCTAATGTTTTAAGATATTGTTCCTCTTGTCCTATATTACTAGAATAAATAGCTTCCAGTCCAAGTAGTCCATGATCTGCAAGGCGTTTTATAAGAGTTTCCAGTTCCGGATTTGGAAGTTTGTATAAAAGTGGATGTGCCAGTATCGGAATGCCGCCAGCATTACGAATAAATGTAATGGCATCTTCTGGTGAAATATAATTTCTGGAAACATAATATTTTCCATCAATTTCTAAGTATTTTTTAAAAGCATCTTTGATATCTTTTGCATAATGATGTTTGGCAAGATATTTCGCAAAATGTGCTCTAGTAATTACAGTGTTTTCTTCTTCTTGTTCTAATAATTTTTCTATAGAAATATCAATGTTATCATTTGCAAGATTTTCTGCCATTTTTATATTTCTAATATCACGTTCTCTGCGAATTTGTTCTAAAACAGAGATAAGTGCTTGATTCTTGTAATCAATCATTAATCCAAGCATATGAATATCTCTATCTTTATATCCAACAGAGATTTCTACTCCGGGAATGATTTCTAAAGGTGTTTTTGCAGTTTCATATTGTTTGGCAGCATAGAAAGCTTCTGAAATGCCAGCGATTGTATCATGATCGGTTAATGCTATAGCAGATAATCCAGCACGATATGCAAGTTCTACAACATAAGATGGATCAAAAGTGCCATCAGAAACATTAGAGTGTACATGAAGATCAATTCGTTTCATTGTTATTATAAAATCCTTTCTATAATTTCAAATTATGAAAAATCTTAGTTTTATTTTCTTATTTACAAAGCATAAATTAAAAATCATTATAAATCAAAATTATATTTTTATCAATAAAAAGTCTATTTTTGAAGGAGTTTACATATATATTAAATAGTAAGAATGTTTTTATACTAGCAGTCAAAAAAATTAATTGCTTAGTATAAAGTGATAAAGGATTCTGTTTAAAAAATAACAGAAGTTTTTAAGAAAGGAATTAAAAATTATGAAATATTCCGCAAATAGAGTACTAGGGCTATTAAGAGCGATTTTAGTTTCTTATGTATTTACAGGAATTGTATTATTAATTCTTGCATTTTTATTGTTAAAAACAGAAGTATCTTACAATTTTTTACGTGCAGGAATGATTTTTTCTTATTTATTTTCTTCGCTTGTTGCCGGATTTGCTGCTGGACATGGTGCAAAATCAAAGCGATTTCTTTGGGGGATTCTTGCGGGATTTTTATATTTTGCAATTCTTTTTGTAATTTCTTTTTTAATGAATGGAATGTTAGTATCTGCACCGGGAACTATGGGAATGATTTTTGTAATGTGTACACTTGGGGGAATGTTTGGCGGAATGTTTAGTTAAGAAATTAATACTGGCGGTCAAAAAACTTGACGCTGCTATATAGATTCATGTATAATAAGACATATTGATGAAATTTTAAAAAAATATACGGCTGCCTTTTGGTGGCAGAATGGAGGATACTATGGCATGGTATGATAGTGCAGTATTTTATCACATTTATCCCTTGGGATTATGTGGCTGTGCAAAAGAAAATAAAGGGAAAAGGGAATCCCATTTTGAGCAGTTAAATGAATGGGCAAGACATGCAAAAAAAATAGGTTGTAATGCAATTTATATTGGGCCATTATTTGAGTCAGAAGGACATGGTTATGAAACAACAGATTATCGTCTTGTAGATTGCAGACTTGGAACAAATGAAGATTTTAAAGAATTTGTGAAAAACTGTCATAATATGGGAGTAAAGGTGATAGTAGATGGCGTCTTTAATCATACAGGACGATCCTTTTTTGCTTTTCAGGACATTAAGAAAAATAGAGAAAACTCTCGCTATAAAGATTGGTATTGTAATGTAAATTTTTATGGTAATACAGAATATAATGATGGATTTAGTTATGAAAATTGGGGCGGTTATAATTTACTTGTAAAATTAAATCAAAGGAATCCAGAAGTAAAACAATATCATTTTAATACAATTCGCTTTTGGGTGGAGGAGTTTGATATTGATGGTATTCGTTTAGATGCAGCCGATGTACTTGATCATGATTTTATGAGTGAAATGCGGCAGGTGACAGATAGATTAAAACCAGAATTTTGGTTAATGGGTGAAGTGATTCATGGGGATTACAGTCGTTGGGCAAATAATGGAAAACTTCATTCCGTAACAAATTATGAATTGCATAAAGCATTATTTTCAGGACATAATGATCATAATTATTTTGAAATTGCTCATACCATTCGCCGTTTAAATCAGCTTTGTAAAGGCATCAAACTTTATACATTTGCTGATAATCATGATGTAGAACGTATTTATTCAAAATTAAATAATAAAGAGCATATGTATAATGTAGCATTATTAAAATATACAGTTCCGGGGATTCCTTCTATTTATTATGGATCAGAATTTGGCATTGAAGGAAAAAAAGAACGTGGTTCGGATTGGAATTTACGCCCTTATCTTGATTTAAAAGATTATGAAAATTATGATACAGAAAATGAACTGACAAAATTATTTGTAAAGCTTGGAAAATTGAAAGCAGAATTTGCAGAATTAACCGATGGAGAATATGAAGAATTACTTTTAACAAATCGTCAATATGCTTATGCAAGGAAATTTGCAAATACAGCAGTCATTACAGCAATGAATAATGATGATGCTATGTCTCATTTAGAAATCCGCCTTCCAATCCATGCTTCCAAAGCAGTTGATTTATTGCAGGCAGAAGAAAAAAGTGAAGAGGAGAGAAAAGTAGCAGAGGAGGCTATAAAGAAAGAAGCTAAGGAAATAGAAGATATTAAAAAGAAAGAACAGATACAAAAAGTACAAGAAAAGCTTTTAGAAACACAGACAGCATGTCTTACATTCTCAAAAAGATTAGAAGAATGGAAAGAAGTATTAAATAAAGCAAATGAGGTAATAGAAACAGAAAAAGAATTTGAAAAAGTAAAAGAAGCAAAAAAAGCATTAGAAGAAGCATTACAAGTGCTTTCTATTTCCTATGGAAAGAAAGAGGAAGAAAAGCAGATGGCAGTAGGAGATAGAAGTATTTATAATACACAAGTTCAAATTAGAGATGGAAAACTAATTGTGGATTTACCAGCAAATCGAGGTACTATTGTTTATATTTCATAAAGAAAGGAAAGATAGTTGGAAAAAAATAAGAGAAAATTAATCGAAGCGATTTCTGAGTTAAAAGAAATAGATTATTCCAAAGAACCGGAGCTAAAGAAGATTTATGAAAGGTTATTAAAAGGAAGAAAACAATTTGAAGAAGTGCTTGAAAAAAATTTACAAGCCCTGATGCAAATTAGTTCTCTTGATTTGACCATGCAGTTTCAAACAGATAAAATCCTTGAGATATCACAGAAAGTAGTAAAGGCTTCGGAAGTTATTTTTGGAACATCTATAGAGGGTTCTAATGCAGAAAATCAGCATGAAGCATTAACAAATACAATTATCGAAGCATCTGCGGAAACGCAAGAAGTATATAAAAAGATAGAGATGGGACAAGAGGAACTAACAGAAATTAAAGAAGTTTCCAGTCAAACAATTAGAGTATCTAATGAAATGAAACAGGATATGGAAAAATTATTTCAAGTCATTCATCAGATGGATAATTTGATTTCAGGTATTGATACAATCTCTATGCAGACAAATCTTTTGTCTTTAAATGCATCGATTGAAGCAGCTAGAGCAGGAGAAGCAGGAAAAGGTTTTGCTGTTGTTGCTGATGAAATTAGAGAACTTTCAGCAGAAACGCAGAAGCTGACAAGTAATATCGGAGAATTTGTGGAGGTAATTAAAAATGCTTCCCAAAAAAGTGCAGAAAGTGTTTCTCATACGATTACATCATTGGAAATGATGACAGAAAAAATTGAAAATATTTGGGGATTAAATCATGAAAATCAACAACGTGTTTCTAAAGTAAATGATTCTATTAGCTCTCTTGCTGCAGTTAGTGAAGAAATCAGTAGTTCTATGACAGAGATGGAAAATCAATTAAGGGACAGTACAAGTTTTATGCGTGATGTCAATGTAGATTTAAGAAAAGCAATTGAGCCAGTAAAAGGAATTGAAAAGGCATTAGATTCTGCGGCAAAACAGATGGGGAATATGACAAGAGATGCTTTTTTTCGTTTGCATCGGACGGAATTTGCAAAATATATTGGAAGTGCGATTACAGCACATCAAACATGGCTTGCAAATTTAAGAAAAATGGTAACAGAAAAGACAATCATACCCTTACAGTTAAATGATAAGAAATGTGGATTTGGACATTTTTATTATGCAATTACACCAGAGATAAAAGAAATACAAGCAATATGGGATGCCCTTGGAGAAAAACATAAAAAATTTCATGGATATGGATCAAGTGTAATTCATGCATTGCTTGATGGAAATTCTGCACATGCAGAAAGCCTATATATGGAAGCAGAAAATTATTCGAGGGAATTAATATCGGATTTAAGAAAAATACAACAGTATATGGAAAGTTAAAAAAAGTTTGTAAAAGTAAGAAAGCATAAGAAAGGAATGGAAGTAGTAATACGTTTTTCCATTCCTTTTTTGTTTATAAAAATTAATTACAAAAAATTAATCATTAAAATCTTTTTCTTGTTCTAAAATTTCTCCTGTTTTTGCATCAATTTTATATTCATATTCATAAGTATCATCAGCAAGCTCAATTTCATAAACTTCCATACCATCATCTGTATCAAATTCTGCTTTTATTACTTCTGCATTTTTTGCATCTGCATCATTAAGTGCAATTTGTTTTGCTTTTTCTATTCCAATATCATCATTTGTATTAGAATTGGAACTATTAGAAGAAGTTTTTAGAACTTTCCATTCATATTCAATTAATGCTCCTGTACCAGCATGATATTTTAAGGTATAGGATTTATGTTTATCTGTCATTTTTACTTTATAGATGGTAATTCCATCATCTGTTTTCTTTACAATACCTTTTATTGTACCATTTTTTACTTTCTTTTCTGCTAATGTTTTGCATTTGCTTTCTTTTATTATTGTTTTATTTTTACTTGGGCTAACATACATTTTTTCCCATTCATATTCCAGAATTTTTGCATCTTTGGCACGATAAGTAATTTTATATTCTTTTTTTCCTTTGATAAGATCTACTTCATAGATAAGAACACCGTTTTCTTTATCTGTATCAATATCAGTTACTGTAGCATTTGGAATTTTTTCTAATGCCAGTGCCTTTGCTTCCTCTTGATTGCTGATTTTTGCAGCAAATACATTTATCTGAGTAGGAATTGCACTAAAAAAGCAGGCAGCTAGGGAAACCATTATTATTTTTTTTGTAAATTTTATCATTATTTTCTCCAATCTAATTATATTTTTTTATAATTTTTAACTAAACTGTGCAAGAATTCTCCCACCTCTATAGGTGGTGAGATGAATT
>CAJTJZ010000069.1 GCA_910576895.1 uncultured Lachnospiraceae bacterium | reverse complement strand
GATTAATTTCATCAATAAGAAAAAAGTATTCATGATTTCTATCAGACTCTGCTTGTTTACAAAAATGATAAAATACTCCTTTTTTTAACTCAAATCCTGTCATACAAGGGCGAAATCCCATAATAAAATCTTCATAAGAATACCCCTGATGAAATTGTATCATATGAACCTTTGTGTCATCTTTTTTTCCTATCATAGAATAGGCCAATCGTTTTGCAAGAAATGTCTTTCCAACACCGGGGGAACCCTGTAAAATAACATTCTTTTTTCTTCTAATAATCGCAGTTAAGATATCATATTGCTTTCTATCCATATAAACTTCTTCTAAAAAATCCTCTATAACATAAGGTATTTCCTTATTTAGATTTCCTCTCTCTTTTATAATCGCTGCTTTTTTGATTGCTGTTCTTATTCTAGCTTGTCTTTCTCTATGTTCTTTTACTATTTCCATTTTTTCTTTTATTGTTGTATTATCTATTTTTCCTACAATTGTATTCTCTATCTCTTTTTGATTTTTTTGTTCCAATTGATTTTCTTGTTCCAAACCTGTCAGGGCATAATAAGATAATTCTGGAAAGCTTTTATAAGGATAGTTTTTTGTATCAAGAACTTTCTGACAGATATCTCTTATTTTCAAATATTCTTTTGCATCTCTTATTTTATAAGAACTTTCTTTTATTATTTCTATCCATTCTTTTGGTATGCTTTCTTTCTGTTCCATATTTTTTATATATTGTATATTCATAGGATCTAAATTTATATAAAAATAGGGACGTATCCAATAAAGACCACTGATGATATTCCATTTAATGCCATGCTGCTTTTGTACTTTATTATAAAGAGCAGAAAATTTTTCTCTATTTATTTCCGTATTAGAATCTGCCAATAGTAATGCAGTTTCAAAAAAAGTCCAAAGAGTATTGATATCATCTTTAAAATGATCACTTTTTACATCATAAAAATTTACTTTTTGATTACTATTTAAGATAGGAATTCCATCTAAATTATTGGGAACTTTAGAATCTATTTTAAATTCCTTCCCAATACCATTTAGAATCATAATACGTTTTACATTCTTTCTATCTTTATTAAAAAGCCCAAATATTGTAAAAGGATCAAGATCGATTATTTTATCATGATATCCTAACTTTGGCATTTTTCTGTTCATAGAAATGTATATATTATGTATTTTTTGTATTAATGTATTTCTATCCTCTTTAAATAACAGCAGCTTTGTAGCAAACTCTGTGTAAAAGTCAATCCATTCTAACTGCATTTTTTCTCCTCTCAAGATTGATTTTATATCATTTTTACAAAAATAAAATAATCTTCACAAAAATCAATCTTCTACTTTAATACTAAAATATCCTGAACTTTTTAATGATTTTTTCTCTTTTGAAATTTTAATATAATAAATGCCTCTCTGCCATTTTGCACTTGTTTTTAAAATTTTTGTTCCTGTATGAAAATTAATTGATCCCGATTTTACTGTTATTCTATCTGCATTACAAACTTCTATATTTAGATAGCCATTAATACAACTATTTACAACAATAGAAAAATTCTGATTCTTCTTTAATCGAAAGCAAAACCATTTTTCCTTTTTTAGCTGATCGGATAAGAAGATCACACTTTTTTTCTCTTTTCCTCCTAGCTTTAATTTTTTAGCTCTTTCCATAGAAGAACCTGATATATCCTTTACCTTTTCCAATGTAAAGTTTGCAATATAGGAAGTATTTAATTCTGCTTTAATATAATAAGTTCCTTTTTTTACAGCATAATAAGCATGTACTGCCTGATTATTGTCTTCACTATTCGATACATATTCTGATACAGAAACTGGCTCTTTTTCTTCGTCACAAAGCTGAATATATCCCGATAAAAGACTTGTTCCATCTTCTGGCATTGCAAGATAAGAAATAAGTCCATCTTTTTTTATATTCACTTTATAATAAATCGCCCTTTTTTTTGCATCTGCATAACTTACAAGACTTTTCCCTTCTTGTAATGTTCGATTGTTACTATATAAAAATGCTGCTGTCATACCAAATACTTTACTATTTTCTATTGTATCTTCCTCTGTTTCCAAACTTCTATTATAAGTAAATCGTAAATAATATGTTCCCGCTTTTGATAAATAATAAGATTTATTTTTAATTACTTTTGTATCTGCTTTCATTATATAATCTTTTCCAATTTTCTTTTTTAAAGCAGAATCTGCATATATTTGTAATTGTAAGCTTTGAAAAGGAACTTGATCTGCTGATGCTAATGCAAGATATAATCCACCCTTGCTTTTTACATTTAATGTATAAAGCTGCTCTAAACTAACTGTTTTTTCTTTTTCTACAATTTCCTCTCCTTCTGAATTACTAGTATCATTTAATGGAAATATAATTTTATTCATTTCTATACTAGTAATATCTTTATCCTCTGCAATAATCCATGGTGTAATCTCTCCTGTAATCTCTAATTTTTTTTCATTCTCTATTACAGGTTGTTCTATTATAGGTTCTAAATCTTCCGTTGGTGTTTCAATAATAGCTGCTCCAGAAGTCGTTTTTACTTCTACATTTTCTGATATTTCCTGTGTTGATACTATTGTTACAATACCCCAACTTTTTATCAAAAGAAATCCTATAAATACTGCTATTATCATTTTCTTTTTTTCTTTCTTTTTTAATTGAAAACACATGATTCTTTCCTTTCCAAATTTCTATTTATATTTTGTCATTATTTATAAATTTACTAAATGATTTCATCTTTATTTTATCACATTTTACAAAATAAAACAATATTTTCGTAATTGTTCCACTTTTCTATTCCTAAATAGAAAATATTTTTCTTGCATATTATGGTATCATGATGTATATTTAAACAAGCATAACAAGGCAAGCAAGCTTACTCTTGTTTGAATATGATTGCAAACTCTATTTGCAATCGGCTGAAGTGGGCTGGCTCTAAAAAGCCAGCCAATCTTTGCAGTTTCCGAAGGAAGCTGCCAATAGGAAATTCTAAGGAATTTCCTATTAAATAACAAAAGCTGTTTTTGCAGCAGAATTGGAGGAAAAAAATACAATGAAAGAAAAAGTTATTTTAGCATACTCTGGTGGTTTAGATACTACAGCAATTATTCCATGGCTTAAGGAAAATTTTGACTATGAAGTTATCTGTGTTTGTGTTGACTGTGGTCAAGAAGAAGAACTAGATGGACTAGAGGAAAGAGCAATCTCTTGTGGAGCTTCTAAATTGTACATTGAAGATGTGACAGATGAATTTTGTGATGAATATATTATGCCATGTGTTCAAGCAAACGCAATCTATGAAAACAAATATCTTCTTGGTACTTCTATGGCACGTCCTGTAATTGCAAAAAAATTAGTGGAAATTGCAAGAAAAGAAGGGGCTTGTGCTATTTGTCATGGTGCTACTGGCAAAGGAAATGATCAAATTCGCTTTGAACTTGGTATCAAAGCTCTTGCTCCTGATATTAAAATTATTGCAGCTTGGAGAAATGAGCACTGGACTATGAATTCTCGTGAAGAGGAAATTGAATATTGTCGCCGTCATAATATCCATCTTCCATTCTCTGCTGATACAAGCTATAGTCGTGATAGAAATCTATGGCATATTAGTCATGAAGGTCTTGAATTAGAAGATCCTTCCAATGAACCAAATTATGAACATTTGCTTGTACTTGGAACAACGCCAGAAAAAGCCCCTGAAGAAGGTGAATATGTAACTATGACATTTGAAAAGGGAATCCCAACAAGTGTCAATGGAAAGAAAATGAAAGTTTCTGATATTATTCGAGAATTAAATGCTCTTGGTGGAAAGCATGGTATTGGTATTATTGATATTGTTGAAAATCGTGTAGTAGGTATGAAATCTCGTGGTGTTTATGAAACTCCGGGTGGTACTATTCTTATGGAAGCCCATCAGCAGTTGGAAGAATTAATTCTTGATCGTGATACTTATGCTCAAAAAAAGGATCTAGGTAATAAATTGGCACAGATTGTATATGAAGGAAAATGGTTTACACCATTGCGTGAAGCTGTTCAAGCATTTATTACTTCTACACAACAATATGTAACAGGAGAAGTGAAATTTAAGCTATATAAAGGAAATATTATAAAAGCAGGCACAAGTTCTCCTTACAGCCTTTATAATGAAAGCATTGCAAGCTTTACAACAGGTGATTTATATGATCATCATGATGCAGAAGGTTTTATTAATTTATTTGGGCTTTCTAGTAAAGTTCGTGCAATGAAAATGATGGAAATTGAAAAAAATAAGTAAAAGAAAAAAATAAAAAAAACTGTCAGAAAAGAAAATTAGTTTACTTTATCTTTTATTTCTTTCCTGACAGCTTTTTTATAAGGATCTTGAAAAATATAAATGATTATCTCTTATCCAACAACTACTAAAAAAGATTTTTTCACTGTTTTTCCATTAACAAGCTTCATTCTTAATGTGATTTTTGCTTTCCCTTTTTTGATTCCTGATACTCTTCCTTTTTCTGTCACTTTTGCAACACTTTTTTTACTTGTTGACCAAGAAAGTGATGCTGCTTTTGTACCATCTGCTTGCAAGGAATAACGAATTATTTTACTTCTTCCCTTTTTTAATTTTAGTTTATTTGCAGAGGTAAGATCTTCAAATGTAAGCTTATATTCCTTTTTAGAAACCTCGACTTCAATTTCCTCTGCATATTCTCCATCCATAGTAGAAACTGTAATAATTGCTTTTCCATAACGTCTTGCTGTAATTCTACCTTTTTGACTTACGGAGGCAACAACACTATTGGAAGTTTTCCATGCTAAATATTGATCAGAAGTATCAACTCTAAAATTTGTCTGTACAGTAAAACTTTCTCCTTCTTTTAATTCAAGTGTTCCACCTACATTATCAAGAGTGATAAAATCATCAATTTCATCTTCATCTAATTCCTCATTTACAACAGTAATTGTCATGGAAGCCTTTAATTTTTCATTTTGTGCTGTAACCGTTGCTGTTCCTAATCCATTTGCTGTCACTAAGCCATCACTTACATCCACAATCTCATCATTACTGGAAGTCCATTCTAAATCATCTGGCATAATTGTTTTTGCTGGGTTTAAGATAACTGCTAATGTTTGATCGGAATCAAGTGTCATTTTTGAATTTCCATCTAGGCTAATTGTTCTTGGTTCGCCTTTTGGTTCATAAACAGAAACCGATAATCTTGCACTAATTCCAGTACCATCTGTTGCAGAAGCAATAATAATTGCTTTTCCCGGTTCTACTCCCGTAATCTCATTATCAGAAATACTAATGACATCTTCATTACTAGAATACCATTCCAAATCTGAAGCGGTTGCATCTAATGGAAATACAACTGCTGTAATGACTCTTGTTTCATCAACTGCAATATCACTTTCTCCCGGAAGATTTAATGCAATTGACTTTACTTTTACTATTTTTTCTGTAACCGTAATTGTCATCTGTTGTTTTAAATTACTGCCATCTGTAGTTTCTACTGTAATTACAGCCGTTCCTATTGCATTTGCAACTGCATAACCTTTTTCACTTACTGTTACAACACTTGTATTACTGGAAGTATATTTTAAATTAAGATTGGTTGCATTATTTGGTGTCACTATAGTTGTTAATGTCTGGCTGTCTCCTACTTGCATAGTCGTACTACCTCTAAGCTCAATTTTATCTGCTTTTCGTCCTGTTACTGTTACAGTAAACGAACGGCTGACTCCTGATCCATCTTGGGCAGATACGCCAATTTCTGTAGTTCCCAGTTCTAATGCTGTTACTGTACCATCTTCTGCTACTGTAGCCACTTTTGGATTACTAGAAGTAAACGTTACTCTTGGATTTGATGCATTCATTGGTGTAATTAAAGGTGCTAATACTTGTTTGTCACCAAGTGCCATAGTATGTTCACCATGAATATCTAAAGATGTTACTGGAATCCCCGTTGTTTGTGATACCATAACACTTACCGTTGCCTTAATATTTTGTCCATCTTTTGAAGTAATGGTAATGGTAGCATTTCCATCCCTAACTGCTGTAATCACGCCCCGTTCATCTACGGAAGCAACACTGGCATCACTGGATTCATACTTAAATCCCTGTTCTACATAAGCATTTACTGGATATGGTGTTATTGTAATGACTTGTTTCATTCCCGGACTCATTGTATTTCCTAAAATGTAAGCTCCAATCGAAATAAGTTCTGTTTGATTGCTAGGTAAGATTGTAAGATCAAATGTACCATTACATACAATCGTACTTCCCGGAATTGGCTCTGTTTGTACGGTAATCTTAACTGTTCCAGCTTTTAATGCTGTAACCACTCCTAGATTAGTAACCGTTGCCATTGTTGTATCACTAGAAGTATAAATAAAATCTCCATTATAATTAGCACATCTTGATATTAACTGCTGCGTTGTACCAATACTCATATAGTTTTTTCCTGTTACTTCAATCTTTGTTCCAGAAAGTGGTATTTGTGATCCCCATGCAAATGCATGAAATCCACCTGTTTTTTCTTCCTTAGACGATAAATCCTGCTTTGCCTCTACTGTTTCTATTTCTTTTCCTTTTGTTTCTTTTCCTGATATCATCAGAATGGCAAATAATACAGCAAGAAATAATACACATCCCTTGACTGTAACTATTTTTTTTGCTATCTGCATAAACATCACTCCTTTATTCTTATAAAAATAGAATTTATTGATTATACATTAATTTCTGCTGTAATACCAAGAAGATCTTTATTCTCTTCTAAGATAGGATTTACTACTTTTGTTAGAAAAGCTTCTGTTTGTTCTTTTGCACGTCCAATATATTTCAAGGGTTGCATCGCTTCCTGTAATTCCTCTAATGTCAAATGAAAGACAGGATCAGCAGCAATTAATTCTAATAAATTATTATCTAATCCCTTTTCTTTTACATTTTTCCCTGCTTCCATAGAAAGTTTCCGAATTTTTTCATGAAGTTCTTGTCTATCTCCACCTGCTTTTGTAGCATCCATCATAATATTTTCTGTTGCCATAAAGGGAAGTTCTAAAAGCAGATGTTTTTCAATTACCTTTTCGTTCACGACTAGGCCATCGACTACATTCAAACATAAGTCCAGTACCCCATCAATCGCAAGAAAACCCTCTGGAATACTTAATCGCTTATTTGCAGAATCATCTAAAGTCCGTTCAAACCACTGAACTGCGGAAGTAAACGCTGGATTTAAGGCATCTACAATGACATATCTTGCCAAAGAAGCAATCCGTTCACTTCTCATCGGATTTCTTTTATATGCCATAGCAGAAGATCCTATTTGATTTTTTTCAAATGGTTCTTCTACTTCTTTTAAATGCTGCAATAATCGAATATCATTAGAAAATTTATGTGCACTTCCCGCAATTCCTGCAAGCACATTCATAACTCTTGTGTCTACTTTTCTGGAATATGTCTGCCCAGAAACAGGATAACACTCCTGAAAGCCCATCTTTTTTGCAATCAAAGGATCAATTTTATCAATTGTTTCCTGATCGCCATGAAATAATTCTAAAAAGCTTGCCTGTGTTCCTGTTGTTCCCTTTGAGCCAAGAAGTTTCATACTATGAAGTACATGATCTAAATCCTCTAAATCAAGTAAAAACTCCTGCATCCAAAGCGTTGCCCGTTTTCCTACACTTGTTGGCTGTGCAGGCTGAAAATGGGTAAAAGCAAGTGTTGGCAAAGATTTATATTTTTCTGCAAAATCCGCAAGTTCTGCAACAACATTAATTAACTTTTTCTTTACAAGCTTTAATGCCTCTGTCATAATAATAATATCGGTATTATCTCCAACATAACAAGAGGTTGCTCCTAAATGAATAATTCCTGCTGCCTTTGGACATTGCACGCCATAAGCATATACATGAGACATCACATCATGACGAACTAATTTTTCACGTTCCCTTGCTACATCATAATTAATATCATCTTGATGTGCCTTCATTTCATCAATTTGCTCTTTGGAAATTCTATCAAGACCAAGCTCCATTTCTGTTTCTGCTAGTGCAATCCATAAACGTCTCCATGTGCGAAACTTCTTATCCTGTGAAAAAATTTCCTGCATTTCCTTACTAGCATAACGCTCGGAAAGAGGATTACTATATCGATCTGTTCCCATTTTGTCTTTCTCCTTTTTCTTTTTCTTATGATAAATGATAGGTAACGTTATTTTTTTATAAAATACTACCTTTTTTATCTACTTTTATTTATCAAAATCTCCCCGAATATCTTCTTTCGGCGGATGAATTGGATAATTTCCACTAAAACAAGCATGACAATATTCTTCTTTTCCTTCCATTAATTCTCCCAAACGTTCCAAAGAAAGATATCCCAAAGAATCTGCATGAATCATATTACAAATTTCTTCTCTGCTATGCCCATAAGCAATTAATAATTCACTTGATGGTACATCTGTACCAAAATAACAAGGATACTTAAATGGTGGAGAACTAATGCGAACATGAACTTCTTTTGCCCCAGCATCTCTTAACATACGAACCATTTTTTCACTTGTTGTTCCACGTACAATCGAATCATCAATAATCACAATCCGTTTTCCCTCTACCACATCACGAATTACATTTAATTTTATTTTCACACTTGATTCACGAACGGATTGTTTTGGTTTAATAAAAGTACGTCCAATATAATTATTTTTTACAAAAACAGTTCCATAAGGAATATTAGATTCCATTGCATAACCAAGTGCTGCTATATTTCCAGATTCTGGTACAGGAGCAACAAGATCGGCATCTACGGGATATTCTTGTGCTAAAATTTTCCCTGCAATGATGCGAGAATTATAAACACTCATTCCATCAAGGATACTATCAGGACGGGCAAAGTAAATATATTCAAAAATACATCTTGCAAGCTTTTTCTGACATAAAGAAGTATCTGATTTTATACCATCTCTTGTAATAGAAACAATCTCACCGGGAAGCACATCACGAATAAATTCCGCATTGACTGCGTCGAATGCACAAGATTCGGAAGCAAGAAAATAAGTATTCTCTCTTTTTCCAATACATAAAGGACGAAATCCAAAGGGATCTCTTGCTCCAATTAGCTTCCTAGGACTCATAATAATCAGGGAATAAGCCCCTTTCATTTTCTGCATTGCATTTCTAACAGCACCTTCTACATCTTTTGTATTTAAACGTTCTCTTGCAATATGATAGGCAATCATTTCTGTATCAATTTCTGTTTGAAAAATAGCACCTGTTTGCACAAGTTTTCTACGAAGTTCTGGTGCATTTACAAGATTGCCATTATGTGCAAGTGCAAGCGTTCCTTTTACATAATTTAGAACAAGCGGCTGTGTATTTTCTGGAATACTTGCTCCTGCCGTAGAATAACGAACATGACCAACACCAATATCCCCTTTTAATTCTTCTAAATTTTCTGGATGAAATACTTCATTTACTAATCCCATACCTTTGCAGGAAAGCACTTTTCCTTTTGGTCCATTGGTATCACTCACTGCAATTCCACAACTCTCCTGCCCTCGATGCTGCAATGCAAATAGACCATAATAAACAGATGGTGCAATCATTCCTCCATCTAGATCATATGCACCAAAAACACCACATTCCTCATGTAAGCCAATATGTACATTATCATTCATTTTCTATATTCTCCTTTTAAAAGTATCTCATTTCCTGCCATACGAATATGAAAAAAATCAGATAAGGATAACAATGCGTAAACTTCGTAAAAATAGAAATTTTCAGAAATTTACGCACCCTTGCATCCTCTTTTATTTTGATAATGTTAAATTAAACCAATTCTCTTTGCTACTTCATTATAAGCATCTTCTACATTTCCAAGATCTCTGCGGAAGCGATCCTTATCCAGCTTTTCTCTTGTTTTAATATCCCAAAAACGACAAGTATCTGGTGAAATTTCATCTGCAAGAATAATTTCTCCATGAAAACGTCCAAATTCCACTTTAAAATCAATTAATTCAATTCCACATTCTGCAAAAAATTTTAATAAATAATCATTTATTTTAAATACATATTCTGTAATTTTATCTATTTCTTCTCTTGTAGCTGCATTAATTGCAATTGCATAATAATCATTAATCATAGGATCATTTAATGCATCATCTTTATAGCTAAATTCCAGAGTAGGACAAAGAAGTTTTGTTCCTTCTTCAATTCCAAGCTTTTTAGAAAAGCTTCCGGCAGCAACATTTCTTACAATAACTTCTAATGGCACAATTTCTACTTTTTTTACTGCTGTTTCCCTATCACTCAATTCCTCTACAAAATGCGTAGGAATTCCTTCTTCTTCCAACTTCTTAAAAAGAAAATTTGTCATTTTATTATTGATAACGCCTTTGCCAGTAATTGTTCCTCTTTTTTCCCCATTAAATGCCGTTGCATCATCTTTATAATCCACAATGACAATATCCTCATCTTCTGTTTTAAAAACTCTTTTTGCCTTTCCTTCATAAAGCTGTTCCAATTTCTGCATAATGTCCTCCATTCCGCCTAAATAAGCGATTTTCTTCTTTTTTCCTATATTATATAACCAATATGCAGGGAATACAAGCTGTTTTTTATCCTTTTTTTATTCTACACTATCACCTTCTTCTATTTTTTGCCTTAAATCTTCCATCTCAGCCTTACTCTTTGCATTTTCACCATCGGTTATTAATTTTTCTTTTTCATATTCTGTTAATTTCTCACCATGCTGTTCATTGATTCTGTGCTCATCCAAAGCAAGTCCAAATGCTAATGGAAGCGGCATTTCTGTGGCAAATGGTCCATTTGCAAAACTCATATAGTACCTCCTATTCATGAATAAACGAAATGATTTCCTAATTTTTTATTACATAACTTCGTAATCATTTTTTAGTTTATCCAATAAGGAGGATTTTCATTCTTTTTGCTTTTTGCCTTTCTATTTATTTACAAAATTCTAATACTTCTTTAAATTTCATATTCCCTCCAAATAAATCTAAGGCACTTCCAATCGTTACATCTACATGACCATTTCCAAGTGTTTTTACTAATTCTAAATCATCAAAACTGCTTACTCCTCCTGCATAAGTGACAGGAATATTTGTAAATTTTCCTAGCATTGCTGCCACTTCTTTTTCAATTCCCTTTGCTTTTCCTTCCATATCAACAGCATGAATCAAAAATTCATCACAGTAATTACTTAATTCATGCAATACTTCTATTGTCAATTTTGTATTTGTAAATTTCTGCCACCGATTTGTTACAATATAATAAGCAGTTTCTTGTTCTTTTTCTTGTTTTCGACAGCTTAAATCTAAAACAAGATGTTCTTTTCCAACTTCCTTTAAAAGTTTTTCTAAATTTTTATAATCAATGATTCCATCTTTAAAAACATATGATGTTACAATAACATGACTTGCTCCCATAGAAAGGAAATTGGCAGCATTTCCTGCTGTAATTCCGCCGCCTATCTGCAAACCATTAGGATATGCTTTAAAAGCAAGTTTTGCTTGTTCGATATCTTTTTGATAATAAGGACTATCGTTGGAATTTAATAAAATCATATGCCCTGACTGTAATCCCATTTTTTTATAAAGTATAGCATAAAAAGAGGCATCTTGTTCTGAAACAAAATTTTCCTTTGCAAAATTTCCAGTATCTACTAAACTTCCACCAACAATTTGTTTTACTTTTCCATTATGAATATCAATACATGGACGAAATTTCATAATAGCTCTTTATCCTTTCTTTACTCCATTTCTTCATCTTCATCGTCTTCATCCCAAAAATGCTCCATTTCTCCCAAATGCTTTTCATAATCATCATAACTATCGTCAGAATCCGTTGTTTCATCTTCTACATAATCAGAACCTATAGAATAATAATCATTATCCTCATAATCATCATAGCCTTCTTCATAATCATTGTTGTAATCAGATAAATCAACATAATTACTGTCGCCTACTGCTTCTGGAAGTGTATTAGATGCTTCAGAAATTACAATAACAACTGTTCCAAGTTTTGTACGTTTTTCATCTATATTTTGATAGACATCTAAATTGACACCAGAGGTTGCCTTTATGGCTGTCATTCTTTCTCCAATTACAGATAAAGTAGAAGTATCTGAACTTTCATATTCATAAGTAACTTCCTGTGATGTATCTTCATGATTAATGGTTACTACATTAGGGATTTTTAATGATTGCCCCTTAAGCATATAAATATCTTGTGTTGCAAGACTTGGCTTTTTTACAGTTACCGTAACTTTTCCAACAACTGTTGTTTTTTTCTTATATTTTTCTTTTACTGTTAAAACGGCTTTCCCCTCTGCCAATGTTTTTACAACAATACTTGTTGCTCCTGTATCATCAATATCTTCTCCTACTTTTACCACATTTTGATTGCCAGATTTATAGATATAGCGAGCTTTTGGATTTTTGTAACTAATTGCTGGTACAATGGTACTATTTAAAGAAACTGTCATTTTTTGATGTTTTTTTGATATTGTTGCTTTGGCTACGGTTACAGTACAAATTCCAACAATGGTACTTTTTTTCTTTCCTTTTTTCAGCAAAGAAACCCTTGCAATGCCCGCTTTTTTCCCTTTTAATTTTCCATTCTTCTTTCCTACTGTTACAATCTTTTTATTGCTAGATGCAAATGTATAAACAACACCTTCCTCTGGATTTAATACAGAAAGCTGTTCTGGTTTTACTTTATTAATTGGAATGGTTACTTTTGTTTTGGAAATTGCTGGCTTTATTACTTTTTCCTTATTTTCTTCCTTTTCCTTTTTTTCTGTATCTTTTTCTTTTTCTTCCCCGTCTTCCTTATTTTCTCCTTGATCTTCTGTCTCTGCTGCCAAAATCATTTTCGTAGTAGTAACAGGAAAAGAAAAAGGAATGGAAGTAACTACAAAATTACATATTATTATAGAAAGAACCCATTTCTTTATTTTCTTTTGCATTTGCATAAAATGACCTCCTTTTCTAATTCATATTTTTATTTAAAATTTTATGAAGAATTTATTGCCAATTTTTTTTATAAAAGCGGCAATTCTTTGGCAGATTCTTTCAAAATCTCTTGAATTAATTCTCGTTCATCCATATGATATTTTTTTCCTTTAATTTCTTGATAATCCTCTTGTCCTTTTCCAGCAAGCACAATCATATCTCCCGGCAGGGCATGCATCATACAATAACGAATCGCTTCTTTTCTATCAGGAATTGTTACATAGTCACCATCTGCACGTTTTACTCCCTCCAAAATATCAGAAATAATTGCTTCTGGACTTTCATTTCTTGGATTATCGGAAGTTATAACTGTTAAATCTGCAAGCCTTGAAGATATCTCTCCCATTTCAAAGCGGCGGCTTTTCGCACGATTTCCTCCACATCCAAATAAACAAACAAGCCTTTTTGGTTTATATTCTTTTAAAGCTGTTAATAGACTTTTTAGGCTCATTGCATTATGTGCATAATCAATTAACATAGTGTAATGTTTAGAAACATTTACTAGCTCTACACGTCCTTTTACTTTAATATGATCAAGCACTTCTCTGATTTTTTCTTCCGAAGCTCCAAAGTGACGACAAATTGCAATGGCTGTTAAAGAATTATAAACACTAAATTTTCCCGGAATATCAATTTCTACTGGAAAATTCATAAGTCCTTGCACCTCATAGGCAACACCTAAAAACCCCGGTCTATGAACAAGCTGCACATTATTTGCATATAAATCTGCTTTTTTGGAAAAACCAAAAGTCTCAATATCACAAGTATGATCCTTTAATACTTGTTCTAAATGACTGTCATCTATATTTACAATACCATGACGACATTGTTGAAAAAGCAAGCCTTTACAATGAATATAATCTTCCATATCTTTATGTTCATTTGGTCCAATATGATCTGGCTCTAAATTCGTAAAGATTCCATAATCAAATGTAAAACCACTGACACGATTTTGCATTAATCCTTGAGAAGATGCTTCCATAACAACACATTGACAGCCACTTTCCACCATTTTTGCAAACGATTCCTGTACAATATACGACTCTGGTGTTGAATGATCCGCCTTTATATGTTCTTCTCCCATAATAATTTCAATTGTACCAATCAGCCCTGTTTTCCATCCAAAGCTTTCCAAAATTGATTTTATCATATAAGTCGTGGTTGTTTTTCCTTTTGTACCTGTAATTCCAATTGTTTTTAACTTTTCTGCTGGATATCCAAACCATGCCGCTGATAAACAGGCAAGTGCTAAACGAGAATTTTTTACTTGAATTACAGTAACAGTTTCTGGCACATTTTCAACAGGTTCTTCTACAATTAAAGCTGTAACTTCCTTTTCTATCACAGATTTGATATAATGATGTCCATCTGTATTTGCTCCTTTAATGCAAACAAAAATACTATTTGGAATTACTTTTCTTGAATCATAAATAACCCCTGTAATATCCTTTTCAAGACTGCCCTGTTTGTGACTATATTCCATTCGTTCTAATAAAGATATTAATTGCATAAATGCCAATTCCCCTCTGCTTAAATAATTTTACTAATTTTTATTACTTTTACTAATGTTAATTCTATATCTAATTCTAATTCCATTCTCCATCAAATACAGTTACTGCCGTCCCTGTCATAAAAATGGTATCTTTTTCTCTATCGTAACGAATTTCCAAATCTCCACCAAGAAGATGTACTAAGACCTGATCGTCTGTAAATCCATTTAAGATACAAGCATAGGCACTGGCACAAGCACCTGTACCACAAGCAAGCGTTTCACCTGAACCACGTTCCCATACACGCATATCAATTTCTTTTCTATTTCTAATATGAACAAATTCTGTATTAACACTATCTGGAAATCTCTTATGATGTTCAAATGCTGATCCAATTTCTTTCAGATCTAATGTTTTTATATCTTCAAAAAATACAACGGCATGAGGATTTCCCATAGAAACGCAAGTCATACGATATTCTTTTCCATCTACTAAAATAGGTGCATCTACAAGCTTTTTGATCCCTTTTTCTGCCTGTACAGGAATTTTTTCTGGTAAAATAATAGGGCTTCCCACATCAACGGTAACTTTTTGTACCTTTCTATCTTCTACAAAAAGATCTAAATATTTTATTCCTGACTTTGTTTCTATAGAAAGCTTCGTTTTTTCTGTCATACCATAATCATATACATATTTTCCTACACAACGAATACCATTTCCACACATCATTCCTTCCGAGCCATCCATATTATACATTATCATACGAAAATCTGCTTTTTCGGAAGGACAAATTAAAATCAAACCATCAGAACCAACGCCAAAATGTCTGTCACTTATTTGTCTTGCAAGTTCTTCTGGTTCTTTTACTGTTTCTTTAAAACAATTAACATAAATATAATCATTACCACAGCCCTGCATTTTTGTAAATTTCATACAATCACTCCTATTTCTAAATAAATATTATAAAATTTTTTTGTAAAATCACAAAAAAGAAAAAACATTGTTCTATATAGTTTACTATATCAAACAATGTTTTTCAATGAATTTTTTAGGATAACACCATTTTCACAGCTCCATAAATTCCAGCATCATTTCCAAGCTCTGCCAGACGAAATTCTTTCTGTTTCAATGCATCCATAACATTTTCATCATAATGTTTTTCAATTGCATCAAGTAAAATCTTACCTGCACGAGATAC
>CAJTJZ010000068.1 GCA_910576895.1 uncultured Lachnospiraceae bacterium | reverse complement strand
CTGTATCACCTCCTTATATTTTTGCTATTATAGCAAAAATACAAGGAAATGTCTTAATAAAAAATGCTATTTTAATAAAAATCACACTTTTTTCTAAAAACTAAAATAGTTACCACTTTCAGTCAAAAATAATGCTTTATGATTTGATATAAAAATTTTTATTTTTTTCATATGTTATTTCAAAATCTATATCAGGAAACAGTTTTTCACATAAACTGTTCTAAGATTTCTTTCAATTTTTTTTATTTTCTTCATTCTTTTGTTCCAGATAATAAAAACCATACGCTGGAACAGACAAATTTTGCAGTAAATAATGCTTACCCGTCAGCATATCTCTAAATTCTCCTTGGTCATGGGAAAAAGTAACTATCTTTTCCCACTCTGTGAAATTAAATATACCAATAACTTTCTGCCCACTGGCATATCGCCCAATAGCCAGCAAACCATTGTCACCAGTATCCAAAGTCCATACATCTGCTTGTGTACTAAATGCTGGGCAAGTCCCTCGCAAATCGATCAGTGCATTCAATCCACAAAATACTTTTCCTTCCGGCGTTTCTAAATCATGCATATGCTTTGAAAGTTCCCATTTCATTCTGCCTCGGTGCAAATAACGACTGTCTGCTGCTTTTTTTGGATCTTTCTTATAGCTATAATCATTTACCTGAGCTAGTTCATCTCCGCTATATAGCATAGGAATGCCAGTTTGCATAAACATCATGGCATGTAATGTAAGATCAAAAAGGACTGCTCGTTCCATCGCTATATGATCTTGCTCAAATCCTGCCTTTTCGATACCGCACAAGCTTGCTGTTGTACCACAAAGTCTAGCATCACCACTAGTAATATCATCATTATATAATTCTCCTCGACTAGTGCTATTATCTACAAATCCTTGAAAATAATCATTTAAATACCGCTTATGAAGCACTTCATCTATGCCAAAGTTCAAATTAAGCCACTCATAATCCAATCCCCATCCAATGTCATCATGACAGCGAAGATAATTAAGAAATACATATTTCTTTGGTAGGGCATTTACTGCATCCAACTGTCTACGCAGCAAACGTGTATCTTTGGTAGCTACTGTATGCCATGTGGTACACATAGTAGTCACATTATATAAAAGATGGCACTCTGGCTTATCTATCGTTCCAAAGTAAGGAACTACCTTGACTGGTTCCATAACGACTTCTCCTAGTAGTATCACACTTGGACAAACAATTTCATTAATCATTCGCATCATACGAACAATAGTATGAACTTGTGGGCGGTTGCGACAATCTGTTCCCAGTTCTTTCCATATGTATGGCACAGCATCAATGCGAATCATATCCATTCCTTTATTTGCTAGAAAAAGAAAATTATACATCATCTCATTGAACACTCGTGGATTCTGATAGTTTAAATCCCATTGGTAAGGATAAAAAGAAGTCATAACATAATGTTTACAGTCATCTAGCCATGTAAAATTCCCCGGTGCAGTAGTAGGAAATACCTGAGGTACTGTTTTTTCATACTCTGCTGGTATCGAAGGATCGGAAAAAAAGAAATATCGGCTCATATATTCCCCGTCTCCTTGACGAGCTTTTTTTGCCCATTCATGATCTTGACTTGTATGGTTCATTACAAAATCCATGCATAGATTAATTCCTTTTTTATGACATACCATGGCCAGTTTTTCCAAATCTTCCATCGTTCCTAAATCAGTCCTAACAGTACGAAAATCCGCCACTGCATAACCACCATCACTACGTTCTGGTACAGTGTCCAAAAAAGGCATCAAATGCAAAAGATTTACACCAGCCTGCTGAATATAAGGCAACTTTTCCCGTAATCCATTCAAATTCACAGCAAAATTATCAATATACATCATCATCCCTGTAATCGAATTGGATTTATACCACTCAGGATTCGCTTCTCTCTCTAAATCTCGTTTTTTCAAAGCTTCCGACCGTTCTGCTGCAAAATCATAAAGCTTCTGACACAATTCTGCAAACATAGAGCTATTATCATAAAGCTCCATATACAACCATCGCAATTCATCTATATGGCGAGATATGCGATTTTGAAACAATATTTCTTCCTCCTTGGTCATTTCTATCACCTGCTTTCTTAAAATAATTCCAATTTTTGAAAAGCTTTAAAAAGTCCATCTTCTGTTACAGATGGGCATACCATATCAGCAATCTTTAAAAGAGAAGGGCTGCCATTTGCCATACAAACACCAACTTCTACAGCCTGAAGCATTTCCAAATCATTCATACTATCTCCAAAGGCAATTGTATTCTCTTTAGAAATGCTCAGAAAATCACATAATCTTTCTACTGCCTTTCCTTTATCAAAATCCTTACTTGAAAGTTCTCCATTTACAATACCACAAGCATCCTCATCCTGTATACAGAAATCAAATTCCTCTTGCAATATCTGCATAGGTTTTTTCAAACGCTCTGCCCCACGACTCATAAACGCCATGCCATAGATAGGTTCACCATCATATTCAGACATAGGATAAATGCCCAATTCATTTTCAATTTGAATCCTCCATCGCAACAATTCACTATTAGCTTCCGATTGCGTATTTTCCGCTAAAAATTCCTTAAATCCCTCATCTGTATAACTATGATTCCTACCTCCTATTGTACGATAAATACCACTTTCCTTAAAAATATCCATCACTTTCGTCTGCTGCTGTGAAGTCATTGGGCAGTCATAGACCACCTGACTGTCATACTCAATATAGCCACCAGCACTTGCTATCAGCCCATCAAAACCATACTGCACCACAGGAAAAAGCATTCCATAATTTCGCCCAGAACACAATACTACTTTATGCCCTTTTCCTCTTGCCCGACAAACTGCATCAACTGCAGATGGAGGTGGGACATTTTTCCCTGGTTCAGTCAAAGTACCATCAATATCCAAAAAAATTAATTTCTGCTCCATGATAATCTCCTTTATAAAAATTTTAAAATGAACTCGCTTTCATTTTTGTCTATTATATGTTTGAAAAGTTAGCCTGTCAACTTATAATTCTTCTTTTTCTGTTTTTAACAAAATCATTATAAGATTTTTGTATATAATGCTATTTTTTGATTTTTTTTAGATATTATATTGACTTTTCATTGATTTATATGTATGCTCATTTTATATGAACACGTGTACATAATGTAACATTATATAATGGATCGAAATAATAATTTAAGGAGGAAACTATGAACTACGATTATGCAAAAATCGCAAAAGAAGTCATTCAAGCCGTTGGCGGATCAGAAAATATTAAATCTGCCGCCCATTGTGCCACTCGTCTGCGTCTCATTGTCGCAGATCGTTCTCTAGCAGATGACGAAAAAGTTGGCGAAATTGATGCAGTAAAAGGAACTTTTTTCACAGCTGGACAGTATCAGATTATCTTTGGTACTGGTCATGTCAATCGAGTTTATGAACAAATTATTCAATTAGGTATTGCAGAGACTACTGCAAGTGAAGCAAAAGAAGCAAAAATGGACGGTAAAAACCATCTGCAAAAAGCTATCCGTACCTTTGGAGATGTTTTTGTCCCTGTTATTCCTGCCTTAGTAGCTACTGGTCTATTCCTTGGTTTAAAAGGTGCTTTGCTTAACGATAATTTCTTGGCTTTATTTGGAATGACAAATGCCGATATTCCACAAACTTTTCAAGTTTTAGTAGAAGTACTTTCTGGAACTACCTTTGCATTTTTACCTGCCATTGTGTGTTGGTCAACGTTTCGTGTCTTTGGCGGTTCTCCTGTTCTAGGACTTATCCTAGGCCTAATGCTGGTGAACGGCTCTCTGCCAAATGCCTATTCTGTAGCAGATCCTTCCAGTGGTGTAACACCCCTTATGCTTTTTGGAGTTATTCCCATTGTAGGTTATCAAGGAAGCATTCTGCCCGCTTTTGTAGCTGGTGTTATTGGCAGTAAATTAGAAAAGAAACTACGAAAAACAGTTCCCGCAGTTTTTGATTTTATGATTACACCTTTTCTGGTACTGTTTATTATGTTGATTCTCTCATTACTGATAATCGGGCCACTTTTACATGCACTGGAAAATGTCCTATTAGTCATCGTAGAATATGCATTGGAACTACCTTTAGGCATCGGCGGTTTAATCGTTGGATTCTTTTGGTCTATCATCACTCTTACAGGTGTCCACCATATATTCAATATGTTGGAGATCAGCCTGTTAGCAAACACTGGTTTTAACCCTTTCAATGCTATTTTATGTATGTGTGGTTTTTCCTCAGCTGGTGTATGTCTCGCTATCTCTATAAAGGCTAAAAAGAAAGAAATTCGTGCTATTGGTCCTAGTGCTACTGTATCAGCTTTACTAGGCATCGGTGAACCTGCACTGTTTGGTGTTATTCTGCGTTATGGCATGAAACCATTTCTTCTCAGTTGCTCTATTAATGGTATCGCTGGCATGATTGCCATGCTGCTTGGAATGAAAGGTACAGGTAATGGCATCACTACAATTCCGGGTATGTTGCTATATATATATAGCCCATCCCAGCTAATTATGTATGTGATACTTGCCCTTTCTGTTTTTATTTGTGCCTTCTGTCTATGTTGGTTTTTTGCAGTACCTCCAGAAGTCATGGAAACGGATACTGCAGTTAAAAAGGATGCTCCAAAACCTGCTCCAGCAATATCCTTCCCAAATACATTAGGTGCGGTAGCCAAAGGAACTTTTGTTCCTATGGAAAAAATTCCTGATCCAACCTTCTCTCAAGGTGTTCTTGGCGTATGCTGTGGCATTGAGCCAGAAACAGGTAAAGTGTATGCACCTATGGATGGTACAATTAGTCAACTCGCCGATACACTTCATGCTATTGGTATTGAAGCAGCCGGTGTAGAACTGCTTATTCATGTAGGTATTGATACCGTAGCAATGAAAGGCGATGGCTTCCATAGTCATATTAAAGAAGGACAGACAGTAAAAAAGGGAGACCTACTACTAACAATAGATTTGGAAAAAATCAAAGCGGCTGGCCACCCTGCAACTATTATGGTAATTGTTACAAATTCTGATGATTTAACATCCGTTGAAGCAGTTGTCTCCTCTAATAAGCTTTTGCCCGGTGATCAGCTAATGTGCCTAAAAGCATAATATATACGAACAGTTGAAAAACAATTGAACTTTCGCTATAGGTAAATTTCTAATCAATAAAATTTCGTTATCATGATTTCGGATATGGATAGTAATCAGCAAAAGGGACTGTCGCACTAAGAAAAAATGATACAAGATATAATATTTTAATATATACTATATCTTGTATGTATTCTGCTTAATGCGACAGCCTCTTTTGATTCTTGACAATTGTTAATATCTGGAATAAAATATTTTTATGTAAAGGAGGAATTGCCATGGTCAGTATGCAGGATATTGCCGACAAAGCAGGCGTTTCCAGAGTCACAGTTTCTAGAGTTCTTTCTAATCACCCTTCTGTCAAGCCAGAAACAAGGCAAAAAGTACTTCACTGGGTGAAAGAACTGGATTACGAGCCTAATCTTATTGCCCAAAGTTTAGCTGGAAACAGAACTAATATTATTGGCCTGCTAGTTCCAGAAATTGCATACCCTTTTTTCAGTGAAATTATAGAATCTATAGAAAACGAAGCATTTTATGAAGGATATAGTATTATTATCTGCAATACACACCGCAGTTTAGACAAGGAAAAAAATATTCTCACCCAGCTACGTCAACGAAAAGTAGATGGTATTATTGCAGTTCCAGTTTCTACAAAACAAAGTCTGCCTGCCTATCAACGCCTACAAGTTCCAGCAGTGATGATTACCAAACGGATGAACGGATTTAGCAGTGTATATATTTCCCATTATAACGGTGGCCAGCAAATAGCCCGACACTTTCTTAACATGGGTTTTCAGAAAATAGGATATATTGGTCCTACCAAAGAATCTACCTCTGCTCTGAAATATGCTGGATTTCAGCAATACTTATCTGCCAATCAAATTAATTTGATCGATGTGATTGAATGTCCAGCACCAAAGAATATGAATGCTAGTCTAGTTTATCAACTAGTAAAGCAATATGCAGCAAATTCAGGACTTCATTGTGAAGCTTATCTAGCCAATGATGATATTACTGCTTGTGAAGCTATCACTGCTTTCCGTGAATTAGGTTATGCCATTCCACAAGATATTGCCATTGCTGGTTTTGATAATTCTCTACTAGCCAAAGAAATCAATCCCAAACTTACAGCTTTAGCACAGCCTTTGGATGAGATTGGAAAAAAATCCGTTGAAGTTCTACTGGATCAAATAAATAATGGCACAGAACCATGTACATATGAATTAGAATCTCGCATTATTGCAAGAGAATCTACCATTCGCTTTACGTCTACTTGACAGTAAAAAAGTATAAACAGCAGTAAACTATAATACGTTTATTGCTGTTTAAAGTTATTCTCAATTATTGTTTTATACTCTCAAGCGAAAAATATCTCAATATCTGACCGAAAATCTCCTTTATCTATTCCACTTTTCAAAAAGTCAGACAATAAATCATTAATTTGTTCACCAATCAAAAAAGTTTCTTTTTCTTCTGGTAAAAAATTTGTTGTTTCAAAATCAATACGAATGGTTTCAAGCAACATTTGAAAATAAAAAGGATATTCTTCTTGATATTCTACTAAAACATAACCAGATGCTTTCGCAATATCATTCATAGAAGTATTTTCTATTCCCTTTTTCATAAATAATTGCTCTGCAACTATTGAAATATTCTTTATTTATTTCGGATATAATCTAAAGTTTAAGAAATTAAAATTAAAGACTAAATATGGAAATCTTCTTTTTATCTGTATACAATATATTTTTTAATACTACGAAATAAAGGAGGATTTACTATGAGTAACTTAGAAATTACTATGGAAGCGTATTTAACATTTTGTCAGGATCAAAAACGATTAGATCGCAAAACAATGAAAGCATATCGAATTGATTTAAAGCAGTTTTCTGAACAAATAATGGTGACAGAAATTTTAGAGATTACTCCAAATATTCTAGAAAATTTTATTACTAGTCTGCATCAGAAATATCAACCTAAAACTGTAAAAAGAAAAATTGCAAGTTTAAAAGCATTCTTTCATTATCTTGAATTTAAAGAAATTATTGATAAAAATCCATTTAATAAAATTCAGATAAAGTTTCGTGAACCTGTCATTCTTCCAAAAACAATTCCACTTTCTACAGTAGAAAATTTTCTTTCCATCATTTATAGGGAACGCAAACAGGCGAATACAGATTATCAAAAGCGAAATGCGTTAAGAGATATTGCTGCTATGGAACTTCTATTTGCTACTGGTATGAGAATCTCAGAACTTTGTTCTTTAGGTAAAGATGATATTCGCTTTGAAGATGGTACTGTTTTAATTTATGGAAAAGGTTCAAAAGAGAGACGAATACAAATTGGAAATCATGATGTTCTACAAATTTTAAAAGAATATAAACAAGAATATCAAAAGGAAATAGAAAACTGTCAGCACTTCTTTGCAAATCAAACAGGAAGAAGCTTATCTGATCAGGCTGTCCGTAGATTAATAAATAAATATACTTCTCTTGCTGCTATTGATTTACATATTACACCACATATGTTTCGTCATACTTTTGCAACCAGTCTTTTAGAGGCAGATGTGGACATTCGCTATATTCAAGAAATGTTAGGACATAGTTCTATTACTGTTACTGAAATTTACACTCATGTAGCTGTTTCTAAGCAAAGAGACATTCTTGTTACAAAACATCCAAGAAAAAATTTTCATTTATAATTTTGTAATATTATCAAATGCCCAGTAATTCAGAAAAAGTTATCATCTTCTAAGTTACTGGACATTGTTTTTTCTTTTTATAGTTTAACAAATTATCAAATATAAATCCATTATTTTCCTCTCCTTCGGATAAATATATAACTAATACTCCCCAAAATAGCATGTAAAAATAGAATAAAAGAAGCCAACCATATCGTATTCTTATGTCCGTTCAATAAATCCATCAACCCATAAAAAGTTGCACTAGATGGTAGAAAATAAGAAAGTTTAAATATAATACTGGTATTAGGAACGGTAAGATAGAAAAAAATCGGTGGTGCAAGGAATAAAATCATAATTACTTTAATATAAACAATCCCTATCATTAATCCTTCTGAAAAATATCCAATAAATAATCCTATTAATGCTGATATATAAGAAGATAAAATAATTATGAAAATAAATGGCAATATCTGCGAAAAATCTATCTGTATACAAATAAAAGCTGTTATAACTACTGATATGATACTCCCTATCAATCCTAAAAGGATTTTTTGAATAATATATGATTGTGCTGTCATGGGAAGAATTTTATTGATTAATGCAACACCATCCTCTTTTTCGCTTATAATATTCATTGCATTAAAAGTACATCCCATAAACATAGCAGTCACTAGAGTCATCACAATCAGCAAGGATTTCAAACCCTCTCCTTCATTTGATACAGATAATATTGTTTTATCATACTCAAATTCTTTTATCCCACTATCATATATCTTTGGAAGTGTATCCGCTATCACTTTATTTACTTGCAGTTCATCACCAGATAAAAATGTACGAATGCCATTATCCTTCTTTAAAACACCTATCATTTGCGTAGATGGATTGTTGACTGCCTCTTTAAGCTCACTTAATGTTTCATACCATACAACATTTCCATTTAATTGTAGCCACGCAGTTGCTTCCTTAGAAAGATCGTTTTTTAAAATTCCAAAGGAAGTTTCACTCATAGTTTGAAAACTTACACCTGAAAGTAAGTGAATTGCTATGCCAATCATGATTGGTAATAAAAAAGTTAGGATACACATTTTATCTTTCTGGATATTTTTCAGTTGATACTTAAGTCCTTTCATTTTTTCATCCCTCCTTCGCCATTTCATAAGTCAATGTCCGATAAGCAGCAAGAAATAGCAAAAGAATTGTTCCCAAACAAGCTAAATAATACAACAATCCATTCCTTGCAATTGAAAAATATGCCGCTTTCATTTCTGTAAATAAATGATACATAGGATGATAAAAAATCCAGTCCCACGAAACTCCAGTCTGACCTACTAAGAAAACAGGCGTTGTAATAAAAACAGCCATAACTAGATAGAGCAAGGAAAATTGTTTGAAATCTGGTAGCCTTATTGCACAGAAGAAACCCACCAAAGCCATAATAAGCGATAAGATACCTGCTTGAAGAAGAACCGTCGGTAAAACAGCTATACCATGCTGTAATCCAAGATTTATTACCGTTAACAATATAGTAAAAATTAAATCGGAAAGTAAAAGTAAGCATAATTTAGATAAAATAAACATTACCCTATTAACAGGAAGTATTCCATGTACTCGAATAACTCCCATCTGTTTTTCTTTAAATAGCATAGAGGCCAAACCTAAAAACCCCACCGCCGATAATTCAAAAAATAGAAATTCTGCGGTAATTTCACGGCGACTTTTCATTTCTTTGCTATTTGTACCAATCAATTCTGCTTTACCATCTACATTTCCACTTAATACAGCCCAAGCCCAAATTGTACGATAATGATCAATAGTGTCAATGCCACAAGCAAGCATATATATTATCGGTTTATCAGAAGACAGATCAATGCCAATAGAATATTGATCCGTACAAGCTATTTCAAAATCTTCTCTTTTTTCTACTTTTATTATGTAATCTGATATAGTAACTTGTTTTTCCTGTGGATCATAAAGATAAACAGGGTAAATCTTCTGATCCAAATTCACATATATGAAATTGATATAACAAGAATACAAAATAAGAGAAGCAAATGTTAAAATAAAAAACTTGCTGGACAACATTAATTTCAAATCCTTTTTTAGCAAATGAAAAAATCCTCTCCACATCAAGACAACCTCCTTCCTGTGTACTGTATAAATATATCCTCTAAAGTTGGCTCTTTAGAATGAATACTAATCAGTTCATCATACATAAAAGGAATCCCTACTTTTAGTTCTGCAGCCTCAACTGTTTGTATTTCTCGCCTGCCTTGATATAGATAAGTAATAACAATACTATGATTGCTATTTTGTTCTTTCAAGTTTCTTGGCGTATCAAGTGCAGCAATAGTTCCATTGGAAATAAAAGCCACCCTATCACAGAGTAGATCAGCATCCAACATATTGTGGGTTGTTAGAAATATAGTTGTTCCTTTCTGTCTCTCTTTCTCAATAATTTTACGAAAAAGGATAGCTCCGGCAGGGTCAAGACCACTCGTTGGCTCGTCTAAAAATAAAAGTTTAGGATTACTGATTAAAGCTCTCGCCATACTAACACGTTGCCGCATTCCTTTCGAATAGGAAGATACTGGTTTTTTTAAAAAATCTCGCTTAAATTCCAACTCATCAAGTAGTTTTTCCGCATCCCTCAGTTGATCTTTGGGATAAAATGAAGAAAAGTAATGCAGATTATCAAGAGCACTTAAATTAGTATACAGATAAGGAAACTCAAACAAAACACCAATCTTTTGAAAAAGCTCCTGTGTATGAACATTTCTTATCTCTTTACCAAAGAGAGATACCATACCACTATATCCTTTTAAAATACCTGTCAAAATCTTTTGTGTTGTAGATTTACCAGAGCCATTTGGCCCTAAAAATCCAAAAATTTCTCCATCTCCTACACCAAAATTCAGACCATGCAATGCCTGTTTGTCTTTGCTATAAGAAAAAATTAATTCCTTTACTTCAATCATTCATTATCACCCCATTTTCCATGTTGTTCCTTTTTCTTTTCCTGCTGCCACTTGCTATACCATTTTATAAAGATTATCTTAAATGGTATAGAGATTATAAGTACCATCAAAATTAAAAGCCACCAATACCATTCTAAACCTAAAAACATCATCATCACCTCCTCATTAATAAAAAATTTTCTCTTGATAGAGTAAGGATAAAAAAATGCATTGAAATCTGTATGAGATTGGTGTGAAGTTCGTGTGAAATCTTTTTATAAAGAAAAGACCCCTATTTCCTCTTCCTTCTTGGAAATAGAAGCCTTTCAATAACAATCAAATTATTATTTTACAATAGGAATAGAAAAATAAAACTCTACACCCTCCTCTTTATTTTTTACACCATAGCTCAAATGTTGCATAGATAAAATTTGTGCAACAATCGCAAGCCCTAATCCAGAACCGCTGTACTTAGAATTTTTATTACGATAAAATTTTGTCCAGATTTTTGGCAAGTTTTCTTGTGAAATTGGTAATCCTTGATTAAAAACAAAAAAATTTAGCATATCATTATTTTCTTTTAATAATAGTCGCAAAATGCCGCCCGGCTTGACATTTCTTTTTGCATTAACAATTAGATTGTTAAGTACCTGTTCCATCCGATCTTTATCAGTCTTAACATAAACAGGACTTTCTGGCAGTTCATATTGCAATGAAAAATCAGCATCAGGAGTATCAACCAATAATCTCCCAGCCACAATTTCAAGAAGTTCAACAAAATCAAAACGTTCCATATAAAGCTGTATCGCTCCACTTTCCAATGCTGATAAATCAAGCAAAGTAGTAATTAAATTACTCATGCGTTTGGTTTCTGCTATAATAACTTCCGAATATTTTTGCCGTTTTGTTTCGTCTGTTTCATCCTGCAATCCCTCGGCATAAGCTCGTATCACACTTAATGGAGTTTTCATTTCATGAGAAAGATTGTCAACTAGCTCCTTTCGTTCAACCAACAAATGCTTTTTTTGCTGAACATCCTGCTCTAATTTTCCATTAGCACTTTCCAAATCTTTAAATGCTTGTTGTAAACTTTCAGCCATTTTATTTAGACTTGCAGATAGTTCCCCAAATTCATCTTTTGAATTTATTGTACATAATGTAGAAAAATTCAACTGTGCCATTTGATAAGCTACCTGATTAAGTCTAGAAATAGGCTCTGAAATAAATCGCCCCATTAAATAATCGATTACAAGAATTAAAGGAATCACAAAGCCGAGCCAAATTAAAATAGATATATTGGAATCGGCAACCAACTGGGTTGATATCATATAAAAAATAATTAAAATTATTCCAGCCACTTTAGAAACCATAATAATTTTCTTCCGAACTGTTCGCAATGTAAAATTATCTTTTATCTTCATTGTGTCACCTCAAATTTATATCCAGAACGAATAAGCGTAACAATGTATTTTCCTTCACTTCCTAATTTTTGCCGCAATGTTTTAATATGAGTATCTACCGTTCGATTTGTTCCCTCAAAATCATATCCCCAAATTCGATTAAGTAATTGATCTCTGCTAAATACCTGACCCGAATTTATCATAAAGAAATGAAGCAATTCATATTCCTTATGAGTTAGCGTGATTTCTACTCCATCCAGAAAAACCTTATGAGAAACTGGAATAATTGTAATTTTTCCAGCAATTAAAGTATCTGCTGGAACAAAAGAAGAACGCCGTAATAAAGCATTTACCTTTGCCAATAACACTTTAGGGCTGAAAGGTTTTGTCATATAATCATCTGCACCAAATTCATAGCCTTTTAATTTATCATCCTCATTACTTTTTGCTGTCAACATAATAATAGGGAGAGTGCTCATTTTTCTTGCCATTTTGCAAATAGAAAAACCATCAAGATGTGGCATCATAATATCTAATATCATTAAATCTATCGGATTATTTTTTAATATCATCAAAGCATCCACACCATCATCTGCAACAAAACAGGTATGACCACCTCGCTGTATATATTCAACAATAATATTTTGCATATTTTTTTCATCTTCAACAATTAAAATATTCGCCATCTTATGGTTGCTCCTTTTATTTTCTCTTTCTCCTTTATATTATCAGTATCTTATCACAAATGTTTATATAATTCCATTAAATTTTCTCAAAAAAAGTTATACAAAAAATATGCTTGATTTACTCATTCATATTTCTGTCTATAGCAGTACAATAGCTAAAAAATAACAAGGAGGTTGTACTATGAACACACTATTAGAAGCAAAAAATGTATGGTTTTTATCATCATACCCAAAATTTATAAACTGGTGTATTTTTTAAAGAGTATGGGGATATCCTATCTTATTAAGTTCATCTTTTACAAGCTCTATATCTTCTATTTCATTATTCAACTCTTTTATCATTTCAAGTGTTAAAGGTTCTCCATTGTATACTTTTTCTACGATGTCTATTGATATGTTTTTTGTATAATACCAATGACAAAATTTAATGTATTTCTTTGGGTTTTTGTCCAATATATCAAGCATTTCTGCTGAACCATCTTTCTGTGTACCAACCATATTAGATCTACTCCATATTCCATCCTTTGTTTTCCAGATACAAAATGTAGTTTTCATGTTTTTACAATCTTTCCATGCATAAACTCATAAAATACATCTGGTAGGCCTTGTTTAATTTTTTCCATTTTAAGAGCATTCTCTTTTTCCTTAACAGATGATTTTTGAAAATGTATACTACCATCATCATCGATATTGTATGTTATCTCATTATCATAAGATTGATTATCAAAACCATTAATTACACACCCATTTGGAGAAAATAAAATAATCATATGACTGTTGCATCCACTTCGTACACTTCCACATCCATTGATTAGTTGAAATACTTCTTCATTATCACTCCAATTAGGATCATAAAAATAATAACGAAATTCCTGCTCCCTACACATCACAATTTCTAATGCTGCAATGCTTTTACAAATTCTACGTAAATCTTCAATATCAGGCATACTTGACAAATTTTTTACTAAACTCATAAAAATGTCTCCTTAATCATATATTTTTCATTACTGTTTCTTTCTTTTTATTGAATTATCTTTCCATAAATAAAGAACTTATTTGACCATATCCTTGTTTCTCCGCTAATCTTTTTATTCCATCTAATGCTTCCTCTTTTGAATAGTTATGTATTGCTAAAAAATCATTATCTTTCTCACTTATATATTGATAAAATAATACTGCAGCAAAGATTTCTTCTTTTTTATTATAATCAATACTTTCCAACAATATATTTTCTGCTTCATTTATAAGCCCCTCATCAACCATTTTTTTAAATTCTTCTAATGCTTTTCCAGAAACCTTATATTTATTTTCTTTTGACAGTTCAATAGACTTATATTGTTTTCCAAACATTAGAGAAAAAAGCACTCTTACCATCTCTTTAATAATACGCATAATATAGTCTTTCTCATCATTAAAATTCATTTTTACCCCCAAGAAATAAGATTTTATTTTTTTCGATTGTTCTTATAGCGTTGTTGTTTACGTTGCAATTTTTTTGATAAATTATTTCCTGCTTTCTTTTTCTCTTTTATTTCTTGCTTTCTTTTCTCTGCAACAAAGACATAATATCCATTTATTTTATGAATCTTAACACCACCAAAAACAGAAATCAACTTATTTTTATACCAATCAAGTCTTTTTGTTACCATAACCAGTTTCCCACCCATAACTAATTTTTTAAATCCAACTTCAATAAAATGTTTGGGAATAGAAAAATCTACATGATACGGCGGATTAGATAAGATAAGTGTAAAATCATTTTCTTCTATATTTTTATATCCATCACTTAACTTAATTTTAATATTTGGTACATGATTAATATGTAAATTTATATTGGCATATTTTATTGCCTGTTCAGAAATATCACACATAATAACATTTTCTTCACCTATCAATTTACCTGCAAGGATACCTACAACACCATATCCGCAACCCAAGTCTAGTACCTTGTCATATGGTAAAAAATCAATAATAGATAACATAACTAATGTGCCATTATCAATCGAATTTGGTGAAAAAATGGAAGGTGCAGTTTCAAATACCATATCAATATCTTTAATCTTTGTAGAAATCATTATTTACCTCCAAATATTTCATCAATTATTTCTTAATTATTATCTTATCACAAATGGTATCATAAACAAAAAAAACTGACTGCTGAAATTTTATTTCCATCATTCTCCCTTCTTTTAATTTATGTACTTTTTAAATAAGTAATTATATATCTTACTTTTTATTATAGTATATACAAACTTTAATTAGAAAACAACCTATTTTGTAAATATTATTATATTATTCCATGATTGCCATAAGCGACAAAACCGATCACTAAATATAAACACAAATATAAAAAATAGAAATTTTTTCATAGATAACACTCCAAGTCAAATCCCATCACAAAATCATTTTCATCGATTCGCTGCTTTATCATTTTAATGGATAAGGAATTATCAAATTTTCTAATAATCTTTATATACTTTGTTATAGAGCTGTCTTTTTCGATTTTTAATTGAATAAAATCCATTTAAATGTTCCTCCGCAAATTCTTAATTTATCTTCTTGTCAACCATAAATATTTTATCACATAAGTTTTTAAATATCATCTTTATTCTGTCGATTGTTCTGTTCATTGGAACTGGTTGCAGGTTAATGAAAACAGGTCAACTTCATGCAGTCTTCAAAAAACATGGGCAGAGAGGAAAGATAATATCCTCTCTGTCACTTTGCCTTTCCTTTAAAAAAATATTTCTTGACATATAAATAAAATTATGATAGGTTATTAAAAAAGTTTAGGAGAACATGAAAATGCAGAACTTACATTTTACAATGAATCATATGTACATGTATTACAGACATACTTAGAGGTAATTGTGTTTCGATTGAATGCACAGTTACGCAAGTAGGTCTGATATGTCTGTGC
>CAJTJZ010000067.1:7910-15868 GCA_910576895.1 uncultured Lachnospiraceae bacterium | reverse complement strand
CGGCACGGACTCACGAACGAAAAAAGGAAAAATTTTTCGTTCGTGAGTATAATTAAATTTAATTTTTATTCATTGCATTGTGTGTTTTCCATACAATAGGCAATTTTTATACTGAGCGGTCAGGTTTTTTGACCGCCAGTATAGAATATGGGAAACACTTTCTTTTTTTGGAGGTAAAAATGAAAAAATGGATTGGCTATATACTGATATCTTTTCTTCTTCTTTTTGCTTTTCCATCCATAGCATTAGCAGAAGAATTAGATTCCAGTGAAGTGCAGACAGGAGCTAGTGGAACACTGACAGAAAATGGAAATGATCTTATGGTGGCATTAACACTTCCTCAAGGAAAAACAGAGAATGAAGGTGATAAAATTACATCGTTGCGTTTTCAACTTTCTATTTCTATTCAAAATGGCAGTATGGACAAACCAGTCTTTACTTTTGATGAAACAATAAAAAGTGAAGTAAGAGATGCAGAAATTACCACAGAGGATTCTTCTAATTATCTTGTTGATATTATTCTTTCTGGTACAAAGGATCAAAGTATTTTTAAAAATGAAACAGCGAATATTGGTACTCTCTCTTTAAAACCAACAACAGAAGAATATCAAATTTCTGTAGATTTTGTTAAAAAAGCAGATTATAAGAATCCTTTTATAGAATATGTTACTAGCATGGGGCAGAAAACGCAAACAGTTTTTCTTGAAAATTTTAAAACTGCAGTAGTAGAAAAGGAAAAAACTCCTTCAGATACGCCGGATAATCCTAACAAACCAAATAATCCAAATACACCAAGTAACCCAAGTGTTCCAAGCACACCGGGTATTTCAGGAGGTACTACAACACCATCAACGGAAACACCAAAAGATACAGAAAATACAGATAAAACAGAAAATAATAAACCTTCTACCTCAGAAACGGTAAATAAACCTGAAAATAATACAGGCAATACACAAGAACCTTCTATTTCAACAACACCTAACACAAAAGAAACATTTGATAATAAAGAAAAACCAAAGGCAGAAGTTATATCAAAGATTGGCAAGAAACGTATTTCTTTTGAGTGGGAACAAGTGAATGGAGCAGATGGTTATATTATTTATCAAAAAAATACAAAAACAGGGAAATATAAACGCATTAAAACAATTTCTGATCCAACAAAGACAACATTCCAGAAAAAAATGAAACAAGGTATTTCTTATTCCTTTAAAGTTCGTGCATATACTACAGCAGAGGATGGAAGTAAAACTTTTGGCAAATATAGTTCTGTAATTTCTATTACAACAGCACCTGCAAAAGTAAAAGGGCTGAAAGTAAAATCTGCGGGTAATAGTAAAGTAAAACTTTCTTGGAAAAAAGTAAAGAATGCAAAAGGATATCAAATCTTTTCTAGTAAGAAAAAGAATGGAAAATACCATCTTGTAAAAACACTTAAAAAAGCTTCTGCTTTAACTGCTACAATAAAGCAAAACAGGGGTCAAACATATTATAAAGTAAGAGCTTTTGTAAAAGATGCAGAAAATGATCGCATTTATGGAAATTTTTGTGTAGGTAAAAAATTATAAAAAAACAAAAAATAGCGATAGAAAACAGTCCATAAATCTATAAAATAGACATTTGGACTGTTTTTTTAGTGAGAGTAATTTACAAATTACGTTTTAATAATCTTTTTTTAAAAGCTCTGATTTTGCTTATATAACGGCTTGTATATAAAATACCACAAAGTAAAATTCCAAGCACGAGTCCTAATGCAAAGTTTGCAATATTTTCATAAATACCGCCATTATTGCTTAGACCATTGATATCTAAAATAAAATATACAAGAAAAGCAATAGCTCCAGCAATAAAGACATAATGTAGACGTTTTATAAGAAATATTTTTTCTTCATTACTATAATCGGCAACTTTTAATACGGTTTCTTCTATTTCTTTTTCCATAGGCTTATCCTTCCTTTCTCCATCTAAAATTTCTTTTAATTCCACATCATAGTAATTAGCAATAGAAATAAGTAAATCTAAATCAGGCATATTAGAACCTGTTTCCCATCGGGAAATACTACGATTTGACACATTCATAATTTCTGCAAGTTGTTGTTGTGTAAGTCCTTTTTCTTTTCTAAGTTCTTTTAAAAATAGCCCTATTTTCTTTTGATCCATATTTTATCCTCCTTTCAAGGCTATCATATAAAATTTTAAAGAAAAAGTACACGACATAGTGCGAGAATTTTAAAGAAAAAGCAATTAGACAGATATGTCGATAACTAATTTTAGCCTAGTTTTTATTTTCTTTCTTCCAAATAAATTCCTACTCTACTTTGTATGATATCCTCTACTCCTTCTATTGTTTTATCTCCATCAAAATAAGACTGTGCTTCTTCTGCGATAATAGTAATAATATCTTTTCGTTCTGAATTTTGATAATCAAACCATTCTATACGATCAATAAAATCTAAAATAGTTTCTATATCTTTTTTCTTTAATGGCTTTTTCTTTACTTCAATACCATTAAAACTTGTAGTACCGCTTACTGCCGTAACTTTCTGACCATCTTCGTCAATATATGATTTTGATGCAGAAGCATATTCTAATTTTTTCTCTAGTACATCTTTTCTTGTAGGAAATGGAAATGACATAACAGACCATTTTTTTTGATAATCATATGTCCAAAACATTTTTAAAAACTCAAATGCTTTTTCTTTTTCTTTGCATGATGTAGTAATTGCTATGATTGGTGCAATCGTATTTGCACTAATACCACTTCCATGAGCAGATGGATATCCTATTAGTTCCATATGATCAAAAATTTGATTATAGAAACAATATTCGGAATCTAAAGTTCCTAAAAAAAGTTCCTTAAAAAGAATATTTCCATTTTTCATTTTTTTCAATAATTTTGTATCAAAATTATAAAAATTTTCTGGAAATTCTTTGATAAAAGAAAGTAATGATCCAAATTCCTTATTTTTAAAATTTACTTTTCCTTTTTCCCAATCAATAAATCCATTTAACATAGAATTTGAAAATTCGTATAATAAATTTTCCTTTGTTTTTATACCAAATAATAATGTATCTTTGTCTTTTTTATTATATAATTGTTCAAATTCCTGAAATGTCCATGAAGTTCTTCCCCGAATTGTATCGCTATTTCCTGCTAACACGTTCATGTCAAACCATGATGGAATAAAATATAGTTTTCCATCAACTTTCAGTGCTTTTATTATGCTATCTACAAAAATTTCCTCTGAAATTTCTGAATCTGTATGTATCAATTCTGTAAGATCTACAATTAGTTCTTTTTTACTATAATTTTTTACATTTAATGGTGTCATATCTATCATGTCTGGAGCATTGCCTGAAACAATATCATCATGCATTGCCTGTACAGGATCTTCTTTTTCCCAATATTCTTGTATTACAATTTTACTATCTTCATTTTGACGGTTATACTCTGTTACTATTTCATCAATTTCTATCCACTGATTTAATATTCCCAATGTCAATATTTGTTTTTCTTCTGTTTTTGCTGTTTTTTCTTCTGGGCATAAATAATATAGTTCCTGCTTTGGATTGGACATGGAAAAAAGCTCTCCCTCAAGTACTAAAAAATGTTCTTCTGTAAAAGACAATACTTGTAAAATATTTATTCCGTCAATACCACTATCTGTCCATTTACAAATAAGTTTTGTTTCTTCTGATTTTGGAAAATATTTATAAATACCTATAGAAGAATAAAGATATAATTCTTGTTCATTATTATTTGGAAGAAAAAAATAACTATTAGTAGAAGAAAGTTTTGGTGTATGTAAAATTGCTTTTATTGTTCCTTCATTTTTTACTGTTTGTAAAGAATTTATAGTATATTCATAAATTTTAAATTCATTTGTACCATTTTTGATACAATAAAGACTGTCATCTTTTAAAAGCATATAATCAAATACTTCCTTTTCTTCTGTTTTTGCTATTTTTTCTAATTTACCATCTTGCTGAAAACAATAGAAAGTTCCTTTATCATCTAATGCATAAATAGTTTCTTGTTCTGAAAACTGAATCGAATGCAGGTCAATTTTTATTGAATGATAGAAAGACTGATTTTTCTAAAATTCCATCTTCATGAAATTTAAAAAATTGATAACCTTTTTTTTCTTTCTGTAAAAGTAAATATCTATCATTTGTTTTTTTAAAAAATGTCTTTTTTCTATTATCTGTACCAGGAAGTGTAATTTTTTTATTTCCAACTTTATTTCTTGTTACTTTTATAACCTCTATTTCTGTATTATTTTTATCTTTTTTTTTAGAATTTCCCAAACAATAGATTGTCTTTCCACTAGAGTCCCCAATAGAAATAATAAAGTCCTCTATTTCCTCTAGTTGTTTTGCTTGATAAGCTTTTTCTTGTTCAACTTCTTTCTCTATTTTCTGTTTTTTACTACATCCAGATACTAGAATAAAAATAAAAAAAAGTAAAAAAAAAGTGGGAAACTTTTTTAAAATATTTTTTTCTCTTTTATATGGTTTTTTCCAAAATTCTTTCATTTTAACCTATTCTCCTTTATAAATATTAAATGATTCCCATAAAAAAGTTTTTTTAATCAATGATGGATAAAATTCTTCTGTATCTAAACATAAAAAACAACCAAATTCATGTTCAGGATCAGGATCTTCCCATATCCATTTGTTTATATTTTTAAAATCATACTCCCACCATTTTACATGAGCAGATAAAATGGGAGTAAAACTTTTATCTAAAGAATTAATAATATATTCTATATTTATTTTATCAAATTTAATACAAAAATACTTATTTTTGTATTCCTTACAATAATCAACAAGCTTTTGTTTTAATGTATCAAATGCTTCTTCCATATTTTTATAATTTAATTTTATCTGTTTTTTTCCATCGAAAATAAAAGGAGTTTCATCTATGTACATAGAAATTAAAGAACCATCTTGATATTGAAAAGAAACATAACCAAATCTACAACTATTACCAAGGGTAGGGGTGTGATTTGTTCCTATATTTCCATCTAATTCTATCATATATCGATAAGAACCCTTTTTTCCAGATACATTTTCTTTATAACTTAATCCCATATTACAACTTTTTCCATCCCATAGACCAAGTTGAAAAGAATTTAATAAGGAAAGACTAAATTCTTGAAATGCTTGATCCCAGTCGTTATCTTTTGGCTCTGGTACTGGAATCATTCCTGGTTCAGCTATAATTTGTTCAGGTTTGCCGTTACCATTATAAGTAGTCCACCAATATTGAAATTCATTTTTTTCTTTTCCTTGGATAAGGTATCTACAGCCTTTGGAAAGATAGCCAGTAACAATTTCTCTTTTTTTCCAGTGAGTTCCCTTTGCAAAATATTTTTTTATAAGTATATTAGCTAATCTATCTGCTTCTTTTTTATTTTGTTTATCAATGACTTTTTCATATTTTTTATTTGTTTGTGTTTCTTCATCAAATCCTTCATAATAAACATCATATGGAATAGAAGTGTGAAATTTATATGTATAAAGGTTTGTTAATAAATTATCCGCTGGTAATTCAATTCCTTCTGGTATTTCAATTTGATATCCAGATTCTATTGGACGTTCTGGATATTCTGCTTCCAGATCTTCTGAGTAAAGCCATTCCCCTTCATTTTTTACTTCTTCTGGTTCTTTTATAATTTCCTTTTTTGTATATTTTTTTTCCTGAATTGTTTTTTCTATATCTTCTGAAACGGTTTTTTCAGATATTTCTTTTGTAACATTTGGTTTTTTCAAAGAACTGCAACCATAAAAAGATAATAGAATAAAAACGGTAAGTAAAATGTTTATATGCTTTTTGATTTTCATTTTTCCCCTGTCCTTCTAAAATTAAAAACAAAAAAATATTTTTTGTTTTATTTTTGTATAAATCCCAATATATTTAATCTATACTTTCTCTTTATATAAAATATACTATAAAATACCATATATAGTCAATATATTTTTACTATTTTTTTAACTCAATAATTTTTTCCTATTATTTATCTATTTTAATTATAGAAATATTATATTTTTTCAATATTAGTCAAACAATTTCTGAATAGGAGAATTATTAGATAAAATTAAAAATATTGAAAGTATACAAAAAATAGTTTTATTTATTTTTTAGTACTGATGAACTGTTCAGAAATAAATTGACAGAAGATATGATAAAAGATATAATAATTTATGGTAAAAACTTAGAATATTAAGGAGGATTTATGTGGGATACAATTAATAAAATTCTTAATTATGTAGATGATTTTGTTTGGGGACCGCCGCTGATGGTATTAATTTTAGCAGGCGGTATTTACTTGACAGTACGAATGGGAATATTGCAAATTCGTAAATTGCCATTAGCGTTAAAGTGGATGGTAAAAAATGATGAGGATACAGAAGGAGAGGGAGAAGTTTCTTCTTTTGGTGCTTTATGTACAGCACTTTCTGCAACCATTGGCACTGGAAATATTGTTGGTGTAGCTACAGCAATTGGAACAGGAGGGCCGGGGGCACTTTTTTGGATGGAAGTAGCAGCATTTTTTGGTATGGCAACAAAATATGCGGAAGGACTTTTAGCAGTAAAATATCGTGTTATTGATAAGGAACATCATGCACTTGGAGGACCATTTTATTATATTGAGCGTGGTATGGGAGAAAAATGGAAGTGGCTTGCAAAGATTTTTGCATTTTTTGGAATTTGTGTTGGATTATTTGGAATTGGAACATTTTCGCAGGTAAATGGTATTTCTTCCGCAGTGAATGACTTTTTTGATCCTAATATGAAATGGACAGTGGAAATTCCGGGGATTGGTACATATTCTTGGGTTGTGGTGATTGCTTCTTTGATATTAAGTATTTGTGTAGCACTTGTGTTAATTGGTGGGATTCAAAGAATTGCTAATGTTTCGCAGATTGTAGTTCCATTTATGGCAATAATTTATATTTTGCTTTGTATGTTTCTTTTAATTTGCAATTATAAGGCAATTCCATCAGCAATTGTAACAATTGTAACAGCAGCATTTCAGCCAAAAGCAATTACAGGTGGTGTGGTAGGAACTATGGTTATTGCAATGCAAAAAGGAGTTGCTAGAGGAATTTTTTCTAATGAGGCAGGTCTTGGCTCTGCACCAATTGCAGCAGCGGCAGCAAAAACAAAAGAGCCAGTTCGTCAAGGGCTGATTTCTATGACAGGAACATTTATTGATACTATTGTAATTTGTACTATGACAGGAATTGCAATTGTATTAACAAATGCATGGCAAGTAGAAGGATTAGAGGGTGTTGCTGTTACTACATATGCTTTTAATAAAGGGCTTCCAATTCCAGAAGTATGTTCTTCTTTTTTGCTTATGCTTTGCTTAGTTTTTTTTGCATTTACTACGATTCTTGGGTGGGATTATTATTCCGAACGCTGTCTGGAGTATCTTTCTGGTGGCAAAAAGAAAACCGTTTTAGTTTATCGTTGGCTTTATATTTTTGCTGTTTTTATTGGACCTTATATGACAGTAAAAGCAGTATGGACAATTGCAGATATTTTTAATGGATTAATGGCAATTCCCAATATGATTGCAATTTTTGCATTAAGCCCTATTATTATAAAGGAAACAAAAAGTTTTTTTAGACATTATAGAATAGAATATTCCTTAAAATAGAGAGAAAAAAGAAAGAGAGGGTTATATAGATGTGGAAGTAAAACCGATAAAGGTAGGTTCTGTTTTATTAAAAAATAATATTTTCATGGCACCATTAGCTGGATATACTAGTTATCCTTTTCGTATGTTAGCAAAAGAGATGGGGGCAGCATTGTGCTATACAGAAATGGTAAGCAGCAATGGATGGAAATATAAGGATAAAGCAAGTTTGAAGTTACTTTTTACAACAGAAAAAGAGAAAGTAAAGGCAGTACAGATTCTTGGATCAAATCATCGGATTATGTCTGCCAT
>CAJTJZ010000067.1:0-7869 GCA_910576895.1 uncultured Lachnospiraceae bacterium | reverse complement strand
GATATGTTAGAAATGTATGACATTATTGATATTAATATGGGTTGTCCTGTTCCAAATGTAATAAAAAATGGAGAAGGTTGTGCTTTAATGGGGGATTTAAAACGTGCTTCTAAGATTATTCGCTCTTGCACATATGGGAAAAAACCAGTAACAGTAAAATTTCGTACAGGGCTTTTTAAATCTCATATGGTAGCAGCAGAATTTGCGAAAATGTGTGAGGATTCTGGTGCTGCTATGATTACCATTCATGGAAGAAGTCGGGATATGATGTATACAGGAGAGCCGTATTATGAACAGATTCAGCAGGCAAAAGCAGCCGTTCATATTCCAGTGATTGCAAATGGAGGAATTGATTCTGTAGAGAGTGCAGAGAAAATGATGAGAGAAACAGGTGCAGATGGAATTATGATAGCAAGATATGCTTTGGAAAATCCTTATATTTTTAGTGAACTCACACATACGATTGTGAAAAAAGATAGACTTACTCTTTTAAAAGAACAATTATCTTTATGTCAAAGTTGTTTTGATGAAAATGATACTCTGATTTATATGAAAAAACTTACTTCCTATTTTATGAAAAAGCGTGCTGGTACAAAGAAATATAAAGAAAGACTTTATCAATGCGGAAATTGTGAAGAACTTCTTTTTTTATTGGAGAAAATTTTTAATGAGCAAGGAGGGGAAGCATATGGAGGGACTTGAAATCAAAGGAGAGAAGTTATTATCCTGTAAAAGTAAAGAAGAATTGATTTGTGTTCCAGAAGGAATCCGTTGTATTTGTGCAGAAGCTTTTAAACGCTGTACAAAGTTAAAAAAAGTAGTGCTTCCCCTTTCCTTAGAGAGAATAGAAGCACAGGCATTTAAAGGATGTAGACAATTAGAAACGATTAATTTTCCAGAAAATCTTCATTATATTGGACCATATGCTTTTCATCGGTGTCATCATTTAAAGGAGATAGAGCTGCCAAGTAGTATCACAGAACTTTCGGATTGTGCATTTTTATATTGTGATAATTTAGAATTTGCAAAACTTCCCAATGTAGAAATCCTTGGAAAACATATCTTTGTTAATGCGATGAATTTAAAAAAATTAATGATTTCCTCTAAATTAGCACCAGATTGTATTTCTGATACTTTTACAGGGTGTGTAAAAATTTCTGAAATTATTGTTGATAATCATATCTATAAAATAGATAATTTAATTTCTGTTATGGAGAAAGAACAAGAAGTTCCAAAAATTGTAAGTGCAATTATAAAAGATATTTATCATACTATGAAAATTGAGTCTTATGTATTGACGGAATTTCGTGTAGAAGTAAAAAAAGTGAAAATTCCGGAAGGAATTAAAGAAATTGGAAAAAGTTGTTTTTTTGATAAACGTGGTATTTTAGAAATTCACTTGCCAAAAAGTGTAAAAAAAATTGGAGAAAGAGCGTTTCGAAATTGCATTAATTTAGAACATATTTTATTAGAAAATGAAATGGTTGAAATTAGTGAAGCTGCTTTTCAAAATTGTACCAATTTAAAAAGGGTAACTTTGGCAGGGAAAACATATATACTTACAGGACTGCCAGAGGAAAAGAAAAATCATGAGATGCCGCCATTAGTATATAAAATTTATACACAGGTATTAGGAAATTTTTGTATTAGTGGAACAATTCTTTTGCGTTATTGGGGAAGAGAAGAACGTGTGACTGTTCCAGAGGGAATTACAGTAATTGCAGAACGTGCTTTTGCGGAAAATGAAGCAATTGGAAATGTAATTTTGCCAGAAAGTGTAATAGAGATTCAAAAAGAAGCATTTCTTGATTGTCTATTATTGCAAACAATCAATTTTCCAAAAAATTTAAAGGAAATTGGACAGGCTGCGTTTGAGGGTTGTGTAAAGCTTTTACGAGCAGAAATTCCAGAAAAAGTAACAAGTCTTTCTCCATCGATATTTAGTCGATGCAAAAAATTAAAACAGGTTTTATGGAAAGAAACAGCACTAAAAGAAATTGGGCAGCAGGCATTTTATGCTTGTTATAGTTTATATTTTTCCACATTTCCAGAGTCACTTGAAAAAGTGGATTCGTTTGCTTTTTATCAATGTCATAGCCTAAAGAAAATAGTGCTTCCCAAAAAAGTTTTTTATCTTGGGGCAGAAGCTTTTTCCTGCTGCAGGGGGATACAGGAAATTGTAATAGAATCAGAAATTACGCAGTGGGGAAGAAATATTGCTGCTTATAATGAAAACTTAAAACGACTTGTTTTTTCAGATGCTCAAACAGTAATTCCAGATTATTTTGCATGGAAATGTAAAAATCTTTTGGAGATTGTTTTTTCAAAAAATGTAAAAAATATTGGATTTGCTGCCTTTTCTGGAACATTATTTTTACATAAATTATCAAAACCCAAAATAGTAGGAACAATTCTTTTTGATGGAATGGATATGGAAAATATTGCAGAGATTCCAGAAGGGATTACAGGAATCGCAGCAGGAGCTTTTTATGAAAATCAAAAAATAACAAGGGTTGTATTGCCAAAATCATTAGAATTTCTTGGGGAACGAGCTTTTTGTAGCTGCATTCATTTAAAATCTATAATATTACCAGAAAAAGTAACGGCAATTCCACAAGGAGCATTTGCTTATTGTAGGGAACTAGAACAAGTTTTTTGGGGAGAAAATTTAAAAGAGATTGGAGAAAAAGCTTTTTATCAATGTGAACAATTAAAAGAAACAAAAAAATTGCACGATATCGTTCTTGGAGCATATGCCTTTGCTGGATGTAAAAAATGGAAGAAGGCAATGGTTTGTAATTGTCAAATTATGGCATATGCTTTTCATGAAACAGGATTGTTAGAAACTTATGCAGGAGATAAAAAGGTAGTTATGATAGGAGAAACCATCATTGATATTAAAGAAGAAAAAGAAGTGATTGTATGTCATGGAATAAAAAAGATTGCGGATTATGCTTGCTATGGAAATAAAAAGATAACAAGGCTTGTATTGCCAGAGGGTTTAAAAGAAATTGGAGCATATGCATTTTATGGCTGTACAGAACTTTGTGAAGTATCTTTGCCAGATTCTTTGGAAATAATTGAGGAAAGTGCTTTTGAAAAATGTATAAAAATAAAAATCATTTCTTCTAAAGTATCTTTTTTAGGGCAATCTGCTTTTGCTTTTTGCAAATCTCTTTGTGTTGCAAAGTTTCCAAATATAAAAGAATTTAAGAAAGAAACTTTTTTTGGATGTGAACATTTGGAAGTAATAAAAGCAGAAGCAGTAGAGAAAATTGATGAGGCATGTTTTAAAGCCTGTAAGACATTACAGGATCTCCCTTCCAATAATATAAAAGAAATGAAAGAAGAAGCATTTGCAAATTGTGAAAGTTTACAAAATCTTTGTTTTTTTTCTTCTGTTACAATTGCGGCAAAAGCATTTCTTGACTGTTGTGGATTGCTTTGTCTTTCGTTTCTTGATAGTTTTGCTGTATTTGATATTACTGCCTTTTCTGGCTGTACTTTTTTAGAAAAAGTGCAGGTTGGAAAAAAAGAATATTATTTTTCCGGTTATAACGATTTATTTCAGGAACAATTGCCAGAGTTTATAAAAAAGATTTATATTAGTGTATTTCATTGTTTTTATTTTCAAGATACAAATACCATTACAGCTTATCGAAATAATGCAAAAGCAGTGAAGATACCAGAAGGAATTACCATTATTAATGGAGAAGTTTTTCGTGATTGTGTTCAACTAGAACAAGTAGAACTACCAAAAAGCATTCTTTTTATTGGAGAACGTGCCTTTTTTGGAACTTCTTGGCTTAAAAAGAAAAAAGAAGAACAGTCCCTTGTTATTGTAAATCATATCTTACTGGATGGTACAGGTACTACACTTGAAAAAGTAGTGATTCCAAAGGAAGTGCAAAGGATTTCTGGATGGGCATTTGCAAATTGTTATAAATTGAAAGAGCTTGTTTTTTGTAATCCGAATATTATTATAGAACCACATGCATTTCGGAATTGTATTTATTTAAAAAGTGTGACAATAGAAAAAGAAATTTATTTTTTAGATGGGCTTTGGGTAAGAAAAGAGGAATCACTGCCAGCCAACGTGAAACAGATTTTTGAAGATGCTCTTAATTGTTATAAAACAGATTCAGAAGATGTTTTAATAGAATGTACGGGAAATATTACAAGATTTGCATTAATTGATGGAATTACAGCAATTGGAAAGGATGTATTTAAGGAAAGTAATTTACTTACTTATGCTATGCTTACAAAAGATGTAAAATGGATTGGGGAAAGTGCTTTTGAACATTGTAAATGGTTAGAACAGGTTTTTTATGCAGAAAATGTAAAGGAAATTAAAACAAGAGCGTTTTTTGGCTGTACTCGTTTAAAGTCCATACAATGTTTGAAATCTCTTAAAAAAATTGGAACAAGAGCTTTTGAAAATTGTGTTTCTTTGCAAGAAATAAGATTGCCAGAGGGAATCAAAGAAATTCCGCAGCGGGCATTTTTCCGATGCAGAAGTTTAACGCATCTATTTCTTCCATCTTCTTTAGAAAAAATAGGAAAGGAAGCATTTGCATTTTGTGATTCCTTAGAAGAAATTATTTTGCCAGAAAGTATCGTTATGATTGAAGATAGAGCATTTGCATGGTGTAAAAAGCTAACAATAGAAAAAATTCCAGAACAAACAAAGCTTGGAAAACAAGTATTTGAATTTTCTTTTGTAAGTAATAGAAAGGAATTTGATGATTAGAATTGAATTATAGAAGGTTAGGAAAAACGGGACTTCAAGTTTCTGAAATTGGATTTGGAACAATTCCAATTTTAAGTGGTCATGTACCAGTGCTTCCAGAATATTTTAATTTGAATATAGAAGAAGCAATCGATATTATGACCTATGCTTATAAACTTGGTTGTAATCTTTATGATACAGCTATTGTGCCAGAATATGGAGATGCAGAAATAAAAACAGGAATCTTTGCTTCTAAAATAGGCAGAGAAAATGTGATTCTTTCGGATAAAGCACGTGCTTTTACAGGGGAAGAAATGTATCATGCAATGCAATGTTCCTATGAGAATTTAGGCACTTATGCAGATATTTATTTTGTACATCAAGCAGATGAAAAAAATGCCGATCAGATTTTTAAGCCTTATGGAGCAGTGCATGCCTTAATGGAATGTAAGGCAGAGGGAAAAATAAGATTTGTAGGAATTGCTTCTCATTATTATAGTGTTCTTTATCGGGCAGCTTGTGATGATAGAATTGATATTTTACAAGGAAGTGGAAATGTTTTAGAACGTGGAATGTTAGATAGAATAGAACAAGAGCCAATCTTTCGGGAAAAAGGATTTTTATTAAATAAAGTGTATGCCGCTGGAATGCTTCCTTCCTTTTTTTCTATGGAACAGTTATTAGAAATGGTACTTTCTTATCCAATTTCCAGTGCATTGCTTGGACTTGGAACAAAGGAACAAGTAAGACTTGCTATGTCAAGAAAAAGAAATTCGTATCAAAGATCTTCTTTTTTTGAAGTAATGGCAAGATTAGAACAATCGTTTATGCCTATTCCTTGTGATCGATGTCAACGATGTTCTTGCCCTTATGGGGTGGAAATATCTGTATTATTTCGTCAATATAATTATTATTTTCTTGGAAAGGATTATTGGGCACTTCGTAAATTAGATATGAATATAAAAGATTGTGCCATGTTATGTAAAACTTGCACCGATCTTTTTTGTATCAAACAGTGTCCAAAGGAAATAAAAATACCACAAGAAGTACAAAAAATTTATGAAATGGTCAAAATCCACATAAGAAATTCTAAGATTGGATAGACAAGAAAAAAAATATTGATTTTCTTTCCTTGTGTCATTATAATAGAAAGAACCCTTAAATTAGAAAAATCGTTTCAATCGAAGAAAGCGTAGGTTCGCTTTACAAATGGAAAAGGCGGTGAAAGCATGAATATGGAAAGACCAAGAGTGCAGCAGGCGATTGTTAGTGAAGAAAGTATGGATTTAAAAAGACCAGAAAGTTTTACTTCGCCTGAATTATTGCATGATGAATTGATTAAAACAGTAAAAGCATATCATCCGTCAACAGATGTATCTGTAATTGAAAAGGCATATCAGATAGCCTATGAAGCACATAAGGATCAAAAAAGAAAATCAGGAGAGCCTTATATTATTCATCCGATTTGTGTTGGCATTATTTTGGCAGAACTAGAACTTGATAAGGAAACTATTGTTGCGGGTCTATTACATGATGTTGTGGAAGATACTTCTATGACAGTGGAAGATTTGACAAAGGAATTTGGTGAAGAAGTTGCTCTTTTAGTAGATGGTGTTACAAAGCTAACACAGTTAAATTATTCTCAAGATAAAATTGAAATTCAAGCAGAAAACTTGCGAAAAATGTTTCTTGCTATGGCAAAAGATATTCGTGTTATCTTGATTAAGCTTGCAGACAGGCTTCATAATATGAGAACATTAGAGTTTATGAAACCAGAAAAACAAAAGGAAAAGGCAAGAGAAACGATGGATATTTATTGTCCGATTGCATCAAGACTTGGAATTTCTAAAGTGAAAATTGAATTAGATGATCTTGCTCTACGCTATTTAGAACCAGAAGTTTATAAAGATTTGACAACAAAAATTGCTTCAAAACGCAGTGAAAGAGAAGCTTTTATTCGTTCTATTGTAGAAGATGTCAATAGTCATATTAAAAATGCTGAGATTAAGGCAGAGGTTTATGGTCGTGTGAAACATTTTTTTAGTATTTATAAAAAAATGGTCAATCAAAATAAAATTTTAGAACAAATTTATGACCTATTTGCTGTGAGAATTATTGTTGATAATGTAAAAGATTGTTATTCAGCACTTGGTGTTATTCATGATATGTATAAGCCGATTCCGGGACGTTTTAAAGATTATATTGCTATGCCAAAACCCAATATGTATCAATCGCTTCATACAACTTTAATTAGTCCAAAAGGACAGCCATTTGAAGTTCAGATTCGTACTTATGAAATGCATAGAACAGCCGAATATGGCATTGCAGCTCATTGGAAATATAAAGAAGGAAATAATGGAACTTCTGTAGATAATGAAGAAGCAAAGCTGACATGGCTGCGGCAAATCCTAGAGTGGCAGCGGGATATGTCAGATAATCGGGAATTTCTAAGTTTATTAAAAAGTGATTTGAATTTATTCTCCGATAATGTTTATTGTTTTACGCCAACAGGAGATGTAAAAAATCTTCCAAAAGGTTCTACACCAATTGATTTTGCTTATAGTATTCATAGTGCTGTTGGGAATACTATGGTGGGAGCACGTGTGAATGGAAAACTAGTAACGATTAATTATGAAATACAAAACGGGGATCGAATTGAAATTATTACCTCGCAAAATAGCAAAGGTCCAAGCCTTGATTGGCTTGATATCGCAAAAAGTACACAGGCAAAGAATAAAATCAATCAATGGTTTAAAGCAGAACATAAAGAGGGAAATATTGCACGTGGCAGAGAATTGTTATCAAGCTATTGTAAAGCAAAAGGAGTCAATCTGCCTGAACTTTTAAAGCCAGAGCTTATGGAAACTTGTATCGGTATTAGCAGCTATTGGGCATGGTGGATTGAAAGAAGGTCAGGTAGTTAATAAACTGATTGAGGAATATAGCAAACGTCATAAAAAGGAAATTGCAGAAGAAAAAGTAAGAGAAACGTTAGACGAAGTAAAGAAAGCAAAAACACCTGCAGTTGTTGCAAAATCACAAAGTGGTATTGTGGTAGAAGGAATTAGCGATGTTGCTGTTCGGTTTTCTAAATGCTGCAATCCTGTACCGGGAGATGAAATTATTGGATTTGTAACAAG
>CAJTJZ010000066.1:7934-15937 GCA_910576895.1 uncultured Lachnospiraceae bacterium | reverse complement strand
ACTTAGGCTAGTCAATTAGGCTTTTGCAAGCCCCCACCTCTACAGGTGGGGTGTTATTGACATCATTTTACTGCTATTACTTATATTTCCATTTTTAATCGCCAGACTAATTCATCTATAATTGCTTTACAATATTCCTGATATTTTCCATTTTCCATAGAATTATAATAATTTATAATATCAGAAATTTCTTCTTTTGAATACTCACAATCATCAAATACTTCAGATTCTTCTATTGCCAAACGCCGATTTCGTTTTAAGTGAAAACTATTTAAACCAAATTCCCGAATCATATCTTTTGCTGCTTTTCTTATTTGGTTCTTACCATCTGGAAGTATATCTCCATTAATTATGTAATGAAACATCTTTTCTATCATTGCATCTATCGGAATTATCATATTTTCATCATAATAATTATTTTTTCTATGACCACAATGATCTTCTCCTATTGTTTCTCCTTCACAAGATGCTAACATATTTTCATAATCCATATCTTTCTCTGGAAATGCATCTTTCGGCCAAAAATGCTCTAAATGAGAATTATTTATTTGAATCCGCCGCATACAATAACAACAAATATATCCTTGCTCTTTTAATAAATGTTCTCTTAATTTTCTTTTTTTCTCTTGTGGAAAATCATCTTTATAATTTGCTTTTCTAGAATTATTTTTTTCAAATTCTTCCTTCCATTTTATAAACCAAATTGGTTCTTTATCCTTCTTTATTCTTTTCATATCTACGCCTTCTTGCAAGCAGGACACGTATCTTTGCTACACTTTCATTACGTCCCATCGTTATTTCATCTACTAGATTTGCATATTTTTCTGTCTTATCATAATCCCCAGCTTCTAATGCATCATACATATTTTCTACCCATTCTTTTACACATAAAGAAAATGAAGATGTGTCCATCATTTCTTCTAAAATAGCATTGGAATCCCATCCATATAATGATTTATATTCCCTCACTTCTATTTTTGTATTTATTTTTTTCAAAGTAATCAGATTATATTCCTCTGTTACTTCTCCCAAAACCTGCGGTGAATGCGTAGTGACAATAAACTGAATATTAGGAAAAGTCTCTCTCAATACTTTTAATGCTTTTCTTTGCCACTGTGTATGCATATGAAGTTCTAATTCATCAATTAAAACAACCCCTGTACCATCTAATGGATTTTTCATTACAGGGTTTGCAATTGCAAGTCTTCTAGCTAAATCTCCAAATAAAGCAATGGTACATTTTTCTCCATCGGAAAGCTGATTCATATTTAAAGAAACTCCATTTTTTTCAGCTACCATGGTAAGTGGTTGTCTTTCCACTCTTATATGTTCAAATCCATCTAGCATAGCTACCATAGCTGTTCTAACTGCTTTTAAATCTCTATTTTCATATTTCATTCCCTGTCTGCTTCGCACTTTTTCTTGATTTTCTAAATCTTCCTGTATCCGAAACCATTCAAATAGAGAGCTAAAATCAATTTTATCTTCTATAGCTTTATCAAAAGCACTTAGTTTTTCAAAATTCTTTTTTTCTGTTGCTTTTAAAGAAATATCGATAACCAAACGGTTCACTCCGTAATTAACAAATATAGGCATATTTTTTTTATCTTCTACAATCATTAAATTTCCATTATCATCTTCCTGATTTCTTGTAATATATTGTGCTTCAAAATGCTTTGTAAGCTCCGACAATTTTTTTAAATGCTTTTTTCCCTCTATTATACTGATTGATCGACTATATTCCATCTGTTCGCCAGAAGGGAAACAAAAAACAGCAGCTATGATTGCTTTTGATTTTCCACTCATAATATCATCTTCATTCATTTCCGCCAAAAGCTTTTTACTTCTTAATAATTTAGCAATAATATTTGCATATAATAAGTCAATAGAACGCAAAATAGAAGATTTTCCTACACCATTTACCCCAAAAATCACAGTACTTTTTTCATTTAAAGAAAGATTCAAATCCTGAATTCCTCTAAAATTTTTCAATGTAATACTCTTTATTTTCATTTTATTAAACCTTTCCTATTACCTTTATATAAATATATAAACTATTCTTCCCATTCTAATAAAGAGTTTTCCTGCCGTTTATCTCTTGTAAATAAATCTCCCAGTGCATCTCTTGCCGATTTATTTTCAAATAATACTTTTGTTACCTGTTCTACAATTGGCATAGATACCTGATATTTTTGTGCAAGTTTATAAGCCGCTTTTGCAGAATATACCCCTTCTACTACTTGTTTTACTTCTTCCATTGCCTGTTTCATTGTTCTGCCTTTTCCAATTAAATAGCCTGCATTCCAATTACGACTATGTGTACTTGTACAAGTAACAATTAAATCTCCAACACCAGAAAGTCCACTAAAAGTTTCTGCCTTTCCTCCCATAGCAAGTCCAAGTCTTGTCATTTCTGCAATTCCTCTTGTCATTAAAGCAGCTTTTGTATTATCTCCATATCCAAGACCATCTACAACACCTGCTGCCAGTGCAATTACATTTTTCAGTGAACCACCAAGTTCAATTCCAATGACATCGGGGCTTGTATATACTCTAAAAAATTCATTCATAAATATTGTTTGAATCATTTCTGCATTTTTTTGCTTCTTTGTACCAACAACAACCGTTGTAGGGATTCCTTTGCTCACTTCTTCTGCGTGGCTTGGTCCAGATAATACAGCAATATCTCTCTTTGGAAGTTCTTCTTTTAAAATATCGCACATCGTATCCAAGGTACTTTCTTCAATTCCCTTTGCCACATTTACAATTAATTGTTTTTCTGGAATAAAAGAAGCGGCACGTTTTGCTGTACTTCGCACAAAAGAAGAAGCTACAGCAAATACAATTAAATCCTGCCCCTTGCAAGCCATTTCTAAATCCTCTACAAGTTCTATATTATCTGGCAATATACTTCCCGGCAATTTTTCAATCTGCTCTCTATGCGTTTTTAATAGTTCGATTTCTTCTTTTAAAGCAGACCATAACATAACCTGATGTCCATTTTTTGCTAAAACTATGGATAATGCTGTTCCCCATGTTCCAGCACCAAGTACACTTACTTTACTCATTTTCTTTCTCTCCATTTCTATGAAACTATTTACAATTGATTACTCTTTAAGCATCTTTATCCTTATGGAAACTTAGTTTTCTTTCTGTTCCATGAAGAAGTCTTTTAATATTTTCCCTATGTTTTATAGTGGATAATATTGGAAAAATCAGCCCAAGTACAAGCATATGTACAAATTCTTTTTTTCCTCCATAAAAAATAATAAGTCCAATAGGAAAACATAAATTTACAAGTAATGAACCAAGGGAAACATATCTTGTAAAAGCTACACTTATAATAAATACAGCCAAACAAATTCCAATAATCCGAAGATCCCCAAAAGCTAAAATCATTCCTGCAGTAGCAGCCATTCCTTTTCCACCTTGAAATTTCATATAAAATGGAAAATTATGTCCAATGACAGCACCCAGTCCTGTATACAATGCAATAATATGAGCACTGATATCATCTCCGCCAAAAATCAATCTCATGACAACAATAGGAAGAATTGTTTTTGCCACATCTCCAAGTAATGTAATCGCTCCGGCTGCTGGTCCCATTGTCCGAAGAGCATTTGTTGTACCAATATTGCCACTTCCATGCTGTTTTAAATTTACACCATAAATTTTTCCAAGAATGATTCCTGTAGAAATACAACCACAAAAATATCCAACAAAAAAACATAAGAACAAGGTTAAAATTACCATTACAGCCACTCCCTTCCAAAACTCGCCACTCTTTACTTTTTCTCTATTTTCTCTCTATTTTCTATCCATTTTCAAAAAATAATACAGATTTAAGCATCTTTTTTTTCTCTAATAATAAATTTTAGTGGTGTTCCTTGAAAACCAAATGCTTCTCTAATTTTATTTTCCAAATATCTTGTATAAGAAAAATGCATTAATTTTTTATTATTAACAAAAATAACAAATGTCGGCGGCTTTACAGAAACTTGCGTTATATAAAAAACCTTTAACCGCTTCCCTTTATCTGATGGTGGCTGCTGCATAGCAACGGCTTCCATTAAAATTTCATTTAATACACCCGTTGCAATACGAAGGGAATGATTTTCTACCACTACATTAATTAAATCAAATAATTTAGAAAGCCTTTGCCCTGTTTTTGCTGATAAAAAAATCATTTCCGCATATGGCATAAAAGAAAGCGTATTTAAAATCTTATTGCGAAATTCATACATGGTTTTATCATTTTTTTCAATCATATCCCATTTATTTACTGCAATAATCATACCTTTTCCTTGCTCATGTGCAATTCCTGCAATTTTAGCATCTTGTTCTGTTATATTCTCTGCTGCGTCAATCACAAGGACTGCAATATCAGATCGCTCTACTGCTGTTATGGTACGAACTACACTATAATGTTCTAAATCTTCTTTTACCTTACTTTTTCGGCGAAGTCCTGCGGTATCTGTAAAAATATATTCTTTTCCTTCGTAATTTACAGCCGTATCAATGGCATCTCTTGTTGTACCTGCAATTTCTGAAACAATCACACGATTTTCACCAAGAAGCCGATTAATAATCGAAGATTTTCCTACATTTGGCTTTCCAATCACAGCAATTCTTGAACGTCCATCTTCTTCCTCTTCAAAAGATTCTGGATGAATCCGTTCAATTACTGCATCTAGCATATCTCCAATTCCCTGTTTTCCTGCTGCCGAAATTGGAAAAGGCTCTCCAATCCCAAGATTATAAAATTCATAAATATCTGCCTGCTGCTTTTCAAAATGATCGACTTTATTTACTACAAGAACAACTGGCTTTTGTGACTTTCTAAGCATAGAGGCTACTTGAAAATCTGCATCTACAAGTCCCTGTCGTATATCGGTTAAAAAAAGAATTAAATCAGCCGTATCAATGGCAAGCATTGCCTGTTCTCTCATATGAGAAAGCATCAAATCCTTGCTTTCTGGTTCAATTCCGCCTGTATCAATCATGGTAAATTGATAATTTAACCATGTTATATCTGCATAAATTCTATCACGAGTAACTCCCGGAATATCTTTTACAATGGAAATTCTCGATCCTACTAATGCATTAAATAATGTTGATTTTCCAACATTGGGACGACCCACAATTGCTATAATCGGTTTACTCATTTTATCCTCCCTGCTGCGTATTTCTTATCCGAATCTTACGCATTTATCACCTGTTTTAATAATGATTCTCCGTCTGATTGTACAATACGAATGGGAATTTGTAAAGCTTTTTCCAAATCCTGAATTGTTAAATCATCTAATAATACTTGTTCCCCACTTCGTAGCAATACATCTGGTAATAATAATGTCTTTCCAAGTTGTTTTCCTGTAAGCTGCTTTATAATATCCTGTCCTGTCAAAAGCCCTGCTACTGTAATATCTTTCCCAAAAAACTCATTTTCTATCATATAGACATGAAAAGAAAGTCCATGAATATAACAAGCAATTTTTTTCATCTGTTTTTCTAATATTGGTGCTGCCAACACTCCAGTCGCTAAAGAAATCAAACTCTTTTTTTCTTTTGGCAAATATCCTAGCTCCTTATATTTTTTCAATGCCAGATCTACTTCGTCTTCAAAAGAACGTATCATTCCAACACCATTTTCAATCTGTCCATAGCCTTCATAATATTCTTTTGTTGGAATGGGAACTTGTGCGGTTAAAAACCATTCATCACTTGCATGCACAAATCTTGTTCCAAGCTCTTTTAAAAATTTTTCCTGCCAGTTTTCTATCTGCTTTAAAACATTTCTTGCATCTTCTTTTTCAAACTTTTTTAATTTTGTAAGTCCTTTTCGATACTTTGTAAGTCCTACTGGAACAACGGATAGACTTTTCATATAAGGAAAAAAACGGCTTAAATCCCAAATAGAACGATCTAGTTCTTTTCCATCATTAATTCCAAGGCAAAGCACAATTTGACTGTTCATTTCAATTTGCCCCTGATACAATCTTTTTATTTTATCCAAAGCTTCCATACCTGCAAATCGATTATGAAGCATTCTACAACGTAAATTCGGATTTGTTGTATGAACAGAAATATTCACTGGGGACATATGATAGGAAATAATTCTATCTAAATCCTGTTTTGATAAATTTGTTAATGTAATATAATTTCCCTGCAAAAAAGAAAGTCTTGCATCATCATCTTTAAAGTATAGCGTATCTCGCATTCCCGGAGGCATTTGATCAATAAAACAAAAAATGCATTGATTCTTGCAAGACCTGTAATTATCCATTAAACCCTCGCCAAATCCAAGCCCTAAATCCTCCTCATATTCCTTTTCTATTTCCAGTTCCCATTCCTCTCCACAAACTTTACGAATCAAAACAGTTAAATATTCCTCATTACAATAATATTGATAATCAAAAACGTCTTTTATTTCTTTTCCATTAATTGAAAGCAAACTATCTCCCGGTTCAATCTCTAGTTCCTGTGCAATACTTCCTTGTTGAACTGTTATTATTTTATGTTCCATAATATAATCTCCTTGTAATAGAAAAGAGCGTAGACATACTATGCCCACACTCTCTTTTTTCATAAAACTTTCATCCAAACCAACGCTTTGTGTTTCTTATCGGAAATTAAGCACAAACTATGCGAAGAGTCATTATAGCTCATTTATTTTTCTTTTTTTTACACTATCTCGCATAATTAGCTTTCCTTCAATGATGCGAATGCTTTTTTTCTGTTTTAGACCCATCATTCTTTTTACTAAAATCTTTAAGGCTTCCTCTGTCATTGCTTTTGCATCCACTTCATATGTTGTCAATCGACTATGTATAATCCAATCAAAGCAAAAATTATCATAACCAGTGACAGAAATATCTTCTGGCACTGTAATATTGAGCTTTTGAAATATAGAAATAAGCTGTTCTGCCGTTTGATCATCTACACAAAGTACACCGTCTGGCAATTCCTGTACTAATTTTCTCGCAATATGTTCTATTTCTAAATCTTCCTCCAGAAACATCCAATGTTCCTTTCGGGAGATCCCATGTTCCATTAATGCTTTGGAAAATCCCATATAACGATTCATTTTTCTATCTGAAGTCATAATCTTTCCAACAAATGCAAGATTTCTATTTCCCTCTGCTATCATATAGTTTGTCAGGGCATACATACCATCATAATTATCTGCCATAACAGCATCCCATTCCAAATCAGAAAGATAAAAACCCAAACATAGCCCCGGTACAGAAATACCATGACTAATTGCAAGGAGATACTGTTTCTCCATTTTTCCAATTACAATAATCCCATCTAACTTCTCTAAGGGAAGAATATTTGGCATTTGTGCATTTTTTTCATCTTCCCCACTGATAATTTCCAGCATCGTAACATATCCCTTTTTGGAGATTAATGCAGCTAAATGTTTGTATACCTGCCAATAAAATGAATTTTTGTTGTCAAGATATTTTTCCGAAATCAGAATACCTATACAAAAATGCCCTGTGGATTCTGGCTGTAACGCCATCATTGCCGATTTGACATATCCCATTTCCTGTGCTTTCTTCCAAATAAGCTCTCGCATTTTGTCACTAACGCCCTTTTTCCCCAGAAGGGCATTCGATACGGTCACTGTGCTAACCCCCAGCTCCTTGGCGATATCCGCCAATTTCACTGATTTGGCCATATTTACCTCCATTGGATTGTTTTAAGTTAATTATAGAGTACACTCTAATAGGGAAAAAGTCAACTATTTTTGCTACATTGGAATCATTTTTATGAATTTTGACGATTTCTTGCTCTTTTTTTTTGTAGGCAAAGGCAAAACAACTATATTTCTGCTTCTATCGCTTTTTCATAACATTCAATTTTATGTTCTAAACGTTCTCTTGTATCTTTTAATTTCGCTATCTGCTCATTTACTGCTTTTTTTCTATCACGAAATAATTGCAAACGCTGTTTTAAAGTTTCGTTTCCTTCTAACGACCATTCCATAAAGATACGGATTT
>CAJTJZ010000066.1:0-7924 GCA_910576895.1 uncultured Lachnospiraceae bacterium | reverse complement strand
CTTCCAGCTTCATTCCTGTATCTTTTAAACAATTAATTAATTCCAGTCTTTCAAAATCCTCCTCTTTAAATTTGCGGAGTCCAGACTCTGAGCGTTCCACAAAAGGCAGAAGTCCCATTTTATCATAATAACGCAATGTATACGCTGTCAATCCTGTTCTAGCTGCTGCTTCCTTAATTCCATAGTATTTCATTGCTAAGCCTCCTTTATTAAATAAGTATATCATAATCAACTTAAAAAAATAAGATGAAATTTTACATATTCTTCCTTTTTTTGTCTGTTTCCCCAATTTTTCTATCAATTTTCAACAAAAATTGCCTATTTTTTCAAAAAAGAAGATGACAAAATGCCATCTCCTTTATTTTTTTAATTAATTCTAATTAATTTTTTACTTTTTCTATATAATAATACATACTAAGCCGCCATTGCTATCATTAATCACCTTTTGAATTGCTTCCTGAAGTTTCATTCTACTTTCATCTGTAAGTTTATGTACCTTACTATCAATTCCTTCATTTACAAGTTGCCGAATGGATTTTCCAAAAATATTCGTTTCCCAAACACCTTGTGGATCTTCCTCCCCATTTTCTTGAATATATTTAATTAAATCTTGTGCCTGCTGTTCACTTCCAACAATTGGTGCAATTTCTGTTTCAATATTTGCCTGTATCATATGAACAGAAGGTGCATTGGCACGAATCTTTACACCAAATTTATTTCCATGACGGATTACTTCTGGCTCTTCCATTGTAATCTCTCGTATGGTTGGCGTTACAACACCATAACCACACATATGTACTTGATTATAAGCTTCTTCTACCTTTTCATATTCTTGACTAAGCTTTGACAAATGACGAATGGTAGAAATCAACTGATATTCTCCCTCAATTGGCATTCCTGCCATATCACTTAAAATACGATAGTAATGCTTATCATCAAAATCCATTCGGATAAAAGCTACCCCTGTTTCCATTTCTACTTTTTCTAATTTACATTGTCTAATATAGGACTCTCCACTTGCATCTGCCATAGTATCTACAGATTTCACTGCCTCTTGAAGTACAGATTCTTGTACATCCCGAAGCAATGTCATATTATCAAGAATCTGTCTTGCTGTTTTCACTGCTGCTATCTTTAATGGATGCGTTTTTTCCAACATTTCTACCCACTGCGGCATATAAAAATCAACTTGTGTTAATGGAAATACAGATAACATACTCTCTAAAAGCCTTGTAATATCGTCTTTTTTCAACTGATCACAATCCATTGCAAGCACTTCTACACCAAGCCGTTCTCTCATATCATCTGCAATTGCTTTTGTTTCTGGTGCATAAGGACGATTTGTATTTAATACTACAACAAAAGGTTTTCCTATTTTTTTTAATTCACTAATTGTCTTCTCCTCTGGCACACGATAATTTTCCCTTGGAAGTTCTCCAAAGCTTCCATCTGTTGTTATTACAATTCCTATCGTAGAATGTTCTCGAATCACTTTTTGTGTACCAATCTCTGCTGCCTGCGTAAATGGAATTTCATGTTCAAACCATGGTGTTTTTACCAGACGTTCCTTTTCATTTTCAATATGCCCTGCTGCTCCATCTACCATAAAGCCTACACAATCAATTAATCGAACCTTTGCAGAGGAATCTGGTCCAAAAGAAATCTCTACACCTTCTTTTGGGATAAATTTTGGTTCTGTTGTCATAATTGTTTTGCCTTGTGCAGATTGTGGAAGCTCATCAATTGCCAACTCTCTACTATGTACATCTTGAATATTTGGTATCACTAATAAATCCATAAATCGCTTAATAAATGTAGATTTTCCTGTCCGCACTGGTCCTACAACACCAAGATAAATTAATCCATTCGTCCTTTCCCCAATATCTTTATAAACCTGATAGCCCCCCATGTCATTTCCCCCTTTATATAAAATGCAAAAAAAACGTCTTTGTATCATATATATGCAGAAATGTTTGAAAATAGAAGCAGGGAAATAGAATCCAAAAAAGATGAATTCTATTTCCCTGTTTATTTTCTATCTAAGAAACAACATAAACAATGTTCTATTTATTATAAAAGATATTTCTTTCTTATGACTCTATATAAGTTAAAATAACTTGTGTTCCCATTTTATCATCTAAAAGATACGTTCCATCTTCTAAAAGTGTAATCTGACGAGATGTTCCAAAGCTTCCATCCTCTGCTACCATACTGAGTACATCATCACTTAACGTATATTCATATTTTAATGTTTCACTATCTGATGTAATAATCAGTTTTCCTTTCTTTGTGAATTTATAAGTGCAACCATCATTTCCCTCATAACTTCCATTAAAACAGCCTTTTTTATTTAATTTAAAATCAGGCTCTTTTCCAGCTTCCACAGTTTCTTTTTGCTCATTATTTCCTTTATTGTTATCCTTTTTGTTATCCTTATTCTTTTCATCATTCGCATTACCATCACTTACATTACTATTATTTTCTGCATTTGTATTATCTTCTTTATCGGTATTTGTATCATCCACATTATCTTCTGGATCTTTTGTATTGTCATCTGAATCCTGACTATAATTGGAATCAGAATCTGGATCAGCTCCTCCATACGAATCATCAACATTATCTGTATTCGTATTATTATCATCCGTATTGCTATCATCGACATTATTATCCGTATTATTATCATTACTATTTGTCGAATCTTGATCCGTTATATTGGTTTGATTATCCTTTGTTTGATTATCCTTATTGCCGCAAGCTGTCATCGTTGTTATACTAAGAAGTGCCATCGCTGCAATTACTGTTAATTTTTTCATAATGCTTACCTCATTTCTTTCATTTTTTTCTTATACATAGTACCTTTGTCCTAAAAATAGACTGCAAATATTTTAAAATCAATTTGCGAGTGCCATTATATCACATCATCTTATAAAATCATAGGGAAAAGTTCTTAAAAATTATTAAAATTTTGTGTTCATATCCTTTCAAGCCATATCATATATTATCTTAAAAACAACGAAGGAACACAATTTATTATGGAGGAATCTCATTTTCTGACTATGATGCGTATGGTACAGCCTCATGTATCTGGAAGACCTAAGCGTTCTGTAGAACTTATGCTTCAATCGGCTGAACTTTTACATTCTGTTCAACAATATAGAGAACCAGAACTTTCTGCTTGCGATACTGGACAGGATTTTGTTGATTTTGAAGCGATGTTAACAGATTTACAGACTGTTTGCAATCCTGCAGAATCAGAATTTATTAACTTGATTTTAAATTTCTTTCGTTCCAGAAAAATCTACTCTGCTTATCGTACTGCTGCCTCACAACAAAATTTCCAACAAAGTCAGACAGCACAAGAAATAAAGGACTCTGTTTCTATGGGAACATCACATTTATCGGAAACAGAAAATTTATCACAAGAAAGCTCTGATACTTCTACTATTTTATCAGCAGCAGAAAAAGCTGAGGCGGTTTCTATGGAAAAAGCAAATCTATCTTCTGTATCTGCTGATAATAATAAAATGCAGGATACTTACTCTGAAAATCAAACGGTAAATCCTAATAAATCCGTATCAGACACAAGTAATCCTAGCCCTGATAGAAAAACGAATCTAAGAAATCGCCAAGGTCCTGCAAACACATTTCGTAATTTAATGGGAAATCAAGCTATCCAATCCTTACTTTCCCCTTCACAAAAAGAAAACTTAAACCAAATTGAATCAATCATGCAGGTTCTATCTTAAAAAATGGAGGAATTTTATGAATAAATTAAATTTAGAAAACAATCCCGCTTTTAAAAATATGCATCCCTTGAAATTAAAAGTTATGACTGATCTTATTCAAGCTACGGAAGGAAAACCAATTGCACAATCTCTCCCTGCCCTTTTATCAGCAAAACAACAATTAAATGCATTAGGACTTTCTTTCTCTCAAGAGGAAACTTCATTATTAATTGATGCTGTTTCCAATAACCTCTCACCAGAAAATAAATCAAAACTTGATGCAATGAAACTCTTTATGCAACAAAACTCTATGTAGGTAAAAACTTTTGAACATTTTCTTCCCTTTTCCAAATTTTCTGGTGAAAAAAATGCACAGAAACTTCCGTCTCTGTGCATTTTTTAATTTAATTTAATTAATAATAGCTTTCTATTTAATTTTTAGACTCTTAAAAATATTACTTATTTATTATTAATATAATTCATTAAGCCCTCTGCCTCAATAATTTTCTGCATAAATGGCGGAAAAGCTTGTCCTTTAAACTGTGTCCCTTTTGTTCGATTATAAATCATACCACTATCAAACTCAACTTCTACTTTATCACCTGCTTCTATATTTTTTGCTGCTTCTTTACATTCAATAATAGGAAGTCCAATATTAATTGCATTGCGATAAAAAATCCTTGCAAATGTTTCTGCAATAACACAACTTACTCCAGCACATTTAATTGCAAGTGGTGCATGTTCTCTGGAAGAACCACAACCAAAATTTTTATTTGCTACAATAATATCACCCGGCTGTACCTTTGTGACAAATTCTTTATCAATATCCTCCATACAATGTTTTGCCAATTCCTTGCCATCGGATGAATTTAAGTATCTTGCCGGAATAATTACATCGGTATCTACATTATCTCCATATTTAAAAACAACTCCTGATGCTTTCATACTATCTTTGCTGCATTTACTTTTTAAATTATAATTCCTTAAGGATAACTTCTTAATTATAATCCTTTACTATAAAATACTAAAGTAAAATTTACAGCTCCTCCTTTCCAATCTTATTTAGAAATCCATCTTATTAATAATATTTTTATGGCTGGCTTATATGCCAAAAAACACCAAATCATTCTAGATCTTGAATTTTTCTCTATTTTTTATAAACCAAGTTCTGACGGTTCACTTAATTTTCCCATAACAGCACTTGCTGCTGCTACTGCTGGACTTGCTAAATAAATTTCTGAATCCGTATGTCCCATACGTCCAACAAAATTTCGATTTGTTGTAGAAACAGCTCGTTCCTTTGCTGCTAAAATACCCATATGTCCTCCAAGACAAGGTCCGCAAGTTGGTGTACTAACAATTGCACCAGCCTCAATAAATATCTTTAATAATCCCTTTTCCATTGCCTCCAAATAAACAGCTTGTGTTGCTGGAATCACAATACAGCGAATATTGTCTGCTACTTTTCTTCCTTTTAATACCTGTGCTGCGATTTCCATATCAGAAATTCGTCCATTAGTACAAGAACCAATCACTACCTGATCAATCGCAATATCCCCTGCTTCTTTTACTGTTTTTGTATTTTCCGGCAAATGTGGAAATGCTACCGTTGGCTCTAAACTGCTTAAATCAATTGTATAGGTTTCTTCATATTCTGCATCAGGATCTGGCTCATAGATTGTATACTCTTTTTTAGAGTGTTCCTTCATATAAGCAATCGTCTTATCATCTACTGGAAAAATACCATTTTTTGCACCAGCCTCAATTGCCATATTTGCAATTGTAAAACGATCATCCATACTTAAGCTTGCAACTCCATCTCCTGTAAATTCCATAGATTGATATAATGCACCATCAACACCAATCTTGCCAATAATATGCAAAATAACATCTTTACCACTAACCCATTTTGGAAGGCTTCCTGTAAGTATAAATCTGATGGCACTTGGTACTTTAAACCATGCCTTTCCTGTCATCATACCTGCACCCATATCCGTACTTCCAACACCTGTAGAAAATGCACCAAGTGCACCATAAGTACAAGTATGAGAATCTGCCCCGATACAAGTTTCTCCTGCTACAATCAATCCCTGTTCTGGTAATAGGGCATGTTCAATTCCCATTTTTCCTACTTCAAAATAATTTGTAATCTCATGCTTTTTTGCAAATTCACGAACACATTTACAATGTTCCGCAGATTTAATATCTTTATTTGGTGCAAAATGATCTGGCACAAGAGCAATTTTATCTTTATCAAATACTGTCTTTTTATGAAGCTTTTCTACTTCATGAATTGCTACAGGTCCTGTAATATCATTTGCCAATACAAGATCAAGATCTGCCTCAATTAATTGTCCTGCTGTTACAGATTTCAGTCCTGCATGAGCTGCCAGAATTTTTTGCGTCATTGTCATTCCCATAAAAATTATCCTCCTTTTTTAAAATAAATCTTACTTTTTTTCCAGAAAGTATAGCACAATCTGAAATAAATTTCAACTAATGGAATTTTCTATTTTTACAATCTTCTACACAACGGCTTCTATTAGTAAGTATTCTCCTATTTTTTTATGTTGGATTCCTATTTCTTTTTTCTTATTAAAGTTAAAACTTAGTAAGTATCCCTTTTTCAAATGATAATGCTTAAGATAATTACAAAGCTGTTCCTCTCTTTGTTCCTTATAAACATTTCCATGCCAAATTTTCAATTCAATAATAAACTGTTCCCCATTATAATCCACAATAATATCGGTACATTCCTGATTACGAGTTTCCGCTTCTATATAATAATGACCTCTACCATTAATAATTGGCCTTAAATATAAAAGAAAATATTTTCTTCCATCTTCTTCTATAAACTGTTTCGAACACTCTCCATATAAATCATGAAAATGAACTACAAATCTTTCAAGAATATGTTCCATATCTAAAGATCCATTTTTAACAAATTGATTTTTATCGAGTAAAGCAGCATCATAAATATCTGTATCCTGTGCTTCACTAGAAGTTAAAAATAAATTATAAAGCCTTGTTTCAAAAATACGATTATGAATCACTGCATTTCCATTCTTTTCCTTTACAAAACCAAACATAACAACAATATCAATGGCTTCCTCATCAGGAGAATAAGAAATACTTTTACCGCAAAATATTAAAAAATATAACATTTTCTTTAATTTCGGATAATCATACAATTTACTAATAAAAGAATCAAATAACGTAGTTGACTCTGATAACAGAGTTTTTACACTTTTTAAAAAACTTTCTTTTGTCCATACGGCATAATTATCTTCCACTATAATCTGACAAATTCTTGAAACTAAATAGGGATATCCTGAAGTATAATCATAAAGAAGCTGTGCCATTTTCATAATATCCATATTTGTATTATGTTCCATTTCATATTCTTTTAACATACAAGCAATTTCTTCTAATGAAAAACTCATAGATATTTTAAAAGGAGCAGCAATATTCCATGGACTATTCCTTCTATATTCCTTATCTTCTCGAATTTTCTGTTTCAAATTTTTAATATCATATACTCCTGCAAGAATCACTGACTGAAATACTTTATAATCATCTTTATGAATATAAAGCAATCTCATTTGTGCTAAAAAGTCTAAAAAAACCTGATAATTACTTGCACTATCTACTTCATCAATCATAAGAATAACTGTTTTTTTTGATTCTTTACATAAAGCCCTTATCCATTGAAACAAAAAAGCTAATTTTGCCTCAGAATCCTTTTTCCTTGTTAAATTTTTTAAATCCTCTTTTATTTTTTCTGATATAAAATTTTCCATTTCTGCAGCAAAAAAAACTTCTCTTGCAAATGCCCGAAAAAAAGAAGCTTCACTCTCAAAGTCTGTATGGCTTAATGACTGAAAATCAAGACTAAGAACATGATAATCTGTATGTAAATACTCTTTTAAAGCCTTTAACATCGTTGTTTTTCCATATTGGCGTGCTTTCCTAATAACAAAATACTCTCCTTTATCAATCATTCGTTTTATTTCTTTTAAACGCCCCTGTAAATTTACCATATAATGTAGTTTCGCATTACATGGACCTGATGTATTAAAATATCGTTCCATCTTCTTCCTCTTTATTTTCAAATTTTTTTGTTTCTTCTTTTTATGCTTACTCTGTGAACTCTCCCCCACCTACGCTCGTAAAACTCGCTAAGAGGATGGGAGCTTCGT
>CAJTJZ010000065.1:6269-16091 GCA_910576895.1 uncultured Lachnospiraceae bacterium | reverse complement strand
ATCGGGGAGCCCTGTGCGGCGTCAATGGTGGTAGAGAGCGTGAAGGACGGGGTTGCGTTTACCAATACCATCGGTTATCCGGTGGTGCTGCGCCCGGCATATACCCTTGGGGGAAGCGGCGGCGGGATCGCCCACAGCCAAACGGAATTGGAAAGTATCCTTGAAAACGGCCTGCGGTTATCCCGGGTGGGGCAGGTTTTGGTGGAACGCTGTATTGCCGGGTGGAAGGAGATCGAGTATGAAGTGATGCGGGATGGTGCAGGCAACTGTATTACCGTATGTAATATGGAAAACATTGACCCGGTAGGCGTCCATACAGGGGACAGTATTGTGGTGGCGCCTTCCCAGACGTTGGGAGATAAGGAGTATCAGATGCTCCGTTCCTCTGCCCTTAATATTATCAATGAGCTTGAGATTACCGGGGGCTGTAACGTGCAGTTTGCCCTTCATCCGACCAGCTTTGAGTATTGCGTGATCGAAGTAAACCCCCGGGTCAGCCGTTCTTCCGCGCTGGCAAGTAAGGCTACCGGTTATCCCATTGCCAAGGTTGCGGCGAAGATTGCACTGGGATATACGTTAGATGAGATCAAAAACGCTATCACGGGAAAGACTTATGCAAGCTTTGAGCCTGCACTGGATTATTGTGTGGTTAAGCTGCCCCGGCTTCCTTTTGATAAATTTATCACGGCAAAGAGAACTCTTACCACGCAGATGAAGGCCACCGGCGAGGTGATGAGCATCTGTGACAATTTTGAAGGTGCATTGATGAAAGCAATCCGTTCTTTGGAACAGCATGTGGATTGTCTGTTAAGTTATGATTTTAGCGGCCTTTCAGGGGAAGATTTAAAAGAACGGCTGCGAATCGTGGACGACCAGAGGATTTATGTGATTGCGCAGGCGCTCCGGAAGGGGATTGATTATGACACGATCCACGAGATCACCATGATTGACCATTGGTTCATAGATAAGATTGCAATTCTGGTTGAAATGGAACAGGCACTGAAAACGGGGCCGCTGACGCTTCCTTTATTAAAGGAAGCAAAACGGATGGAATTTCCGGATTCTGTGATCAGCCGGCTTACAGGCATAGGGGAAGAAGAAATCAAAAAGATGCGTTATGATAACGGGATCGTGGCGGCATATAAGATGGTAGATACCTGTGCGGCAGAATTTGAGGCCAGTACCCCCTATTATTATTCCGTATACGGCAGTGAAAATGAAGCGGTCAAGACCAACCCGTCAAAGAAGGTTCTGGTGTTAGGTTCCGGGCCGATCCGGATCGGGCAGGGGATTGAGTTTGATTATTGTTCCGTTCATGCAACATGGGCGTTTTCCAAGGCGGGATATGAGACGATCATCATCAATAATAACCCGGAAACCGTAAGCACCGACTTTGACATTGCGGATAAGCTGTATTTTGAACCTCTCACCCCGGAGGATGTGGAGAGTATTGTAAATATAGAAAAGCCTCACGGGGCGGTGGTACAGTTTGGCGGTCAGACAGCCATTAAGCTGACGGAAAGCCTGATGAAAATGGGTGTGCCCATTTGGGGAACGAGGGCGGAAGATGTGGATGCGGCGGAAGACCGGGAGCTGTTTGATAAGATCTTAGAACAGACCGAGATCCCAAGAGCGGCAGGGGGCACAGTCTATACCGCCGAGGAGGCGAAACAAGTGGCAAACAGGCTGGGATATCCGGTGTTGGTGCGCCCTTCTTATGTACTTGGCGGACAGGGAATGCAGATTGCAGTTAGCGATGATGATGTGAAAGAATTTATGGCAATTATTAATCGTTATGCACAAGAACATCCAATTCTTGTAGATAAATATTTAATGGGACGTGAGGTAGAAGTCGATGCTGTTTGTGATGGGGAGGATATTGTCATTCCCGGCATTATGGAACATGTGGAACGTGCTGGTATTCATTCTGGTGATAGTATTTCTGTTTATCCAGCACAAAATATTTCTGAAAAAATACAGCGTGTCATAGCTTGTTATACAGAACGGCTTGCAAAATCATTACATGTTATTGGATTGATTAATATTCAATTTATTGTCTATCAAGATGAAGTTTATGTCATTGAAGTAAATCCTCGTTCTAGCCGAACAGTGCCTTATATTAGTAAAGTAACGAATATACCAATTGTAGAACTGGCTTCTTATGTGATTCTTGGAGAAAAGCTTAAAAACCTTGGATATACAAAGGGATTACAGCCTATGTCAGAGTATATTGCAATTAAAATGCCAGTATTTTCTTTTGAAAAAATCAGAGGTGCTGACATTAGTCTTGGACCAGAAATGAAATCTACAGGAGAATGCCTTGGAATTTCGAAACATTTTAATGAGGCACTTTATAAAGCATTTTTAGGCTCTGGGATTTCTTTGCCAAAACATAAAAAAATGATTATTACAGTAAAGGATGCAGATAAATTAGAAGCAGTTGAAATTGCAAAAAGATTTAAAAAGATTGGATATGAAATTTTTGCTACAAAAGGAACGGCACGTGTAATTAATGCTCATGGTATCTTAGCAATTCCTATTCATAAAATTGAACAAGAAGCACCAACACTTATGGATCTTTTATTAGATCATCAGATTGATCTTGTTATAGATATTCCAAATCAAGGGTTAGAAAAAGCAAAAGATGGCTTTTTAATTCGAAGAACAGCAATTGAAACAGGAGTATCGGTACTTACTTCTTTAGATACAGCAAGGGCATTAATTACAAGTCTTGAAAATGAAGCAGAGGGAGAAAATGAAATTACAGTGGTAGATATTGCGGATTTTGTATAGAAGGATGGAAAAAATGAGCAGAATTATTATTATAGTGGGCAGTATGCGAAAGGGTGGAAATACAGATTTACTTGCACAGGCATTTGCAGAGGGAGCAAGTAAAAATAATATAGTGGAGATAGTTTCTGTTTCTGATTATAAAGTAAATCCTTGCATTGGCTGCAATTCCTGCTTTACAAGGGAAGGAAATCAATGTTTCCAAAAAGATAATATGACGGAAATTTATGAAAAACTAAAAGTTGCGGATATGGCAGTAATCGCTTCTCCTGTTTATTTTTATGGGATTAGTGCAAAATTAAAGGCAATTATTGATAGATTGCATACACCGATGAGAAATGAATTTCGGATAAAAAGATTGGTATTGCTACTGGTAGGAGCAGCAACATTACCAGAATTATTTGACGCAATTAAACTACAATATCAACTTGTGCTTAATTTCTTCCATTTGGAAGATGCAGGTATGGTTCTTGTAAGAGGCGTTAAAGATGTCGGAGATATAAAAGGGACAAAAGCATTAGAGCAAGCATATAATCTTGGTTGTTCTATAAGATAAGTTTTTTTACGAACTTAAAGTAATGTTTTAGGGCATAGAAAAACCACCCCGAAACTTTGACCAGCAAGGGGTAGTTTTCTATGCCTCTCATAATTAGGTCAACCACTTTGTGGGCAGTTGCTTCCTTTTTCTGTATATATCATATCTAAAATTATTTTTCAAGGCTTTTTGAAATTTTTATTTTATATTTACTATTCTCGACAAAGTTCTTCCATTTTTTCTAATGTTAATTATATATAATCTATTTTTGTAAGAAACTGTCATAAAATATTAAGAATTTTTTAAAGACTTTTAAAAGAAATTGGTATATAATGCCATAAGAAAAAAGGGAATGACTTAAAAGGAGGAGATAGCTTTGAGAAAAAAATTAAAAAAAATATGGAACTATGTAAAAGTAACAATTATTATGATTGTATTTGCAATGACATTGACTGCATGTTCTGATAAAAAGGAGGGGAACGATCAAGTAGAAAATAAACAACAAAGTGAATATGTTTATCAGCCATCGTTTCAAAGTTTTTCTAATGAATTTAATTCTATTTCTAATATTTGTATGAAAGATAAAGAGCTTTATATGTTTGGCAGTAAATGGGAAATGGATGAAAAAAAGCAAGAAAATAGCAGTCAATCTATTTATTTTGCTCATTGTGGAATGGATGGAAGTGACTTAAAAAAGACAAAACTAAAGGGATTAAAAGAAAATGAATATATTATGGTACAGGGATTAGATACTGCGGGAAAATTTCATTTAATTACAGAAGGATATGATTTTAATGAGAAAACAGGAGAGGGAAAAGAAGCCTATTATGTACATAAGTTCAATGAAAAGGGAAAATTGATAGATACCATAGAATTAAAAAGAGAAAAATCAAAATCAGCAGAACGTTTTTTTTATCCAAATACAGGCAACACTATTTTTGCAGAGGATAAGATTTACATTGCAGGGGAGCAAAATATCTATTGTTTTAATAAAAACGGAAAAGAAGAAAAAGTTTATGAAATAAAAGATATGAACTATGTTCAATGTCTTGTCATGTCTACAGAAAGAAAAGCTTATATCTATGGAAATGTTGGAGAGGATTATGGATTTCGGGAATTTGATTTAGAAACAGGAAAAACAGGGACTGTTATGCCATTAGGAGAATATGAAATTTATAATTTACGTGCAGTAAATGCATTAAATGATAATAAGCTTGCAATTAATGATGGAAATAATCTTTATATTATAGATTTATCTTCTGGAGAAGTAAACGAGGAGCTTAACTGGATTAATAGCGATGTAAATGGAGAGAATGTAAAAGATTGTTTTTCTTTAGAAGATGGAAATTTCTTTGTAATAGATTCTTCTTATGATAATAATAAGGGAGGAGATGTTACAGAGTTTATTACAATGAAAAAAGTAAATTCTCTTGATGTAAAGGAAAAGAAAATACTTACTTTTGCTTGTGCCGATCTTGATCATAGTTTAAAAGATCAAATTCTTTCTTTTAATAAAACAAATAAAGAGTATAGAATTAATATAAAAAGTTATGGAGCTTATGAGGATAGTGCAGAAAAATTAAAAATGGATATTAGTTCAGGAATGATGCCAGATATTTTAGATGTAGGAATTGGTATTTCTAAAGATCAAATGATAAAAAAAGGAATGTTTACAGATTTATATCCATTTATGGAAAAGGATAAAGAAATTAAGAAAGAAGATTTTTTCCCTTCGATTTTAAAAATATTGGAAACAGACGGAAAACTTTATTATATGGCATCGTCTTTTTCCCTACAAGGATTGGTGGCAGGAAAAAAGATGTATGGCAGTGAAGATGTATGGAATATTGACGATATGATAAAAAAATATCAAGAAATGCCAGAGGGTTCTGTTTTTATGGAGAATATGACAAGACAGTGGTTTATGCAGAATGTAATTTTTTATCAAATGAAAGATTATATTGATTACTCTAACAATAAAGTCAATTTTAACTCCGATGATTTTATAAAATTAATTGAATTTTCCAGCTATTTTCCAGATGAAAAAGATACCATAGAAAAAAGTGGAGAAGATATGCCAACCTTAGTAAATAAAGGAAAACTATTATTTAATGATTTTAATATATCTTCTGTAGAAGATATTGGAATGTATGCAAGTTTATATAAAAAGCAAAAAGGATATACCGTTTTAGGATATCCATTAAAAGAAAAAAGTAATGAACTTTCTGTTTATTTTTATAATAGTGCCTTAGCAATTTCAGAGCAATGTAAGGAAAAAGAAGGTGCATGGAGCTTCATTCGTGAACTTCTTACTTATGAATATCAAAAAAATTCAGAGTCTTATTATGGGATTCCAACAAGAAAAGATGCATTAGAAAAGAAATTAGAATATGCACAGGCAACAAAAGCTTATACCGATGAAGATGGTACAAGAGTAGAGCCATTGCAAGTTTCTTATGAATATGATGATTATTCTGTAAAGATTGGACCAATTAGCAAAAAAGATGCAGAAATTGTAACTTCTCTTATTGATCGTGCTGGTTTTAGCGTTTCTTATGATATAGTAGTAAAAGACATTTTTGAGATTGTAAATGAAGAAGTAAAAGCATATTATGCAGGAGATAAATCAGCAAAAGAAGCGGCAGAGATTATTCAAAATAGAGTTGGAATTTATATTAGTGAAAATTCATAAATAGATAGATCTAGTTAAAATGGATCTAATTATGGTATAGCCATTAGATCTCTATATGATATAAAGCCTTTATTTTTACATTTTGTAAGTAGCCATACATAGAAAAACCATTCCTGTTAGCCGTCACTATTGCGAGTAGTGACGGCTGAATGAAAAATTTAGCTTAAACTATGAGGGTAGCCGCTTCTGGCTTCCCATTTCTGCTTTTACTATATCATATTGAAAGCAGGTTTTGAAAGATTTTTTTATTTTTATCAATATAGTTTAAATAATTATTAAACAAAAGGAAATAGTAATGGATTTTTATAGTAGGAAAAGAAGGTGAGAGCTTGTTTAAAAGGAAAATATCAAAATCGTATGATAAGGAAAATCAAAAACCTGTATTAAAGTGCAGTATTTGTACAGGAGAACAGGTGGCTGGATTTAAAAATATCCATACAGGAAAATTTGAGGATATTATGTTAATTAGAAATGAAAAAGATTTAGAAGATTTTAAAGAACGGTATGGAATAGGAAGCGAGGAAATAGAAAAGGTGTACTAAAGATACATAATAATATAGAAATGAAGATATTAGGATAGGCTATCAAAAGAAAAAATAAGGAAGAAAATAGAAAAAGTTAAAAAAAGTGAGTATTTAAGAGAAAATAAGAGATTATCTTTATATATTACTTAATTTTGGCAAGAATACAATTTGCTTTTAGTACATAAAATAATTAATATAGGTTCTAGCAGTTAGCACTCAATAAAAGCGAGTGCTAATAAAACAAACAAGCAGTATACAGATGTATTCTATATTACATAATCATAAGGAGGATATTATCATGAGTTTAAAACCATTAGGTGACAGAGTTGTATTAAAACAATTAGAAGCAGAGGAAACAACAAAATCAGGAATTGTATTACCGGGACAAGCTCAGGAAAAGCCACAGGAAGCAGAAGTAATTGCAGTAGGTCCGGGCGGTGTTGTTGATGGAAAAGAAGTAACAATGCAGGTAAAAGCAGGAGATAAGGTGATTTATTCTAAATATTCTGGTACAAATGTAAAATTAGATGACGAGGAATATATTATTGTAAAGCAGAGTGATATTTTAGCAATTGTAGAATAGGAAAGAAAATAATTATCAATATTTAGTATATTATATTTTATTATGAATGAATGAACAGGAGGATATTTGACATGGCAAAGGAAATTAAATATGGTGCAGAAGCAAGAAAAGCATTAGAAGCTGGTGTAAATAAATTAGCAGATACAGTAAAGGTAACATTAGGACCAAAAGGAAGAAATGTAGTTCTTGATAAATCTTTTGGTGCACCATTGATTACAAATGACGGTGTTACGATTGCAAAAGAAATTGAATTAGAAGATGCTTTTGAAAATATGGGTGCACAACTTGTAAAAGAAGTTGCTACAAAGACAAATGATGTAGCAGGTGATGGTACAACAACAGCGACTGTATTAGCTCAGGCTATGATTCATGAAGGTATTAAGAATTTGGCAGCAGGTGCAAATCCAATTATTTTAAGAAAAGGTATGAAAAAAGCTACTGATGTTGCAGTAGAAGCTATTCAGGGAATGAGTTCTAAGATTACAGGAAAAGATCAGATTGCAAGAGTTGCAGCAATTTCTGCTGGTGATGAAAGTGTTGGTGAAATGGTAGCAGATGCTATGGAAAAAGTTTCCAATGATGGCGTTATTACCATTGAAGAGTCAAAAACAATGATGACAGAGCTTGATTTAGTAGAAGGTATGCAGTTTGACAGAGGTTATGTATCTGCTTATATGTGTACTGATATGGATAAGATGGAAGCAAATCTTGAAAATCCTTATGTTTTGATTACAGATAAGAAGATTTCTAATATTCAGGAAATTCTTCCAGTATTGGAGCAGGTAGTACAATCAAGTGCAAAGCTTTTAATTATTGCAGAAGATGTAGAAGGAGAGGCATTAACAACACTTGTATTAAATAAACTTCGTGGAACATTTAATGTTGTTGCTGTAAAAGCTCCGGGTTATGGTGATAGAAGAAAAGAAATGCTTCAAGATATTGCTATTTTAACAGGTGGTCAAGTAATTTCTGAAGAAGTTGGTCTTGATTTAAAAGAAGTAACTTTAGAGCAATGTGGACGTGCAAAATCTGTAAAGGTTCAAAAAGAAAATACTGTTATTGTTGATGGTGATGGTGAAAAAGAAGAAATTGATAAGAGAATTGCACAGATTAAAGCACAAATTGAAGAAACAACTTCTGATTTTGATAGAGAAAAACTCCAAGAAAGACTTGCAAAGCTTTCTGGTGGTGTTGCTGTGATTCGTGTAGGTGCTGCTACAGAAACAGAAATGAAAGAAGCAAAACTTCGTATGGAAGATGCTTTAGCAGCAACAAGAGCAGCCGTAGAAGAAGGAATTATTTCTGGTGGTGGTTCTGCTTATATTCATGCTGCTAAGAAAGTTGCTGATACTGTTGCTGGTTTGGAAGGAGATGAGAAAACAGGTGCTTCTATTATTTTAAAGGCATTGGAATCTCCACTCTATATTATTTCTGAAAACGCTGGATTAGAAGGTTCTGTTATTATTAGTAAAGTTCGTGAAGCTGAAATAGGAACAGGCTTTGATGTTTTGAAAGAGGAATATGTAGATATGGTATCTGCTGGCATCCTTGATCCTGCCAAAGTAACAAGAAGTGCTTTGCAAAATGCTACAAGTGTAGCTTCTACTTTACTTACAACAGAATCCGTTGTAGCAAATATTAAAGAAGATACTCCAGCAATGCCAGCAGGCGGTCCGGGAATGGGCGGTATGATGTAATTTATAGATAATTTAACAAAATAAAATATAATACAGATTTATGAATGAAAATGGAACGTTTTTTGTTCGTAAGTATAAATAAAAAAGTGCTGATCGTTTTTAGCACTTTTTTATTTTTTTGTTTAAAATGATTGACAAAGAAATAAAAAGCTGATACTATGAAACTATTCCAGTAGTGTGAAAAAAAGAGGAAATGATATATACTTGTAAATGAGAGCCTTTGAAAGAAGAAATTGCAAAGAAAATGACAAAGGAACGAGAATATAAAGCTCTGGAAAACATTGCTTGTTTTATAGCTTAGTTTATGATATGATTTTTAAATAAATTTAATTATTGGAAATAAGAAGATAGGGGGTATTTTATGTTAGAAGATTTATTAAAAGGAAAAGAACAATATTTTGAAACAGGGGTTCATACAGAACTTCGAGCACAAGAAAATCGTTATCGTAATGTTTGTCTTGTACAGGGAAATATGACAGGCAATAGCCGTTCTGAAGTATCAGGAGTATGTGCCAGAGCATATAAAAATGGTGTTTATGGCCTGTCATCATCAGCAGAATATTCAGAAGAAAAAGTGAAAGCTGTTTTACAGGCAGCAACAAGAAATGCATTTTTTATGAGCGAGCATACGAAAAGAAAAAAAGAGCCAATGAAGGCAACTACAAAGGAAACCGTTCCAATTAATCGAATGATTGTAGATACAGAGCAAAAAAAGATGGTGGATTTATGTAAAGAGATTGATACTTACATAGTAAAAAAATATCCAAACCTTTCTAGTCGTTGCGTAAGTTATTATGAAGATTCTATGGAAAAGATTCTATATACTTCAGATGGGAACAATGGTCATACAACATCACCAAGATGTTATTTAAATATTAATATGACTACAGAAACAAAAGATGGAACTCCTGTAGATAGATGGAAGGCTGTTGGAGGAGCAGGAAGTTTTGAAGATAATTTTTCTAAGAATGGTTATATTTATGTAAAAACTCTATACCAAA
>CAJTJZ010000065.1:0-6259 GCA_910576895.1 uncultured Lachnospiraceae bacterium | reverse complement strand
TTCTATTTATTCTGCTGTAGATAAATTATATGAAGAAGTTATGGCAAAGCGTGAAGGCATCTATCCTACGGCTGGCTATAAAACAGTAATCTTAGGTGGAATGATGACAGGAATGCTTGCTCATGAAGCAGTGGGACATACCGTAGAAGCAGATCTTGTACTTGGTGGGTCAGTTGCAGGAGCTGCAAGAGATACCATGGTAGCATCAGAATATGTTACAATGGTAGATTTTGCACATACAGCATTAGGAAAATCTGCCCCACTACCGATTTATCTTGATGATGAAGGAATAAAAGCAGAAGATGTTGTATTGATTCAAGATGGAAAGCTTACTGGATTTATGAATAATCGAGAAAGTGCTGCTCATTTTGGAATGAAGCCAGCAGGAAATGCAAGAGCATGGCAATTTATGGATGAGCCATTAATTCGTATGAGAAATACTGCGATTTTGCCGGGAAAAGATAAGCTGGAGGAAATGATTGCATCAATTGAAGATGGTTATTATTTATTGGAATCTAATAATGGACAGGCAGATTTAACAGGGGAATTTATGTTTGGCGTTAGTATGGGTTATGAAATTAAAAAAGGAAAGATTGGGCGTGCCTTATTAGATACAACAGTTTCTGGTGTAGCATTTCATATGTTAAAAACAGTAGATATGGTATCAAATGATATGATATGGTCAAGTTCTGGTTTTTGTGGAAAGAAGCAGATCATACCTGTTGGTATGGGAGGACCAGCCATTCGATGTAAGATTATGCTAGGTGGCAGATAATATAATAGCGGTAAAAAAATTAGAGAAAAAAAAGAACTTTTTTGTTCATAAGTATAAAATAATAGGAAAGGAATAAAAAGTATGGCAGATATCAAAAAGGTTTTAGATAAGATGATAACACAAATAAAAGAAAAAGGAGCAGATTCTGGGCAAGTTTTTGTTACAGAATCAGAAGATACAGAGTTTAATGCAGAACATGGAGAGCTTTCCCTTCTGCGAACATTATTTAATCAAGATATTAATTTAATAGTATATAAGGATCAGAAAAAAGGTTCTTATTTTTCTAATAAATTAGATGATGCTTCTATTGATCACGCCGTTTCTATGGCAATGACCTCCATGGAATCCTGCAAACAAGATGAAGCGTATGGAATTGCACCATATCAAGGAGAAATTACAGCAAACAAAGGCGTTTATGAGCCAGATACGGATTTACTTTTTAAAAGAATGAAGGAACTATTAGATGATATAAAAGAACATCATCCTTTGATTATTGTGCAGGAAATGATTATTTCACATCATAGAAGACATATGGTATTTGCAAATACAAATGGAACGACTTGTGATGAATATACAGGATTTTATACTGTTTCTTTAGGAATTGCCGGGCATCAGGGGGATATTACAACTTCTATGAATGGATGTGGATTTCAGCTAACAAATTTAGATGAGCCATGGACAGAGAATGAATATATAAAAAGAAAGATAAGATATACCGAAGGGCAAATAGCAATGAAACCAATGGAACAGAGTTTTACAGGTACTATGGTATTAACACCAGATTGTCTTGCTATGTTTTTATACTATATTATAGGACTTGTAGAAGGAGCTGCAATTTTAGAGAAAACAAGTATATGGCTTACAAAGCTGCAGCAGCAAGTAGCAGATCCTAACATTACAATTAGACTTGATCCAAATGATCCAAATGTTTTATGTGGAGAAACCATTACGATTGATGGTTTTAAATCAGAGGGATATGATATTATTAAAGAGGGAAACTTAGTAAGATTTTGTATTAATCATTATGTGGCAAAAAAAACAGGATATGAAATGCGTGGAAATGGTGCATATAATCTTATGATTACTCCGGGAGAAGAATCGATTAACGATATCATAAAACGAATTGATCATGGGATTTTAGTCGATGGTTTTTCTGGTGGACAGCCGCCAGTGAATGGAGATTTTTCTGGTGTAGCAAAAAATAGTTATTTAATTGAAAATGGAAAAATAACAGAACCAGTAACAGAAGCGATGATTAATGGAAATCTTGCCGCTATGCTTATGGAACTAGAAGGAATTTCAAGTGAGGTTGTAAAGGATGGTTGTAATATGATTCCTTATATGGCATTTCGTGGAATTTTAGTATCAGGAAAATAATATTAAAAAATAGAATATAAGTAATAAGAAAAAAGAAAAGGAGAGATTCCGATTTTTGTAAATCTCTCCTTCTTTTATGAATTAAATGAGTACAATCGCTCCTAAAATATAATTATTTTGTTCTTTTGCAAGATTTAATTCATTAGAAATTTCATCATAAATAGATTGTGCTTTCTGTTCAATAAAAAGTATTGTTCCAATTTCTGTTCCCTGCCGTAAAGATTCTGCATCATAAAAAATATTTCCGCCTTCTTTTACTTGGATTCCCTGTTCTGATAACTCCCTTCTAATTCTATCTAGTATTCTTACATCAATATTCTCATATTCACTGCCTGTGATATAAATAGAATTAATTTCTTTTTGTTTACAAGAAAGAGCAACATTGACAGATACAAGTTTAATTTGTTGTTCCATGGATAATTTCTTTTTCTTTCTATTTTTTGCCTCTAAAATCTTTTTATCAATGATAGATAAAAAATGCTTTTTATTTGTAGAAACAGTGATTTCTCCTAAAAGACGAATATTATATAAGTTGCGAATTTCTTCTGCTGTTTGTAATTTTGCAGTAAACAGCATTTTGCAGGTAATCCACATACATACAAAGAAAATACCCAAAACAGCACCCAATAGCATATATTTGATGCTAGGCGTTGGCTGTGGAACAGCTATGGTTATATTAGAAGTTCCTTTTTCTTCTAAATCAAGTAAAAGAAGTTGTTGTTCTGTCAGATCTGTTTTTGCAGTATCAAGTTGTGTCATGCAATCATTAATATTTTTAGCTAGTGTTGTCTGCTGATCTACTAAGTTTTTATCTACTACTGTATTTTGAGATTCACTTATAAGCATTAGGGTATGAGAACCAATTTGTTGAAATTCTGATTCTTTTGCAGTTAATTGAGCTTTTATAGATTCAGAGATTTCATTTAATTTGTTTTTATCAGGATAAGCGATTGTAATAGAGATAACGGCTGTAACGACTGTTTCAACTTCTGTTGGTATTGCTATTAATTCACTAAAAACTTTTTCATCAATAGGAAGGTCTACTTCATTAATAACATTTTGTTTTAGTTCACCACTTGTAATATATTCATAATACATCATAACAATATCATCCGTGTAGTCTCTTTGATTATCTTTTGTATAATTCATAATATAATCAGATTTTATATAATATTGTAATTCTAAAATAGGTTTTTCATAGGGATTCATCTGTATTAATACAGAATTTTTTTGATAGTCAATGTAATTCTTTAAGCGATTCATTAATGATTTTGCTTTCTGAAGTTGTTGTTGTTCCTCTGTTGTTAAATTACTCTCTATTTTTTCTACATCTATATTTTGATGGCTGCGATAAGCGATCATATCTTTTCCATATTTTATTCCCCCTAATAATATAGCAAAAATAACAGCAAAACAAATTATTTTACGCCAGCCTAATAGAAGTTCCCAAAATAGTTCCATTAGATTTATCTCGCGTTCCATGCTTTCCTGTGTTTCCATAAATAAAATCTCCTCCATAATTATTTTATACTTTTTTAAAATCTGTAAAAGTTATTTTACAAGATTTTTATCGTTTATTATGATACCTAATTATTGCTTTGTTGTCAATTTAGAATTTTATGTTTATCTGTAATTTATCTGTTTTTTATAAGAAATGATTCTTAAGTCCTAAGAAATAGTTGCTTTTTATAAATAGAATTATATAAAACTTTTGTAAATAGCTTTTCAAATCTAGATAAATCTATTATAATAGGAGTAGGTCTGTGGCAGCACTGTATCCACAACTAAAAAAGAAAAATATAAAAGCAGTGCAGAAATGAGGAAGCTTTTATGGATATTACAAGCAATTCTAATGGTTCTTATGCAGAAGCAGGTGTAAAGAAAAAAGAAACCATCACTACAATGGGAATTCGTGTTTTGATGATAGCACTTGCTGTATTATTGTTTTTTGCTGCTTTTGTAATTCGATGGATGATGATTATTGCAGCAGCTTTGATTTGTATTGACATTTTATTAATCCCCTTTTTGAAAACAGAATATGAATATATTTTCTGTGATGGGCAGCTCGATTTTGATCGCATCAATGGAGGAGCTAGAAGAAAGCATATTTTACGGATTGATTTGGAAGAAGTAGAAGTAGTTGCACCAAAAAATTCTCATGCATTAGATCAATTTCGTTCTAGTACACAAGGAACAACAAAAGATTTTTCTTCAGGAAGTGATCAAGGCAGAACCTATGTAATTATTGCTCGTCAAAATGGAAATCTTCTTAAGATTTTATTTGAACCTTCCGAGAAAATGATTACTTGTATGAAAAATAAGTCGCCACGAAAAGTGATGGAGTATTAAAGAATTTATTTTTTTTGTTGACAATTTGTTATTATTTGGGTATACTTGTAAAAATTTATCAAAATTGACAGGCACAACGTGCCTGCTGTCTATAATACTTTTCATTTATAAAAAGCATTACAGGCAGTGGAATCGCTTGCGATTTCATCCATTCATCATTCATTCATCTCATTTTATTTTGTAATGAGAGTTCCATTTTAGAAAGCGAGGATAGTATCATGGGAACAATTATTGCCGAAGGAATCACTTTTGATGATGTGCTTTTAGTACCTGGATATTCTCAGGTAACTCCAAATCAGGTAAGCCTAAAAACGCATTTAACAAAAAGTATTGAACTCAATATTCCAATGATGAGTGCAGGTATGGATACAGTGACAGAACACCGTATGGCAATTGCTATGGCAAGACAAGGCGGTATTGGCATTATCCATAAAAATATGTCAATTGAAGCACAAGCAGAAGAAGTTGATAAGGTAAAGCGTTCAGAAAATGGTGTTATTACAGATCCATTTTCTTTATCTCCAGAACATACATTACAAGATGCAGATGCATTAATGGCAAAATTTCGTATTTCTGGTGTGCCAATTACAGAAGGCAAAAAACTTGTTGGTATTATTACAAATCGTGATTTGAAGTTTGAAGCAGATTATTCCCGACAAATTAAAGAATGTATGTCTTCAGAAAATTTGATTACAGCACATGAAGGCATTACATTGGATGAAGCAAAGAAAATCCTTGCAAAGGCAAGAAAAGAAAAACTCCCAATTGTGGACAAGGATGGAAATTTAAAAGGGCTTATTACGATTAAGGATATTGAAAAGCAAATTAAATATCCACAGTCTGCAAAGGATTCTCAGGGAAGACTTTTATGTGGTGCGGCTGTTGGTATTACAAATAATATTTTAGAACGTGTTGGAGAGTTAGTAAAGGCAAAAGTAGATGTGATTGTACTTGATTCTGCACATGGACATTCAGAAAATGTATTAAGTGCAATTCGTATGTTGAAAAAATCATATAAAGAATTGCAGATTATTGCAGGAAATGTTGCAACAGCAGAAGGCACAAAAGCTTTGATTGAAGCAGGAGCAGATGCTGTAAAGGTAGGAATTGGACCGGGATCTATTTGTACAACAAGAGTAGTGGCAGGAATTGGTGTACCACAGGTAACAGCCGTTATGCAGTCTTATTCTGTAGCAAAGGAATATAATATTCCGATTATTGCGGATGGTGGTATTAAATATTCTGGAGATATGACAAAGGCAATTGCTGCTGGTGCAAATGTTTGTATGATGGGAAGTATTTTTGCAGGTTGTGATCAAAGCCCGGGAACATTTGAATTATATCAGGGAAGAAAATATAAAGTATATCGTGGTATGGGATCGATTGCAGCAATGGAAAATGGAAGTAAAGATCGTTACTTCCAATCGGATGCAAAAAAACTTGTTCCAGAAGGTGTAGAAGGTAGAGTTGCTTATAAAGGAACAGTGGAAGATACGGTATTTCAATTAATTGGTGGTATTCGTGCAGGAATGGGTTATTGTGGTACTCCTACGATTGAGGAATTAAAGGAGCAGGGAAAATTTATTAAGATTTCTGCTGCGGCATTAAGAGAAAGTCATCCACATGATATTCATATTACAAAAGAAGCACCAAATTATAGTGTAGAAGAATAAAAAATAATAAGATACATAAAGGATTGTCGCAAGGGGCTGTCGCACTAAGAAAAAATGATACAAGGTATAGTATTTTAAAATTTTA
>CAJTJZ010000064.1 GCA_910576895.1 uncultured Lachnospiraceae bacterium | reverse complement strand
GTCTGGTGAACTATTTCATGGAAGCTCCCACTTCTACAAGTGGGAGTAGTTCACTTATCATCTCATTTATCTATAAATTACCGAACATAAAAATACAGGTTTTGATTTTTAAACTTTCCATGCAAAAACGTGTATTTTTTCTTTCACGATCTATTTTTCTTTTTTCCAGTAATCTTTTATATTAAAAAAAACTATTGTATAAGTTATATAATATATACAATATATGTAATTTACACAATTTATATATCTTTTATCTTTCTGTAAATTTCTTTATTTTGTTCCATATCAATATCAATTAATCCTTGAATATATTTTGTAATGGACATCTTTCTAAATCCTGCTATAGTAGAAAGATAATCTTTATATCCATAAATATCTAACCGTAAATAATCACTATTAGATTTCTTCTTGATTGGCTTTTCAGGTTGCTTAAGTTCTGTTGAAGCTTTTGTTTGTTTGTTCTGGCTTATGGTATCTAAAGGCTTATTACTTTTAAAATTCTTTCCTGACATTATATTTTCCCTCCCAGCATTTGTAATAATTCTTCTGTGAAAACTATATAATCTTGATTTGGTTTGCTCTTTCTGCCATAATCAATTAATGGTTGCCTAACAGTTTGTGCTTCTCGTACAATAACACTTTCTCTAATAGAAGTATCGAATATCTTAGTATTCATTTGTTCTGCAAATTCCTCTATCATTTCTTTAATATCACGATTTAAAACGGTTCTATTATTGTATTTGATTAAAAGGATACCTAAAACTTTTAAATCTTTATTATAACGTTCTTGTATATTTTGAATAGTCTTATACAGTGCTGCTAATCCTGTACGAGCATAAATACTTGGCTCACAAGGAATAACGACATAATTACTTGCCGTAAGAGAATTATAAGATAATCGTCCTAATGCTGGCGGTGTATCAATTATTATATAATCATAACCTGCTTGTAATTGACTTATAGTTGTTTTTAATAATAGTGTTGGTTCAACCTCTGCTGCCATTTCTACATTGGTTAAATATTCATCTGCTGGAAGAATATCATAGTATTTACAAGATATAATAACTTCTTTAATTTCACAGTTTTGACTTAATACATCTGTAATGCTTTTTTCTGAATTGTCTATACCGCTTGCATAAGTTACGTTACATTGACTATCCATATCTATTAATAATACTTTCTTTTGTTTAGAACCTAATATGCTCGCTAATGCTTGAGCTGTTGTACTTTTACCTACACCACCTTTTTGGTTTGCAATAGAAATTACTTTCATAGAGTATCCCCTTTCATTATATAAATTATATAACATACATATATTATATAACTTATATCATCTTTTGTCAATAATATTAGTAAACATTAAAAAATATAAAATTCTTAATATTCTCAATCATCTAGTTCTTCTAACAATTTCTGTATTTCTTCCCATTCATCTTCTGATAATTCTTCTAACACGATTACCTTTTCTACGATTCCAAATATTTCCCAGCATTTTGGGCAATAGGAAGATGTTTTCGGGTAAACCGCTTCCATAAATTTCCTAAACCATTCTTTTAACTTCATTCCTTTTCAACCTTTCTATACAATTTTATAGAAAATAAGGATAAGAAAAAAACTACGGTACAGTAAAAACCGTAGCTTCTCTAACCTTTTTTATTCTCACTTTATCCCCAACAGCGATACTTCCACTGTTGGAGCATCAGCGAGAAATCAATCAAAAAAATAGGTGTCGGTATGCGTCCACACCAACACCCGTCATAAAATCTATATAGAAAGGTTTCCAATCTCCCCTGTTCTACATTTCGCAAAAGTACGATTGAAAAATCAAAAAGAATCGTGTATAATAAATTTGCGTGTGTATCGCAAGCTTGTCCTGTATTGTGTGGTAGTAGCTTTACCATCCTTGCCTGTCACTATTGCCGTAGTGGCAGGTGGTACACCGTTGTTATATTCAATTGTTCTCGCTCTAATAGTTTAGCATAGAAAAGAAATAATTTCAAGAATGAAATTACCAAAAACAGGATTTCTAAATAACTTAAACGTAAAACAATAATATCAATTTTAATTTTGATACTATCATCATTTTTAAAATAATTGAGGTTCATTGTTTGTGTAAACAAATTAACCGAGCCAAGAAAGGAAATGATATCATGCAAGCATTACAATCAGAACCAGAAATAATAACTTTAGAGCAATACGAAACTTTACCAGAAAATGAAAGGATAGAAATTTTTGATGGTATTGCTTACAATATGGCTAGTCCATCAGAAACTCATCAAACAATTTCTACAGAATTAACTACTATACTAAATACTTATATCAAAAATAAAAAAGGCTCATGTAAAGTATTTCATGCTCCATTTGACGTAATACTTAATGATAATCCTCTTACCATAGTACAACCTGACCTTATGATTATCTGTGACAAAGATAAACTAGACGGAAAACGCTGCAATGGTTCTCCTGACTTCATTATCGAAATTGTTTCTCCTAGTAATCCAGCAGATGATTATATACGTAAATTATATTATTATAAAAATGCTGGGGTACGTGAATATTGGATTGTAGATCCAAAGAAAAAAATTATCACTGTGAACTATTTTGAAGGAAATATTATAAATGTCCAGTATCCCTTTGAATCTACTATCAAAATAAATATTTATGACGATTTACTTATTAACTTTTCCGAAATTGCCAATATATTAGATTTATAACTTATCCTATCATTAACGAAAAGGCAGCAGATTCTTGTCTACTGCCTTTTTTCTTTGCTTCCTCTAAAAAGTAATTATTATAACTAATAATTTTCTCTTTTGCATATTTTACCTTTGTAATGTAACACAATATTTATTTTGTAACATTGCAAGAGGATAAAAAGTAAAAAAAGATACTGTAAAATCAAGAAAATTTCAGAGTATATTTTTCAATAGCATTTTTTTGTATAAGTTGCACAAAGGAAAGAAGTGAATGAATATCTTCTAAGTTTATAATATATGTTATTGTAATTGGATATGTGTAGCATCATATCCTTTTCTTTTAACTGTGACGCACTAGAATCCATTTTAAAGCGGTTTTCTATATTAGGCATAGATTTCTACTTGTTTTATATTTTTGTGTCTTAAAATGGCATTTACGTAAAGATTTTGCGGTCTATTAAGATAAAGATTTACATATGTTTTTTTAACCTATCTATCCATCTTCAATAGGCATATATTTCTACAAATTCAGGAAATACCCATATAGAGAAATTAAACTGCTAGATATAGTCTTATACATTTTTTTACAAAAACTTGTCTTAAAATTGATTCTATGCATTTTTAGAGGCATTCTAAATCTATACCTTTTATATAGTTATTTTTTATGCGGTCTTTTACATCTAAAACAATAAAAAAGCACCCAAACATTTCTGTCCAGATGCTTTTATATATATAGCGTCATATAATTCCCTATTCTGCTTCCAGTTCTAGCAATATCGCAACTAAAACTTTCGGAACAAAATCTGCTGCTTTTGTATCTTTATACTTGCATTCTAACTTTGCTGCATCATCACGAGCCTTCTCCCAAAATTCATCTGACTGTTCCATGTTACTATAGCTTTTATGAAACTGGAAAAGGTCTGCCCATGCATTCCAAAAAATTCCACCTTTTTCTATCAATTTCCAACTCCTTTTATACTACGATACATTTTACTAATTTTGATTTCTTCAAGATTCCATTTCTAAAAATTCCGTTAAAGGAAAATATAACTAGATAAAACCTTACATGAAATTTTTTCTTAACGGTTTTCATAAATATTTTTAATTATTAAAAAGTCGAATAAATGTTCTGCCTACAAATGCTACATTTTTATGCTACATTCCAAAAGACTTTCATATACCTTTATATATTTCCTATACTTCCTTTTTTTTTATTATTCTATATACTCTTTTATTTTATTGTAGCAAATGTAGCAATAGTAGAATATATTATAAATAAAGGGTTTGCAGTACCTACAAACTTGCTACAAACCCTGCTACATATTCTGCTAATACGTTAATTAAATGGTGTTTTTTCGTTAAATTCCTTAAAACTATTATCTTCATTTATTATAATTTGACTACATTCTTTGCTACATTGTAGGTCAGTTTGTAGGTTATCTTTTAATACTATTTTTTGAAATCCTCGTTGATTTCCATAGTTTCCAAATTTTGTTGGACTTTTTATTTTTTCCCAATCTGGAAGTTTTGAAATAATATTGTTAATTTCAGAAGTTTCCCATTTTTTAGGTCTATTAGTTTCTTTTAATGCTTCGTACCATATTTCAGTAGCACAAGTTCGCTTTTTATCTAATAAATATTCTGTAATAATTCCAATTTTCCCATCATCAGCCATGTTCTCATTTTGAAGTTCTTCTGCTTGTTGTTTATATGCTTCTGGTAATATTAATGTTGGTTTTTCTGTTTTCCAGATGTGTACTGCTTCCGCCCATGCAGCTTTCCAAAAATTATTACCTAACTTTTAGTATTAATATATACAATAATTGATGATATAAAATCAATCCTTTACTCTTTCATTTTTCTTTACTCCCCCACCCTCTCTAATACAAAGTGAAACCTTGGGGGAGTAAAGAGAAAAGCCTTATTTTATAGGGGTTGTGTTTACTCCCCACCTTGGGGGAATAAACAATTTATTTACTCCCCCTTACTCCCCCTTACTCCCCCTTACTCCCCCTTTACTCCGTCAGGGTGGGGAATAAATAGAAACCTTGATTTTAAAGCGTTTCTTATTTACTCCCCCACGAAAAACTATGGTATAGAGCGATTGTCCAATAAGTAACTATAAAAAATTTTGGTGCTTCCATATCCTTCTGATTTAACCTGAAGAATTTTCTTTTTTCTTAATTGTGTTTTTGCTCTTTCCATTGTTTTTTTACTAATTCCTGCTGCACTTGCCGCATCATCTAAATCTTTGGTAGGTTTCTTTCCGTTTTTTAAGAAATCTAATATAAATTTTTCAGCATCTTGACGTTGTGGAGCTTGATAAGAGTTATAATCTCTTTCCCTAACAAAATCTTGATCTTTCTTGTTTGAGTAATTGTCAAATACAGCAACTCCATCTTCAATAGTGAAAATAGCTGTTTCGCCTGTTTCTGCATAATTATTCTTTTCATTGGATAAATAACGTTTATGTTCTGCTGTTTCTCCAACAATGAAAACACTTCTTGCAATATCCCAAATATCCGCCGAATCTGAAATCCGTTTTCTTCCGTATACACCTGTTTGTTTATTGGTGTGACAAATAATTAAGAATGTGCAATTATATTTTTCTCCTAATCCGATTAATCGATTTAAGCAATTACGCATTTCGTTTCGTTTTCCCATTTGAATATCAGGCGGTATGAAACTTTGAAGTGGATCAAAAATACAAAGTGTTGGTTTTACTTCTGCAATTAATTTTTCTAAAACTGGACTATCAAATTTGATTTCATTAAAGTAATCATCAGTTAGTGGAACGGAATATATATTGCTCATATTTGCACCTGCTTTTCTTAAACGTGCTTTTAAAGTATATTCTAGGGAATCTTCAGAACTAAAAAATAAAACTTTTTGTGGCTGACATTGCTCAAATTGTTCTATTATTGGCTCAAAAAAAGCTTTTTTCCCTGAACTGATAGCGGCTGCTATACTGCACCATACAGTGGTTTTTCCTGCTCCGCCATCACCACCCATAATAGAAATCTGTCCTTTGGGGATATATCCAGAAATAAGCCAAGATACTTCTTTTTCTTCAATTTCCTTTATGGATATTACAGAAGGAATTTTTACATCAGAAGGATTATATGTAGGTTCTTTTTGTTTAATAAATTCTTCTACAGCAGTTTTAAATTTATCAAATTCATTAGGATTTTCTATTTCTTTTTTGTTATAGGTAATCTTATAAGCATCTGTTTCGCAAGCAATTCCTTCCTGTTTCAGAAATTTGACCATAACATTATTATCTTTTTTTGTGCTAAGCCAAGGACAAAAAGTAAACATGGATAAATTGGTACTGCCAATAGATAACGTACTTATGATGTTTTTAAATTCGTTTGTAGTTATTCCATTGTTTTCTATTTGATTGTCATTGATTAATATGCTGCAAGCACCTGTTTCTTTTAACATTAAGTTGATACAATTGTCAGTTACTAGAAAAAAATATCTTGTAATTGGTTTTTCTAGTATTGGTTCTTTTTTTAATTGTTCTATTAAATTCTCCTGTTCTGTCATTAGCGAACACCACCATTCTTATCATGCTCTTGCTTATTAAAAATATAGTTTGGCACAATTTCGTATCTTTTAGTGATTCTGGACATTTTAATGCCGCCTCTGGATTGGGAAATTTCGATTGCGTATCCTGCTAATAAAAGTTCTGCTAGTCTTGGTGTAAGAATGTTTAAGATTGCTTCATAGTTTTCTTGATTTTTTTCCATAAGGAGTTCTCCTTTCAGTCCGCTTTTTGCGGGGTTAATGTTTTATTTTTTATAACGATACAAAACCGCCTTAAAGCCTTATCAGCTTCTTGGCGGCTATCCTATTTATACATTGTTTACTTTTATTTATAGTGTGTATAGTCGCCTAGTTTTCAATTATTTTATTAAAATAAGTGTAACATAGAATCAAGCAAAAGTTGTACCATTTTTAAGCTGTTTTACTTATCTGCAAAATATTTTATAAGTCCATAAATTATCTCAATAAATTGTTCATTTTGAATTCTTTCTAGCATAGCAATAATTTCTTTCTTATAGTCCATTTTACTCATTAGCTGTACTTCCTTTCTTTTCACTTGCTTTTATATATCCAAGAAAGAAAGCAGTCGCAATCATGTCAAAAACATTTCCTGTTTCATAGATTTCATTTATTCCCCCAGCAAACAGCATAGACATAACTTCTGGATTCTTTTCTTTGAATTCTTCTACTTTTTCTGGTACTGTTTTACTCATTACAAGCACCGCCTTTCTTTTGCACATGACGGAGCAGGATAATAAGAATCTGCCGCAGGAACACGCTGTCGCTGTCTGAAATGTGGTCTAAAACTTCGATAATGCCATTTTTGTAATCTGTTCTTATAATTTCTAATTTTTTAGATTTTCGCATAAAAAATATACCATCCTTTCTTAAAAAATGAAAAATTGTCTTGCATTCCCTAAGAAAAAATGATATTGTATGTACAAATACCGCCCTTGGGGTGTACTTCTCCTATAGAGAATATCATTCCTTCTTAGGGGTGCGTGAATAAACCGCTTTTGTATGATGCGGTTGTAGCTGTGAAATAGTCGTATCGCTCGCCAAAGTAGAAACGACTATTTCTTTTTTTTGAGTTTTCTTACTGCTTTCCTAATTCCTTCTGGTCTTGAAATATTTTTATCTTGACAGTATTCATCAAGAATATTTAATGTTTCTTGATCAAATCTTACGCTAAATTGTGTTTTTTTAGGATTATCAGTAGGTCTACCCATTTTTTTCTTTTCGGGCATTAATCTCACCTCACTTTTGAAACCCGTAATCATATTGTATACTTTTGCGTTTCAAAAGTCAACCCCCAATTTGCAATAACTGGAAAAATCTTGATATATTTGTTAGTGGGAAATTAATTGTAATACGTTATAATACAGGTATACATTGTAATACATTGAAATATATTAAAATATATCTGTTTTATTTTTGCTTTTCTGGTAATTTATTTCTATCCCTATTTGTAGGGAATTTTTGTGTTAGCTTGTTGGTATGTCCAATTCTTCAAGACATCTTTTCACAAATCGCAACTTCTTGCGAAAATCCAAGTACAGTTTTTTATTTTAACGTTTCTCGACAAAAATAGTAAAATGTACTAAATATGTAATATCCAGTGTATTCAGGAGCAATAAATTGAATATTTATATCAAACCTATGTTCAAAAGTTTTTAAAGAAGCTATATAGGCTGCAGGATTATAAAGCATACTCTTTGTGGACATTTAGGAATAAATGTTCAGGTTTTGTCAGGTTCTATACTGTAAAAAGTAAGGTTTTGTTAAGTTCTGCATTCCCAAACCGTAAGTTTTCGTAAGTCCAATAAAGAAAAAATGTTAAGAAATGTTAAGTTTTATTAGTTTCTTTAAAAAGATGGGTACTCCATATATTACATTTTTTTGTTCTGCTTCCAGTTCTAGCAATATTGCAACTAAAACTTTTGGAACAAAATTTGTTGCCTTAGTGTTTTTATATTTATGTTCCAATTCTTTAACGATTTTCAGCAAGAAGTCTCCCACCTCTTAGGTGGAAAGATGAATTGCGTTCTTCTTGTAATTTCCCTAAATCTCTGTTATACTAAGTGCAATGATTAGTACATTGATAACTGGATATATCGGGTTGCACAGAGAAATCATATGCGAAAACCAAGCTCCTTCTGTGCGTAAAATATCCAAGGTACGAATCGAACGTCATTCGTGAAAACCATTGGGCGAACGGGGTTAGCTCGTTGATACTGGATACATTGGTATCCTTGAGCGAGAAGCCCCCACTTCTTAAGTGGTGGGAGTACGTCACCATCATTACAAATCTTATCCTAATCTTCTTCTTTTATATGATTCTTGTGAAACTGGAAAAGATCCGACCATGCATTCCAGAAGATCCCACCTTTTTCCATAATTTATCACTTCCTTTGTTATTCATACTGATTATATTCATCTAGTAATTGATTAAATTTTTCTAACTGTTTCTGTGAAACTTTGTTTCCTTGTTTTTCATCTTTCAGCTTTACAGTCAGATGTTTATTGATTATCGCCGATAATTCCATAGCAAGAGCTTTTTTCCCTGCTTTTATGCCTTGTCTGTACGTCTTAGGCGGTTTTCTCTCTCCTAACTCCTGTTTTCCTGCACCGCCGCCAGTATCCTTATTCCGAAGTTGATAGCCATTTCTAGCATAAAGAATTATGTAATATCGCTCCTTTTCGTCAAGTTCTGCTGCCGAAAAGTGCTTAAAGTCTATTTTCCAGCCGTAAGGATTGGCAGCAGAATATAAACCATGTTTTCTTAAAGATAAATCTATATGTTGCTGATATCCTACTAAATGTTGTGCAAGACGTGTTAAAATTCTTGTTTTTGCTTGTCCAACATATGCATACTTGATGTCATTTTCATCAATCCTTGTCAGGAAGTAAATACCACTTTTCTCATCAAGATTTGGATTGACTTCCAGCAAACGCTTCTTATTTGCCTGCTCTATAATTTTCGCTTTTCTGTAATTTTCGTTCAATTTTAACGCTCCTTTGCTATTATTATCTGCTTAAAGGTCATAAGACAGCTTGTGGCACAAGCTGTTAATATATCTTAGTCTGTTGCTTACAATATATATAATATCAAATAATACTATTTAAACGCTATTTGATTGTAGGCTTACAAAAACTTACCAAATTATGCAAGATATCTTACAACCATGTAAGCGTGGAAATCCTTTATTTATAGGCTTTTCAGGGAAAAACTTACATTCTTACACGTTTTCAATAGATAAGGGTATATATAAAAAATATCACGTTATATTACGCCATATGTAATTTTATATATACCTATAAATTTATGTAAGATATGTAAGTTTGTAAGATATATATATATATTCCCTATAAATAAAGGATTTTAAAAACTTACATGAAACTTACATTCTTACATTTTATGTTTTTCTTACTTAATCTAATGGTAATTTTGCTTGTTTTGCATTTTGAAGATCTAGCGTTTCTTTTTTGGTTATATTTTCAAATTCTGCATTTCCCTCTGAAAGTTTAAGTTTTGTATAATTTGCTCTTATAGATCCGATAGTTGTTTGATGTAAGTATCTTCCCTGACTATTTTTTTCTAAATACCCTTTTGCTGCCCAATCTTTTTTAATTGCATCAAAATCAAAATTGTTTTCTGATAGCACCTTTATTAATTCTGACTGATTGAAATAACAAAAACCTTTTTCTATCTTTCCAAGCGTTTTTATCGGCATAGGATCGGATTCATTGAGAATAAAGCATTTCTGATTAGTAGCAATCCAGTTCATGATATAATCGTAGGCTCTTTCTGATTGTAATACTTCTGCTTCTGTCTTTAGAACAGAAATTAATTTATCTAATTGTAAAGGCTTTTCATTATCAAAAATACATTTATTGGCAATCCTATCAGCCAAAATTATAAAGGCAAGACTTGCAGCTTGTTTCCCTGTGGCAGCAGATGTTGTTCTAATTTCTTTCTGGATCTGGTTATATTCTTGTCTAAGGTCTTTTATATTCTGCTGCTGTATGTATTTAACAAATCGTTTTCCTGCGAAACCATAATGTTCTTGAATGATATCCATTACTTGTCCAAAATCTTTGAATAAGGAATCTTCTACTTCTAGTTCGATTACTCTGTTTGCTGCTCCTGCTGCCGATTTTCCATTAATTAATGGTTTTTCTCCTGTAAGAATCGTGGCACAAGTCCATGTATTAGCGTTTTTTTCCTTGCCGTTTCTGTCAAGTCTTCCCCTTGTGCGTCCTTCTGTCAATAGATAAATAAGCTTGTCTAATTTGTTACTTGCGACTTGTGTTTCATCTATCATTACTGGAAGATTTTTGAAAAAAGAGGCTCTGCCTGTAGCATAGTTATCTGTCGCATCAGCGGATAGTAGAAGCTTTTCAGGCTCTCCCCAAATAGAAGCGGCTGCTTTAAGACCTACTGTTTTTCCTTTTCCAGTTCCACCCCAAAGATGGAGCAAAAAGCATAAACCACCAATTTTTTCAATCAAGATAGAAGCAAAACAAGTATCTGTCACTAATCTAAACATTAAGTTTTTTCTAAATTCCTGAAAATTCTGCTGCCAAACTGGAAACTCTCCTTGTTCATGAATTGCATTTACAACCTCTTTTTGTCTGGTATCGCCATCAAAAGTGATGTCATTTACGTAAGGAAAAAAATCCGTTGCAATCCAGCCAAGACGTGAGATTGCTTTCTGTACTGGTATTGTATTTTCATTTAGTGTGTAAAGATCATCTAAATAATCAATCAATCGTTTTGCCGTAGAATCCGTCACTCTAATTCCAAAATCAGATAATCCTATAATTTTATTTTTACTACTACAAATTGATGGTTCTGCTGAAATAGTTTTCCAATAAAATTTATCATTTCTTTTGGAACTAAAGGAAAGCTGATATTTTTGTTTTCCTGTTTCAATATTTTCAATAATACTTGTTAATAAAATTTGTTGTTTCGAAGCAAATACTTGATGATTTTCTTCTTCTTTATCTTTTACCCATTTGTAAACTCCTTGTTCATCACAAATCCAATCGCCGCATTCCATTTGAATAGGAGCGTTAATAAAAGTAGTTATATTTCCAGAACCATGCTCTTTCTGGCTTTCTATATATTTTTCTATCTGTATTTTAAAATCTCTTTCCCCGTTCCTACTCTCTAAATAGTCTTTATTTCGAAAAATTTGCTGCCATATATTTTCTTTAAAATTTAGTAGTTGTTCTTTTAAAATTTTGATTAATGCATCAGTTTCAGATTTTGTTATTAAGCAAGGGCAAAAAATAAATAACATAGCTCTTGTTCTTTCTTCTGCTTTTAAGTTTTCAAGAATCTGGTTGAATTGCTTAAGATTACAATCTTTATCAATCAAAAATGCTGCCACTCCCATATCCCATAGCCAAGATACATAGGTTTCTTGTGGAACTAGAAAGAAAAATTTTGATTTTAAATCATCATCTTGCGGTATTTTATTAAGTTGCTGCAATAAAATTTTTTTCTTTATTATTTTACTTTGTTCTTGTATTGGTTCTTGTGGTACTTTATTTTTCGTCCAGTCTGATATATTGAGAATTGCTGTACTTTTCATTAGCGAACACCACCATTCTTATAGTCTAGAATTTCATGTCGCCGAATGGTTCTAAAAACTTTGATTCCTGAACGAGATTTTGCGATTTCCAGAATAAAACCATTGTCTAACAGTTCTGCTAAATGTGGTGCAAGATTAATTAGAGTTTGTTCATATTTTTCTTTTTTAGAATTGATAGAATTATTTTCCATACGGTTTCCTCTCTTTCTCGACTTTTATAGTCGGTAGGATATAAATTAATATTTTGTTTTCATTTATATATTTTAATTTTAAAAAGTCTTTTAAAAGATACCGTTGCCTTAAAAAGTTAAATATTATGCAACTGATCTCTTGCAAATGTCCAAGAAAAATGATATCTTAATAGAGTAAAGTCATATAAAGCCATATAAAACTATGTAAAGCTAGGTAAAGCTATATATAATCATGGTTAATCAGGACAAAGCATGATTGAAATACTTTTCTGCAAATTTAGTATGGCTTGATAGCACTAAGAAGGGTGTGCATTCTTTTTTTGGTGCAACGAATTAAACCGCTTTAAATTGCGGTCGTGGTTAGAAAATAGTCGTATCGGGTCGGCAAACTGGAAACGACTATTTTCTTTTTTTTGATCTATTTCTTGCGTTGTGGTTAGAAAGTAGTTATATCGGGTCGGCAAACTGGAAATAACTATTTTCTCTCCCTATTTTTTCAATTATAACATATCTAAACAAATGTGTCTATGGGTTCTATCTGACCCCATTTTCTGATCGGAAACGGCAACTACTATTAATTTTTACTTTCAGCTAGAAAAGTATTGCACTCGTTAGACTCGCAATAAAAAAATAGTTTTAAAAGTACCTTCTTTGTATATGCAATGGCAGCAGAACAATAATTGACTGCTCTGCTGCCATAACATAATAAATAACTATGCTACAGGCAGAGCTTCCTTCTTCAAAATCTGCCTGATTTAAATATATTATAACATATAACGACACAACTTTGCAAGGTATTATATATGGTGACGTACTCCCACCACTTAAATCATATAATCCACCTACAAAATTTACATAAATAGGGTAATTTTCGTTTTTTATTCATTATGTGATAAAATATCGTAAAATGAAAAAAACGTGTGTATGAGGCAAGGAGATTGTTATACTGTTTTATTAGAAATTTTGTTTTCCATAATTTTGAATAAAAAAGTGGCAGCAGCTTTTATTTATTTAATGAAAACTATTACCATTTAAGTCTAAATTATTTCTATCTATTTTTTAGGAGTGACATATCCAATCATTGCATGATACCTCAAGAAAATATTCCCCTTAGCTAACAATAATTCTAATTGCCATTATCTTTACGTAGATAGGGCAAATTTCGTTTTTTATTCTTTGCACGATAATTTTTATTGCCTAATAGGAAAAACGCCCCTGTAGGCGTTAAAAAGTGTTAGTTTATGTTTGAATTTTTACACAAGTGGAAATACAGAAAAAATGTCGCAAATTGCAGTATCTTTTTATACTATTATACTCCTAATGTAACACAAGACCCCTTTTGTTACATTACTATCTGCCTAAAAGCAGATGTCCTTTTGATACCTAAAAAGAGCCTAACACCCTGTGGCAGAAGCAGTTAAAATAGGACTGTCTAAGATTAGCCATCTGCTGCTTTTCTCCGATTTGAAATCGGAAAAATCATCTTTAGCACTTGCATTCCAAATGTAACCTGTCATTATCTAAGATATCTATTTGCTTAAAGGCATAAAGACAGCTTGTGGCACAAGCTGTTAGTAGATTAATAAGCGTTGCTTGTAACTCATTAAGTAAGTATATCCTTATTGGTCTACCACCTTGAGGGTTTTTGGATTTCAAATCCATAAACTTGACTTCTCCAAAATCCTCAAAAAATAGAGAATTAATTGTTAGTACATGGATTATATTTTGAGCAAATGAATTTTATTTGGATTTTTTGCCAGATTGTGATATACTTCCTTTGTTGTCCAACCGATACCCGACAACGGGAGGAGGTGTTCACATGGAATTTATGCTCTCTTTTCTTGCAACTGTTCTGGGTGGTGTAGCTTGCCACTATATCATCAAATGGCTTGACAGGCAAGATAAGGACAACAAATAGCCTAGTGGGTGCTTTGCCACTGTAAAAGAAAAGAAGAACCCTCGGACTGTGCGGTAACACGGTTCGGGGGTTCGTTTCTTTCGTCCACATGGACTTATACTCTCTTTTAGCCTGCCGACATTATAGCATATACAATTTTTGTTTTCAAGATACATTTTAAATACCAATATATTTGTGACATTTATTATGTTTCACGTCAACGTCACTTTTGGTGACAATATTTATGTGGCAAATTTGTTTCTTAATTTTGTTCTATATTTTATTTCCCCATAATCATTATATTTCTGTAGATAAAACCGTTAAAGAAAAAATTATTATACTGGATACGCTGTGACATAACTTATAGTGATGTGACCATCGGAATGAGTAATTGCGGTTTCTTTAATTTCAAATAAGCCTAACTTCATACTCTTTTGTGTTGGCATATTGTAATCAGTGCCTTTTCTACTAATAAGATAACTGTCTTTCCGCAACCGTGCAAACAAACGTTTCTCACCTGTTTCGTACCCATTCTGTTTAAGGATCTTCGCTAATTCTCCGACAAGAATAGATGCTTTACTTGCTGATACAGCATCTGCAAAAACTTCTTTCGGCTTCATGCGGTTCACATCTTCCAATAGTGCAGCATTGTCTGTTTTCAGCTTATTTATCGTCTTGTCTGCCATTTTTAAAGCTCTTGCCATAACCTGTTCAGGAGTATTCCATACCTTTTCCAAATCAATAAGGTACTGACGACATATCTTCCCTTTTTCGGTTTTGCTCATAAGGCACAAATGTTTAGCCATATCAACCGACAAATTATAATCATCTACAGTCTGCGTTCCTCCATATTGATTGCCCCTCACATCTATGTGACCCCCAAAAAAGTCCGTATTTTCAACAAATTCAGAAAAGTTGCTTTTAACCCATCTTGAAAAATCGTACTTGATTCCAAGTGCCTTATGAAGTTCCCTAATCTGTACACCACCGTTGTTTTGAACCTCCGTAGGTATAAGTACGCTGGTCATTTCCTCGTTCCCAATTTTCTTTCCAGCACTATAGTGTTAATACAATAAGATGTCACTTTTATCAAAAAGGGGCAAGAATACTCCCACTTCTTCAAGTGGGAGATGAATTGCTCCCTAAATTACTTTTCTATCTATCATTTGAGTAGTTCTCGCTGATATTCTTTCTAAATTATCTAATTTGGGTGTCTTACCTTTTTTTAAATGTGAGAAGTCTATCTTTTTTCCGTCTATATCCATTAAAATTCCATACCCACTGCTCATTCTTCCCTTAACAAAGTATTCTTTTCCTAAATATCTTACTTTGTCAAACTTTCTTATTCCTTTCATTTTCCCAGTTGGAATTACCTTTTCACTTCTTATTCCCTTCCTTTGCTGATAATCTCCTTTCGCTACGTCTACTTTAAAATAGACTTCTTTTTGTAATATTTTAATTTGCTTTCCTCCACTTGCTATCATACAAGCGTCCAAATAATGACTTTTTTCAACCCCGTTAAGATATCTATTTTGCTTCGTTACATAACCAAAAGTTTCTATGGCATCTGGGTATACTCTTTCCAGTAAATGCTTTCTTATCGAGTTCATTTGAGTAGCAAATTTTAAAGTTCCTTTTACTTTCCCTTTTAAATTTAATTTTTGAAGTCCATGATGTACCTTAAAGTGACAAGTATGACATAAAGTGATTAAATTATCTTCTTCGTCACTTCCTCCATTACTTCTAAAGATTATATGATGAACCTCTAATTTGCTATCTTTTCTCTTACCTTTACAACACTGACAAGTATAATTATCTCTATTTAATACTTTCGCTTTCGTGTTCTCAAAGCCATAATTAGCTCCTTGTTGATAACCCCAGTGTTTCACGTTTTCCTTAGCTAAAGAAGGGTTCTTCATAAGATGCGTATCAAAGTTTCCTGTTTCTAATACTAATGTAGTAATAGGTAAAATAGATTGAATAAATTCAATTTCTTTCACATGACTATGAAATTTACTAATCATAGTGGGAGAGAACCTGTCCTTTTTTTTACTGTTTTTTCTGTTAAGAAACCTTGCCTTTCGGTATCTCGTCTTTCTCTCTCGTCTGTTTCTTCTATATGCTAATCTTTGTTTCATTTTGTCTGCAATATCATTTCTAATTTTAGTATCAGACATATAGTAGATATTGCCCTTATCATCACTTACGCTACTTCCAATATGACTACTTCCTGTATCAACTCCTAAAGTTAAATTTTGTGTATAAGTAGAGGTAGGATACCTAAGTTTTATAGTAAAAGGACATTTTCTTTTCACCTTAGCCTTGCCATTTTTAAGAAGTAATCTTGCAATTACATTACTACAAGGCATGAGGGGTTCGTTATCTATACTAATGACATATACCATAAATAAAAATTCCTTTCTTGGAATATAATCTCTGCATCTGCAAAGTAGATACAGGTAGTGCGTACTCTTGTACTACTGTAACCATAGTACAATTTTCGACCTCCTCTCGACAAAGATAAACAAGCTTGTTAGCCATACATCACAAGGCTTTGCTTACTCCAACCTGACTTAAATGTATGAGATAGAGCTTTCGTCTGAGGTGGCAACGAAAGGTATCATGACCTGTCTATCGTAGTTATTATTTCTAATAACTTAGTCTGGTGAACTATTTCATGGAAGCTCCCACTTCTACAAGTGGGAGTAGTTCACT
>CAJTJZ010000063.1:12629-16743 GCA_910576895.1 uncultured Lachnospiraceae bacterium | reverse complement strand
GGTACTAATACAGGAGGAAATGGAAATACAAGTAGTGGAACAAATACCGGAACAACAGGAAGTAATACAGGTACTAGCACAGGAGGAAATGGAAATATAAGTGGTGGAACAAATACTGGTACAACAGGGAATCCTAATACAGGAAGTACAGATAATAAAAAACCAGATACAAGCACTAGCACACCAACGAAACCAGAAAAATCTATTTCAGCAGTTGAATGTATTAATAGAAAATGTGTACGAGTTTCTTTTAGTGATGGAACAAATGGAATTTATGATGTACCACAAATGACCCCAAAAGTAGCAAATATGATTACGATTAAAGAAGGAGGTAAACAGTATCAGTATAGTGTAATTTGTCCAGCTTTTGAACTTATTATTGAGTCAGTTCAAGCCATTAGTGCAAACAAAGTACAGATTAAGTATTCAGGAGATTTTGTATGGGATAGAAATGGCAGTCAAATCGATCCAGATTTTGTAATATCTGGATTTACAGATGCAGGGGGACTGGAAACAAATTATGATCAAGATAATAAGATTATGGTATTAACATCATCTTTGACAACAAAAAAAGATACGCTTTATACTGTGCAGGCAATAAATTATGATGAAGGTGTTGTTATTTTTAATCAAAATTCTTTTTATGGTTATGAACCAGTTGTTTCAGAACCTGTTCAAACACCTGTACAAGTACCATCAACAAAGCCAGATACTAGTAATCAGCCTACGGTAGTGCCGCCAGTAGAGAATACGAATACATCAACAGATTCATCAAGCACAGGAAATAGTTCATCTTCTAACAACAATTCGGGAAATAATACTTCATCTGGAACAGGTTGGAATAATGATTATGAAGAACCAGAATATAATCCGCCAAAGTTAAGTACGAAAAAGAAAACTTTGAAGAGAAGAAAAGCTTTTACTTTACGTGTAAATAATGCACAATCTACAGTAAAGTGGAAAGTTGGAAATAAAAGAATTGCTAAAATTAATAAAACTGGAAGATATTCTATTAGGGTTAAAGGAGTGAGAAAGGGAATAACATATATTACAGCACGTGTAGATGGTAAAGTTTTAAAATGCAAAATTAAAGTAAAATAATTTTTTAGTAATAGAAATTTACTTGATTTCTCGATAGCACTATGTTGAAAAATTTGATATATTTAATATTTTTTGATTATAGTGTTTTCGGGAAATTATTTTCTATTTAACAATTTAAACTTTATTTTAAGAAAGGAGTTAAGCTTATTGTTTCTGTTATTGTTACTATCTTTCTTTTTTATTTGTTTGCAGATAATACTGTCCAAGCTGCTTGTAGACATAAAAATTATAGGGATTATTATACTAAAACAAGGTATGTACAATATTCTTCAAGCAGGCATGATGCAGTTCCTTTTTATAAGCGTAAATGTAGTAAGTGTGGTAAAATTATAAAACGTGAAGTAAAGGGAGCAAAAACAAGAGAAGTCCATACGTTTTCAAGTAAAAAGTGTACAAAATGTGGTTATGAAAAAAACAGCAATACATATAACAATACGTTATCAGGAAATAATAGCAGTAATAACTATATAAATTCAAGTACTTCTACAATAGAAAATCATAATACTTTTATAACGGAGATTCCAAAGGTTACTTATAATTATAATACACATGGACAATATATTTTTGTAAATAATCCAGAAGCAATCCATGCAGATGATTTTATGGAGAATAGTAAGCATTGGCTTTATAGTACAGCATTTCAAGGAAGAACAAAGATGTTTTTGGAACAAACAGCGTATGATATTCCTTATACTTATTATGGCATTCAAATTTATAATCATAATTCTAGTGATGCTTATTTAAAGCTAAAAAATGCTGCAGTAGCTTTAAATGATAATAGTTTTACAAGTGTATGGAATACTTATGAAAGTAATATAGGCTTTTCAGGAGAGATTACAAAGAAAAACAGTGAGATTACAATTCCAGCATATAGTTCAATTTGGTTATTTCCTGATGGCAACAATGGTTTCGGTGTAGTTAAAAGTAAATGGTCTTTTGAGGCAACTCATGATGGATATAGTGGAAAATATATGAGAATAAATACTTCCATAGAAGCACTTCTTGAAGTAGAATCAGATAGAATGCTTTATATGAATTTTGCGGCATTTTTAGATGACACTACAGTTAATCCAGATTATGCTTATTATACAGCAAATAAAGCAACAAGAACAGATGGAATTAGTAGTCATGTATATTCTGGTACAGGAAGCCGCTATCCACTAGCAGAAACTAATTTAAAATTTACGATTAATGATAATAGTATTGGAAAACTTCATGTAAAAGTTGATAATGGCGAAGAGGCAGATCATTGGGAAACTTTTAATAGCCATAAGGGATATGATATAAATCAAATTCTTCCAAGTTCTATTTATCCATTAGAAATACCAATGGTATATAAAGGAAATGAAAAGCAAGTTTTTTATAACCATATTGCTAAAAATGCACTTGATCCAAGAGATAATAGTGTATATAATTGGGCTGATTATGGTGTTACTTATCAGCAAAATATTACAGTAACAAATATTGGTACAAAAAGTCGTATCGTTGCCTATCGTATTTATTGGGATCAAGAAGAACGAACAGTACTTTATCATGACAAATATGGTTTTCTTCATACAGAACGAACAAAATCTGCATATTCAAATGATATTCGTACTATTACTGTTCCAGTAGGTAGTACCATTACTTTTTCAGCAGATGTTACATTGGGTGGTATGAGTAATGGTATTGTTTCTCATGCAGTCGTAGTATATTAAATAGTATTAATTAAAAATATTATTTTAAATTTTCTGGAAAATTTGTATTTTTTGGAAAAATAGACTTTTCTTTTGAAATTAAATATGTTATTTTAATGAGGTCAAAAAAGTATAAACAGAATAAATCACTTGTAAATTAAATGAATACCAAAAATCATAAATTTAGGAACGATGGCGTTCTCAAAAGGTAATTTTGAGAACGCTATTTTTAATATTGAAATGGAGGATGCAAAATTATGGAAAAGAAAAATGTAATTGAACAGGTTTTTGCTGTTGATGTATTTAATGATGCAGTTATGAAGGAACGTTTGCCAAAGCCAGTATATAAAAAGCTAAAGCAGACAATTGAAAATGATGAAGAACTTGATCTTGAAATTGCTGCTGCTGTAGCACATGCTATGAAAGAATGGGCATTGGAACGAGGAGCTACCCATTATACACACTGGTTTCAGCCAATGACAGGTGTAACAGCAGAAAAGCATGATTCCTTTATTGCACCGGGAGAAAACGGCGGCATGATTTTGGAATTTTCTGGAAAAGAGCTTGTAAAAGGAGAACCAGATGCATCTTCTTTTCCATCCGGTGGTATTCGTGCTACATTTGAAGCAAGAGGATATACAGCATGGGATTGTACATCACCTGCATTTTTAAAAGAAGATGCAGCAGGTGTTACACTTTGTATTCCAACCGCATTTTGTTCTTATACAGGAGAAGCACTTGATAAGAAAACACCGCTTCTTCGATCTATGGAAGCAATTAGTGATCAAGCAGTTCGTGTATTAAAATTATTTGGTCATGAAGATGTTACGAGTGTTTCCTGTTCTGTTGGACCAGAACAAGAATATTTTATTGTAGATCATGAGAAATATATGCAGCGGGAAGATCTTGTCTTTACAGGGCGTACTTTATTTGGTGCAATGCCTCCAAAGGGACAGGAAATGGATGATCATTATTTTGGTACAATTAAAGAAAGAATTGCTTCCTATATGAAAGACTTAAATATAGAACTTTGGAAATTAGGGATTCTTGCAAAGACGCAGCATAATGAAGTTGCTCCTGCACAGCATGAACTTGCTACAATTTATACAACAGCAAATATTGCTACGGATCATAATCAGTTAGTAATGGAAACTATGCGGAAAGTAGCAAAGCGTCATGGACTAGAGTGTTTGCTTCATGAAAAACCATTTGCAGGTGTGAATGGTTCTGGTAAGCATGATAATTGGTCAATTGTTACAAATACAGGAAAAAATTTATTAGATCCCGGAAAGACACCACATGAAAATATACAGTTTTTAGTATTTTTATCTGCAGTG
>CAJTJZ010000063.1:11175-12619 GCA_910576895.1 uncultured Lachnospiraceae bacterium | reverse complement strand
AAATGCAGCATTATTAAGATATTCTGCTTCCAATCCGGGCAATGATCATAGATTAGGAGCAAATGAAGCACCTCCTGCGATTATTTCTATTTTCCTTGGTGATCAGTTAGAAGATGTTGTAAGTCAGTTAATTGAAACAGGAGAAGCAAAATCAAGTAAACAGGGTGGAAGATTAAATACAGGTGTAAATACGCTTCCTGAATTTAAAAAAGATGCAACGGATCGCAATCGTACTTCACCATTTGCATTTACAGGAAATAAATTTGAATTTCGTATGGTTGCTTCTTCTATGTCAATTGCAGGACCAAATACAATTTTAAATACAATTGTAGCGAATGTATTATCTGACTTTGCAGATGAGTTAGAAAAGGCAGACAATTTTGATTTAGCTGTTCATGATTTAATTAAAAAGACATTAACAGAGCATCAAAAAGTTATTTTTAATGGAAATGGCTATTCTGATGGCTGGATTGAAGAAGCACAACGCCGTGGACTTCCAAATGTAAAGACAATGGTAGATGCAATTCCAGAACTGACAAAGGAAAAGACAGTAAAAATATTTGAAAAATTCCATGTTTTATCAAAGGTAGAACTAGAATCCAGAGCAGAAATTAATTATGAACTTTATGCAAAGACAATTAATATAGAAGCAAAAACAATGATTGAAATGGCAAGTAAAAAATATATTCCAGCAATTATAAAATATACAACAAGTCTTGCAAATTCTATTAATTCTGTAAAAAGTGCTTGTCTGGAAGCAGATCTTAGTGTACAGACAGAACTATTAAAGGAATGCTCTTCTTTACTTGCAAAAGCAAAGACAGCATTGGAAAATTTGAAAAAGTTAGTAGTTGAAGCAGCGAAAAAAGAAGATGGAAAAGAAAAAGCAGAATTTTTTAAAGATGAAATCATGCTGGCAATGCAGGAATTAAGAGAGCCAATAGATAAACTGGAAATGCTTGTTGATAAAGAGTTTTGGCCAGTACCATCTTATGGAGATTTATTATTTGAAGTATAAGTAAGGAAATATATCTTATATTATCAAAATAGAAAGATAAGTAGCTATAAGCTGATTTAATAAATCCACAGAATCGTTTTCTGGAATCATTATTTTGATATTTAATGAAAGTTTTCATTCATATCTATTTGAATTTTAAGTATAATCTTTTTGTAATTTCATGTGTTTAGTCGTACATTATTTACACTAACTGTCAGATTTTTTCAAGGTCTGACAGTTAGTTTTTTGTATAGAAAAAGAGCTGTGTATTAATTCTTAGAGTGACAGCTCCTTTCATTATTTTAAAAGTTTTTGTACATCGTTTTTTAATTTTTCCCATTTTTTGGGATGTTCTACATAATATTTTGGACAAATTTTCTCTGTAACATCATAGTGGCGAATTAAGTCTTTAGAAGAAAGATTGTAAGCTTGACAAAGATAGGCACA
>CAJTJZ010000063.1:8742-11165 GCA_910576895.1 uncultured Lachnospiraceae bacterium | reverse complement strand
TCCAAAAGAAAATGGAAAATTCACAAAGACGAAGCAAAGACTCATAGGTTTCTTTGGTGAATTTTCCATTTTCTTTTGGATGGCAGCATTCAATGGAAATCGTATCTATATTTCTATCATTGGAAGCATAGGCAATTTCTGTTAATGGAATACATTGTACAATTGTTCCATCTAACCCAACAATAAAATGGCTGCTGGCATGTGTAATATGACTATCTTTTAGGCTTTCAAAATAATTTCTATTTCCTTCTGCGTCAGAACCGGGATTTCCCGTATAATGAATGACAATATTATTTACTTTTTTTAGTGCTGTCTGTGGTCTGGAATATTCATTTACCGTTAAAAAATTTTCTTCAATTGCAAGACTTTGGTAAGATTCACTTGTAGTATCTGGTGCTTGAATATATTGGCTTCTTTGACGAGCAACTGAAAAAATTGCAAGAAACAATGCTAAAAAAAGACAAGCGAAGAAAATTTTTATGGGAAAGGAAGGAAAAGATGGATTTTTTTTTGTCCTTTTTCTTGTAGAATGCATAAATAAAAACCCCTTTTGCAATGTCATAAGTGATTATTTTAATATTAGGTCAATTATAAATGTAATAAAATTTCTTGATGTTCTAATTCATATTTTCGGAAAATAAGCCCTGTTGTGTTCATCATTCTTTTTGCAGCAATTGTAGATGGAGAATCTGGATATTTATCATATAAATAAATTACTTCATGAATACCGCTTTGAATTAATGCCTTGGTACATTCATTACATGGAAAGAGGGTGACATATAATTTTGCACCTTTTAAACCAATTCCAGAATAATTAAGTAGTGCATTCATTTCTGCATGGCATACATAGAGATATTTTGTATCAAGTGGATCTTTCGCTTCTCGTTCCCATGGGTATTCATTGTCAGAACAGCCAATGGGCATTCCATTGTAGCCAAGAGAGAGAATTTTATTGTCTGGACTTACAAGACAAGCACCAACACGAGTGTTTGGATCTTTGCTACGTTTGGAAGAAAGCAAAGCAATTCCCATAAAATAAGCATCCCATGAAATATAATTTTCATTTTTCATTGAATTTCCTCCTTATTTATAAAAAAACACCGTTTCCATAGAAAGAAACGGTGTTTTGCGTTTAGTTTACAATCATAGAACGGTATAACTTTAATATAACTTCTAAAAAGAATCTATATAAAAATTTACGCTAATCGGCTGATTATAACTTCACTACATTTGCAGCCTGTGGACCTTTCTCTCCATCAACTACATCAAATTCTACGGATTCGCCTTCTTCTAATACTTTGAAACCATCCATTTGTAACGCTGAAAAATGAACAAATACATCATTTCCGGATTCGTCAGAAATAAAACCAAATCCTTTTTTAGCGTTGAACCACTTTACTGTACCTTTCATGATAGTACCTCCTAAAACATTAAAAATTGGAACAAATTGAAATTATGTTTTACATAATTTTGTGAGAATATATCCCATAGTCGGAATTTTATCATAAAATGGGGGTTATGTCAACGAAAAATAATAAAAATTTGTTTACATGGGCAGACTATTTGTTTATAATATGGAAATGAATGTAAGAAAAGTAAAAATCAGAAAGGAGTTATAAGAAATGAAGGAAAAGAAACCATTTCATTGTCCAAAGGAATATAAATTATGGAAGCAAGAGGAAATAGAAGAATTAAAAAGTATAGGATATTTATTACAGCATAAAAAAAGTGGAGCAAGGGTTCTTTTACTGCAAAATGATGATAATAATAAAGTGTTTTCTATAGGATTTCGTACACCACCAAAGGATTCTACAGGAGTAGCACATATTATTGAGCATACCGTTTTATGTGGATCAAAGAAGTTTCCATCAAAAGATCCTTTTATAGAACTAGCAAAGGGTTCTTTAAATACGTTTTTAAATGCAATGACATATCCAGATAAAACAATTTTTCCAGTAGCAAGCTGCAATGATAAGGATTTTCAAAATTTAGTTGATGTTTATTTAGATGCCGTTTTTTATCCAAATATTTATAAAGAAGAAAAGATTTTTAAGCAGGAAGGCTGGCATTATGAATTAGAAACAAAGGAGGGCGAGCTTGCTTATAATGGTGTTGTTTATAATGAAATGAAGGGTGCTTATTCTTCGCCAGAACAGAAACTTTCTCATGAAATAGAAAAGGCATTGTTTCCAGAATCTGTTTATGGTTTACAGTCAGGGGGAGATCCCGAAGTGATTCCTACCTTAACTTATGAGGAATTTCTTGATTTTCATAAAAAATATTATAGCCCAAGTAATAGCTATCTTTATTTCTATGGTGATATGGATATGGAAGAAAAGCTTCTTTGGCTGGATAGAGAATATTTGTCTCATTTTGATTCTTTGCAAGTAGATTCCGAAATTGTTTTACAGAAGCCATTTCAT
>CAJTJZ010000063.1:0-8732 GCA_910576895.1 uncultured Lachnospiraceae bacterium | reverse complement strand
CGTCATGCAGAAGCTGTTTATTCCATAACAAGTGATGAAAAGATAGAGAATAAATCATATCTTGCTTATGCAGCTATTATTGATACTTGTTTAAATCGTGACTATTATCTTGCATTTCAGATTTTGGAATATTTGCTTTTAGATACACCAGCAGCACCACTTCGGAAAGCTTTGATTGATGCCGAACTTGGCAGTGATGTTTTAAGCTTTTTTGAAAATGGAATTTTACAGCCAGTATTTGCAATTATTATTAAGGAAACAGAACCAGAAAAAGCCGAAAAGTTTCAAGAAGTTTTGCATAAGACATTAAAAGAACTGATAGAACATGGTATTTCTAAGGATTCGTTAAGAGCTGCAATTAATATGTTTGAATTTCGTTATAGAGAAGCTGATTTTGGACAATTTCCAAAGGGCTTGATGTATGGAATCCAAATTCTTGATAGCTGGCTTTATGATGATCAAAAACCATTTCTTCATATTAGAAGCAATGATACTTTTGCTTTCTTGAAAGAACAAATTAATACAGATTATTATGAAAATCTATTAAAGACATATTTATTAGAAAATCAACATGCCATATTGCTTACCATGCGGCCACAGCCCGGATTAACACAACAATTAGAAGCAAATGTCAGAGAAACATTAAAGAAATATAAAGAGGGACTTACAGAAGATGAGATAGAAAGACTTGTTAGAGAAACAAAGGAATTAAAGGATTATCAAAAAGAACCATCAAAAGAAGAAGATTTGGAAAAGATTCCTGTTTTATCGGTTTCTGATATTAAACGGGAAGTAGAGCCACTTTATAATCAAAAGATAGAAGATTTTGATTGTGAAATGCTCCATCATGAAATAGATACCAATGGGATTGGATATTTTCAGTTATTATTTGATATTACCGATATCGATATAAAACAAATTCCATGGATGGGATTTTTATGTTCTGTTTTTGGAAAGACAGCAACAACCTATCATTCCCTATCAGAATTATCAAATGAAATTGATATTCAGACAGGTGGCATTGATTTTAATTTGCATTTATATAAGAAACTGCCAGAAGGAAATAAGGAGAGTACCTTTACAGTAAAGGCAGTAGTGAAAGTAAAAGCATTATATCCTCTTTTTTCGAAAGCATTGGAACTTGTGGAAGAAATATTACTGCATTCTATTTTATCTGATGAAAAGCGATTGAAAGAAATTTTAGCAGAAGAACGTTCTAGTATGCAAATGCAAATGATAAATAAAGGACATACCTTTGCTATGGGACGGGCTCTGTCTTATCATTCAAAAGAAGCTTATTTCCATGAACTTGAGAGTGGAATGGAATATTATCGGGCGATTAATGACTATTATCTGCATTTTCAAGAGAAAAAGGCAGAATTAATGGAGGGATTAAAGCAGCTTGTTTTAGATGTATTTGTAAAAGAACGTCTTTTGCTTAGCATAACAGGAGATAGGGAATGCCTTTCCTGTGCAAAAATACCAATAAAAGAATTTTTAGAAAAACTTCCAAGTAAAAAGAGGGAGAAAAGAAAGAGTCTTATCGAGCAAATTTTGCCAGAAAAGAAGAACGAAGGATTTCTTACCGCAGGACAGGTGCAATATGTAGCAAGAGTAGGAAATTTCCACAAGGCTGGATTTGAATATCATGGTTCTTTACGTGTATTAAATACTATTTTAAGTTATGATTATCTTTGGAATCAAGTGCGTGTCTTAGGCGGAGCTTATGGCTGTATGGAAGGATTTGGACGAGATGGCAATGCTTATTTTGTTTCCTATCGTGATCCAAATCTTCTTAGAACAAATGAGGTTTTTGAACGGACTTGGGAGTATGTACGTGATTTTGAAGCTATGGATAGAGATATGAATAAATTTATTATTGGTACAATTAGTTCTATGGATACACCATTAACACCAAGTGCAAAAGGAGTACGTTCCTTAAGTGCCTATCTTATGGGGCTTACAGAAGAACGATTAAAGAAAGAACGGGAACAAGTATTAAATACAACGATGGAAAAGATTCGTTCCTTTGCACCATTAGTAAAAAGCGTTACAGATACAAAGGAAATTTGTGTCATTGGAGGAATGGGAGAGATTGAGAAAAACAAGGATTTATTTATGAAAGTAGAGAAATTAATATAAATTATAAAAAGTAATCGATAATGATAAGAAACGAGAAAGAAACGGAGAAAAATAGAAATGAAAGAGAAACAAGAAAGAGGGTATCGTTCTGGATTTGTTACCTTGATTGGCAGACCAAATGTTGGAAAATCAACCTTAATGAATCAGTTAATTGGACAAAAGATCGCAATTACTTCCAAAAAACCGCAAACAACAAGAAATCGCATTCAAACAGTATATACTTGCGAAGAGGGACAGATTGTTTTTTTAGATACGCCGGGAATCCATAAAGCAAAAAATAAGCTTGGAGAATATATGGTGCTTGTGGCACAAAGGACACTTTCAGAAGTTGATCTTATTTTATGGCTAATAGAACCAACGGTATTTATTGGGGCAGGAGAACGTGCCATTGCAGAGCAGCTTAAGAGGGTAAAGACAAATATTATTCTTGTAATTAATAAAATTGATACCATAAAAAAAGAAGAAATTTTAAAAGTGATTGCTGCTTATCAAGAACTTTGCAGTTTTGCAGAAATTATTCCAGTATCTGCAATGACAGGAGAAAATAAAGATAGCCTACTTTCTTCTATTTTTCAATATTTACCAGAAGGACCACAGTTTTACGATAAGGATACGATTACCGATCAGCCAGAACGACAGATTGTAGCAGAATTAATTCGAGAACAAGCCCTGCAATGCTTAGAAGATGAAATACCTCATGGGATTGCTGTGATGATAGAGCAAATGAAAGAGAGAAAAAAATCAGCTCTTATGGATATTGAAGCTGTAATTATTTGTGAAAAACAGTCCCATAAAGGAATTATTATTGGAAAAAAGGGAAGTATGTTAAAAAAAATTGGAACGAAAGCTAGAAAGGAAATGGAAGCGTTATTAGATACCCATATTAATTTAAAATTATGGGTAAAGGTGCGAAAGGAATGGCGTGATAATGATATTATGTTAAAAAATTATGGATATAATAAAAAGGAACTTTAACAGTAATTTCCTATGAAATAAATAAGAAGAAGTATATTTTTACATGACTGTGAAATAATGAGAAGGAAGAAAAAAATATTTCTTGTATAGTTACAAGCGATCAGGTTTTTTGACCGCCAGTATAAAAGTATAAGGAAAGGGGCGTATCTTTTTATTTATGGAACGTATGGAATGCTGGAATATTTTCGAGAGAACAGGCAATATTGAAGATTATCTTCAGTATACTGCCTGTACAAAGGAAGAACAGGTTCAAAACTTATACGAAAAGAAGGGAAAGGATATCGTCTATGGCAGCACAGCTTGTACTTCATGGAATGGTTTTGTCAGTCCTGCCGGTGGGGGAAGCTGACAAAAGAATTGTATTGCTGACAAGAGAGAGAGGAAAAATTTCGGCATTTGCTAAAGGTGCAAGAAGAAGTAACAGTCCACTTTTGGCAAAATGCCAATCCTTTGCAGTAGGGGAATTTTCTTGTTATGAGGGAAAAGATTCCTATACCATAGTGCAGGCAGAAATTTCTAGATATTTTCATGAAGTGCAAAAGGATTTAGAAGCTGTCTGCTATGGTTGTTATTTTTGTGAATTTGCAGCATATTTTGCAAGGGAAAATTTAGAAGCAGGAGAACTTTTAGATTTATTATATGTAACATTATCTATGTTAGTGGAAAAAAGATTTCCTTATTCGCTCTTACGGTATATTTTTGAATGGAAAGTTTTAACACTAGAGGGAGAAGCACCTTGGATGTTTGATTGCGTGGTTTGCCATTGTAAAGAAGGCCCTTTTTATTTTTCTTATGAAAAATGTGGTGTTTTATGTAAAGATTGTATGCAAAAATATGGAAAAAAATACAAAGAGAATCGGATAGGACTTGAAGAAACGATAAGACTTGTGTTAGGATATATTAGTACAAGTCCAATGAATCGAGTATATCGATTTCAAATAAGTAAGGATATGGCAGAAAATTTTTCAAAATTTGTACATAGCTATGTAAAGAGGATAGTGGTGCATGATTTTAAGTCACTAAAAATGATAGAACCTGTAAAAGACTGTTTTTAGAAAGGAGAAAGGAATATGGGCAAAAAAAGTGGTATTTATTTCTTATGCTTATGTTTGATTGGACTGTCGATATTAACAGGATGTGGACAAGAAGAAAAGCTTTCTGCTGAAAGTGTAAAAGAGAATACTGTTTTAATTCGTACCGATGGAACGATGGATCAGTATATTACAGGAACATTTGATAAGGAATATTATAGTGAAAAAGATTTAAAAGATTTTGCAGAAGGAAAAATTAAAGATTATAATAAAAGAGAAGGCGGCAAAAGGATTTCTCTTGTTTCTGTTCATGTAGAAAAACAGATTGCAAGCATGTTAATTGAATATCAGTCTGTGGAAGATTATATAATATTTAATTCTCAAAAGGGATCTTTTATGACAGTGGGAGAGGCAAAGCTTAAGGATAGTTTGCCAGATAAACTATTTGAGATAGAAAATAATACAGAGGTTTCTTTAGAAGATACAAAACTTGATGAAAAATGGTATGTATTTAGCCTTTCTGCCGATACCAATATTAAAGTATCGGGAACAATCAAGTATTATAATAATGCAATTTTACTCAATCCGTCTGTAGTGAAGGCAGAAACAGAGAAAGAAGCACTTATTATATTCAAATAAAAAAAGAAAATGCGAAAGATTGCTTATACATTAATTTCGCGGAAAAGGAGAACAATATGGAAAAAACAATGGAAAAAATTGTATCGCTTGCAAAATCAAGAGGATTTGTATATCCCGGTTCTGAGATTTATGGAGGACTTGCAAATACATGGGATTATGGAAATCTAGGCGTTGAATTAAAAAACAATGTAAAACATGCATGGTGGAAAAAGTTTATTCAGGAAAATCCCTATAATGTTGGTGTGGATTGTGCCATTCTTATGAATCCGCAGGTTTGGGTAGCATCAGGACATCTTGGTGGTTTTTCCGATCCTTTAATGGATTGCAGGGATTGCCATGAGCGTTTTCGTGCGGATAAGCTGATTGAGGATTATAATGAAGAACATGGGATTACAATAGAAGGCAGTATTGATGGATGGACACAGGAGAAAATGAAAAATTATATTGAGGAAAAACAGATTCCTTGTCCGTCTTGTGGTAAACATAATTTTACAGATATCCGCCAATTTAATTTAATGTTTAAAACATTTCAAGGGGTAACAGAGGATGCAAAAAATACCGTTTATCTTCGTCCAGAAACAGCACAGGGAATTTTTGTAAATTTTAAAAATGTACAAAGAACTTCCAGAAAAAAGATTCCATTTGGAATTGGACAAATTGGAAAATCATTTCGTAATGAAATTACACCGGGAAACTTTATCTTCCGTATTAGAGAATTTGAACAGATGGAGTTAGAATTTTTCTGTGAGCCGGGAACAGATTTAGAATGGTTTGCTTATTGGAGACAGTTTTGTATTGATTGGTTAAAATCTCTTGGTATCAAGGATGAGGAAATGCGTGCAAGAGATCATTCAAAAGAAGAACTTAGTTTTTATAGTAAGGGAACAACCGATATTGAATTTCTATTCCCATTTGGTTGGGGAGAACTTTGGGGAATTGCAGATCGTACCGATTATGATTTAACACAACATCAAAACGCATCTGGGGAATCGATGGAATATTTTGATGATGAAAAGAAAGAAAAATATATTCCTTATGTCATTGAACCATCTCTTGGTGCAGATCGTGTCACACTTGCTTTTCTTTGTAGTGCTTATGATGAAGAAGAAGTAGATGGAAAAGTAAGAACGGTACTTCATTTTCATCCAGCATTAGCACCTGTGAAGATTGGCGTATTTCCACTTTCCAAGAAACTTAATGAGGGTGCTGAAAAAATCTTTTTAGAACTAAGTAAGTATTATCATTGCGAATTTGATGATAGGGGAAGTATTGGAAAACGTTATGCACGTCAAGATGAAATTGGAACACCATTTTGTATTACCTATGATTTTGATTCGGAAACCGATGGTTCGGTTACCGTTAGAGAGCGGGATAGTATGCAGCAGGAACGCATTAAAATAGAAGATTTAAAAGCGTATTTTGAAAAAAAATTTGAATTTTAAGAAAAATTGCCCTATCATTTTGTATGGAAAGCAAATTTTGAAAAAGAAAATAGCAAAAATTGCTAAAAAATGAAAATTACCCCTTTAAAAATTTGGAACAATATGGCATAATAGATAGGAAGACAGTTCTTTGTATTAGTAAATTTGAATTGTCCGTGTGTTACAGTGTGGTTTTTAAAAAAAATTTAGGAGGTTTTAAAGAAATGGCAAACAAATGGGTTTATTTGTTCACAGAAGGTAATGCAAATATGCGTGAGCTTCTTGGTGGTAAAGGTGCAAACTTAGCAGAAATGACAAGTCTTGGTCTTCCTGTACCACAAGGTTTTACAATTACAACAGAAGCTTGTACACAGTATTATGAGGATGGTCGCGAGATCAATGAAGAAATTCAGGCTCAGATTAATGAGTACATTGTAAAGATGGAAGAGATTACAGGAAAGAAATTTGGCGATAAAGAGAATCCACTTCTTGTATCAGTACGTTCTGGTGCAAGGGCTTCTATGCCGGGTATGATGGATACTATCTTAAATCTTGGTTTAAATGAGACGGTTGTTGATGTTATCGCTGCAAAGTCTCAAAATCCACGTTGGGCTTGGGACTGCTATCGAAGATTTATTCAGATGTACTCAGATGTTGTTATGGAAGTCGGTAAGAAATATTTTGAAGAACTTATCGACAAGATGAAGCAAGAAAAAGGCGTTACTTATGACGTTGATCTGACAGCAGATGATTTAAAAGAGCTTGCTTCTCAATTTAAGGCTGAATATAAGAATAAGATTGGAAGCGATTTCCCAGATGATCCAAAGGAGCAGTTAATGGGTGCTATTAAGGCTGTATTCCGTTCTTGGGACAATCCTCGTGCAAATGTATACCGCCGTGATAATGATATTCCTTATTCTTGGGGTACTGCTGTAAATGTACAGTCTATGGCATTTGGTAATATGGGTAATGATTGTGGTACTGGTGTTGCATTTACACGTGATCCAGCTACTGGTGAAAAGAAACTGATGGGTGAATTTTTGATTAATGCTCAAGGTGAAGATGTTGTTGCTGGTGTTCGTACTCCTATGCCAATCGCAAAAATGGAAGAAGAATTCCCAGAGGCATTTGCACAATTTAAAGATGTTTGCTCTAAACTGGAAAATCATTACAGAGATATGCAGGATATGGAGTTTACGGTTGAAAATAAGAAGCTTTATATGCTGCAAACGCGTAATGGTAAAAGAACAGCACAGGCTGCTTTAAAGATTGCTTGTGATCTTGTAGATGAAGGTATGAGAACAGAAGAAGAGGCAGTCGCTATGATTGATCCTCGTAATCTTGATACACTTCTTCATCCACAATTTGATGCTGCTGCCTTAAAAGCTGCTACACCAGCAGGAAAAGGACTTGGTGCTTCTCCGGGTGCTGCTTGTGGTAAAGTTGTATTCTCTGCAGAAGATGCAGAAGCTTGGAATGCAAGAGGAGAGAAAGTAGTACTTGTTCGTTTGGAAACATCTCCAGAAGATATTACAGGTATGAAGGCTTCTCAGGGTATTCTGACAGTACGTGGTGGTATGACAAGCCATGCAGCCGTTGTTGCACGTGGTATGGGTACTTGCTGTGTATCCGGTTGTGGTGATATTACCATGGATGAAGAAAATAAGAAATTTACATTAGCTGGCAAGGAATACCATGAAGGAGATTATATTTCTATTGATGGTACAACAGGTAATATTTATGATGGTGAAATTGCTACGGTAGATGCTACAATTGCTGGTGAATTTGGACGTATTATGGCTTGGGCTGATAAGTATAGAACATTAAAAGTTCGTACTAATGCAGATACTCCAGCAGATGCAAAAAAAGCTCGTGAGCTTGGTGCAGAAGGAATTGGACTTTGCCGTACAGAGCATATGTTCTTTGAAGAAGATAGAATTGCTGCATTCCGTGAAATGATTTGCTCAGATACTGTAGAAGAAAGAGAAGAAGCTCTTGAAAAAATTCTTCCATATCAGCAAGGTGACTTTGAAGCTTTATATGAAGCTTTGGAAGGAAATCCAGTTACGATTCGTTTCCTTGATCCACCATTGCATGAATTTGTTCCAACAGAGGAAGCTGATATTGAAAAGCTTGCAAATGCTAAGAATAAGTCAGTAGAAGAAATTAAGGCACTCATTGAGTCATTGCATGAATTTAACCCTATGATGGGACATCGTGGCTGCCGTCTTGCTGTAACTTATCCAGAAATTGCTAAAATGCAGACAAAAGCTGTCATTCGTGCAGCAATCAATGTTCAAAAGGCTCATGCTGATTGGAAAGTAAAACCAGAAATTATGATTCCATTGATTTCTGAAATTAAAGAATTAAAATTTGTTAAGAAAGTAGTTGTAGAAACAGCAGATGCTGAAATTGCTGCTGCAGGTGTAAATCTGGAATATGAAGTTGGTACTATGATTGAAATTCCAAGAGCTGCTCTTACTGCTGATGAGATTGCTTCGGAAGCTGATTTCTTCTGCTTTGG
>CAJTJZ010000062.1:9191-17664 GCA_910576895.1 uncultured Lachnospiraceae bacterium | reverse complement strand
AATGCTTTTCATAAATGAAAAGTATTACAAACTTTAGGGAATGGGTAGTTGACCTGCTCTAAGTTTACTTAATTCTTGTTCTGATGCATTAGTTATTTTTTTACTTCCACAAAAAATTTCTCCTTTTGTAACCTGTTCCATTCCACTAAGACAATACAATAAGGTAGATTTTCCTGATCCAGATAGTCCCATAATCACAGTAAAATCCCCTTGATATAGTTCCAGACTGAGCTTTGTTAAAACAGAAACGTTATTATAGATTTTCTCTATATTCTTTCCAGATAAAATAATTTTTTTATCATTCATAACCTTTTTCCACCTTTGCTATCATATAATCAAGGCAAAGTAATTGTTCTCTCTTATCCTCAAGTTTTTCTTTTTGTATTCCCTTACATCTGCAAAGAATCCTTTCCTGACCTTTCTTATTTCCATTTTCTAAATATTCCATATATTGATTTATCTGCAAGGAAGTTGCACCAGCATCCTTTAATATTTTCCTAATATCCATAATAAATTCTCCTTGTAAAATAGTAAATAATTATATAAAATAGATAATAATAGATATTTTCTATTATACTGATATCAAAAAAAACTAATTACTCAATACAATAAAGAATATAATAATTTACAGAGGTATGAGCTATGATTGAAACACGTCTTTTACAATACTTTTTAGCAGTTGCAGAAGAACAAAATATTACAAGAGCTGCAAACTATCTTCATATTACACAACCAACACTTTCCAAACAGATGATGGATTTAGAAGAACAGCTTGGCAAACAACTATTTCTTCGTGGAAAAAAGAAAATCACACTTACAGAAGATGGCATCTATCTAAGAAGTCGTGCACAAGAAATTATCTCGCTTATGGAAAAAACAGAAAATGATTTTCGTGAAAATGAGCAATCTATTACAGGTGATATTTATATTGGCTGTGGAGAACATCGATCTTCTATTAAAATTATGCAGATTATAAAATCTATTCAAGACAATTTTCCAGAAATTCATTTTCACTTTTTCAGCAATAATGCAGATGCTATTATTGAACGACTTGATAAAGGACTTTTAGATATTGGCATCTTATTAGAACCAGAAATCAGTCCTCGCTATGATTATCAAAAGCTTCCTCTTTATGAAACTTGGGGTGTACTAATGCGAAATGATTCTCCACTTGCAGTAAAGGAAACTCTTTCCATTTCCGATCTTTCCGGCATTCCTTTAATTCGCCCTTCACAAACTTCTAATCATCAACGCTTTGATATTTTATTCTCTGAATATAATATTAAACTTTGTACCATAGCTACTTATAATCTGATTTTTAATGCTGGACTTATGGTAGAAGCTGGCATGGGCTATGCCTTATGCATTGGCGGACTTATCAATTTTTCTAGAGAATCCCCTCTTACTTTTCGCCCTTTTGCCCCTGCCATTACTTCCCATGTCTATTTATTTACAAAAAAATATCAGATATTATCCAAAGCAGCAAAATTATTTCTCTCCCGCTTACAACAAGATATTTGTTATACTGGAGGTTAAAAAATCTGACCGCCTTTAACCTTTGACCTTTATTATCATTTGATCTAATTCCTCTATGGAATTTTTAATATGGTGGATATTTTGAAGCAGTTCTTCTCTATGTCTTTCTAAAATATCTAATTCTTCTTTCTTTTTTCCCTGTTTTTTACATTTACAAAAACATTCTACTTCCTGTGAATTACAGCCTGCATCCACCATATTTTGAATTATGGTATTCTCATCCCTTACTTTGTCCATGAGCTGTCCTCTTTTCCCTATTTCCTTATTTATTATCTACATCTTTTAATTCACTACGTAATAACACTTTTCCATTACAAGGCATCACAGGATCTTCCTTAATAATTTCTCCAACGGTATCTACAATAATAACCCCTTCTTTTGGATTTTTGATAGAAATGATATGCCCTTTAATATCTGCTGTTACCTCCGAATATTCAAAAGATAAATCGGTATCCTCCATAGTACAATGTATTAAGTTTAAATTTTTACAATAACAAAGCGGTTGTGTTCCAATAATTTTACAGTCAATGAAAGTAAGACCTTCTGAAAACCAACCCAGATACTCTCCTTTTATAATACTATTTCTTACCGTTACATTTTTACTATGCCAAAAAGCATCTTTTGTATCTAACTCACAATTTTCTATTTCAAGATTTTCCATATATTGAAAAGAATATTTTCCTTTCATTGTTACATTTTTTAAGCTGACATTTTTACTATCAAGAAAAAGGTATTCTGATATTATCTCTGTATTTTCCATCTCAATTCCTTCTGATTTCCAACCAAATTCTTGAGAATCAATCTTACAATCTTTTATTATCATATTTTTACATTCTCTTACTGCTTTAATTCCTCCCATAATAGAATGTTCTATCAAAGCATCTTCTGCATACCAAATGGCTGCACGTGTAAGCTCATCCATTGTTGTATTTTTCATTGTAAACTTTCTTACATGCCATAAAGGATAACGAAGGGAAAAAGTACAATTTTCTATTGTTACATCTCTAGCTTCTTTTAATGCAGATTCTCCATCAGTTGGACCTGCAAAAATACAATCTATCACATCGGTATTTTTCAAATGATATAATGCTCTCTCCTCATCTAATTGTTTTTCTTTTATAAATGCTCTCATATAAAGACCTCCTTATTTTTTTTCTTTCTATTTTGTTCCTTTTGTTCTTTTCTTTTTTTTCTTACTTGTTCTAAATTCTTTTCCTCCCATTTTTTATCACTTTCTTTCTTATCTATCTCTTTGTTCTTTCTTCCTTTGTTCTCTATTTCTTTTCTACTCTCCTCTTTTCTTATAATCAATTTTTTCTTTCCTGTTTTCTCCTCTGGTAAAATACTATCTATAAATACAATTCCATACCATATATCCTCCAATCTTTTTTCTTTTAACAAAGGATTTATTAAATTTTCTATTTCCTTTGCAATCATCTCCTTTTTTGTATTCCCTGCAATCTCTGCCCGTATTTCAAATGTTTTTATAGATGTTTGTACAAACTGATAATTTAATAGTCCTTCAATACAAAAGCCCTCAATTGATAAGGGATGTAAAAATTCTCTTGTTCCATCCATTCTTTCAAACCAAAGTACATCTTCGTTTCTACATAATAATACATCTGCTCTTGAAAACCCATAACTTTGTTCTGTTTCTTCTTTCAATATCAGCTTATCTGTCAAATGATATCGAATTAATGGCTGTGTAAAATTATAAAGACAAGTTATATACATTTCATTATGTTCTACCTCAATAATATTCAAATCATCAAATAAAATCATTCCTTCCTTTTCTTTTTCTTCTAGTCCCAAAGCTAACGATTCACTTGCACCATAAAAATTAATCACGCTGCATCTAAAATGCTGTTCTAGAAATGTCCCAAGCCCCGGAACAAGTGGCTCTCCACAAGAAATTACACGTTTTAATTGATAGTGTATGTTATCTTTTTCCATCTGTTCTGCCAATAATTTTATAGCAGAAGGATATCCTATCACAATATTTGGTTGAAAATCAATGATTTTTTTTGTCCATTGATCAAGTCTTGTATTAATATCAAGAAACTCTTGGCTTGCCTTTAACCCTTTAATTCCATCATGAACTGCCATTGCTACTCCATACCTTCCATCAGTCGCAGCAATATAAAGAATCCTTGGTTTTTCTGCCAAAAGCTTTAAAATTTCTATCATATTCATTCCCCATAATGCCCCTCGAATAATTCCAAGAAGCATTTCATACCATGCCTTTTTATCATAAATAAAATATTTTGCTATCCCTGTACTACCTGAAGAATGTACAATATGATAATCTTTTAGATAATTTTGCTGATTACTGGAATTTTCATCAAATTTCTTCATTTCTTCCTGACAAATTTCCTTTTTTGTCACAATTTCATTATAATGCTGCAAAAGTATCTCTTTGTCAATAGATGGAAATTGATTTAATGGTATTTGATCGATATTTTTTTCTGAAATACCTGCTCTTTTAAATGCCATTTGATAATATTCGGAATTTTCATAAGCATAGTGCAATAATTTTTTTAACTTTTTTTGTTGTAGTTTTTTTATTTGTGCAGAATTTTTTAAAGAATTTCTTTTTAACTTATATAAATCCCATAAAAGACGTAAATACATCACAATGCCTCCTTGTATCATAAGTTTCTATCTATCACTTCTTACTTATCCTCTCCTATTCATTTATCCTTTCCTATTTAGAAAAAAGTTCAAAAGCATAACTTTTATCATAATTTTCCCTATGATAATAAATAGCAGTTAATGCAGACTGATCAAAAATAACACTCCATTCCGTTGATTCAAATTCACCAAAATTTCCTTTACTAACAAGACTTAATGCATCTCTTACCTGCATTCTATCCATAGCACTATGTTCTTTTAATGTATCTTCTAACAACTCAAATCTTGTATGCGACTGTTTTGTTCCAATTCCATTTTTTTCTCCCTCAGCTAAATAAAAATTGGTAAGTATCTTTGTATCTATCACTTTCATTTCATTATTTATATATTCAACTGCTACACTTTTTCCCGTTTGATCAGAAATAGCAAGATGTATCATATAACCCATAGATGCATGAAAATCATACTGTTCTAGTAATGCAATTGCTTCCTCTACGGTAGCTGCTTGATCTAATAATAAGCGAATTGCCGTTGTTGTTGTAATATCAGGTTTTTCTGTATTTTGAGAAATGGTATCTTCATCGCTTATCATATTAACCGATACACATAATCCTTTTTCATTCATGCCATCTAACGGTGCATAAATTCCTGCCAGTATTAATACCTTATCACTAAGAAAATTAGAAACAAATCCTGCACTTTGTTTAATAAAATCCATATTTACTGTAGAAAAAGAAGCATATGCATTCTCTGGATAAGCTGCAATAATCATAGCATCACAATGATTCCAGTCAAAATTCCTTCCAAAATAATAACCATTTTCCTTATTTTCTACTGAAATTGTACTGCATCCAAATGCTTTTGTTTCAAAAGAAAGATTTTTATTATCGATACTTCCCAGTAATGTACTTGTTAAATATTCCAATACCTCTTGATCTGATGCTGCCCCACCTTGATCTAAAAAATCATCAAATTTATAATCTCCCCCAAATTTAACAGCAGAAAAATGAGATGCTAATTTTTTTATTTTTGTATCTAAAGAAAGATATTCTATTGTTTCTGCTGCTTGTTCTTTCTCTATCTTATTTTCTTGTTTTGATGATAATGATGATAAATTAAAATGATCTTTATTTGTAACCTCATTTCCACAACCTGCTAATAATAATATTACAGTTACTGCTCCAAGGAATATGCTTACTCTTTTCATAACATACCTGCTTTCTATTCTTTCTATTTTAATTTCACTTTTTCTTTTCTTTTTTGTTTTTATCTTTCTTTCTGGAGATAGTTTATAATAATTTACAGAAAATAGCAAATATCTATATTGAATATATAATCATAGATAAATAGAATGATTTTATACTGAACAATTAGGTTTTTCGACCACCCATATAAAATAAAAACGGAAGAAGAAACAAGAACGAAAGAAGAATAGACAATAGGGCAAAACAAACGAAAGAAGAACGAAATTTCAATATGCAACTACTATTTGCTTTTTTGCACTTATGAAATTCTTTCTTCTTTTGTTTACATGCTTTATAATGGCAACAAGGAGAGTGATTTTTATGCATATAAATATAATAGGAAGATACTTACAATTTTTACGGAAAAAAAATCATTACACACAGGAAGATTTAGCAAAACAGCTCTTGATATCTAGGCAAGCAATATCAAAATGGGAAACAGGAATTACTATTCCAGACTTAGAAATTTTGCTCAAAATTTCTAAATTATATAATATTACAATAAATGATATATTAGAACCCAAGATACAGCCACAGAAAATAACGGATTTTGAACAAATATCTACCATTTCACAAAAAGAATTGAAAGAAATCTTAGAACAATTTGATACAAATTCTCTCGTAATAGCTTTCATGGGAGCATCGCCTGAACTAAACAGCTTATGTGAAAAATTGTTTCCTGATATAGATTTTGAAGTGACAAGAAGCAATATTGGTAGAATTAAAATAGAAACTGTTGAGGATATGCAGAACCAAATAATTGCTATGATAAATTTGCAAGCAATTGATAAAAACTTTAGTATATAAAAAATTCATATAAATTGCATTGTAAATATGGGGCTTTTTTTGTATAATTGAAAGCAAATGTGATTTACTCTATGAGTGGTACAAATCGAGACGGAGGTATTTTATGAACATTTATGAAAAATGTCCAGAATTTGAGAGCAAAAAATTTTTAATTAGATTATTTCAAAAGGAAGATTGCAATGATTTATTAAAAGTATATAGCGATAAAAATGCATTACCTTTTTTTAATAGTGATAATTGTGATGGAGATAATTTTTATTATACAACAAAAGAAAAAATGGAAGAGGCTATTAGCTTTTGGCATATGGCATATGAAAATGGTTGGTTTGTCAGACTTTCTATTGTTGATAAGACAGCATCAAGTGTAATCGGAACAATAGAATTATGTTTGAGAGTATCAGAAGATGAATTTAATCATATGGGAATTTTAAGAGTGGATGTAAGAAGTGATTATGAACAAGAAGATATGTTATATGACATTTTTTTACTTATCACGCCAAAATTCGAGGAAATGTTAGGGTGTAAAGGAGTGCTTACGAAAGCTCCAATATATGCAATAGAAAGAATAAAAGCAATCCAGAAAGCAGGCTTTACTAAATCTGAACATTTATTGATTGGAAAAACTGGATATGCCTACGATGGATATTGGACAATCAAATAATATAGATAAATTTACGTTTGTTTATATTTATCCTTTGTAAAAAAATTATCCTAAAAAAAACATAAGGCTGTTCTTTTACGATTTTTAAATCGTTAAAATAACAGCCCCCATTTTCCAATTTGAGTATTTTATTTATAGTTACATTTCCTCATTTACTTGTTCCAAACAAAATTTCATAAGTTTTTCAGAAATATAAATATTTTTTTCTATCATCTCTTATATAATTGGTTTTAATTCACTGATATATCCCTCTCTCTTTGCCTTTATTAAAACACCAAGTGTACCTGTCACTGATAATTTTAAATATTTTGCATATTTTTTCGCATTAGCATCATCTATAATAACAATATCTGCACTTCTTTCTTTTGCTAAAATCATAACTTCTACTTCACCATCATGTAATTGTGTTTTAAACATAGATTTTGCCATCTGGTTCTCTATATCTTTCACATGAATCCATTCAAGTGAAAGATCCACCTGTCTCTTACATATAGATTGTTTCTTCTTTGACAATTCCCTATATACTGCACGAGGAATCATTATCTCATTATACAATTTTTTCAATAAATTAAGTTGTCCAACATGACAAAGTGCAATTAAAGGTGTAGTATTCACTATTACCTTAAGCATTCGCTAATTCCTCCAAAAATTCTTTTTCATCTTCAAAAGAGAATATAGATATATTATTCTGACCAAGATATTTTATAAAATCCTCTTTTGTCATATCCGCTATATCTGCACAATATCCCAAGGATACTTTCCTGTTTTTATATAAGTCTACAGCAAGCATACATTTCATATATATCGCAAAATCATCTTCATTTTCATGTAAATTCAATAATATTTCTTCTGGAACATTTATTGAAACAACACACATACCAATCATCTCCCATTATTATTTCTAAAACTAATATTAAATATCTCACTTATACATCTTTGTATCTGTATATATCTATTCTTGAATATATTCTTATGTCACTACTTTTTTTATGTCATTTAATAGATTAATCTACCTATTAGTAATATATCATAGCCTTAACATAATTTCAAGTATAAATCAGCTCTGGAATGATCAAGCGGAAAGGAAGATGCAGTTGTGTGTATCACTTTATATAAAACAACCCTATCAATTAGAAAATCCTGTAATTAATCCTGCTGCATATTTTAATACAAGTAAAGCATCCGCAGAATCTACTTTTCCATCTCCGTTCACATCCGCTGTTTTTTCTTGAGCTTGTGTTGGAGTAATTAAACTGGCAGAAATTTTTAAAATAATTAAAGCATCATTGACATCAATATCACCACTATTATCTACATCTCCCAGCTTTCCTTTGTCTTGTTCAACAATCACTTTACAGAAAGCCTCTTTATTTCCATCCTCTGTTACTACTGTAATAATAGCATAACCTTCTTTTAAAGCAGTAATGACCCCTTGATCTGATACACTTACTACACTTTCATCACTACTTTTCCATATAACTTTTGATATAACATCTTGTGGAACAATACCGTAAGTAAGAATAAATGACTCATCAATATTTAATTGTATTTCCTTATCTGCAAGCAAAATATCTATTACTTCAATCGTAAATTG
>CAJTJZ010000062.1:0-9181 GCA_910576895.1 uncultured Lachnospiraceae bacterium | reverse complement strand
AGAGAAGATATCAAATCAATTTACGATTGAAGTAATAGATTTGATATCTTCTCTCTTACTTCTTTCTTTGCAGAATCAGATGGTGATTGTTTTATCACATACTCAAGATCTGTTCCACTCTTTTTACTTCCATACACGTATCCATCTGTAGTATTAGGTTTATATATAAGAGTATCTACTTCCCCATCAAGAGATATTTTTCTAATTTCCTCTGCTGTATTATAGTATAACTCCCCATTCTCATAAAATAATCCAGAATAAGAAAAAGTATAAAACCATCCCTCTTTTTCTTCATCTCCCAATACATACCATTTTCCTAAATCCCGAATTTTATTTTTTACTCCACTTACAATATCTTGTGAATAAATCGCTCTTTCTTTTTCTTCAATATAATAAATCTTATCTTTATTAAAAATAATTTTTGAACTTATCTCTCTCCAATATGTCTCATCATATTTTTCATTATTACAAATAAGATTAGAATCCCATCCAGTATGAGATTTCTGAATTGCTGTATCGCTTAATAAAAAATAATAATGTCCTACCATTCCTATTTTATCATAAACAGGATCATCCCATGTACAATCTACATGATAATAAGAACCATCAATATTTATAATATTCCATGCATGATTTATCTCCTCACTGGAAGTAACATAACATTCAATGCCAAGCCGATTCATAATATAATAATATCCACAAGCATATGCATTACATACTCCTGTTTTATTTAAAAATATTCCTCCACTTGTATAAGAATCATCTGGTATAGTACCTGCCAAATAATTGTCATAATCATAGGCATATTCATATATAAAATAATCATGGATTATTAATGCCTTCATTTCATCAGACATAGTATCATTTACTTGAGATAAAATTTCAGTAACTTTTTGATCTACTGCTAAAATATGTTTTTTTATTTCTTCTACAGTCATTGTAGTTTCAATTTTTATAAAAGAAATATAAGGAATATCCTGATACCGATAACCTTGAGCCTTAATTCCTTTACTTATATATGGAATAGATTTACATAATGTATTCATCATAATATTATCTATTTGTAAATCTAAAATTTCCACAATTTCATTTTCTGATAATAATGCATCTTTGATTCGTTTTTCTAATTCTTTTAATAATTCTGCCTCACTAATATCTTCCTGACTAGCCAGATTATAATACCATTTTTCTATTCCTTCTGGCATTTCTTTCAATACTATTTCTGGTTTTATTTGTCCCATTTTTTTTGGTTCTATCACTTCTTCATTTACTGAACTTGCTTGTACTACATTACCTAAAAATAAAAATGTTCCTAACATTATAAAACACAAAAACATTGGAATAAAAAACCTATTTATTTTTAATTTTTCCATATTTCTCCTCCATTTCTTAATTTTAATTGCTTATTTTCTCTAATCAAAATTTGTAATCAATCCTGCTGCATATTTAAGAATCAATAATGCATCGCCTGAATCCACTTTTCCATCTCCACTAACATCTGCTGCTTTTCTTTGTTCTTCTGTTGGAGTAATTAAATTAGCTGCAATTTTTAAAACAATTAAAGCATCATTGACATCAACCTTTCCACTATTGTCTATATCACCTATTATAATTTGTTCTTTCTCCCAATTCTCCTGCATTTCTTTTTCAACTTCTTTCTCATCATCTACAATAACTACTGAAAGCATATTTTTATCTGCATATTCTTTTATTGTCGCTTTTCTATGACAATAAATTTCACATTTTTTACTTTCAGAAGTAAATATATTACTTGCAATATTTTCTACTTTATCTGGAACAGCTACTTTTAAAAGAAACTGACAACCATCAAAACAGCCAGAAGACAATGTAGTAACGGTATCTAATATTGCATAGGTTTCTTCCTGTTTCCCAGCCGGATATTGCATAAGTGTTGTAAAGTCAGAAGTATATAAAATGCCATCTTTTGAACTATAATTGCCCTTTTCTACAGTATTTGTATCATTATTACTTCTATCATTTTTAAATATATTAGCTTCTTTTTCTAAGTATTTTTCATTATTTATTATAATAATTTCTGACATATCTGTACAATTTCCAAAAGCATTTTCTCCTATAGATATAATATTAGAAGGAATTGCAATTTCTGTTAATTTTGTACAACTATGAAAAGCAAGACTACCAATACTAACAAGAGAATCAGGCAAATTAACACTAACTAAATTTTTACAGTTTTCAAAAGCTTTTATTCCAATTTCATTTACATTATCAGAAACTTCAATATGTTTTATTTTATCATTACCAGCAAATACAGAATCCCCTATCTTTGTGACATTAGATGGAATTTCTACATAACATTCATTACCATAATAAGCAGTTAAAACACCATTATCTATAATAAATTCTTCTTTTTCTTTTAAAGCTAATTCCATTGCCTCAGCAGTATTTCCGTTTACTATTTCATAAGGAAGATATTGTTCTTTTGCATAACGATAAAAATCAGAATCTGCATGACAATATATTTTAAAATCATCATTGATACAACTTATAATATCATCGTCAATAGATAAATTACTGTCTGCTTCTACTGCAATTCCTTTTAGATTAGGGCAATTATTAAATGCATTAAGCTTTATATTTATAATACTTTTTGGTATTGTAATACCTTCTAGTTTAGTACATCCCATAAAAGCATATAACCAAATAGTATTTACTCCTTCTGGAATTTGAACTTCCTTTAAATTTTTACAATTCATAAAAGCATCTGTTCCAATTTCTGTTACTTTTTTAGGAATTGTAATCGTTTTTAACTGATAACAGTTTTCAAACATTCTAATAGAGATTCCAGATAAATTTTCTGATAGTTTTACACTTTCTAAATTCTCACAATTTTGAAAAATATTATCTCCTGCCTTAATAACACTATTTGGCATTTCTACATAAGTAAGATTTTTATTTGAAATAAATCCTCCTACAGAAGAAACACCTTCTGGAATTTTATATTGTTTTTCCGTTTTACCTGCTGGATATAAACACAATTCTTTTTTATCTTTTTTAAATAAAATTCCATCTACTGAAGTATAAGTAACATTATTTTCCGACACTTTAATTTCTTTTAATTGATGACAGCCATTAAATGCAAAATAATCTACTTCTGATACTTTTTCAGGAATCGTAATACTTTCTATGGAACAATTTGTAAATGCTGCATATAAAATTTCCAAGTTTTCTGGCAATACTATTTCTTTTAAATTAATGCAATCTGCAAAAGCATCTCTCCCTATTTCTTTCACTGTTGATGGCATATATACTTCTTTTAGACTAGAACAAGAATTAAAGGCATCCATCTCTATTTCTAATATACCTTCTGACATAACCACTTTTTCCAAATTACTACAATTAGAAAAAGCAGCATATCCTATGCTTTTTACATCCTTTGGTATTTCTACACTCATTAAATTATTACACTCATAAAAAGCATTATCATCAATTCTTGTTACTCCTTCTGGAATTTGAATATCTCCTCCTTTTCCAACATAACTTGTTAATATTCCCTCTTTTGTAATAATAAAACCATTTTCATCTACTGTAATATCAGTATCTCCTATTATTCCAGTATCTTCTCTTTCATCTACAGCTTTCCATAATGCTTCCGAAAGATTACCTTCTACTAAAACGCATTCTACATGAAATCTATTTGCATAACTTTGTGCTGCTGTTCCTTGATGACAAAATATTTTTAAACCCTCTCTCCAGCCAAAAGCACTTTCATCAATATTTGTTAAACTATCTGGTAATGAAATATATAAGTTCTGTATATCAAAAGCATGCCAACCAATTGTTTTTATTCCCTCTAGCAATTCAATACTAGTCAAGCTTGTACATCCATGAAAAGCATTAATTTCTATCTCTGTTACACCTTCAGAAATTATTACATTCTTTAATTTCTTACAATTATAAAAACTACTTGATTTAATTTTTGAAATTTCTTTTGGAATTGTAATACTTTTTAAACCTCTACATTCTTGAAAGACATGACTTCCCAATTCATTTACTGTTTGAGGAATTTCAATTTCTGCAAGATTTTCACAACCATAAAATGCATAATTTCCAATAGAAGTAATTCCTTCAGCTAATTCTACATGAACTAAATTTGTACATTCATTAAATAAATAATCTTCTATTGTTGTTACTTTTGATGGAATATTAATCGTATGAAGATTTTTAAAACCAGAAAACGCTGATCTTTCTATGGAAAGAATACTCTCTGGCAATATAATATTTTCTAAATATATATTTTCAGCAAACGCAGACGCTTTTATATTTTCCGTTCCAGAAACAATAGTATATTCCTTTAAACGCTTCCCTGAAGGGTATTGTAATAATGTTGTTTTACTTCTATCATATAAAATTCCATCTATAGAAGCATACGTTTCATTATCTTCTGATACAAAAATATTTTTTAAATTCTTACACTCACTAAAACAACTTGACCCTATAGATTTGACATTAGACGATATAGTAATTTCCTCTAATGCATCACAATTAGAAAATGCCTCCGAATTTATCTTTCTTAAATTTTTTGAAAAAATAACCTCAGATAATTTTTTACACATCTTAAAAGCAGAACTTTCAATAACTGTAACTTTTGATGGTATTTCTATTGTCTCCAATGAAGTACAATTAGAAAATAATTCATAACTAATTTCTTCTATATTTTCTGACAATTCTATATTTCTTAAATTCTTGCAATTAGAAAATGCTTCTTCTTGAATCTCTGTTACATTCGATGGTATTTTTATATCTGATAAATTACTGCAAAATTGAAAAGCTTCATATTCTATAGATTGAAGACTTTTAGGAAATTTTATTTGTTTTAGCTTATTACAACCACTAAATGCACAACTGCTTATTATTTTCACTCCATCCGGAATCATATATATTTCATTATTTCTTCCTTTGGGATATTTTATTAACTCTGTTTTATCCTTATTGAAAAGAACACCTTGAATAGATATAAACGCTTTATTATCTTTTGATACTTCAATATAGCTTAACTCACTACATCCTGCAAAAGCATCGGGACTTAATTTTGTTACTTTTGATGGAATTTCAATATATTTTAAATGATTGTTTGAATCAATATTATTACAAAAAGCGTTTTCTTCTATTTCCACTAAACTTTCTGGTAAACGAATACTTGTCATATAACTTCCATATCCATAACCAAATGCATTTTCTCCAATTTTCACAACCCCTTCTGGAACAACAATGTTTTTCATATGACCCTTATAATCTGTTAAAACTCCATTCTCATCAATTACAAACCCATTTTCATCCGCTTGTGCTGCTTGTACCTTTACAGAAAAATTTTGTAATTTTCTTTCTCCATTTTCATATAATATTCCAAATAATATAATAGTGAAAATTATTCTAAATAAAATTCTCTTTTTTCCTTTTTTCATAAATTATCCCCTTCCTATTTTTTATAATAAGGCACATAAACTCTATGTGCCTTATTACCATTTTTGCTTCTATTTCTTAGAAATTAAACTATAAAATATGTTGTTTTTCATAACTTATAATTCTGTTATTAATCCTGCTGCATATTTAAGAATCAATAATGCATCTCCGGAATCCACTTTTCCATCTCCACTGACATCTGCTGCTTTTCTTTGTTCTTCTGTCGGAGTAATGAGACTAGCAGCAATTTTTAGAACAATTAAGGCATCATTTACATCAACTTTACCGCTATTATCTACATCTCCTTTTCTTTTGCTTTCTTCCTTATATTCTAATTCAAAAATAAGTAAATTATTAATAGGCCAATATGAACTGCAATAACCTCCATAAGGCAAACCCATTTCATAAATAAGATCAATAGTTTCTGTAATAACATCCTCAGAAATGGATGGTATTTTAAGATTACATAATTTTATCAGTCTACATTTATTCGCCAGAGCATCCTGAATCAGATCCTTCATTTCTTTTTCATTCGTATAAAAATGTACAGGTGAATAATCTACCTGTTCCGTTTGTGGAAGTGTCTGTATAGCAGTAGAAACAATTTTTTCAGGTTCATAAACATAACCTGTAGAATAATAATATGAATATCCTTGTGAATTCTGTAAAACTACTTGTGGATACATATAGTCTGTAAATAAACCTATCCTTGTATTGAACTGCAATCCTTCATATCCATAATCTGCTGCATACGTACATGGAAATGAAAACTTTGAGGAAATTTCCTTGACCTGATCACTATTCTCCATCACTGCAAATACATTAACATTATGCTGTTTTAAAACAGGAATCCAATCAGATAATTTATTGAGAAACACCATTGTATTAGGACAAGATGACCTTCCTAAAACCAATAATGTATTTCCTCCTTTCCTTTCCATATCTTCTCTTTTAATGACATTACCATTAACGTCTATCAAAGTATAATCTATTCCTTCTACAGGTTCAAATAAAACATATGGATTAGGAAGTGCTTCTTCTTTTATTTCAGTTTTTAATTTCTGACATTGAGGATATTTTGTCTGATCCCATATATGATCTTGCATTTCTTCATCGCCTAAGCCAAAATAATAATGATTTTCAAGTCCTCCACTGTTTGGATCGTCCCAAGTACAGTCAATATGTGTATATACACCATCAATTTTGGCTATGTTCCATGCATGATCCATGATTTCAGATGATACCATAATATTTTCGATTCCCACGGCAGTCAAAAGCAGACTATATGCACTGGCATAGCTTTGACATACCCCTAAACCGTTCAACAAAACACCTTCTGGCATATAGGATACCCACTGAGTATAATTGTGATCGTAATCGGCGTTGTAGATGAGCCAATCGTGAAGCCAAAGAGCCTTATCACGATCAGTCTCTGCTCCGCTGGCAAGACACTCTTCTACAAGCTGCTGAACCTTTTCATCAACTGTGAGAGGACGAATCTCAAAACTCTCGGATAATGTCCCTGTAAAATGTCCAATTCCCTTGATTGTGAGCATTGCAGTACCAATCTCCATATTATTTTCATAAGACACTTCAAAATCAATACCCTCTACTAGATTTAATTCTTCAAAAGTTACTACTAATTCTGGCTCTATTACACAACCAGTATATGGATAGCTGGCTTCAATTCCAGAAACCACCGCAGTTTCCAGCGAAATAAGCGTGTCGGACACAGTAATGGCACAGGAATCAGAAATTTCTTCATTGAAAGATGACTTAGCAGTAATCACAGCACTGCCTGCACCTACAGCAGTTACTGTTCCATTATCATCAACAACTGCCACATCTGTGTTTGAACTACTCCAATATACACCCTGTACAGCATTTACTGGAGAAATAGATGCATTGAGATCAATAGTTTCCATATAACCAAGCTTAACTTGTTCCATATTTATATTGACAGACTCTGGAACATAAAACACGATATCTTTGTGAGCATCATCGCCTTTCAAAACGGTATTATCATCTGCATTGCTCATTGCTGTATAAACAACACCATCTTCAACTGGGACATTCTCAACCGTCCGAATAACAGGTACATCATTTTCCATGATCATGTTAGTATAATACATTGTGCCAGTTCCAACACCGACAAGTTTTACTGTATATCCATCTTCAAAAATGGAAGCGTTCTTTATATATGTTCCATCTTGTTCAATAACAGAAAAATCACCAAAACTAAAATGTTCTTCCATTTCTATGCCATCTTTGAGTTCGCATACAATAATACCATCAGGATCACAGATTTGCATATCAACGGGGCAATGGGCACTATAAGAACTAATTACAGATGGTATATAACGATTTATAGTTTCAATAGTGTTACCAGTTGTTTCGTTTTTAATGATATAGCTGCCTCTTCCACGTATATGGATTTTGATAATTAAATTGCTCCCAGCATAGATATCTGCAATATACTTTCCATCTATTCCAGTACCATTTTGTCTAACACTTATTTCACTATCCTGATATCCATACAAGCAAATAGTATCATTTCCACCCAGATCATATATTTCATCATATCCATCTCCCTTACAGTATAAATAATACTCATCTGTGACAGGAGAACCTATGATAGAATCATTTCCTAAACCAGCACATACCCAGTTACATTTATTTTTGCTGTCCAATTCATTATTCAGTCTAATAATGTCATTTCCTGAACCAGCAAAGATATAGTTCTCTTTAGAACTTTTCAAAGATTCTAAAGAGAATGAATCTTGTCCTTTAGAGCCTATAGAAAAAGACTTTCTGGAGTTAATAGGATCGGTAAAAAAATCAAACTGAAATTTTTTTGGATTCTTTTTTTGTCCAGCTTGGGGTTGGATAGATATTATATGATTATTATTTATTGAATCATAATCATATTTTATCAATTGCTGAAAATAATGATAAGAAGCAAAAACTGGTGGAAATCCCATTCCATTTTTATTTGATTGATCTGTAACAAAGACTGTTTTATCAATTTCTCCACCCAGTGTTGGGGATGATATAATCTTAAAATTCCAGTTACCTGTTTGAGTAGATTGTTCATTGTCACCAATACCAACATTTCCAATCCAGTCTCTGGAATTGACATAATCTATTCTAAGATTATCATCTAAGCCAGTGAAATTACGTGCAAATTCTACTGTATTGCCCCACATTGCACTGACCATAGTAGAAGGTGCATTGAATGTATAAGCTTTCACACCACGCAGTACAGAAACATAATTAGCCAGACCGCCTCCCAAGGAATGTCCTGTAAGAGTAATATTAGAATAGCCCCAGCTCTTAAGAGCATCATAGTAGTCTAACGCATCCTTTAACTGCTCTGTGTCACGTCCTAGACCCAGCCATATGTCTGTTTTTATATCAGCAAACTGATTTGTGCCACGAAATGCCAACACATTTCTTCCATCAGAACTTTGGAACAATGCAGCATAAAAACCATTACTGAGATCTCTTGCATGCTTCACACTCCATCCAGAAATAGTTGCACTGTAAAAATTGATAAATCTTGCGTTTGAATTTAATTTTGCTGAAATGTATTTTTCGCTCTCATGCAGAGTATTTCCATCTAACAGATTATCAATTGTTAAATTACTAAAAGAACCAGTTCCAAATTCAGTATAAGCCGCATAACTATAGCAATCCAATAAAAATTTAAACAATGCCACAAGAACGAAACCAACCACTA
>CAJTJZ010000061.1 GCA_910576895.1 uncultured Lachnospiraceae bacterium | reverse complement strand
CAAATTTGAGTGAAGCAAATTTGAGTGAAGCAAATTTGAGTGAAGCAAATTTGAGCAAGGCAGATTTGAGCAAGGCAGATTTGAGTGAAGCAAATTTGAGTGAAGCAAATTTGAGCGAAGCATATTTAGTAAGAGCAAATTTGGATGAAGCAAATTTGAGAGGAGCAGATTTGAGAGGAGCATATTTGAGCGGTGTAAATTTGAGTAAAGTAAATTTGAGCAGAGAAAATTTGAGCAGAGCAGATTTGAGCGAAGCAAATTTAGTAAAAGTAAATTTGAATGAAACAAATTTGAATGGAACAAATTTGAGTGGAGCAGATTTGAGAGGAGCATATTTAGTAAAAACAAATTTGGACGAAGCAAATTTGAGAGGAGCAAATTTGAGAGGAGCAGATTTGAGAGGAGCATATTTAATAGAAGCAAATTTGGACGAAGCAAATTTAAGCGAAGCAAATTTGAGAGGAGCATATTTGAGCGAAGCAAATTTGAGTGGAACAGATTTGAGTGCAACAGATTTGAGAGGAGCATATTTGAATAAAGCAAATTTGAGTGAAGCAAATTTGAGTGAAGCAAATTTGGACGAAGCAAATTTGAGAGGAGCAAATTTGGATGAAGCAAATTTGAATGGAGCAAATTTGAACAGAGTAATGTTTAATGAAGAACAGATTAGTTGTTTAGACTATACATATTGTTTGCAGCAGATAATGGTATATATTGAAAAAACGGAAAAAATTATAACCTACGAAGAATATTGTAATAAGAAAAAAGAAGAATAAGTAAAGGATAGCAGTTAAGGGCATTGAATCAACTGTTATCTTTTAGTATGTTCAAATTTAGCACATATGTTTAGATTTTATTTATTATTATATATTAACTTGAATTGGATATAACGTGAAATAAAAGATATAGTTTTAAGTTTTAGTTTATTATGGTAATTTTCTGACAAATAACATATTTTCAGAATATATGTTCGCTATCAGCAGTTATAAAATCTTACATGGAATTGCATTGTTCCATGGCTGTATATTTTAGGTGAAAAAGAGTAAGCGGCAATGCCAGATACCAGATTTACTACAAAGTTGCAGCAGCTTCTGTGTCTGGAATGTTCTATCTATTGGCAGCCCTTTAGGGCTGTTCTGCTACGCAGAATGACAACAAAACTGCCACCCAGTGGCGTATATTTTTAAGGAAATCATTCATAGATTCTATTACAGCATGTTTCTTTAGAAGTATTTTATTGGAAAGGTCCATAAGGTTTTTGATTTTGGAATTCTTTTTTTGTTTTGTAATAAGCTAAATGTCATTTTTTTGAAACTGGCTGGTTAATTTTTTGGAAATATAGCCCTTGTCTGCAAAAAGTTTTCCAAAAATATTTTCTGTAAGATGTCCCATAACTTCAAGATTCCTATCATCTTTATTCCCTGGTGTAAGACAGAAACCCAGTATTTTACCGTAGTCATTTATTGAAATATGCAGTTTGAAACTATAAAACCATCTTGTGGAGCTTTTACCTCTCTGTGTAATATCTTTAAATACTTTGTGCTACTGTATCCTGTGGCTGTCACATACATCAATAGTTGTAGAATCTACAAAACTGGTACCAGTACATTTTCCTCTGCGTGAATAAGCAAAAAACACCATGGGAAGTGCAGTATATGGCATGAGTTTCACAAAACGGTTATAACTTACAATATTAGGAAAAATTTACTGTAATTCTTTAAAACCAGTTTTTTGTAAAACCATTTAAATGTCCTGTAACCAGACAAATGGAATATAGCACATAGGGTCATTGCCTCACTTAAAGAAAGGGGCTTGGAAGTTCCAAGGATACAGGCTTGTCATCATCCTGTATACATTGTTGTTCCATATAAGGAATACAATAAAAGTTTGAACTATATCACACGAACTAAAGTAACTTATATAATTTACATTTGGCAATTTAAGAATAGATTATCCTTTTATTGGATTGCTATAGAAGAAACAAATGTTTGGAATAACCATTTATAACTATGATAGAATACAAAAAAAGAGTATGGGAAAAGCTATTTTCTTAGTATAATAGTCCTGTTTTTTCTTAAAATTTAAAAATGTTATTGCAAAAATTTTAGAATTATATTATAATTGATTAGAAGGTAGAAATATACATCATAACTGTGATTGAAAACAATATGGGGAGTGCTTTGGCTGTAAATATTTGTTATGTTATGGATATTGTTTTCATGTAAATCTCAATTATCACTAAAAATATATAAGAGGGGGAGGGGATATAAAAAACCATAAGTAAAATACATTAACTGCTATCTTCTTGAAAGTTAATTGTTATAATATTTTTATACTTAATCTTTATGGTTGGAATAATTATGGTATTTAAGAGAACAACAGTTTATGAAAGTATGACAGGAAATAAAAATCATAATAAGGTAGATAAGCAAAAAGAAGTATTATCTTAATCTTATTTTGGATAACACAGGAGGTGTTTTTATGAAAAAAGAAATATTTAATTTAAAGAAATTAAGTGCTATTTTTATGGCTGGGATTATGACTGCATCCTTTGTAGCTCCAATAAATTTTATATCTGCAGAAGAAATAGGTAATGCTGAAATAGCAGAAGAAACAACAGCATTTAGTTTGGAAACAAGCAGTTATATTACAGTTGCAGAAAGGTCAACAGAAGAAGTAGGTTGGTTAATTTCATCTATGAAAGGGTATAAGTATCTGCGTGTCGATGTTAGAAAGTGTTCACCAACAGGAACTATATATTATTATATTTCTGGTAGTGCTTCTTCTTCTCCAATTACAGGTGGAGGAGCTCCCCTTAGGGGTACAGGTTCTCTTGATTTGACTATGCCAAGTAATCCAGATGGATATTCTTTATTTGCAACAAATCAGGAATCTTATCCAATAGACCTTACTGTTGACTTTTATGGAAAAAATTGAGATTAAGTAAGGGAAAAACTTAATGATGGTATTTTAAGAATGGATTTTAAATAATATTCATTTCTATATTATGATATCTTAAGTTTCAGCAGATTTTCATAGAGATAGGTAACATGAAAGTCTGCTGGTATATTTTGTACGAGATTAATATGTTTTTAAAACTATAGATAAATGATAGGGGAAAATTTATATGAAGAAATTGAAATATATTATGATATGTGTATTTTTTGCATTTTGTATTGCTTTATTATATCTTGCTGGTACTGTATTTTTTGTAGAAAAGGATCAGAAAACGGAAGAAGTACAAAAGAATATAAAAGAGACTAATAATCAGGATAATAAAGAGCAGGAAATGCTATATTCAGAAGAATTTGGAGTGGAATATCCTGCTACACCAACAGAACCAGGAATGCAATTAGCCGTTTCGGAACAGTTGCAGCTTCCTGAAGATAGCTATTTAGAAAAACTTTCTATTTATGATTTTCATGAAAGATTTCAGCCAGATTCTGCTAAGGAACAAAAGTTATGGGCAAAGAGTCTGTCAGAAATGCTTCTAGAAACTTTTTTTTTAGAAGAACAATGGAAAATGGTAGTAGTGTCAGATGCTTATCAGGATAATTATGTCTATCGGTTAAAAGGAAAAAAACAAAATGCGTTTCAATATACAGCAAATAAAAATGGAGGCGATAATACACAACTTTTATGTGAGGAAGGAATGATCAAAGTACCAGAACCGGAGGACGGAGATTGGGATCAGGCATTTCGAGAATATAGCCTTTCCATGCTAGAACGCTTTGAAGCAGGACTTTGGGATGGGGAAACATGCCATATGGCAGTAAGTAAAACGGAAAATATAGCAGGTTCTAATGGGTCTTATCAGTATATGATGGAATTTGATAATATTATGGGGACGAAATATATTTTTTCAGAACTTAGAAATTCATATTCATGGGCGAATTTTGAGTATAAAAACGGTTCCCTTATTTCTATGCATCAAATATCAGAAATAATAATAGATAAAAAAAGACCACTAGAGGCTACATATAAAAATATGGAAGAGGCTTTTCAGGCTTTAAAACAAAGTCTTGAAATTTATTTTACAAATTATGCACAGAATACTAATCAGTATAATTGTATTTATATCGATGAGATAAAATTAGAGTATCTAAATTATTATAGTAAAGCTACAAAGAAGCTACCTACTATTGTACCAATTTTAACAGCGAAACTAAAAGTAAATAGTTATGATATAGAAAAAAGTATTTGGGAACAAAATGACAATATGGGTTATATGATTCAGTTGGAAACAGGAGAGTCATGTATAGGAAAACTGGGTGAAGATTTTTTTACATGGAGATCACCTATGACAGATGAATTAAAAAGAGAAAATTCATAAAAATTATAACAAGAAGGGATCAACTGTTTATGAAACGGATGAAAATCTTAATATTCCATTCCCCATATTTTTTCATATCTGTAATTATTGCTGCACTTTTTTTATTGTCTAAGTATCCCTCTGTTGTATATGTTTCTTATAAGGAAGGATATAGTGGCAAGGTTTTTAACCTGCTTAGTTTCCTTAGATTCTTTTCTATGAATAATGCCGATGTTACCTTGCCTGCTGTATTTGGAATTCCATGCTTGTGCTGGATGTATGGGGAAATTTCAGAGAAAAGGTATTATAATACAATCATTAGGGAAAAAAGTAAAGACAGGTATGCATGGCATATCTTATTATATTCCATGATATCTGGTATATGGCTTACAATGCTTTCCTTATTGCTTTCCTTTCTTTTGTCAGCAGGATACACCTGTTTTTTATTAGAAGGGAATATGACATTTGGATATATAGAAGAAATAGAAATTAACTTTCTAGCTTCATTTTATGGAAATCTTGTTAGAGATGGTCTTGGTTGGCTGGCGGTATTGATATATTGTATGGCCTTTTTTTGTTATGCCAGTTTATGGCCAATTATTAGTGTTGTTGTTCTTTTATGGGTAAGAAATCGGTATATAGCTGCAACAGCACCTTTTATGTTAAATCTGATTCTTGATTTTTATTTTAGAATACAAGTACTGCGTCCTACAAATATGCTACGAATGGCTTATATAGATGAAACTGCTTATGGCGGCACACTTTGTATCTTAGCAATATTTCTTGGATATGGTTTTTTTGGATTTCTTTTGATTCGGGGAGGAGTAGAAAGGTTGTGTCGTCAGAGCCGCTAAGAAAGCAAGGGGGTGAAAGGATGGTAAAAAGAACTTGGATATTTGCGAAGGGAGAATGGAAGCGTCAGTTTTCTGACTCTAAAGTATACATTGTAATGGTTTGTTTGATATTTATTACAATGATGTATTTAGGCAATATGCCTTCTGTAGTAAGAAAAAGTGGGGAATTGATAGGAATCTTGGAATTATTTCCCTTATATTGGACTGGATATGCAGGAATGCATTTTGGAATTTTTTTTCTTTTCATCTGTGATTTACCATCTCGTGGTTTTGGTATGAGAAATCATGTTTTAAGAACGGGACGAAATGCTTGGTTTTGGGGAGAAACACTTTATATGGCGGCATCTGTAACACTATATTTATTTTTGCTATGGGCTTTTTCTGTTGTTCCATTTTTAGGAAATTTAACAATAAAGGCAAAGCAATGGAGCAATATAATAAAAATGGCTAAATTTGGTACTTCTATGTTTTATATAAAAGATGTTAATTATATTACAGGCGGAACTCCATTTGACAGGTTTTGGCAATGTTTTCTTTTAATATGGCTGTGTTTATTTCTAATTGGGATGCTTGGAGCTGTGATAAATATGTTGACAGGAAGCATGACAGGGGCTATTCTTTGTGCAGCAATGTTGGTACTACATATTGTGGTAATGAATTTGGCAAAGGATTCCCAATATCCTGCTTGGTTTTATTTCTTTTCACCTATTACAGTAACTTGTACTTATACAGGAAGTATTGCCTGTGGGATATGGCAGGCAGTTGGATATTATGGCATCTTATCGCTTGTAGTGATGGCAGTTGGGAGAATTATTGCAAAATATGTTGATATATGATGGCGTGATTTGTTAATAAGAAAGGGGAACATCTATGATTGAAGTCCACGATGTATGTAAATCTTTTCAAAAAGAGATGGTAGTAAGTCATGTAAATGTAGAATTTTACGATGGAAAAATTACGGGAATTATTGGACGTAATGGAAGCGGAAAAACTGTCTTATTTAAAATGATTTGTGGGCTATTAATTCCCACAAGTGGAGAAATTATTGTAAATAAAGAACATATTGGAAAAGACGTAGACTTTCCCTCTAGTATTGGTGCAATCATTGAAACTCCTAATTTTATTCCTTATCTGTCAGGATATCATAATTTACTTGATTTAGCAAATATTAGAAAAAAAATCAATGAAGAACAAGTAAAAGAGAGTATCCGCCGTGTAGGACTTGATCCAGACAATAAAAAGCGGGTATCAAAGTATTCTCTTGGTATGCGACAAAGACTCGGGATTGCACAGGCAATTATGGAAGAACCAGCAGTATTGATTTTAGACGAGCCTATGAATGGACTGGATAAGCAGGGAGTGGAAGATATGAGGAAGTTATTTATGGAACTGCGTGAAAAGGAAAAAACAATCTTGATAGCCAGTCATAATAGGGAAGATATTGAAGTTTTATGTGATGTGGTTTATGAAATGGATGCAGGAGTATTAACAAAGGTATCAGAATAGTATGTTATTTTATAAAAAAACCGTTGGGAATATATATATTTCCAGCGGTTTCTTTTTGTAGTGATAATTTTGTTTTCAATTTTTTTATTTAATATATTTATAAAATTGTTATTGTTTCTTTTTCATATGTTTTAATAATTAAACGAATCATTTGATATAAATGTGGTTTTAATTCTTCTATATTTACAGGATCTTCATATAGAATTGCACTTTTGCAAGTAGAACCAACAAGTTCAATAATTAAAAATAACATAACTTCTGGATCAGTAAAAGCACCATCGCCTTCTCCTAAAATTTTTTCATGATAAATTTCCATAAAATTAATATCCTCTTTTTGGTTAGAACAGGAGATAAGAGCATGTTTAAAAATACGCCAAGTTAAGTTTTTAGAAATAAAGTCAAGTAAAATTTTATTTTTAGAAAGCTCATCAATCATATGATCGACAAGAAAGATAACGCGATCTTCAAAATCAGTTAAATCGGATGCTAAAAGTTTTACATAAGCATGTTGAAATAGTTCACTAGCTTTGTGGGCAATTAATTTATCACGAATATCATATTTATCTGTAAAATATAGATAAAAAGTTCCTTTTGCAACGCCAGCTTTATTAACAATATCTGATATAGAGGTTTTATTAATGCCTTTGGAGGTAAATAATTCAAAGGCTGTTTTTAATAATGTACTTTGTTTTCTTTTTTTATTATCTTCTATTTTGCTCATAATTATAATCCTCGATTCTTTTTGATGTCATAAAGACATACAGATTAAATTTTTCTAGTTAATATTATATCCAATGAATGAAATTAATAAATAAAGTTATCAATAAATTGATTCTCATTATAGACACAATAAAATCGGAAAGTCAATAGAAAGGAGAGGAGTAAAATATAAAAAGAAAATAAAATTTAAAAAAAGGTATTGACTGTTGGTCATTTTTGTGTTACTATTCCATACAGGTCAAATGACCAACAGTCATTTTGTGAGGAGGAATAGATATTATGATAAAAAGAGATATGGAAAAAAATGCAAAACGTTTATCAGCAAAATGGATGGCAGTAATGACAAGCTTAGCAGTTTCTGCTAGTATGACAGGATGTTCCCTATTTGTATCAAATGATGCAAAGCAATCAGATTCATCATCTGTAAAGGAAATAAAAACAAGAGATGTAAAAGAGGAACAAGAAACATTGACAAAGGCAGTTTATAGTTTAGCAGGGGTTTCTTCTAAAGGGGATGCAAAAACGGAGAAAGAAGAAACAGTTTATGGAATGCTTCATGCAGATGGAACAGTTGATCATATTATTGTAAATAATTGGTTAAAGAATTTTAAACAAGAAGATTCTTTAACGGTAAATTCGGATTTAAAGGATATTACAAATGTAAATGGAAAGGAAACATTTACAGAGCAGACAGATGGAACAATTACATGGGCTGCGAATGGAAATGATATTTATTATCAAGGAAATACAGAAAAAGAATTGCCAGTTTCTATGAAGGTGACATATTATTTAGATGATAAGGAAGTAAAGCCAGAAGAATTAAAAGGAAAAAGCGGTAGTGTTAAGATTCGTTATGAATATGAAAATTTAACAAAAAATACAATTACAGTTGATGGGAAAAATGAAATTGTATGTACACCATTTCTTGTAGTAACTGGAATGATTCTTCCAACGGATACATTTTCTAATATTGAAGCAAAAAATGCCCAGATTATTTCTGATGGAAGCAATCAAATTGTTGTTGGCTATGCACTTCCGGGATTACAAAAGAGTTTGGGAATTAAAGATAAGGATTTAAAAGATATTAGTGAGGATTTTACGATTTCTGATTATTTTGAAATTACAGCAGATGCAAATGATTTTTCTATGGGTATGACACTGACAATGGCAACAAGTCAGTTTTTTGCAGACAGTAAAGAGGATATTGACTCTATTTTAGATAAATTAGAGGATATGTCAGATGATATGGATGAATTGCAGGATGGCTCTACAAAACTTGTTGATGGCAGCGGAGATTTACATGATGGAACAAAAGATTTAAAAGATGGTGCAAAAGAGCTTAATGATGGTGTGAAAGAATTAAAAGATGGAACAAAAGATTTAAAGGATGGTGCAAAAGAGCTTAATGATGGTGCAAAAGATTTAAGAGATGGTTCAAAAGAACTTACCAATGGTGCAGGAGATTTAAAAGATGGTGCAAAAGATTTAAAAAATGGTGCAGGGGAGTTAAAAGATGGAACAAAGACATTAAAAGAAGGACTTTCTACTTTAAATAATAAAAGTAAAGATTTAACAAAAGGGATTCGTTCTTTAAAGACAGGAATTGATCAATATACAGGAGGCGTTGCTTCTTTAAAAGAAGGTGCAGATACACTGCAGGCAGCATATGAAGGAGAGAAGGGAGCAGTTGCAGGTGCAAAGGCACTGGCAGAGGGTACAAAAACATTAGATGATACCATTAGCAATTTTTCCTTAGATGCAAGCGGACTTGATATTCAGGTTGATTTTGATATGGATCATCTTGTGGATACTTCTGTTATTAAAGAGGAATGTACAAATGCAGCACAGGCATATTTGCAGGAAAATCAAATTGATCCAAAAACAGAGGAAGGTCAAGCGATCATCAAGGCATTTACCGCAGGCAGCAGTGCAGGAACAACGGCGGTATCCTCTGCAATTGCAACGGCTGTATCTACACAAAAGGATGCCATTACAGAAAATGTTTCTACACAAATTAAAAAACAAATTGGAGAAACATTAGAGGGTACAATGACAGGACTTAAGACAGCAACAAAGCAGCTTTCTGAGGGAGCTTCTGCATTATCTCTGGGTGTTGAACAGCTATATGGTGGTACAAAACAGCTTTCTACAGGAATTTCACAGCTTTATGACAATAGTGCTGCATTAACAGAGGGTGCAGATTCTTTAAAAACAGGTTGGAGTCAATATGCCGTTGGAGTAAAATCTGCAAATCAGGGTGCAAAAACATTATTTACAGGAACAAAGACATTGTCAGATGGAACGATTACTTTATTTGATGGAACAGCTTCTTTATATAAAGGTGCAAAGAAAATAAATGATGGAACAGTAACTTTAAAAGATGGAACAAAAGAATTATATAATGGAACAAGAGATTTATCCGATGGCGTAGGAGAATTAAAAGATGGAACAAAAGAATTATATGATGGAAGTTTAGATTTAAATGATGGTGCAAAAGATTTATTAGATGGTATGAAAGAGCTTGATAAAGATGGAATTCAGAAATTATCCGATGTGCTTCGTGATGATATGACAAGATATGCAGATAGAATGCGTGGACTTCTTCGTATAGCAAAAAATTATGATAGTTTCACAGGCAGCACAGAAGGAATGGAAAATAGTGTGAAATTTATTCTAAAGACAGCAGAAATTTCTAATGATAAGGAAGAATAGGAAAAAAAAGAAAAAATAAAAAGCAACATATATTGTATAGAAATGGGGAATGAATCTATGCTTCAATTTGGAAAATGGGTGAGTAAACATAATATTCTTATTATGATAATAGCTGTATTACTATTAATTCCTTCTGTATTCGGCTATTTAAAGACAAAGATTAATTATGATGTATTAAGTTATCTGCCTTCTTCTCTGGAAACAGTAGAAGGGCAGGATATTATGGTAGATGAGTTTGGGAATGGTGCTTTCTCTGTCATTGTTGTGGAAGATATGGAAATGCAGGATGTTGCCACATTAAAAGAGCAAATTACAGAAATTGAACATGTAACGGATGTTTTATGGTATGATTCGTTTTTAGATGTTGATGTTCCTATTGAACTTCTTCCAAATAATATTAAAGAAGCATTATTTAATGATAATGGTGCAACGATGATGATTGCATTTTTTGACCATACAACGTCTGCTGATGAAACAATGGAAGCAATTGAACAAATGAGAAAAACGGTAGGAAAACAATGTTATATTAGTGGTATGTCAGGAATTGTTACCGATATAAAAAATATTTTCCTTGCAGAAATGCCAATTTATGTTGTCATTGCTGCCTTGATGTCATTGCTTGTACTTTTGCTTGCTATGGATTCCTTTGTTGTTCCTATATTATTTCTTCTTGATATTGGAATTGCTATTGTCTATAATCTTGGCAGCAATCTGTTTCTTGGACAGATTTCCTATATTACACAAGCACTGGTAGCAATTTTACAGCTTGGTGTTACGATGGATTATTCTATCTTTTTATTAAATACATATGAGGATAAAAAGGAACTTTACAATAATGATAAACAGCGTGCAATGGCACATGCTATTTCTAATACATTTAAGTCCGTAGCAGGCAGTTCTGTTACAACCATTGCTGGATTTGCAGCCTTGTGTTTTATGACATTTTCTCTTGGTATGGATCTTGGAATTGTTATGATGAAAGGTGTTGTTATTGGTGTTATTTGTTGTATTACCTTGCTTCCAGCTATGATTTTAACATTTGATGGGGCAATTGAAAAAACAGCACATCGTTCCTTATTGCCAAATTTTGATAGAATCAGTGATTTTATTACAAAACATTATAAGCTTTGGCTTGTCATTTTTGCAATTATGCTGTTACCTGCAATTCATGGAAATAATAATTATGAAATTTATTATAATTTAGATTCTTCTTTGCCAAAAACATTAGATAGCTCGATTGCAAATAAGAAATTAGAAGAAGAATTTAATATGAATAATATTCAAATTATTTTATTAAAAAATGGATTATCAGCAAGTGAAAAACAAGAGATGTTACAAGAAATAAAAGAAGTAGATGGTGTTACTTGGGCACTTGGATATAATTCTTTGCTTGGTGCAGCACTGCCAGAAGAACTTTTACCAGATGATGCATTATCTATGTTAAAAACAGGACAATATGAAATGATGTTTGTCTGTTCTGATTATAAAACAGCAACCGATGAAGTAAATGCAGAAATTGCAAAGGTTCAAGAAATTGTAAAGGGCTTTAGTGAAGAATCTATGGTAATTGGAGAAGCTCCTCTTACAAAGGATCTTGCAGATGTAACGAATGTGGATCTTGTGAATGTAAATACAGCTTCGATTATTTCCATTTTTGTGATTATATTGTTTGTATTTAAGTCTATCAGTCTTCCGATTGTTTTAGTTGCTGTTATTGAATTTGCAATTTGTGTGAATATGGCAGTTCCTTTTTACAGCGGAGAAACACTTCCCTTTGTGGCAGGCATTGTCATTGGTACAATTCAGCTTGGTGCAACCGTAGATTATGCAATTCTTATGACAAGTCGTTATCAAAAAGAGCGAGGACTTGGAAAAGATAAGATGGAAGCGATTTCTATTGCACATAAAACATCGATGAAATCAATTCTTGTAAGTGGAACAAGTTTATTTGCTGCAACTTTTGGAGTCGGACTTTATTCCAATATTGATATGATTAGTGCTATCTGTGTACTTCTTTCCAGAGGGGCTGTGATTAGTACCATTGTTGTTATTTTCATATTACCAGCATTCTTTATGATACTTGATCCAATTATTGTAAGAACAAGTGGAGGATTTTTACCAAAAGGAGAAAAGCAAAGAAAATTTTCTACAAAAACAATTCATAGCTAAATTTGTAAAATAGAGTAGGACTTGTCAGGTTTGCTTGCAAACCTGACTCTTTTCTTTTTCAGTAATTCTTCGTTTAAAATATACAAAAATTTTATTGCTTTTTGTGCAAAATGATGATAAAATTAATATGTCCTTTAATGCCTTTTTTTACCAGATGACATAGGATAGTCAATAGAAAGGAGGAATTATGCTATCTATGTACAATAAAAAATAAGAAAGGAGAAAAAAATATGAAAAAATTAATGGCAACATTACTTACTGCTTGTCTAGCTTTTCAATCATGTTTTGTTCCTGCATTATTTGATAGGGCAAGTAATTCTGTGAAAGCTGCAAATACAGCAGAAACAGCAACATCATTTTCTGAGTATTTTCAAAAGACAGCTACAGGAGTTTCTATTTCAAAAGAATCAGAACAAAAAGATGGTGGAGCTTTGGAAATTGAAGTGCGTTCTTCCTCTCTCTTTCCATATAAAGGAAAAGTATCGGTGGGAATTAGTAATGGGAATAATTATAATTCCACAAAAGAGTTAGATTTTTCCAATACAGAGGCATTAAATACAGGAAATACTATGCGGACTGCCCATTTTGATGTACCAGAAGGCAGTTATTTTATTACGATTTCAGCAGATAAATTTGCCACATATGAGCAAAAAGATATTGAAGTAAAAGCAGGTTCTATTCATAAAATTGTAGTTTCCTCTTCTAAAATTACAACAGAAACAAAAGAGGTAAATACTGGCTGGCTTCGTATTGGCGATATTAATGGCGATCAAAAGATAAATAAAGAGGATACAGAAACACTTTTATCTCATATCCGAAAGGATGAAAATACTGCTTCTAATTCTGACTTAAATAATGACGGAAAAATAGATATTACTGATTTGCAATATGTAGTACAAAATATGAAAGAAAAAGAACAACTTTCTTCTATTGAAAAATTAGCTCTTTACAAGGAAATTAAGACAGAAGAAGGTACAGAAATTGTAAATGGCAATATTATTGATTTAACAAAAGGTCAGGAAATTACGTTAAAACGAGCAGAAGATACTGTAATTTCCAAAGAAAAACCAGTGGAATTATCGATTGCTTTACCAGATAGTACAGAGAAAATTGGTGGTATGCGACTTCTTGCACCCGGAGAAACGACAGAACAAGGAACAATAGATAGTGATATTCGTTCAGGAACAGTTCTTGTTTATTCGGATGAAAACGAAGAAAATCCATTGGAACTCACAATAGAAGAAACAAAAGCTTCTAAATCAAGAAAAGTAAAAGCTGCAAAAACAAGTATAAAGAAGCCTTCTGTAACAACAGAAAGTGATGGTTCTCTTATTTTAGATTTTGCAGGTCAAATTGCTGTAAAAAGAGTAACGATTAAAATTTCTGGAACAAAGAAGAATGACAAATTAGTAAATATTGCAAAAGTAGAATTTGTTAATGATATGGAAAAACGGATTCCTGCTCCTGCACTTGATGTTCCAACATTACAAGAACCAATAGCGGGAGATGAACAAATAACCGTATCTTGGACAAGACAAACAAATGTTACAGGATATGAACTATTTGTAGAAGGTCCTGTGAAAAATGGAACAACATCACAAATAATTAGTGTTGCAGAAAATACCTATACCATTAGTGCAATTAATGATGAGTCTTTAATTAATTTTGAAGAATACACAATAAAAGTACGTTCTGTGAATGGTGATTGGAGAAGTCAATGGTCAAAAGAAATCATAGGTATTCCAGAACCTACTGCTTTGCCAGATCCTCCTGATTATGTAACAACAACGGATGGATTCCATTCACTTCGTGTACAATGGAAAGCAATGAGCGATTCCAAAGGCTATATGGTTTATTATAAAAAAGCAGAAGAAGCAAAAGATCAATATAAACCTGTTGTTGATGGTTTTGAACCTGTAAAAGAAGGTACTGGAAAACTAGAAGATAATACTTATACTATCTCTGGACTAGAAAATGGTGTTACTTACACAGTTTATGTTATTGGCTGGAATCAACTTGGATGGGGTAAGCCATCTTTGGAAGCTACAGGAACACCAAAAGAAGAAACACTTCCAATACTTCCAAGTTATAAGCTATTAAATACTTCCAATGGAGAAGGAAAAGTGTCAGCTCATATTACAGATGCTACTATTGGTGGACATGGTGGAGCTTCTATGCAAACAAGTCCGCTAGATACTACAGCAAAAAGTGCTTTTGGTCTTGTAGATAATGATTATAGCTCTTATTGGAGTAAAACAGACTGGGATGATGGTGTATCCTATGTTGGTATGGATAAAGGAATGTTTCTTACTTTTGATAATGAGTATGAAATGAATTACTTTACCTTTGCAGCAGTAGATGAAGTTGCTTCTCTTGAATATGCTAGAATTGAATATTGGAATTCGGAGACAGGTACAGATAATAATGCAAGAAAAGTAATTGGTTGTCGTTTACTTCGCAAACAAGATGAAAATGGAAAACAATTTTATATTGCAAAATTTGATTCTACCGTAAAAGTCAATAAAATCCATATCTGCTTTGGCAGGGCATATAGTCGTGCAGAAATGAAAGTAGGAGAAATCCGCTTCTATCAGTATGATTCTTTAGAAGATGATATTATGGACTTATATGTAGATGAAATGCACACAACCTTAAGAACAGATGTAAATGCACAGACAGTGGAAGATTTAAAACAGCGGTTGGAAACAGAAGATGAAGTAAGCAAAGAAAAACATCCGCTTTATAAGGAATTAAAACTGGAACTTGAAAATGCAGAATATATTTTAACTCATGAAAATTTATCTCCTTCTTATGAAGTTGATAATCGAATTACAGCAAAAAAAGATGGTCATCTTGGCTTTGGTGGTTTAAATGCATGGCAGCCGCTTGGAAAAGTTGCTTATGCAGGAGAAACGCTTGTTGTATATGTTGGGCATAATACAAAAAGAACAGGAGATAATGCAGAACTTCAACTTGTTATGACACAGCAGCATGCAGAAGCGAATAGCTTTATGAAAGCTTCTAATCTAAAAGTGGGAAGAAATGAAATTACAGTTCCTCAAATTGGAAGTACAAACTGTGAACGTGGTGGACAGATTTATATTGCCTACACTGGAAATAATGTAAATGATAAATACGCTGTTCGTGTTCTTGGAGGAAGTGATATTCCAGTATTAAGTGTTTATGGAAAAACAGGAATAGAAAGAACAAATGCAATTAAAACATATATCACAGAATTGGAAAGCTATGTAACTACTATTGAAAGTAAACATAATGAGATACATAAAGATGGTGCAAAAACGGTAAATTACGATTATGATAGAACAAATTGTATTTTAAATGCAACGGATATTATGATGGATCAAATGATGTATTCCTTACCTGCAGAGCAGGCTTTGGCTGGAATTAAAAATGCTTCGGATAAAGTTGCAGCCCTTGATAATGCTTTAAAGGGAATGGAAGATACCATGCAACTGTTCTATCATCATAAAGGACTTAGTAATCAGGAAGCAGCAGTGAAAAATAGTGATACTGCTAATGTGAATAGAAATGCTCTCCCTTCTCAACACTTAAATATTCGTTATATGAGAATGTTTGCTGGTGCTTTTATGTATGCATCTGGAAATCATATTGGGATAGAATGGGGTTCGACTGCTTTAACGGGTACGACTGATTTTGGTTGGGGCATTGCTCATGAAATTGGTCATGATATTAATCAAGGTACTTATGCAGTTGCAGAAGTGACAAATAACTATTTTGCACAGCTTTTAACAGGTAAGGAACGCTATACTTATGAAAATGTATATAAGAAAGTTACTTCTGGAACAGTAGGGCGTGCTTCTAATGTATTTACACAACTGGCATTATATTGGCAGCTTCATATGGCATTTGACAATAATAAAGATGATCAATATATGTATGCTACTTATGAAGAACAGTTTGCAAATCTATTTTTTGCTCGTGTAGATACTTATTGCAGAAATCCTAAAAAAGCACCACAAGAAGGTCTTACATTAAATGGAGGAACAGATCAGAACTTGATGCGACTTTCTTGTGCAGCCGCAAATAAAAATATCCTTCCATTCTTTGAACGTTGGGGTATGATACCAGATGAGGATACGATTGCTTATGCTAAAAAATATGGTGAACCAGAGAAAAAGGCACTTTATTATATCAATGCAGATGCTAGAAATTATCGTGTGGATCATAAAAATGCAGATGGAACAATTACAGAAACAAATACAATTCTTGATAAAGATGTTGTTACAGCAGAAGCGACAGCTAATGCTAATCAGGTACAGCTTACGATTGCAACAAATCAGGATAAGAAGTTAATTCTTGGTTATGAAATTATAAGGAGCATGACAAGCAATGGAGTTACTGAGTCAAAAGTAGTTGGCTTCCAGCCAATCAATACAAAGGAGTCTACTGTTTTTGTAGATACCGTTTCTACAATTAATAATAGAGTGATGACTTATACAGTAAAAGCAGTTGATAAGTTCTTAAATTACTCCAAAGCAGCATCTGCTGGATCGGTAAAGATTCAAACAGATGGTGTTTTAGATAAAACTTCTTGGACAGTTGAAACTACTATGACATCAGAAAATGATGCTGTAATAGAAGCGGAAGATAATGATCCAGATAGTGGTTATGATGCATCAAATCCGAATAATGTTGTTGCAAAGAAAGTAAACAGCATTGAACGTATTCTTGATAATAAGAAAGATGCAGATGGAACATACCAAGGAAAAGTTACAAATGGAAGTGCAGAAATTACTATTGATATGCATGAGGTAAAAGAAATTACAGCATTAAAATATGAAGGAAGTGCAGTATCTTCGATTACTGTTATGGTTAGCAATAATGGCATGACTTGGATACCAGTAAAAGAAAATTATACTAATCTAAAAGGAAGCGAAACAGCAGAAACGATTTGGTTTGATTCTGTAGAGGAAAACGAACGTCAAAACTGGATTGGAACTTATGATGCAAGATATGTAAAACTTACGATTGCTCAAGAAGGTACGATTTCTATTAAGGAAATTGAAATTTGTGGTCCTTCTGGGGATAATCTGGAATTTTTAACAGCAGTAGATAATACGGGAGATGCAAGTAATATACCAGCAATTGGAGTTTTAAAAGATGATTACAAATATGGTGATAAAGCCGAGGATGTAATACCAAAAGGTTCTTTAATTTTTTCAGGAATCTATAAAGGAAATCCTGCCTATAATATTGTTATATTATATGACACAGAGGGTAATGTAATTGGTGTAAAAGATGACAAGGTAGAAGCAAAACAAGTTATCTTTGCAGATGTACCAGAAAATGGAAATCTTGGCGAAACTTCCGATGGAACTTGGATATATTATATAGAACCTAATCAATGGGATCTTGATACTCTAAAGACAATAAAAGGGGTACGTGGTGAACTTTATCGTGTTGATAATGCAAAAACTTTAGAGGGTGAACGTATTGTCAGCGATACAAAAATTATAACAATACCAACACAGTTACCAGAGATTACTTTAACAGGAAGCAACTTTTCGGAGTAGTAAATCATATGTATTATACTGGCGGTCGAAAAATATGACCGCTCAGTATAAAGTGATGTGCACGAC
>CAJTJZ010000060.1 GCA_910576895.1 uncultured Lachnospiraceae bacterium | reverse complement strand
ACCTTTAAAGTTCCAACTGCATCAGCAGCAATGTACACCTCGGCAGCTTTATTTTTTGAAATCTCATTTACAGGAACAGTAACTATATAAAAGTCACCATCTTTTCTATATGTTTTCGTAGAAACAGCTTTCCATTTTTTAGGTTCTCCACTTTTAACAGAAGAATAATAATAATCTATTTTTCCATTTACGATGTTAGCTTCAGAAGCAGCTATTTTAACATATGCAGCATCTATGGATACATTATCTACTAGTTTTCCATTTTTGTCTGTTGTTGTATCAAAAGCAATTTTAGCATCCTCTGCAGCACTTACCTGTGGAGCAGCAGCTAATGTAAGAGCAAATGCAGCAGCTCCTGCAAATGCCAATGTTTTCATAGAAAATAATTTCGTCATAATAATAACCTCCTTGTGATTGTATGCTGGTATCTGTCTTTTACAATACCAAACTCCCTACCTCTGGTCTCCAAAAGCCCCGCATTTGGAGACCAAACATTAGTTTGCAAAAAAGCAATGATATCTTATAATGTTAATAATATTAGCAATATTAATGATGCCAGAGATATTAGTGAGAAAAATTTTCAATAAAATCTCTTGACATATTAATTAGGTTAGATTATACTAACTTATATTGAAATGAAAATCGTTATCAATAGAATGTTTGATATAACTATAATTAGTTATATCATAGTTTGGTTGAAAGGAAAGAAAAAAGAAGGAAGATACAGTAGCTATAAAATTTATTTTATAATTAAAAAAGAGGTGATGAATATGCCATTATCAATGATGAGAACAGGAGAAGCTTGTAAGATTAAAAAGATTGGTGGTAAGGAGGAAACAAGACGCTTTTTGGAAAATCTTGGTTTTGTTGCAGGAGGAATGGTTACAATTATTTCAGAGATAAATGGAAATATGATTGTAAATATCAAGGATTCCAGAGTAGCGATTGGAAAGGATATGGCTTGTCGGATTATGGTTTAAGTCATAAAAAAGTGATAAAAATAGAAATGATAGAAAGAAAAGATTAGAATTATCAAAGAATTAAAATGAAAGAAAGGATTAAAAGATTAAAGTAAAGAAGTGATTAGAAGAAAGAAAGGGTTGGAATTATGAAAACATTGCGAGAAACTGCTTGTGGTGAAACAGTGAGAGTAAAAAAATTATCAGGAGAAGGGCCTGTAAAAAGGCGGATTATGGATATGGGAATTACAAAGGGGGTAGAGATTTTTGTAAGGAAGGTAGCACCGCTTGGTGATCCAGTGGAAATTGCAGTTAGGGGCTATGAATTATCTTTACGGAAAGCAGATGCAGAAATGATTGAAGTAGAATAATAGGAAAAGAATAGTAGAAAATTAATATTAGAAAACAAAGAGAAAGAAATAATAAATAGCAAGGTATATAGCATATTTTTTTGCTTATTAAGTTAGAATAGACTAATTAGAAAAAACTAATTATATTAATAAAGAATAGTAAAAAATTAATAAAAGAAAGGAGCATTAGAATGTCAATAAAAATTGCATTAGCAGGTAATCCAAATTGTGGAAAGACAACATTGTTTAATGCACTAACAGGTTCTAATCAGTTTGTTGGTAACTGGCCGGGTGTAACTGTAGAAAAAAAGGAGGGAAAACTAAAACTTGATAAAGAAGTTTCTATTATTGATTTACCGGGAATTTATTCCCTGTCTCCATATACATTAGAAGAAGTTGTAGCAAGAAATTATTTGATTTCTGAACGACCAGATGCTATCATTAATATTATAGATGGTACAAATATGGAACGTAATTTATACCTTTCCACACAGCTTATGGAGCTTGGTATCCCTATGATTATGGCAGTGAATATGATAGATATTGTAGAGAAAAACGGCGATAAAATATACATAGAAAAACTGGGAGAAAAGCTAGGTTGTGAAGTTGTTGAAATTTCAGCTTTAAAGAATACAGGAATTGAAAAAGTAGCACAAAAGGCAGTTACATTGGCAAAGGCAAAAAAAGTAAATCAGCTTGTGCATAGATTTCAAGATGATGTGGAACAGGTAATTGATTCTGTAGAAGAAAAGCTTGGTTCTGATATTAGGGAAGAACAAAAACGTTTTTTTGCTATTAAGCTTTTGGAACGGGATGATAAAATCTTAGAACAAATAGAACAAGTTCCAAATGTAGATGCAGAAATAAAAGCATTAGAAGAAAAATTTGATGATGATACAGAAAGTATTATTACAAATGAACGTTATGTTTATATTTCTTCTATTATTGAAAGTTGTATTACAAGAAATAAAAAGGGAACAATGACAATTTCGGATAAAATTGATCAGATTGTTACCAATCGGATTCTGGCATTACCGATTTTTGCATTTGTTATGTTTATTGTTTATTATGTTTCAATTTCAACAGTTGGTGGATGGGCTACGGATTGGGTAAATGATGGTGTATTTTCGGATGGCTGGCATCTTTTTGGAATAGAAAGTTTATTTATTCCTTCCATTCCTGATATTATTTCTGGCGGTTTGGAAGCAATTGGTTGTGCTGGTTGGTTGACAGGATTAATCGTTGATGGAATTGTAGGAGGTGTTGGAGCTGTACTTGGATTTGTACCACAGATGTTAGTATTATTTATTTTTCTTGCATTTTTAGAAGCTTGTGGTTATATGGCAAGAGTGGCTTTTATTATGGATAGAATTTTCCGTAAATTTGGGCTTTCTGGAAAATCATTTATTCCAATTATGATTGGTACTGGCTGCGGTGTTCCGGGAATTATGGCATCTCGTACTATTGAAAATGAGAGAGATCGCCGTATGTCTGTTATTACAACTACATTTATTCCATGTGGAGCAAAACTTCCAATTATTGCTTTAATTGCAGGTGCGTTTTTTGGAAATTCTGGCTTACTTTCTTGGAGTGCTTATATGATTGGTATTGCTGCTATTATTTGTTCTGGAATTATATTGAAAAAAACAAGAATGTTTGCTGGTGAGCCAGCTCCCTTTGTTATGGAACTCCCTGCATATCATATGCCAACAATTGGTAATGTGCTTCGCAGTATGTGGGAACGTGGCTGGTCATTTATAAAAAAAGCTGGTACAATTATTCTTTTATCTACTATCTTTATTTGGTTTACAACCTATTTTGGATGGATTGATGGTACATTTCGTATGTTGGATGATATAGAGATTGAGCATAGTATTCTTGCTGGTATTGGAAGTGCAATTGCATGGATTTTTAAACCTTTAGGATGGGGAGATTGGAAATCAGCAGTTGCAGCAGTAACAGGATTAGTTGCAAAAGAAAATGTAGTAGCTACCTTTGGTATTTTATTTCATGTTACAGAGGTATCTGAGGCAGGAGAGGAAATCTGGGGTGCACTTGCAGGAAATATGACAGCACTTGCAGCATATTCCTATCTTGTATTTAATCTTTTATGTGCACCTTGCTTTGCAGCAATGGGAGCAATAAAAAGAGAAATGAATAATATAAAATGGTTCTGGTTTGCAATAGGCTATCAGTCTATATTAGCATATCTTGTTGCACTTGTAATTTATCAAATTGGAATGCTGATAACAGCAGGTGTTTTTGGAGTTGGAACTGTTATTGCTTTCTTATTAGTGATTGGATTCTTTTATTTATTATTTCGTCCTTATAAAGAGAGTACAACATTAGATATCAATGTAAAAACAATTGTAAGTGCAAAATAAAAAATATAAAAAGGCATAAAAGAATAAGAATATAAGAAAGAAGATATAGAAAGATATAGAAAAGACAATTCAAGAAAGATAGTAAGAAATAGTAAGAAAGGGGATATTTTATGGGAACTGTATTTGTTTCTGCTATTTTAATTGTAATCATTGGTTTCATTCTGCGTAGTATGTATAAAGACAAAAAAGCTGGAAAATCATTACAATGTGGGGGAGATTGTAAAAACTGCGGAAGACATTGCGGTTAAAAATTTGCCACTTGTGCGGTTGCAAATTTATAGATATGAGAATGGGGGCAGGATATTGCAAAGTCTGGAAAAAACAAAAGGTATGCATGATTCTCGTAGTTATCAAAGAACGCAAATGCAAAAGGAAATGGTTATTCAAAAATTAAGAGAGCAGGGCTGTAGAATTACAAAACAGCGATTGATGCTTTTAGATATCATTTTACAAGGAGATTGTTCTTGTTGTAAGGAAATTTATTATAAAGCGTCTAGGGTGGACAATAGTATAGGTTCTGCTACTGTATATAGAATGATTAATGTTTTGGAAGAAATTGGAGCAATTAGCAGAAAAAATATGTATAAAATTGCCTGTGGTTCTGAATGTCAAGTAGAAAATGCATGTACAGTCGAATTTGATGATGGTACGATTGTGGAATTATCTGCAAAAAAATGGAATCAAGTAATTCAAATGGGATTGTCTATGTATGGATATATGAAGGGGAGACATATACGTAGTGTAATGGCAAAGTCTTGACAGGCACGAAGTGCCTGCTCGCTTTGCGAGTGGAATCGCAAAAGCGATTCCATCCTCTTGTCAGTGCGAATGAGATATTAGTGTAAATAAAAGACTAATATGAATAAAAAATGAAGGCAGGTAAAAAACTAATGTAAACAAAAAACAAAGATGAGGGATAAGAGATTATTTAATCTTGACTGATAAGTAAAAAAGGCTGTTTTAAAAGAGCAGTCTTTTTTATTATATTTAAAAATAGGAGAATTTAGACGAAAAAAGAAAAATTAAGGAAATTGTAAGATTTTACAGATTGTTTTTATCTTGATCTCTTAGTATAATAAAATGGATTGTAGGTACATATGGAAAGGAAGTTTTTTCATGGAAAATGAAGTAGAAAAAGAAAATACAAAAGCATTGCTTGCAATTCGTGAAGTGGAAAAAGCAGTAGTTGGCAAGGAGGACTGTATTGTAAAAATTATGGCAGCGATTCTTGCAGGAGGACATATTTTATTAAATGATATCCCGGGTGTTGGGAAAACGACAATGGCAATGGCTTTTGCAAAGGCAATGGATTTGCAAACAAAACGTATCCAGTTTACGCCAGATGTTCTTCCTTCTGATGTACTGGGTTTTTCTATTTATTCCAAAGAAACAGGACAGTTTTTATTTCAGCAAGGACCAATATTTTGCAATCTTTTATTGGCAGATGAACTTAATCGAACTTCACCAAAGACACAATCTGCTCTTTTAGAAGCAATGGAGGAGGGAAAGGCAAGTGTAGAAGGAGAAACTAGACAATTACCAGTTCCTTTTATTGTGATTGCTACACAAAATCCCTGTGGTAGTGCAGGTACACAGCTTTTGCCAGAATCTCAAATGGATCGGTTTATGATTAGTCTTAGTATGGGATATCCATTGCCAGAAGATGAAATTTCTATTTTAAAAGGAGAAGGAAGCAAAAGAGCATTAGAGGAAATTATTCCTGTTATGGGAGGGAGTAATATTTTATTAACACTTCGACAGAAAACGCAGATGATTTATTTGCATGATGCAATGTATGAATATATTATGAAATTAGTAACACAAACAAGAGAACATTCCTTGTTAGAGCTTGGTATTAGTCCAAGAGGAAGTCTTGCTATTGTAAAGATGGCAAAAGCAATGGCTTTTTTACGTGGCAGGGAATTTGTGATTGCAGAAGATGTAGAGGATATTTTTACAAATACAGCAGCACATAGGCTGGTGCTGACAATGCGAGCACGTGCAGGAAAGAAAAGAGCAGAGCAGATTACAGAAGAAATCATAAAAAGTGTGAAAAAGCCAACGATACGGAGAAATTATGGAGGAAACTAATTATTTATGATAAGAAATTTATTTGGCTATCCAGTGATTTTGGCAATTACCGTTTATCTTGGCTTATTGAATGGAAGGTCTTGGCTTATTTTATTATTTTTTGCAGAATTATTTTTATTTATTATACAGATGATAGCTGTTATTTATCAAAAAATGCATTTATATTTTCAGGTAACGCTGCCACAGACGGTATTATCGGGAAGCGAACCTGCACTTACCAAGATTTCTTTAAAAAATATAGGACTTTTACCAGTACAAAAATTAAAAATTCAGGCGGAATATCAATATTTTATAAATAATCGAAAGACAGTAAGACAAAAGGCAAGGGAAAAAGTAACGATATGGGGAAAAATAGATAGCAAAGATACACAAAGTTATGAAATGCAGTCTGGACCATTTCCAAGTGGACAATTTTTGATTTCTGTTCCTTATATTAAGATCTATGATTATCTTGGAGTGTTTTCTGTAAAGATTAAGGTAAAAAAAAGTCAAAGGATTACTGTTTTGCCAAATTTTGTTATTATGCCACTTGTACTTTTAGGTAGAGAAATACCAATGGATAGTGAAAGTGATAGTGCAAAAAAAGGACAAGATCCAACGGAACTTTATGATATTCGAGAGTATCAAGCAGGGGACAATTTAAGACGAATTTACTGGAAACGAAGTGCAGGTAAAGAAACATTATTATATCGAGAAAATGCAGCACAAAAGGGAGTGGCTGCTGTTTTATTTTTTCAGTTGCAGGAACAAAAACAACAAGAGATTATTTTATTTCATTATAAATTAAAAATTGCAGGATCTTTTATGCTTAGTTTATTACAAAGAGGTTATCTGCATTTTCTTGTATGGGAAAATATAGAAGAAGGCGGTTTAAAAAGAAGGCTAATAGAGAAAGAACAAGATATTTATGAAGTTATTATGGAACTTTTATCTTCTGTAACAAGAGAGGAAAAAAAGACAAAAGCAAAAGAGAAAAGAAAAGAGAAAGAAAAAAAGGAGAGAAAAGGAACGGAAAAACAAAAAAGAGAAAAAAAGAAAATATCAAAAAAAGAGAGAAGAAGAAAATATCAAAAAAAGGAAGAAGAAAAGAAACAACAAGAATATCAAGATGATAGTAACTGGCAGGATTGGATGCGTTTTCAATATCAAATACAATTTGAAGGAGAACCTTGTCCAGAATCATTTTTTTTATTAAATAAAAGGAATAAGAAAGAAAATAGATTGATTTTAGAACAAGAAGCAGAGGTGGTAGCAGAATTTTTAAAGGGAAAACAGCATCTTAAGGGGAGCAAACAGGAAGAAAAACAGTTGGAAGAGGAGATGAGAAAATTATGAAATGGGAAAGAAATAGCATTGACTGTCTCTGCTTTGCAGCAATTTTAAACTGTATTGCATTTGGATTATTTGGATGTATTTTCTTTTTTACAGAAGTGGAAGCTGCAAAATGGACAGTAAGCAATTTTCTTTCCATTTTTATTTTATTTTCTATTTTATGTAGTTTTCTATATTATTCTAAAAAAACAGCTACTATTTTTGTACCTTTTATGGTGATTTTTTTAAGTTTTCTTGCTGGGATTTTTAGAAAGCAGTTAATAGCAAGCATTTGGGTACTTATATGGAATATGCTTTTTAAGGTTGATAGATATTATGACATGGGATGGAATATAGAAGAAGAAAGACTTTCGATTGACTTTAAAATATTTGAAAATGGAATTTTTGTTTTTATGTTAATTGTTATTTTTCTTTTGTCAATTGATATTGCAGGTTTTTTATATGTAAAAAGAATTTTTTTCTTCTCTGCTTTTCTTTTAATTTTTGGTATGTTTGTAGGGAAGATTCCACCGGGAGGTTATGTTTTTTTATTGCTATTTGGACTGCTTGGTTTATGTTCTATGTCATCAAAAAGTCGGGATTTTCGGAAAAAATGGAAATGCAATAAAGGATCAGCTATCATAGAAATTTATTGCAGAGAACAAGAAGAAGAGAGAGAAGCAGTTATTCATGGAGGACAAAAAGCGGCTGTTTTTACGATTGGTTGTTTTTTCATAGCTTTATTATTAAGTGTTATTTTTCAAAAAAAATTTGGAGAAGAATTGCTGCATCTTCATCCTCCTGTGCAAAATTGGGCAAATGAAATAGAATATCAAGTATTAAATTATAATTATAATGAATTATTTCAAAAGATTCCTATTCATCATGGAGGTAAAAAAAGAGGTTCTAGTGGACGATTAAGTAATTTTGAAATTCAATATTCTGGTAAAGAAGTTATGAAACTAACCGTAGATACTGTTCCAAAAAAAGGAATGTATCTACGTGGATTTATTGGAAAAGATTATCAGGGAACTTATTGGTCAGAAATTGATAAACAAGCATTTTTGGAAGCAGCCTCTTCTTGGCAAATAGAAGATATGGGTACAAAAGAAATAGAACAAGAAGTTGGGAATCTTGTCTATTCTATGTTATATGAAAAGGAAAAGTCAAGAATTTTTTCACTTATGTATAAAAAGAAAGGGAAAAAGAAAAAATCAAAAAGTTATTTATCGAAAATTAAAATTGAGTATATTGATGTGCCGGGACAATATGCATATTTGCCATATTTTACAGATATGGGAGATTCTCTTTTTATAGATGGGGATGGCATTATGATTCGTCCAGAAAATCAGGAAAGAAATGTTTTGTATACAAGAGGATTTTGTAAACATTCAGGAAATTATTATAAAAATTTGTCAATGGATTATTTTTATTCTTTACCAGATGAATGGAGATGGGAGGAAAAAAATCTTTTGGAACAGCAATATGCGAAGTATGTAAGACAACAATATTTGAATATACCAACAACAACGCCACAATTAGAGAACGTTTGCAAACAGTTTTTTAATGCAAATAGAGGAAAAGGAAGTATCAATGAAAAGACGACAACTCGCTTTATTCGTAAATATTTAAAGAATCAGGCAAGCTATAGTATGAAGTTAAAGAGAGTACCTTATGGGCAGGATTTTATAGAATATTTTTTATATACACAAAAAGAGGGATATTGCATTCACTTTGCTACGGCAGCAGTTTTAATGTATCGTATGCTTGGAATTCCAGCACGATTTGTAGAAGGATATGTTGTTTGGCCGGAGGATTTTGTAAAAAATAAAAATGGAACTTATACAGCAAGTATTCCTGACAATAGAGCTCATGCTTGGGCAGAAATTTATTATGATGGTTTTGGATTTATACCAGTAGATATGACACCGGGAAGCTATGAAACAATGATAGAAAATAGTGGAACAGAACATTCTTTGGAGGATATTGCTCAAAGAAAGGAAGAAAAGAAGGAACAGCATAAGAAAGAAGAAACTATTAATAAGGAAGAAGATAATAAGGAAAAAGATGATAAGAAAGATATGCAGGAAGAAGATGATACAAAAGAACAGGATAAAAAAAGTGATAATAAAAAAGATAAAACAATAAAAGATAAAGAGCAAGAAGAAAAAGAAAATGCTATGGTAATAAGTCGTTTTCTTAACTATTTGAGTTTTTTTGTTGTTATTGTTTTACTGATATTATTTATAGGATTTATATTGTTTACAGGTAATATTTTTTATCATAGAAAAAAACATCAAGGCGGACAAAAAAAATTATTACAGGGTTTGGAAAATAAAAATCGTAAAGAGATAATTAAAATTTCCTGTAAGTTTTATGGATATTTAAGATATTCTGGTGTGGAACAGATATGGAAAAAGAACTATGGGCAAAATATTTCTGATCGAGAATATGAAAAATTAATAAGAGAGGAATTTGACTTTTTAAAATCTAATCAGTATGGTAAATTTCAAGAAATAGTACAAAAAGCAATATATGCTTCACCACAAGCAGAATATATTATTTCAGAAAAAGAAGTAAAAGAGTGTAACGAACTTACAGAACTTATGAAAAGCTATCTTTTGGAAAAGCTTCCATGGTATAAAAAAATTTTGGTGAAAGGAATTGTGGAATGAAAAATACAAATTTAGAAGAAAAAGAACAAAAAAAGAAAGATACTAATGTGAATATACTATCCTTTTTATTTCAAGGTTTATATAAGAAAATTGCAATTATTATTGCAATTCTTATTATTGCTTTATGTTTTTTTGGAGGAATCCGCTTAGGAAAAATATTATATGGAAGTTCGATTACAGAAAAGAAAACACAAATTACAGATACTCTTCTTTATCAACAGTTAGCACAGGAAAATGAGCTTTCTACTGTGCGGTATTTTTATACCAATATGGGAAAGTATGAAAATAGTATTGAACTAGGAAGTACAAGGATACCATTTACAAAAAAATCGTTTATTATTTCTTATGATGGTATTATCAAAGCAGGAATTGATATGGATAAAGTAAAAATTCAGATAGATGGAAAAATAATTACAATTTCTATACCAAAAGCGGAAATTTTATCACATGAGATTAAAGAGGATTCTGTGCAAGTATATGATGAGAAGAATAGTATTTTTAATGGACTTTCCGTAGAAGATATTATGAATTTTCAGCAACAAGAAAAACAGGAAATGGAAGAAAAGGCGATTGGTAATGGTATTCTAGTGGAAGCACAAGAGAATGCAAAAACAAGTTTGCAGTTTTTATATAATGAATTTTTAGAAGATGATCAATACGAAGATGGATATACATTAGAGTTTAGAAATGATTCTTAGAGCTTATAAGATTTAAAAGTACAAAAAAGAACGATAAGAGTTATTAATTAATTGTATTTATAGAAATGGTTAAAATAGGAAAAATGTATGAAAGGAAAATGAAAAAAAAGCTTGTGAAAACGGAACTTTGGAAGTAAAATAGGTAAGGAACTGTTCAAAAAAGAGAAAGGAAAACAACAAAAATAAAAATATAGAAAAAGGAAAATTTTCAGGAAAGAGGGATAACATGATATTAGCAGAAGAAGAAAAATTATTATTTGATAAGCGGTTTGAATGTCCATGTTGTGGGACAGAGTTTAAATCAAAGCATGTAAAAAGTGGGAGTACAAAATTAGATCATACAGAGTTTGATCTGCGACCTGTTTATAAAGGAATGGATGCTTTGAAATATGATGTTGTTTTTTGTAATCATTGTGGTTATGCGGCACTTGAGAGATATTTTAGCGTGATACGTCCAGTACAAAAAAAGAAATTGCAGGAGGAAGTATGTAGTAAGTATAAAAAAGTGGAAGAAGTAACAGGTGCTTATTCTTATGCACTTGCCGTAAAACGATATAAATTAGCATTATATTGTACCATTCAAAAAGTATCTGCACCAAGTGAAGTTGGTTATGTTTGTTTGAAATTATCATGGCTGTTACAAAATATGGCTGATAATATGGAACAAAATCCAGAGAATTTTAAAAATTCTTCATCGGAAATGGTTGCAAATCTTCGAAAAGAAGCAGAAGCTTATGAAATTAAATCTTATAAATATATGTATGATGCACGAATGGAAGAAGATTTTCCAATTTGTGGTATGGATGAGGTAACATTTGATTATTTAGTAGCAGCACTTGCTTATAAAGCAGAAAAATATGATATTGCATCAAGAATGCTTTCTAGCGTATCTTCTTCAAGAGAGGCAACCGATAGAGTAAAAGATAAGGCATATGATTTAAAACAGATGGTTTCTAAAAAAATGAAGGAACAGAAGGCAACCGAGGAAGCAGAAAAGAAAGGAAATAGTTAAATAGATTGTAATTTGGTGCAAAATTGAAAGTTTTATGGTTTATAGTAAAATATTCCTATAATTTGACCGATATATATAATAATAGAAAAATAAAAAAGTCGGATTTGACTTAATAAATACATAATATATAAATCGGAAAAGGGGTGGTTGTCGCAGTATCCATTAATAGAATCCATTCTATACTTTCAATACAGCAAGTTGCAGCAATTGCAGGGATACAAAAGAACGGCAGCGAACAATCAAAAGAACGTGAATTTGAACGAGTTTTTGAAACAGCAAAAGCAAAGGAAAGGCAAAAGGAAGTTTCAACAAAGAAAAGTGGATTTGGAAGAATTTCCTGTTGTTATGGAAAACGAGCAATGGAACTGGGATTTATAGAACAACCGATTTTTGATGAACTTCGATAAAAGTAAGTAAAAGGGACAGAGTATTATTCTTTATTGTAAATACTTCTTGTCCCTTGTCATGTTTATAAAGCAAACATGACAAGAGTCATATTTGTAAAGCAAACATGACCCTTATTATAAAATCTAGCTTTTTATCCTATATGTCTTACAAATGGGTGATAATCTAATATAGCTTCAATTTCATTCAAGGCATCTTCTGGAATATGGAAACCGCTTGCTGCCAAATTATTTTCAAGTTGTGATGTTTTTGATGCACCAGTAATAACGCTGCTGATAACAGGTTTTCTTAAATTCCAAGCAAGTGCGAGGATAGAAAGATTTGTATGAAGTTCTTCTGCAATTTTTATTAGTTTTTCTACTTTTTCTAAATTTTCTTCTGTGAGCATATGATTAATTTGTTTATCTGCTTGGTGAGTTGCACGAGAACCTTCTGGAATTGGCATTCCTTTTCTATATTTTCCTGTTAAAAGTCCTTGCGATAGTGGGGAAAAAGTAACAATTCCAACGCCATGTTCTTCACAAATTCCCATAATTTCGTCCTCAATATAGCGATCCATCATATTATATTGTGGTTGGATAACAGATAGGGGACGTAAATTCATTTCTTTTACAATATGAAGTGCCTTTGTAATTTGTACAGGACTCCATTCACTGACACCATAATATAAAATCTTTCCTTTTTCTACCATATCACTTAATGTTTGTAGCGTTTCTTCCATTGGTGTTGTTGGATCAAAGCGATGGCAGAAATAAAGATCAAGATAGTCTAACCGCATATTTTTCAATGACTGATCAAGCTGCTCTATAATATGTTTTCTGGAAAGTCCCCATTCATTTGGACCAGAACCCATTGGGAAAAAGACTTTACTAGAAACAACATAAGAACTTCTGCGAAAATCTCTTAATACATTTCCAAGAAATATTTCTGCCTGACCACCACTGTAAGCATCAGCACAATCAAAAAAATTAATTCCATTTTGATAGCCAAGTCTTAAACAATCTCTTGCAATTGTAACAGCATTTGAACCAGCGAGATTTGTCATCCAGCTACCAAGAGCAACTTCGCTAACTTTTAAGCCCCATTTTCCTAAATTTCTGTAATTCATAATAATACCTCCCATTATTTAATAAAATCCCTTTGAATAGATTCCTATTTTTATTATAAGAGATAAAGTATGGTTTAAGTCAAGAGTTTTTTTAAAATGATATTTTCAATTCCTGTCGCATTTTGTTGACTTTTGGCAGTTTATATGATAAATTATTTACGATAAAATTTCCAATATTTGGTAAATTTCTTTGGCTTGTCACATTAAGATTGGGTAAAACCATCCATGGGGCAAGTCATTTATATAGGAAAAAATATTTAGAAAGGAGAAAACGCAGAAAAGCAAAACAAGAGTTGCTTGCGGTTTGTTATGATTCGGGAATATTTAGAGCGAAATGTATTTGAAGCATTGCAGGGGCGACTAGAATTTATCTTTCAAGAATTTGATCATATTTATGTTTCTTTTTCAGGGGGAAAGGATAGTGGTCTGCTTTTAAATCTTGTATTGGATTTCCAGAGAAAATATTATCCAAAGAAAAAAATTGGTGTTTTTCATCAGGATTTTGAGGCACAATATACAGTTACTTCTGAATATGTGGAAAGAACATTTGAAAGAATTAAAGAAGAAGTAGAGCCTTATTGGGTTTGCCTTCCTATGGCAACAAGAACAGCAGTCAGCAATTATGAAATGTATTGGTATCCTTGGGATGACAGAAAAAAAGAAGCTTGGGTTAGAGAAATGCCAAAGAAAGAATATGTGATTCATCTGGAAAATAATCCAATTACAACGTATCATTATCGAATGCATCAAGAAGATCTTGCCCGTCAATTTGGACGTTGGTATCGAATGGCTCATGGAAATGGAAAAACAGTTTGTTTGCTTGGAATGCGGGCGGAAGAGTCTTTACAACGGTATAGTGGTTTTTTAAATAAGAAATATGGGTATCAAGGAGAATGCTGGATTAGCAAACAGTTTAAAGATGTTTGGTGTGCTTCACCATTATATGATTGGTCAGTAGAAGATATTTGGCATGCAAATTATGTCTTTCATTATGATTATAATCATTTATATGATCTTTATTATATGGCTGGACTAAAAGTTTCTCAAATGCGGGTAGCTTCTCCATTTAATGATTATTCTAAAGATGCACTTAATTTATATCGTGTCATTGATCCAGCAATTTGGGTAAAACTTGTTGGCAGAGTACAAGGTGCAAATTTTACAAGTATTTATGGAAGAACAAAGGCAATGGCATATCGAAATGCAACTTTGCCAGAGGGACATACTTGGAAATCATATACTTTATTTCTATTGGATACTTTGCCAGCAACACTTAGAAATAATTATGCAAAGAAATTTAATACTTCCATGCAGTTTTGGCATAAAACTGGTGGTGGATTAGATGAAGAAACCATTCAGGAATTAAAGGAACATGGATATAAAATTCGCAGAAATGGGATTTCTAATTATACATTAAATAGAAAGTCTAGAGTTATCTTTCTTCAAAAAATACCAGATGATACTGATGATATTAAAACAACAAGAGATATTCCAAGTTGGAAAAGGATGTGTTATTGTATTTTAAAAAATGATCATATTTGTCGAATGATGGGATTTGCAATGACAAGGCAGCAAAAAGAGCGTATTGATATTATACGTTATAAATATAAAAGTATAGAGGAGATGGATTATGGTATATAAAAGTCCGGTTTATAATGTAATTTCCGTCCCAATAGAAAAAATAAAGCCAAATACTTATAATCCAAATACGGTAGCACCGCCAGAAATGAAGCTTTTATATGAAAGCATTAAAATTGATGGATATACAATGCCGATTGTGTGCTATTACCAAAAAGAAGAAGATAATTATGTAATTGTAGATGGCTTTCATCGTTATCGTGTGATGTTAGAACATTCTGATATTTATGAACGAGAACGTGGAATGTTGCCTGTTTCCTTAATTGATAAGTCATTTGATCAGAGAATGGCAAGCACCATTCGTCATAATAGGGCAAGAGGAAGTCATGATGTAGACTTAATGAGCAATATTGTAAAGGAATTGCATGAACTTGGGCGTTCCGATGCTTGGATATCAAGACATCTTGGTATGGATAAAGATGAAATTTTGCGGTTAAAACAGATAACGGGTCTTGCGGCACTATTTAAAGAAACAAAATTTGGAAAGGCGTGGAGGCCAGTAGAAGAAATGGAAAAAATAGAAAGAATAGAAGAATGATATATTGGATGTGACTAATAAATTTGTAGATCATAAAAAACAAAAAGGTAGTTTCCATTTATTTGTTTATTTTTATGGCCATAGGTTTTTTCATTGACTAAAAAAAATAATAATGATATGATATTTTTATTGGAGAATTAGAAGAAATAAAGAATAAATGATTGGGATTTGGGAAAGAAAGGAAAAGATCTGGTATACTTTTATTGTTGGCAATAAGAAAGAGAGGGTGTTTTATGACACATAAGGAAAAGGCGGAACAGCTTTTACAGCAGCAGTATCATTGTTCACAGTCATTATTTGGGGCGTTTGCAGATGATTTTGGATTAGATTTAAAAACAGCATTTAAAATTAGTACCTGTTTTGGGGGAGGGATGCGGCAAGGCGGAACTTGCGGCTGCATTACAGCAGCTATGTTGGTACTAGGAATGGCTTTGGGATTTTATGATACACAAGATAAGGAACAGGAAATATATTGTAATCAAAAAACAGATGAGTTTATAAAACGTTTTACAGAAAAAATGGATCATATGATAAATTGCAGAGATATTTTAGGAAAAGATATTTCAAAACCACAGGAGATGGCAATTATTCGCAAAGAAGGGCTGATTTTAAAAAAATGTCCAAAAGCAATGAATATTAGCATTGAAATATTGGAGGATATGTTAGAAAATTATCTGAAAGATGTTACAGAAAGTGCAATTAATTTAGAAGACATTCCGGAAAGTGATGAAATGAAAGTGGTGCTCAAAGGTATTACAAGACTTCGCCGCTTTCGGAGAGATGTCAATAATCTTTTAATATCTTCTTCCAGAGGAATTGGATTTATTCAGTTTGATATTCGGAAATTTAAAATTATTAATGACTTATATGGTGAAAAATTTGGAGATCAAGTATTGGATTTTATTAAAAAGCAGGTAGAGGAATTATGCTGTGAAAATCAATATTTTATTAATCTTCGTAGTGATGTTTTTATGATAGTTAGGGAATATGATAAAGAAAGTGAACTAGTGGAATTTATTTATCAATTAGATGCTAAAATCAGTTATTTTAAAGATGTAAAGCTTCAAATATCTTATGGTGTGTATACAGTAGAAGATAAACAGATGGAATTTCGACAGATGGAAGATCGGGCGGCTATGGCAAGAAAAGCTGCAAAAGACAATATATTAACAAATATTTTATTTTATAAAGAGCAGTTTAAAGAATCCTTATATAATAGAAAGTTTATTGAAGAAAATATGCAAACTGCGATTACAGAACGACAGTTTTTAATGTATTTGCAGCCAAAATATAGTATTACAAAGAATGAAATTATTGGAGCAGAAGCATTAGTGAGATGGTATCATCCAGAGCGGGGAATGATTTATCCAGATCAATTTATTCCAATTATTGAAGAAAATGGATTTATTAAAAAAGTAGATTATTATATATGGGCAGAAGCATGCCATTTTATTAAAAGATGTAAAGATGCAGGTATTTTGTCCTGTCCAGTTTCTGTTAATGTATCAAGGATTCATTTGCGAGACAATGAATGTATTCAGGTACTTTCTGATATGATAAAAAGTAATGGTATTCCAAAGGAATTATTAGAACTAGAAATAACAGAAACGGCAAATGATCAGCAAATTAGTTTAAAAGCATTACAATTAAAAGAAGAAGGATTTACTCTTTTAATGGATGATTTTGGAAGTGGTTATTCTTCTTTAAATATTCTTTTAGAAACGCCATTTGACGTTATAAAGTTAGATAAGAAATTTATGGAAAATATGATGTTATCTGGCAAAGGAAGGTTAATATTAGAACAAGTAGTTTCTATGGCAAATAAACTTCATTTGGGTCTGTTGGCAGAGGGTGTGGAAACAAAAGAACAAATTCAGCAACTGCAAAGTATGGGCTGCGATCAAGTTCAGGGATATTATTATGCAAAGCCAATGCCAGAAGATGAATTTTTTGCACTTTTAGAAAAACAGGAAAGAGGAAAAAGAAATTAAAGAATAGATAGAAAAACATTTGGATTAAGGTCTATTTATAACTATAATTTTAACTTTTTGTAGTAAGAAGTCCCCATCTCTAAGTCTTAACTTGATCCCCTACCTTAAAACTCATTGTGATATTGCATAGTACACAATTTAAAAATAGTTTCTAAAAATTGAATTAAAATGTTTTTCAGATCTTATTGATTGCAATATTTTTGGATTTTTGTGCATTTTCAAAAATATGGGCTAAGTTAAGTCTATAGGCGGGGAGAATGTCACTGAATTGTGCTAAACAAAAGAAATAACTATAAATGTCTTGGAAATAATTTGTTATAGAGCCACTATTAAATATAGTGGTTTTGTAATATTTTAATCAAAAATTTTCTATTTCTGTTCAAAAATAGTATTTTCCTTATTTTAAAATAAAATATTAAAAACAAAAATTTTAATTTTATTTTTTAAAGATATATAAATAAAAATTTGCCACAAATTTGCTCTAAAAGTAAAAAAATAGATTGACAATTTAGTAAAAATTGTTATATTATATAATTAATATATATTTTCTAAATTATTTTATAGTGAAAAAATAATAAAGAAAATGTATTTTTGTGTGGAGAAACTAGTAAAACTATATAATTTAAGAAGGGAGAATAAGGAAGAATGAGAAAAAGTAGTTTAATCAAAGCGATTGCATGTTTTACGGCAGCTACTACGGCAATTACAGGAATATCATCTATTAATATGATGAATGGAATGTCAATTGTAGTAGAGGCGGCGGAAGATGAATCAGAAACATTGACAGGAACTGCATGGTGGACAGGAAGTCAAAAGGGTAAAG
>CAJTJZ010000059.1:13567-18261 GCA_910576895.1 uncultured Lachnospiraceae bacterium | reverse complement strand
TACAGAGATGCTCAACGTACTTTTTAATTTTGGTAAAATTTCTGGAAAATTATGTTTATTGATAGTACAAAATTGAATTTTATGCAAATAAATACACATTTGTATGCAGGAAAGTAGTAACAAAAAACTAGACAAAGCTCTTGACCAAGCTAGCGGATTTGTTGCTGAATGTAAACAGCACTTTAGATTGTTGTAAAAATAAATTCATTTTGTATGGATTGTTAGGCATTGTTTCTTAACAGGTAACAATGCTTTTAAAGTGGATTCACTTCCTATAAAGGTATTGTTTTAGTGTAAGGAGGTGCAATTTTATGATAAAAATAACGAATGAATTTATTACTCAGCAGACCTTAAATTTTTGTGCGGCTTGTGACAATATTAAAATTACGCCTTTGTTTTATGGCAATTTCATTTCTAAAGTATTTCCAGAAGCTCTGAAAAAAGAGAATAAGTATCCTAAGACTATTCGTATACCGAAGGATATGGATCATTTATTAATGGGTGACTTTGAGCCTGCACGTGAGTTTGTAATTGAGAAACCTTTAACAAGAGTATGCCAGTTTGGTACTGGTAACAGGGTTGTTAATCCTAATACTGGTAAAAAAGAGAACGAGTATTTACAGAAAGAAGTTCCGATGTGGTTTGGTTCTTCTATGGAAGGTTTCTATCTTCGCTTTGGTTACAAGAATGGGGATAGTCGTTTTCCTTCTATACAGCGAATGGACGATGCTGATATCCATATGATTTTTGGTGGTGCGACAGGGCAAGGGAAGTCCGTAGCTCTAAATAATCTGATTTTCAACATTTGTGATGAGTATGCTCCTTGGGAGATTGCTTTGACCATGTGTGATTCCAAGATTGTAGAGTTTAAGAATTATGCCTTGAATGTCCCATTGCCACATATTGAGGCAGTGGCTGCAACTGGTGATGCTGATTATCTGATTTCTGTGTTAGAGTACAAGCGTAACGAGATGGTAAAACTTAATACCGTATTTACTTTAGCTAATGGTGCAAAGAAGTTAGAAGAATTCCGTAAGAACACAGGTCTCAATTACCCACAGCATTTAATCGTAATTGACGAGTTTCAGGTTATGTTTAAGAACGCAGGTAAGAAAAGCGATAAGTTGGCAGCAATTATTGATGATTTTGCTCGTCTTGGTCGTAATACAGGGTATCATCTGATCATGGCTTCGCAGGAGATTAGTAGCGATATTCCAAAAGGTACTTTAGCTAATATGAAGATTCGTGGGGCTTTAGGTTGTGGTAGTCCTGATATTAGTACAACCATTCTCGGTAATGATGAAGCTATCACTAATTATGGAAAGAAAGGTCGTATGCTGGTGAATACCAATCCATCCGCAGGTAAGAAAGAGGATAATGTGTTGTATGTTGTTCCTTTTATTGAGGATAGTATGCTTCCGGTAGAAGGTGGTGCTATTATACAACAAGGTAAGAATTTCTCCTTTAGATACAATATGGTGTTTTATGATGAGCAGTCTTCCGTTTATGAAAGCCAGTATCCGAACTTTCTAAAACAGTTTAAGATTGACCCTACTCGTATACTGTTGGGAGAACCTTCCTATATGAATGATGATGAAGAGAAAGTTGTTCAGATGCGTTTTACTGGTAAAGATATGGAAAATATCATGATTAATGCTGATAATAATACGACCGCAAAGAGGCTGTTCCTCATGCTAAAGCATAATATGGAATTGTATCGTGGTAAGTATCAGCATTGTGTTATTTGTGCGGATGCTTTGTATGAGGAGTGCGGTTGCCACGATTTAGTAGAGCAAGAAAAGTTTTATACTACAAAGAAGGCATATGATGATAATACAATTTTTAAGTTTGCTAATTCTATTATAAATCGTAGACTGATGTTGATAGCATTAGACAAATTAGTATTTGATAACCCTCAGACAGATCCTGAGATCGATGCCGCTTTTTATGATAATTTTGAGAGAGGTAGTAGAGAAGATACAGAAATTAATAGATCTCGTGCATATTATCTTGAACTTGTGATGGAGGACAAAGGATTTCAAAATAGGTTTGGTGTTGACCCAAGTAGAAGAAGCTATAGAGATTATGCACCACAGATTCTACACAGTTTATTCCTTACCTGTCAGGCTTATGGTACAGAGGAGATTCAAAATACTTATGATCGTTTTAAACCAATTTTTATTTGGGTTCTTGGTCAAAACAAAATCTTAGGAATCGCACGTGATAGTAAGCAAAAAATGATCGAACAATACAAACGTTTGTTACAGGATTGTAGTGAAGCGAATGTCCGTTTTATTTCGTGTACGACAGAGCTCGATGATGATTCTGAGACAGTAAAGGGTTTTAGATGGTTTTTATTTGATGAATTATCCAATGCACAACGTTCTAAAATAAAGGTTACCGATTACTACCCAGCAGCGAAAGCTCCAGTACTTTCTGTTCTGTATGATAAATTCGCTAATGGTGATGAGAAGTGTTTTAAGTTTAAGAAGATGATGTTTGATGGTGAGTTCCTGTAAGAACCTAGCCTTTAGGTTCGGTGTATTTTGTTCCTTTAGTTTTAGTGTTTTGCATAGCTGTAATCGTCCTTAGCAGGCGGTTACAGCTTTTTCTTTTTTTATTAGATTTGTTTATTGCTCCCTGAGTGTTTTGCAGGGCAGTGTTTTCAGAACATTCCTATTACAGTGCTTTTGAAACATCTTTGAGTAAGGAGGTTTTTAAATTGTTTTTCATTGATAGTTTAGAAATGCAGCCAAATGTTGCAGCTTATAAGAAAGCAATTACAGGAAAGAAATTTATCCATTTTTCACACAAATTGCTAAGTAAGTATTATGAATTGTCTTTAGCTCGGTGTGATTCTTTAAAAGAGTTTCTGTTAGATATAGTGGAATATGAATCTGGACGTAAATTGTATACATTAAAACGTGATAGTATTATTGATTATTTATTGGATTACGCAGGTTGTCCAGAAGCCTATTTGAGAAAAGGTAGAGATAAACTTTCTATTGAACAGAAGAAGTTGCAAGTCGCACTATCCAATGGAATAGCAAAAAACTTCCTACCGCTGTACATGGAGTATGCTTCCTTAATTAAAATTAACGGAGGTTTACGAAATATTTTAGAAAATTGTAAGCCAAATGGAAATGCTTATTGTCAGGGCGATCCTTTAAGCGAATTGCATTATAATGTAAATGTTGCTGTAAATATGCGGTTCAATTACAAGAATTATGCAATCATTTCCAGCATACCAAAGACGTGTGCAAGTTGTATTTGTGCAGAAGATGATTATGTATTGGTATGGGGAGACTTTGCACAGTCTGATTTGCGTATTGGTTATAACACATTGATGCGAGATGAGTCAAATATTGAAATTATGAATCAGTATGAGGATAAGTACGAATCTTTAGCTCGGTTGATTGACCAGCTAAATTATACAGATTTTGATTTGGACTCCTTTAGATCCGAACGTAATTTGTACAAAGTTTATGTACTGGAAACCATGTATGGAACAAGAAAAGCCCGTATCCCGCAAGAAACTCAATTTGTTGAGAAACTAGTGAATTTCTTGGAAAAATGTCCGAAGTATAACGATTACAGTTCCACTTTAGATACTTATTTAGATTTGGGTATTCCTATTTATACAAAGAGTTACTTCGGGCATGAGCAAATGAATCAAGCTAAAGGTAGTTATAATAATGCAATTAAGAATTTCTGTTTGAATGCTCCAATACAGACAGGTTCTTCTGAAGTTGTTATTATTCTTGTAAATGCTATTCTTGATAGATTTTATTCTATGGGGTATTCCGAGGATGATGTGTCTATTTATATGGTGCGTCATGATGAGCCAGTATTTAAAGTACATAAACGTGTGTTGGAGGATTTATGGGTATTTGCAGACTTTTCTGATGTGTTCGTAGACGATTGGATGCCTTTGTATGTAGATTTTCATGTAGGTTATCACTACAATGAGATTGATGAGGAATTAGAAAGTTGTTTTAAGCAGGGTATTGAACAAAACCAGAGTCGCATGAATACAGATTTGTCTGGGTTTACACCTGCCCGTAAGTCAGCGTTGTACAGACCAATCCCTTTAGTTCTATCCATGAGTGTGTGGTGCGACACGATTGATGGTGCTACTTTCGTTGTTTTTTACGAGGATTCCAGTCGGGCAGCAGAGTTCTTTAGATTTCCAACTGCGGATGCAGAAGAGATACAGCAAGGCGTTATGAAAAAAGCTAAGGAGTATGTAGAGAAGTTTAGTGCAGTTGGGTACAGGCATGCAGTTTTTTATAATCCAGTGCTGGATTCTGAATTTTCTGTTGGTGATAGCATTGTTCGGTTTTTTCAGTGTTCCAATTATCGTAATGCAACAGCATCCGATTTGTGTTCTAAGCTATGTAATACTATGTTAAAAAATTCAGGTGTAGATGAGGATGATCTTCCGTATGGTAGTTCTGGGTTTTTATCCGATGCAGTGTTTATTAGTATTAAGGATAGGCTTGCTGGTTTACAGACTGATTTTGATGGACAGTTGGAACCTGAGGAGTATTATTCTTTAGATGACTATTACGGTGATCAGGAGAGTGAAGGGAGTGTACAGTAGTTGTCGTATAAAGATTCTACGAATCAAGTAATAAAAGAGTATTATCAGGAGCATGGATTGGATGCGACTATCGCTTTAGGTTGGGCAATGC
>CAJTJZ010000059.1:0-13516 GCA_910576895.1 uncultured Lachnospiraceae bacterium | reverse complement strand
CAAGGATTCTTCATTTTATACGGATGTGAATGGGGAGATTTGTGAGACCGTATTGGAGATAATTATTGAACAGTATATTTTGGATAACGGTTTAAGTTCCGAGGGCTGGTTTTATAAGAAAGGTTTAATTATAAAAGAGCCTGGCAGTATCGGAGACTATTATACGGAGCTTGATGTAACTGTATTCACTCCGCAGAAGATTTTTATCTTTGAGTGCAAGTCTTATTCTGGGGATAAAAAGATTACGGACACGTGTACGATACATCGTGCAAAGGGAAATGATTGTGATGTATTTAGTCAGAATTATAAGCATGCTAATGCGTTGGCAAAGCAGTTCGCAGCTTTTCGAACAAATAAAGGAGTGGAAGAAGCACCTTATCAATTAGTGCTCTTTAACTTTAGTAAGGGCAGTGTTGATGACACCAGACCTGCATTGTCGCAAGTAATGATGCCTTGTTTAGATGATAGGAATGTTACTAATATTTTTGACTATTATCGTGATTCTCCTGTGATTTGGAGAATTGATAAAGTACGTCAGGCAGCAGAAATTATTGTCAAGCATTCCGACGCCAATAGATCAAAACATTTAGATTATGTAAAAAGTTTACATGGTAAGAAGTAGTGCTTTGCAGGATTGTTTCAGTAAGATGAGGAAACCCTTTAGATTGTGTAGAAGGATTAGTAAATTTAGTATCATTTTGTATCTTGTAATCAAAATTAGAATGTGCTAAAATCGGAATAAAATTATTCAAGGAGGATTCTAATGTGTCTGAATATTTATCGATCTGAGGAAGAAACTAAGTTACATGGGTTCAATAATGTACAATTTTGCAATGATTTGTACTTTTTTGCAAATACTTTTTTAAGTGAAAATACTTCTTTCATCATACAGAAAATAGATCAGGCGATTTACAATATTTCAGAAAGTTTTTATAAAAGATTCGGTGGTTTTCAAAAAATAAATTAAGATAGATATAAGTTTATGAACAAATTGTAAACAGATAGTTCTTTGATAAAATATAATGATTATTTTGGATAAACATACAAATACAAACAATCCTCTGTTTTCATACACGAAAGAGATATCTAACCTCCAGAAAACTATATAGTTAGAGGCATCAATTTCTGGATGTTGCCATCAGAGCTATTTGTGGAAAGTGTTGTTTATAAACGGAAAAACGATGTGCTGAAGCAGGGAAAAGGTGGGTGTTCTACGTTCATTGGATAACTGTGTATAAATGAAAAAATAAATGAAATTAAAACAATACCAGAACTTTTGGAACTCCTATATCTGAAGGAATGTATTGTAACCGTAGATGCGATAAGGACACGGAAAAGAGATTGCAAAGAAAATAAAAGAAAAAGAACTAGAATACATCTTACAGGAAAAAAAGGAATCAGTTGGAACTGATGGGAGACATATCCGAATATTTTGAAAAGAGGTTTTTATCAGGAGAAGGAACTAGAGAAAGAAGGTAGCCAGAATGGGAAGAGACGAAAGAAATAGGAATCTGCATATTTACAGTAATAGAGAAAGGGAAAACAACCTCATGTACCAACTATTCTATTTATAATCAGAGGAAATGACAGTAGAAAAGTATAGTAAGAGCAAAAGAAAATACTGGGAGATAGAAAACGGGCTGTGCGTATCTTAGATATCGGTTTTCGTGAAAATGAAGTTAGAATGTAGTCAGGGAATGTTGCTGGGAACATGAATGTTCCCAGGTAGATCGAGTTAAGGAAAAATGTGAATATGATAAAAAATATTTATATAAAGTGCCTTTTTAGCAGAAAATAGAAATAATAAATAATAACATGAATATTTATAAGAAAAAATAAAAGTTTGCGTCAGCTATGTTTAGTATTGTATTATGTCTTGTAATGAAAGTTAGAATGTGTTAAAATTAAAGAAAAGTATGTGTTAGGAAATAGTATTAACAGTTATTTATAAAATTATTTAAGGAGGAACTATAATGTGTCTAAATATTTATCGTTCCGAGGAAGAGGCTAAATTACAGGGATTTAATAATGTGCAATTTTACAATGATTTGTATTTTTTTTTGCAAATACTTTTTTGAGTGAAGAAACATCACATATTATACAAAAGATAGATCAGGCGACTTATAATACTCCAGAAAGTTTTTATGGAATAGATTCTGTTGGTGCTTTAGATAGATCTTATTTATCAACTAGGGTTAAAACGTTGTTAAACATTGTCCAGCATACACAGGAATGTTTTAATGTGATAGAGTGTGGTGATAATGTTTTAAATTTGTTAATTTATCTTGAAGAAGGAAATGTTGTTTGGAAGAATGTAAATCTTTTTTCATTTTCTGGATTTAGTGAGGAATTAGATAATAAAATAGATATAGTTTTAGATGACAGACATTTTATAGTAGTTGGTGATTTCCTTGTTTATTTAGATCAATGTATATGACAGGAGTTAAAGAATGATTAATGTTTTGGAAATAAACGAAGTTATAGGTTCTATTTTAATTAATGCTAACTTTTGCGAAAGAGTGAATGTACTTAAAGATAATTCTGGTACGAGGAAATCTTTTTTGTTTGATTTATTACGTGCTGGTGCACTGGTACAAAATTGTTCTTTATATAATTTTAAAATTTGGGCTTATAGATTATAATACTATTTTAAATACTTCATCAGCTGTTAATAATATTATTGAGATTTGTAAAGACAAGAATGTTATATTAATGGATAATGCAGATTTATATTTGACAAGAAATTTAATGCAAGAATTACTTATAAAATTCCCAAATTTGATGTTCATTATTTCAATTAAGTTTTTACACAGTATTTTAAATATAGAAAGCGTTGCTTATTATGCGGTAGAGCATACTGCACATAAATTAAGTGTACGAAGATTATAATACGGGAAAGATAAGTTTATTAATATTTCTATGATAAAATATTATTATTAGGGGAAGAGGAGTATGATTTGAAAACAATTTTAAATTATCTTTTGGATGAAAATTATAATCATATTGGTTGTATTTTAATAGATGAAAATAAAGTAATAAAAGAAGTTTATTTTCATGATAGTGATTTTGATTTGTCTGGTGTTGTAAGTGCAAATAATGCTAAATGGCTGAATAAAATAACGAAACCTTCTGCTATTCAAAATAGAGATATTAAAAATGCTATTTCGTTATCTTCTGAAGTTGTTTTGTATCATGGAACTAAAGATAAAGATCTGATACCTGTTTTTGGAAAAGGTAGAAAAGAAAATGATTAGTAAAACAAAGATATGTAAGAGTCAAGCATCGTATTACTGATATTTTAAGCGAGGTGAGAAAATTTGACGGATCATTGCTATGAAGGAAATTTATATTATGCTGATGATAAAAAGCGAATTGCCATTTTATTTGAGTATTGTAATGAGTTTGCATTAAAATATTATGATAGAGAATTAACGAAAGCTGTTTTTATTGAGAAATTTATGAATTCTGAGTTTAGGAGTGTTATGGATCTCGGTCACCCAGCATACCATAGTCAAGCAGCAGAAGACACTTTTACAGAATTTATAGAGATAGGAGGCGGTATTAATCAATTTTATTGTCAGAGTGATGCGAACGATTATGTATATCATGAATTATTTTGGATTGGACAAATGTATGCATATGCTCATTTTAAAACAAGAAAGTCAAGCCGGTTTTTGTGGAGTAGACTTCCTTTAGATGAGATGAGGTACTATTATATAACAGGACATCAAATGTCTTTACCAAGTGCTTTCGAGAGAATTGAAGAAGCTTTCCATATAGAAGATGAGAATACAGACGAAACTATTTTGAATTTATGAAAGGTAGGGATTTACAATGATTTGTTTTCATAATCCAGATGAGCCTTATGGTTGGCTTAGTAACTGGTATTTTTCAGATTTTACAGTTGATGGTGTGAAGTATTCTTCTATGGAACAATTCATGATGCATCAAAAAGCATTATTGTTTAAGGATACTGCTATTGCGAAGAAAATTATGGCAACGTCAGATTTCGGAAAAATTAAAGCTCTTGGCAGACAAGTTAGTAATTTTGATGATAGTATCTGGATACAGAATCGTGAGAGTATTGTAACAAAAGGACTTACAGCTAAGTTTACACAAAATGAAGATTTGAAAGAACTTTTGTTAGCAACAGGAAATCATACTTTAGCTGAGTGTGCCGTTCATGATAGAATTTGGGGAATTGGTTTGTCCATGCATGATGATAGAAGATTAGATCAGAAGCAATGGCGTGGGCAGAGTTTGTTGGGCAAGTGCTTAATGGAAGTTCGTTTGTCACTTAGAGAGTAATTTACTTTCCACTTTAGATTATTTCGTATAGTAGTATTCTTTTACAAGGTATTGATTTGTGTCAGTAAATTAGAACTGCTTTATCAGATGAGCAAATTGTGTCAACTACCCACCACCTAAAGGTAGTGGGCTTGGAAGCAAGCTCATAGTTGACTAGCCTAAGTCTTCCGTGACTACGTTATGTGAGAATATATAGTTACCTACAGATGTAATGCCAAGTCTGTAGCTCTAAGGATAGTGGTTAAATAGTTCTGAGGGGTAGGAACAGTGTTGCTATCAAAAAACCTTACTATAACATTGGCGATGGCATACTACAGTCTGGCATATACTGGCTTATAACGCAAAATATGCCATTAAATCAAAAAAGGAGGATGGCACTCCCACCACCCAAGGTTTGCAATGCTTTTCATTTATGAAAAGTATTGGGTTTTCGTGCCTGTTACATTTTATGAAAAGGAATAGCAAAAACAGAAGCATAGCCTGTCTTATTCTTGTCGTCCTTGCGATTCTTGCATTAGCATTTATTGCATGGCGTGGTATTAATGGGCATAATACAAATGTAGTAGAGGAAACAACCGATCCAGAGACAGGAGAAGTTGTAACATCTTCTGCAATTAAATTTCAATATGGAAAAGGTGCTGCGGCAAATATTAAGCTTGGGCTTGATCTTGCAGGTGGTGTTAGTATTACTTATGAAGCAAATAAAGCAAATCCAAATAGTACCGAAATGAATGATACGGTTTATAAGCTTCAAAAGCGTGTGGAAAATTATAGTACGGAATCCGAAGTACGGCAAGAAGGAACAAACCGCATTACCGTAGATATTCCGGGTGTTACAAATGCAAATGAAATTTTGGAAGCTCTTGGAAAAGCGGGAGCGATTGAATTTATTGATCCCAATGGAGAAGTTGTTATTGATGGAAGCGATATTGCAAATGCACAGGCAGCAACGATTCAGGCACAGACAACAGGATTAAATGAATATGTTGTACAGTTGGAATTAAATAAAGCAGGAACAAAGAAATTTGCAAAAGCAACCGAAGAATTTGTAGGACAGCCAATTTCGATTGTATATGATGGAAATACTATTTCTGAGCCTATTGTAAATCAAGCAATTACATCAGGAGAAGCACAAATTAGTGGACAGGAAACGTTTGCAGAAGCAGAAGAACTTGCCTCTACCATTCGTATTGGTGCACTTCCACTGGAACTTCATGAAGTACAATCAAATACCGTAGGTGCAAAGCTTGGTGCAGAAGCTTTACGGACAAGCTTAATTGCGGGAGCGATTGGTTTTATTCTTGTTGTTCTCTTTATGTGTGCCTATTATCGTATTCCGGGACTGGCAGCAAGTATTGCATTAACTTTATATACTGTTTTAGTTTTAGTATCACTCAATGTACTTGATGTTACCTTAACACTTCCGGGTATTGCTGGTATTATTCTTTCTGTAGGTATGGCAGTAGATGCAAATGTTATTATTTTCCAGAGGATTCGAGAAGAACTCGCCGATGGAAAAACGATTCTTTCTGCTATGAAAGTTGGCTTTGATAAAGCACTTTCTGCTATTGTAGATGGTAATGTAACAACATTAATTGCAGCCATTGTTCTTTGGGTAAAGGGTTCTGGTACGGTGAAAGGATTTGCTCAGACATTATTTATTGGTATTATTTTATCTATGTTTACAGCATTATTTGTTACAAGATCTATTTTAAATGCCTTATATCATCTTGGATTCAATAAGATAGGTATGTTTGGTGTGCAAAAGGAAGTCAAAGTAAGAGATTTTGTTGGAAATAAAGTAAAATTCTTTGGAATTTCTGGTGCAATGATTATACTTTGTATTGCTGCTTTAATTTTCAATAAAGCAACGATTGGAAATATTTTAAATTATGGACTTGATTTTCAAGGTGGTACTTCTACAAAAATCACATTAAATAGTGATGTTTCCGCAGTAGAGGAACAGAAAAATGTAGCAGATTTAATGAAAGAAACAGTTGGAAATATACCAGAGACCGCAGTAATTGAAGATGAAAATGCCGTTTCTTTAAAAACAGAGGAATTGGATCTTACAAAGAGAGAAGCAGTTACCACAGCATTTAAAGATACTTATGGTATTCCAGAAGATCAAATTGCGATTCAAAATATTAGTGGTTCTGTCAGCAGTGAGATGAGAAGTGATGCAATTATTTCTGTTATTATTGCAGCAATTTGTATGTTAATTTATATTTGGATACGATTTAAAGATTTTAATTTTGGTGCAAGTGCTGTGTTAGCACTTTTGCATGATGTTATTTGTGTCCTGCTTGTATATGCTGCTGCAAGAATTTCCGTTGGTAATACCTTTATTGCTTGCATGTTGACAATTGTCGGATATTCTATCAATGCAACTATCGTTATATTTGACCGTATTCGTGAAACACTTCATGGAAAGCGGAGTGAAGAAGCATTAAAAAATGTTGTAAATACAAGTATTAGTTCTACCTTTACTAGAAGTATTAATACTTCATTGACCACCTTAATTATGGTGCTTATGTTAGCAATTCTTGGTGTAGAAGATATTCGGGCATTTGCAATTCCATTGATGGCAGGAATTATCTGCGGTGGATATTCTTCGATTTGCATTACAGGAATTTTATGGTTTACATTAAAAACAAAGTTTGTAAAGAAAAAGAAATAAAGGATAAGAGGGAGAAAAAAGAAGTGGGTGGTTTGCTTAATAAAAAGAATGCAAATCATCTGCTTTTTTTATAACAATAACTGTAATCCTTGTAGGAAAAATGCGATTCTTGCTTGCACCTGAATCTATAATATGCTATACTGTCAAACAGGTAAAATATGTAAGGAAATTGTATTTTTTACAGGTAAAAAATGCTATGATATCTTTACTGATTGATGATAGAAAGGAACAAATCCAATGAGCAATGTAAAGCGAATTTATGTGGAAAAGAAAAAACCTTATGATATTCGAGCAAAGGAATTAAAAGGAGAAATTCAAAGTTATCTTGGAATGAATACAATAGAAAATGTACGGGTATTTATTCGTTATGATATAGAAAATATAAAGGAAGAAACTTATCAGAAAGCATTGTCGATTGTATTTTCCGAGCCTCCTGTGGATATTCTATATAAGGATAGACTGCCAGAAAATGCAGGGAATATTGTATTTTCTGTAGAATATCTTCCGGGGCAGTTTGATCAGCGTGCGGATTCGGCAGAACAATGTGTACAGCTTTTAGATGAAACAGAAGAACCAACGATTCGTTCTGCAACAACGTATGCTTTAACAGGAAATGTATCAAAAGAAGAATTAGAAAAAATTAAGGAATATTGCATCAATCCTGTAGATTCCAGAGAAACTGATGAAATAAAACCAGATACATTATTACAAGAGTTTGGAGAACCAGAAGATATTAAAGTTTTTGAAGGCTTTCAGGATATGCCAGAGCAGGAACTTTCTGTTTTATATAATTCTTTAGGACTTGCTATGACATTTCAGGATTTTTTGCATATTCAAAATTACTTTAAAAAAGAAGAAAAACGAGATCCTTTTGTAACCGAAATTCGTGTATTAGATACGTATTGGTCAGATCATTGTCGTCATACAACATTTTTAACAGAATTAAAAGAAATTACTTTTGAAGATGGTTATTACCATAAACCAATTTTTGAAACTTATGAACGTTATTTAAAAGATCGAGGAGAATTATATCAAAATCGACCAGATAAATTTGTTTCTTTAATGGATATTGCATTACTTGGTATGAAAAAGTTAAAAGCAGATGGAAAATTAGAGGATATGGAAGTTTCCGATGAAATTAATGCTTGCTCTATTATTGTTCCTGTTGTGATTGATGGAGAAAAGCAAGAGTGGCTTGTATTTTTTAAAAATGAGACCCATAATCATCCAACAGAAATTGAACCATTTGGTGGAGCAGCGACTTGTCTTGGCGGTGCTATTCGTGATCCTTTATCGGGGCGTGGTTATGTATATCAGGCAATGCGGATTACAGGTGCTGCCGATCCAACAAAATCATTAAAGGAAACAATCGAGGGAAAATTACCGCAAAAAAAGATTGTAAAATCTGCTGCTAGTGGATATAGTTCTTATGGAAATCAGATTGGACTTGCTACAGGACTTGTGCATGAAGTTTATCATCCAAATTATGTAGCAAAACGCTTGGAGATTGGTGCTGTTCTTGGTGCAGCGGAAAGAAAAAATGTCATTCGTGAAAATTCCGATCCGGGCGATATTATTATTTTGCTTGGTGGACGTACAGGAAGAGATGGGTGCGGTGGTGCTACAGGATCTTCCAAAGCACATACAACTGATTCCATTCATGTTTGTGGTGCAGAAGTGCAAAAAGGAAATCCACCAACAGAACGTAAAATTCAAAGATTATTTCGCAGAAAAGAAGTTAGTTCTATTATAAAAAAATGCAATGATTTTGGTGCTGGTGGTGTTTCTGTTGCTATTGGAGAATTAGCACAGGGCTTAATTGTTGATCTTGATAAAGTACCAAAAAAATATGCAGGACTTGATGGAACAGAACTTGCCATATCGGAATCGCAAGAACGTATGGCTGTTGTTGTAAGTAAAGAAAATGTAGAAAAATTTCTTGGATATGCAAAAGAGGAAAACTTAGAAGCTGTTTGTGTAGCAAATGTAACAAAAGAGCCTCGCCTTGTGCTTTTATGGAGAGGAAAAAAGATTGTAGATATTAGCAGAGCATTTCTTGATACCAATGGAGCACATCAGGAAACCGATGTTACGATTACAATGCCAGATGAAAATAAAAATATATTTTATAAAGAAATAAAAGCAGATAATTTTAAAAAGACATGGCTTGATAATCTGGCTGATTTGAATGTATGCTCCCAAAAAGGACTTGTAGAAATGTTTGATAGTTCCATTGGTGCAGGCACTGTTATGATGCCTTATGGTGGTAAATATCAATTAACGCCAATTCAAACAATGGTAGCAAAACTTCCTGTTTTAGAAGGAGATTGTGAAACTGTAACAATGATGAGTTATGGAATCGATCCTTATATGATGAGCTGGAGTCCTTATCATGGTTCTATTTATGCCATTTTAACTTCTGTAGCAAAAATTGCTGCTGCTGGTGGTGATATTTCTAAGATTCGCTTTACCTTTCAGGAATATTTTAAACGTCTTGGAACAGAGAAAAAGCGGTGGGGAGAGCCAATGGCTGCACTTCTTGGTGCTTATGAAGCACAGATAAGACTAGGCCTTCCTTCCATTGGAGGAAAAGACAGCATGTCAGGTACATTTAATGATATTGATGTACCACCAACACTTTGTTCTTTTGCTGTAGATATTGCAAAATTGGAAGATATTATTACACCAGAATTAAAACAGGCAGGTGATCTTTTAGTAGCATTTCATTTAAAAAGAGATCCATATGATTTACCAGATTATGATTTTGCACTTGATTTATATAAAAAGATTGGAAAACTTGCAAGACTTCATATAGTAAAAGCTGCTTATGTTGTAGAACATGGTGGTATTGCAGAAGCAGCCAGCAAGATGGCATTTGGCAATAAGCTTGGATTACAGCTTTATATGAATTATCCAAATGAATTTTGGTTTGAGCCAAGATATGGTACAATTATTGCAGAAGTTTCCGAAGCAGATTTATCAAATCTTGCTGCCGAAAAGCTTTCTTACGAAAAACTAGCAATCATTTTAAAAACGCCGGAAATTCAGCATGGAAGTGATAAGATTTCCATAGAAGAAATGTTGACTGCATGGACATCAACATTAGAAAAAGTATTTCCTACAAAATCAGATGTAGAGAAAGAAGAAATAGAAACAAAGCTATATGATGCAAAAACAGTTTATACAGCAAGAAATAAAATAGCACGTCCAAAAGTATTCATTCCTGTATTTCCGGGAACAAATTGCGAATATGATACCATGATTTCTTTTGAAGCAGCAGGTGCAGAAGTAGAAACAATCGTATTTCGTAATATGAGTGAAACAGATATTCGTGATTCTGTCGATGCTTATGCAAAGGCAATTAAAAATTCTCAAATGATTATGTTTCCGGGAGGTTTTTCTGCAGGAGATGAGCCAGAGGGTTCAGCAAAATTTATTGCTTCTGTTTTTAGGAATCCAAAAATAAAAGAAGCAACCAATGATTTATTAAAGCAAAAAGATGGACTTATATTGGGTATTTGTAATGGTTTTCAAGCACTCATTAAACTTGGTCTTGTTCCATATGGGGAAATTACAGATATAAAAGGGGATACACCAACCTTAACAACAAATAGCATTGGACGGCATATCTCAAAAACAGTTTATACAAAAATTGTTAGTAATAAGTCCCCATGGCTTGCAAAGGCAGGACTTGGAAATGTCTATTCCATTCCAGCAAGTCATGGAGAAGGGCGGTTTGTTGCTAATAAAGAATGGCTTGATAAATTATTTGCACAAGGACAAGTAGCAACACAATATGTTGATACCGAGGGAAATCCTACTATGGACGAGGATTTTAATCCAAATGGTTCTTATCGTGCTATTGAAGGGATTCTTAGCCCTGATGGACGTATACTTGGAAAAATGGCACATTCGGAACGGCGTGGAAATGGTGTTGCCATGAATATTTTTGGTGATCAAAACCAGCATATCTTTGAAGCTGGTGTGGAATATTTCAAATAAGTAATAACAGTATTTTAAATTGCGAGATTTCGCAGGAAAGAGGTAAGTATGCTAATAGAAATTTGCAAAAGACGTTACGGCAGAGAATTAAAAGATTGTTCTAATGAAGAAATTTATTATGCACTTCTTGAGATGACAAAAGATCTTGCAGCAAATGCAGAGTCAAATCAAGGAAAGAAAAAATTATATTATATTTCAGCAGAATTTTTAATTGGTAAGCTTTTATCAAACAATTTAATTAATTTAGGTGTTTTTGATGAAGTGAAAAAACTTTTAGAAGAAAATGGAAAATCTTTATATGAAATTGAGGAAATAGAACCAGAACCATCGCTTGGAAATGGTGGACTTGGCCGCCTTGCTGCCTGTTTCCTTGATTCAATTGCAACACTTGGTTTAAATGGTGATGGCATAGGATTAAATTATCACTTGGGATTGTTTAAACAAGAATTTGAACATAATGCCCAGAAAGAAGTCAGCAATCCATGGATAGAAAAAGAAAGTTGGCTTACAAAAACAGATAAAAGTTATGAAATCTTTTTTGGTGAACGAAGAGTCGTTTCTCGTATGTATGATATTGCAATTCCGGGTTATCATAATCGTACCAATAAACTTCATTTATTTGATATTGAGTCAGTAGATGAATCGATTGTAGAGAAAGATTCAATTACATTTGATAAAAATTGTATTGAAAAAAATCTGACCTTATTTTTATATCCAGATGATAGTGATAATGAAGGACGTATGCTGCGTATTTATCAGCAGTATTTTATGGTCAGCAATGCAGCAAGACTGATTCTTGATGAAGCAAGAGAAAAAGGCTCAAATTTACATGATCTTTATGATTATGCAGTAATTCAAATTAATGATACACATCCAACGATGGTAATTCCAGAATTGATTCGTTTATTAAATCAAGAGGGAATTTTATTAGATGAAGCAGTGGAGATTGTATCAAAGACTTGTGCTTATACAAATCATACGATTCTTGCAGAAGCATTGGAAAAATGGCCAATTTATTATCTTGATCGTGTTGTTCCGCAGTTACTTCCAATTATCCGCCTATTAGATAAAAAGGTAAATGATGCTTATCATGATGAAGATGTTGCAATTATTGATAAACAAAATAGAGTGCATATGGCAAATATTGATATTCATTATGGAATTAGTGTCAATGGAGTTGCTTATCTGCATACAGAAATTTTAAAAAATGAACAGCTTCATAAATTTTATAAATTATATCCAAATAAATTTAATAATAAGACAAATGGTATTACATTCCGCCGCTGGCTATTGCATTGTAATGAAGAACTTTCTACTTATATTGAAAGTTTAATTGGTTCAGATTTTAAAGAAAATGCAGAAAAATTGCAGGATTTATTAAAATATCAAGATGATAGTGAAGTTCTTGATAAACTTCTTGCAATTAAAAGCGAGAAAAAGCATCAATTGGCTGAGTTTTTAAAGAAAACACAAGGAATTACTGTTAATGAAAATTCTATTTTTGATGTACAGGTAAAACGCTTGCATGAATATAAACGGCAGCAGATGAATGCTCTTTATGTTATTTATAAATATCTTGATATTAAAAAAGGAAATAAGCCATCTACGCCAATTACTGTTTTCTTTGGTGCAAAAGCAGCCCCTGCTTATGAGACAGCAAAAGATATTATTCATTTAATTCTTTGTTTAGAAGAATTGATTCGTAATGATAGCGAAGTTAGCCCATATTTAAATATCGTAATGATAGAAAATTATAATGTATCAAAAGCAGCAAAAATTATTCCAGCTTGTGATATTTCAGAACAAATTTCTTTAGCTTCCCAAGAAGCAAGCGGTACAGGAAATATGAAATTTATGTTAAATGGTGCTGTAACACTTGGAACAATGGATGGGGCAAATGTAGAAATTGCTGAGCTTGTTGGAAAAGAAAATATCTATACTTTTGGTGCAAGTAGTGAAGAAGTTTTGGCACATTATAAAAATGCAGATTATAATTCTGCAGATTATTATGTCAATGATGATGACATCAAAGAATGGCTTGATTTTATGCTTCGTAAAGATATATTAAAAATCGGCGATGCAAAAAAATTATTGAATTTGCATAAAGAAATTGCAGGAAAAGATTGGTTTATGACATTGCTTGATGTAAAAGATTATATTCGTGTCAAAGAAATTGCTCTAAAAGAATATGAAGATAGAAAAGCATGGGCAAAGAAAATGTTAATTAATATAGCAAAAGCAGGTTTCTTCTCATCAGATAGAACGATTGCTCAGTATAATCAAGATATTTGGCATTTGTCCTAAAATATGGAAAGAAAAGAATTATACTGGCGGTCCAAAAACCTGACTGCTTAGTATAACAAAAGAGCTGCCGCACTGTTTTATGCGACAGCCCTTTTGTTAGTTTATAGGCTTTAGCCTGTTGAGCACATCGGAGTTTCTTCCAACGGAGAAATGGAGATGTGCGAAACAAAAAACCACCTGCTATGCCAATGTCATCAACTTAAGGATTTTCATCTAATATAA
>CAJTJZ010000058.1 GCA_910576895.1 uncultured Lachnospiraceae bacterium | reverse complement strand
CTGGGCAGTTACAAGCCCATTCTAGGTAATGCTTTTCATAAATGAAAAGTATTACCTAGAATGGGTAGTTGACCATTTTTAAAATGGCCTCTTTATAAATCTGTTTTGCTATCTGTCTACTCTTATCATCTGTTTGTGATAAATATTCCATCATAACACCACTATTTATTTCTAAAACAAGATATATGTGATTATTATTATGGTTGTAATCATTATGATAATTTAATTTGCTTTCCTTTTCTATTTCAATAATATCAATAGAAGCAAATCGTATTCCAACGGCAGCAGCCGCTTTTCTTGCAAGTTCTTTTAATGGAAATGCAATCGTTTCTTCTGTATCATAAACAGGAACTGCCCCTTGTCCTAAATTATGTTTCCAATGCAGGGGATAAATTTCTCCTTGTTTTAATATTTTATCTGCATCTTCTTTACAAAGTCCACAAGTAATATGATGTTGTAATACTTCTTTTGCATATAATTCTCGAAGTGTATGTTTTCCATCTCCTGTTAAATGTTTTCTTTCTTTATGATAAATAAGCTTAATATCATTATCTAAAAGAATCAAGCGATATTCTTTTAAAATTGGGTAATAAGGACTAACTGCAATGGAGTGTGCCGATTGAAATAGAATTTGTGCTGCATTTTCCAATTCTACAACATTTCTTGCTAAGTAAACAGAAAGTCCTCCTGTTCCTTTGTTATCTTTTAGTACCACTGTACCATATTGATTTAACATAGAAAGAATGTTAGACCAATTTCCTTCTGCTTCTACATATTTCATATTCATTGGTGACATAAAACAACGATGTTCTACATTTGGAATACCTAAATAAGTAAGCAATTCGCTTGTTGTGCTTTTATCTTCACAAATCATATGGGCACTAGCAGAGTTTAATCCAAATTGATAACCAAAAATATAATTTGTAATTGTATTTCTTTTTAAGCAAAACATAAAATCAGAAGAAAATGATGTCAATGAAATTCCTTCTTCCTCACAAATTTCTTTTATTATCTTTACAAATTCAGATGTTTGATTGTTCATAAATAGTATCCTTTTTATTTATAACAATAGGTTTGCTGGTGAAACTTGCAATCTATTGTTCCTTTCTATTATTTTTCTATAGAATATATAAAACTTATATGGCTGGTCAAAAAAAGTAGAACTTCCAATATAAATTACAAATATTCTTCTAAATATTGTTCAAATTCTTCCATTGTCATTAAAATTTTTCGTGGTTTTGTTCCTTCCTCTGGTCCAACAACTCCTGCCTGTGCAAGCTGATCCATAATACGAGCAGCTCTGTTAAAACCAATTTTATAAACACGCTGTAACATTCCAATAGATGCTTTTTCTTTTTCAATAATAAATTTTCCTGCTTCAGAGAAATAATTATCTCTATCATCAACTGTATCTGCAGCCGTTCCTGTAGAAGTAATTCCTGCTGTAATTTTTTCTGCAATTGTAGTATCGTAAGAATGCATTTTATTTTGTTCTCGTAAAAATTCTACTACATGACTGACTTCTGTATCAGAAACAAAAGCTCCTTGTACACGAATTGGTTTTGGAAGTCCGGAAGGGAAAAATAACATATCCCCTTTTCCAAGAAGTTTTTCTGCACCAACACCATCAATAATGGTTCTGGAATCAACAGCCGATGATACAGAAAAGGCAATTCTGGAAGGAACATTTGCCTTAATAACACCAGTAATGACATTGACCGAAGGACGTTGTGTTGCAATGACAAGATGAAGTCCAGCAGCTCTTGCCATTTGTGCTAAACGACAAATGGCATCTTCTACTTCTCCCGGAGAAACCATCATTAAATCGGCAAGTTCATCAACAATAATAACAATTTGAGGAAGTTTCTTATAGATGGTTTCTTTTTTATTTTCATCCTTAGTTTCTTCTTTATTTTTCATATGTGTATTGAGCTCTGTAATTTTTTTATTATATCCTGTTAAGTCACGAACGCCAAGCTCTGCAAATTTTCCATAGCGATCCGTCATTTCTGTAACAGCCCAGTTTAATGCAGCAGATGCATTTTTTGGATCGGTAACTACGGGAATCAATAAATGTGGAATCCCATTATAAACACTTAATTCTACTACTTTTGGATCTACCATAATAAGTTTTACATCATCTGGATTTGCTTTATATAAAATACTCATAATCAAGGTATTAATACATACAGATTTACCAGAACCTGTTGCACCAGCAATTAATAAATGCGGCATTTTTGCAATATCTGTTACAATTGGCTGACCACTAACATCTTTTCCAACAGCAAACGCAATTTTCGATTTATGTTCTTTAAATCCATGATATTCCAATAATTCCCGTAAAAAAACAGGGGAAGTTTCCCGATTTGGAACTTCAATGCCAATCGCAGCTTTTCCGGGAATGGGAGCTTCGATTCGAATATCGGCTGCTGCAAGATTTAATTTAATATCGTCTGCTAAATTTGTAATTTTACTGACTTTAACACCCTGTTCTGGTTGAATTTCATAACGAGTAACTGCTGGTCCACAGCTTACATTTCCAAAATTTACACGAACCTTAAAGCTTTCAAATGTTTGCCGTAAACGTTCGGTTGTTGCTTGTATTTCTTCTGCAGAAGAACCGATTCTTGCATTGGATGGTTTTGCTAAAAGATCTATAGGTGGAAAAATATAACCAGAAGCCATATAATCGGATTGTGTATTTGGTTTTAATGTTTCTTCTGTTCCTTCTAATATAGAGCCATCAAATTTCTTTTCCTTTGTAAATCGCTCAAAACCTCCAGTATTTCTTTGATTATGAAAAACAGGTTCTTCTTTTTGTATTTCCTGATAAGATTCTTCTATCATAGCTGTTTCTGATGCTTGTTGTCTATCATCTTTTGGTATTATTTCTTGTTCCATAGATAATTTTTCTAGGGTAGTTTCTGGCTTTTCTTCAATACTTAATATTTCTTGTTTGTTTTCGGAATGTTTATTTAATTCTGTCATTTGTTTCTTTTCTTCTTTATGAAAAGAAATAGATTCCTCCGATTCTTTTTCTGGCTCTGGAATAACTTTTCGCATATATTTACTTTTTGTAGAAGCATCAACAAAATGAATAGAGGGTCTTCCCGGAAAATAATCTTGTTCTAAAGGATTTTCCGCAAATAAAGATTGTTCTAATTCTTTTCGTATTTCTTTTGTATTTCTTGTAATTGGCTTTTCTTCTTCAATGGATGGTTCATATTCCTTCATCTTTGGCTCTTTTTTTGTTCCCTTTTCTATCACTTCTGTTTTCATTTTTTCTGGTTCTTTTTCTATCTTTTTTTCTTCTTTTGCAGAATTTTTACTGCTTTCTTTTCGTTTTTTTGCATCTTCAATAGAAACAATATTTGATTTTTTTTGCATTTTTTTCTTTTTGACCATTGTTTTTTCCTGTTTTGGAGCAAGTTCTATTTCTTCAGCGTCACCTGCAATGGAAACAGGAACAGAAGATGATATCGAAACAGGAATGGTTTCTTCCATATAAGAGCCTGCTATGGCATCATCTTGACTTAAATCAAAAGTAATAGATGCACCTCGCTTTCTTGGTGGTAATTCTCTATAAGATTCTCGAATAACCATTTTTTCTGTTTTCTCTGCTTGATATTGTTGATGCATTTTTCTAATTTCTTTTTCTCCCTTCTTGCCAAGCGTAGAAAGAAGAAATCGGCTTGTAATAAATGTGAGTAAAATTAAAAAAACAGCAAGTAATACAACACAAGTTCCAGCTACGCCAATAATAGAACTTAATGGTATGGTAAGAAGTGCACCAAAAAGACCTCCTCCTAACGTTGTTGTGGCACAATGAAAATACATTTCTATAATAGAAAAATCACTATTTGCGTAGAATAATAACTGAAATAGTCCCATGAAAATAAAATAAATGCCAATACAACAAAAGATTTTTGATAAAATTCGTTTATTTTGATAATTTGATAAAATAAAAATAACAGCAAAAAATAACACAAATGGAAAAAAATACCCTAATAATCCCATTGTGCCAAAAATAAAGGTACGAAAATACTTACCGACAATACCACCAATGCCAAGAATACTAATGAAAGAAAGAATAGAGGCAAGTAAGGTAAGAATTAATATAATTTCATTTTTATAGGAATCTTGGTTCTCTTGTTCTAGTTCTAATTCTTCTTCTACAGGAGTCTGCATATTATTTTTTGCTGCTGATCGGGAATTTGCAGATCTTTCTTGAATATCTTCTGCTATCTCCTTATTCTGTGTTGATTTCACCATAAAAAATACCATGCCTTTCCAATTTAAGATGTGCCTGACTATTATAAAACAGATGTTTGAATAAGTCAAATTTTCTATTTTTTATTTTTCATCCTTTCCATTCCATAAATAACCCATTCCCCTGATTGTTTTAATATAGGAATGATCGTTTTTTTCCAGTTTTGAACGCAGTCGTGTCATAGTGACTGTTAAAGTGTGATCATCAATATAATTTCCCTCGTTATCCCAAATAGAAAGTAATTTTTGTCTGGTCACTACTCTTCCTGTATTTACGATTAAAAGCCGCAAAATCTTATATTCTGTAGCTGTAAGAAATAAGGTATTTCCATCACAGCCAGCAGTTAATTCCTCTAAATTTAGTGTAAGAAATCCATCACTATAATAGTTAGTATATTCTTCTTTTTTGATTTTTTTCTGATTTTCTGTTGAGTCAAGACGTTTTAGTATCATTTCTATCTTTTTTAATAATATTTTTATACTAAATGGTTTTGTAATATAATCCTCTGCTCCAAGCTCCAGTCCTTCTAAGATGTCTTGTTCTTGTCCATTTCCAGTTAAAAAAATAGCGGGTAATTTAGACTGCTGTTTTTTTAGCTCTCTATATAATTCAAATCCACTGCCATCAGGTAAATTGACATCTAAAACTGCTAATGTAAAGATATTTGTTTCCATAAGTTTCTTTGCTTTTTCACAACGATAAGAGGAAATGGGAAGATATCCTGCCATATCAAGTTGAAAGCAAAGAAAAGAATTTAATGTGATATCATCTTCTACTACTAATATTTTTTTCATGATTTTCTCCATTCTTTTTCTTCTTACAAACTTTATTATATCTTTTTTTAGGAAGAAAGCAAGAATACTTATATTTTTTCCATCCTATACTACTTTTTATTTATAAATAAGTATTTAGACAACTACTTGACTTTTTACAAATTGCCGATAATAATTAATATAATGTTTTTCATGAATAAAAAGCATGACTAGAGCCAGCACTTAAATTAAGTAAAAATGGAGGTTTTTTTATGTTAAGTCCAAATGTTTCCCCAACAAATGCTCAAGTAGGACGTTCTAAAACAAATGCAGAACGAAAAGTCGGTACTATGAGCAATTATATGACACGTACTCCTGCTCGCAGCTTAAGTGCAGGACAAATTATTCGTGGAGAAGTGACGGATTTACGTAATCGAGAAATTACGGTAACTATGGAGGATAATACCGTTGTCACAGGTTATTTACAAGAAGGAGCAAATCTTTCGATTGGAGAAACGGCAGCATTTTTAATTACAAATATTCAGCCAGATAGGATTTCTTTAGAACTTATGCAAAACAGTTTACAATCATCAGAACAAATTACAAGTCATAAGGCACTAACAGAAGCAGGGCTTCCAATCAATGAAAAAAATTTAAGTATTGTTTTAGAACTTCTTGCGAATAATATGCCAATTCATAAACAAAGTATTATGAATATTTTAACACAATCCTATCAATTTAAAGATATTAGTATTCCATGCCTTGTTGCTATGAATCATCTTGGTATGGAAATTACAGAGGAAACGGCAGCACAATTTGAAAATTGTCTAACAAAAGAAACTACATTAGAAAAAGATGTGATTTCTTTAGCAAAAGCACTTGTATCTTATTTAAAAGAACAGGATTCGCCACAAGCTGCAGAATTAATAAAACAATTGCTTCGTACCCTTGCTTTTCCTGAACTAGAAGAAACAGGCGAAGAAATTGTTTCAGAAACATTACAGGCAACGACACAAAAACCCCTTATTTCAAATGGGCTTTCCAATATTTTTGGTTTTAATCGTTTAGCGAATCTTTTGTCTGGAAAGCAAGTACAAGAAACACAACAGGAAATACAGCAAAATAAAAATACTTCTGGTATGGTTTCTTCCGAACAGAAAAAAGAATTGTCATCTTCTCTTTCTTCCTTTACAGAAACACAAAAAAATATATTAGAAGCAATGACAAAACCAGAAAAATTAATGAATCCTATGGCACTTTATCAAAAACCAATAGAAATTAGCGAGGAACTAAAATCCTTGCTTACAAGTCTTGATCAATTTTCTGAAAAAATGAAAGAAATGCTTTCTCTTGAAGAACTTTCTTTACGTGATGCAATTACCTTACTTCAAGAAGGTAGACAGATTGCAGATGATATTGATTTTTTTCAAATTAATGAAACAAGAAATCACTTTTTAGAAAAACATCCTGAATTTTCAGAGCTTTTAGAAAAAGAGCCTGATAGTGAACTATGTAAACAACTTTCTGAACAACTAGAAACAACATTAAAGCAAGTACCATCTTGTTCTACATTGCTTCCATCTACATTAGCAGAGCAATTAGAGCATGAGTTTTCTCAATACTTAACAGAAAAAGGAACGATTGCAGCTATTCTTACACAAGAAGAACTTTCAGAACTAAATATGCAAGCAAAAAATTTTCCATTTCATCCACAACTTTTAGAACGATTAAAAGATGGCGATGTATCACCAAAAGAATTTTTAACGATTTTACGTAATACAGCTTCTCTTGTAAACGATACTACCCTTCAGGCTATGACAGGAACAGATGCTTTTGGAAAATTATTTGAACAGGCGTTTTTATCTTCCTTTACCATGACGCCAAAAGAACTTGCAACACCCGGTAAAGCAGAAGAATTTTATGACAAAGCTTATGCACGATTGCATAGTATTTCTGATGCATTATCAGGACAGGCCTCTTTTGGAAATTCCGATTCACTTGATCTTGCCAATCAAAAATCGGGAAATATGCAAAAACAAATTGAATTTTTAAAATCCTTAAATGAAATGTTTACTTATTTACAGCTTCCTGTAAAACTAAAAAATAAAATCCGTACAAGTGATTTATATGTTTATACAAAAAAAGAAGCGATGCGAAATAATCCAAAACAGCTTAGTGTATTACTTCATCTTGATATGGATTATCTTGGACCACTTGATATTCATTTATCCCTTAATCATGCTACAGTAAAATCACAAATTTATTGTGAAGATGCGGATACAAAAAAGTTTCTTATTGCTCAAATTCCATCATTAAAAACAGCATTGAATCTAAAAGGGTATTTATTTGAAGCAGAAGTAAATGAACGAGAAAAACCATTTCATTTTGTAAAAGATTTTATCCAAAAAGAGGAAAAGAAAGAAGTAGAAAATGAAAAACAAATAACTTCTAAGAAACGCTATACTTTTGATATTAGAGCATAAAAATAAAATATAAAAAATCAAAAATAACAGCATAGAATCAGTAAAAATCAATATAATTTTCACTTACTCTATGCTGTTATTTGTAACGAAAAGCCGAAAGAATCTTTTTGCATTTTTCTATCTAATTCCCGAATTTCTATGTTCCACAGCATCAAAAACATCAGAAAAAATAGATGCCATTCCAACAAATTGACAACCATAGTTAAATTTGCCATCTTCTAATTCCCTGCTGCGGATAATCTTTACAACACTAAATAATGTCTGATCTTCTTCCCCTAATTGTAGTGTTGCATTAAAAAAATAACCAATTGGAAAAACACTTTTACTAATAAATCCAATTCCTGTACGGGAAATATCAATTACCTCAATTTCTGCATCTAAATCCTTTACTTGAACATTATCTTGCTTAAACAGAGAAGATACCGTTAATTTTAATCTTATCGGCATTCTTCGGCTTCTACGCTGTTCGTACATTATGAAAGCCTCCTTTATGTTTACTCAAATTTTTCTTTCAGCTTTAGCAATGCTTTTTTTTCAATTCTTGATACATAGCTTCTGGAAATTCCAAGTTTTTGTGCAATTTCCCGCTGTGTTTGTTGTCTTTTTCCACCAAGTCCATATCGTACAACAATAATTGTCCTTTCTGGTTCTGGCAGTATTTTTACAGCATCATAGAGCTTCTTTACATTTTCATGAAATGTCAAATTTTCTATAATATCTTTCTTTTCTGCTTCCAGTACATCTAATAATGTAATTTCATTCCCTTCCTTATCAGATCCAACTGGTTCATTTAGATAAATTTCCTTTGACTGCTTTTTATCAGCACGAAAAACCATTAATAGTTCATTATCAATACATCGACTGGCATACGTAGCCAGTCGGATTCCCTTTTCTAACTGAAAAGTATCAATTGCTTTAATTAGTCCGATAGTTCCTATGGAAATTAAATCCTCCATATCCTTATCCCTTGCCGAATATTTTTTTACAATATGGGCGACCAATCTTAAGTTTCTCTCTATCAGGATTTGCCTTGCCTGCATATCACCCTGCTTGGCTTTTTTAAGGTAGCCATATTCTTCCTGTGCACTTAAAGGTTTCGGAAATGACTTCACTTAAGACTGCTCCCTGTTATTTGTCTATTTTTATTTTATGTTGTAATAAAAAAATCGTGCAAGTACACTTTAAAAATTCCTTTCTATACTTTCAAGCTTCTCCTTATCTTCTTCTATCTGCATTTCTGTTTTTGCTTCCATAGATTCTTTTATCGGTTCTTCTAAAGAAGAAGTACAGCAAGGGCATCTCTTAGCACCAATTGGAATTTCACTTAAACAATAAGGACATTTTTTTGTTGTTGGAACGGCTGGAACTTCTTCCTTTTTTCCAAGGGAAGCTAGTTTATTTAAGCCTTTCATCATCATAAATACAACAAATGCCATAATAATAAAGTTAATGACGGCTGTAAGGAAAGAACCATATTTAAGACTAATTCCAAATATTTCTAGAGTCAAATAGGAAAAATTCATATTTGCTACCAATCCAATAATTGGTGAAATAATATCTTCTGTTAAGGAAGTGACAATGGATTGGAATGCAGCACCAATAATAACACCAACTGCAAGATCCATAACATTTCCTTTCATAGCAAATTCCTTAAATTCATTTAAAAACTTTTTCATTTCTTAATTTAATTGCTCCTTTCTTTTGTTTTTTCTTTTTTGTCAGAGCCTTTACCTGATTTTTTGACAATATTTTCTCTAAATAAATTGTAACACAATCATTTTTCTATTTCAATGAAATTATGATATTTCTTTTCCATTTTCTTTTTGTGTAATCTAATTTCACAATCCAATTATCATAATCCAATTTTTCGAAACTTATCTATAATAAGTGTAATAGCAGTATCTATAAACCTATCATATTCTTCTCTTGAGATTGCGATATCTATTACATTTTTTTCTATTTCTGGTAAATATCCCATAATCTTAATTTTTCTTACAATACATCCATGTGGTAAATAATCAATATAATCAGGAAATTCTTTTAATGGTAAAATTTCGGTAAGATATCCAGAAGCGGGATGTTTTTTTAGATATTCTGCCTCTATATTATAGATTATTTTCTCACGTTTTTCTTTTGGAATTAATATTTTTACATAGTCCCAAGTTTCAGGATAACCTTTTGCTTGTTCTTTTAAAGTCTTTGCTGACTTTATTCTATTCCATACATTTCTAACCCTATCTTCATCACGAAGAAATTTCTGAAATTCTGCATCTGTAATTAAATGGGCATAATATCCCAGTAAAAATGCATATTGTTCTTTGGATTTAATTTCTTGTTTTCTTTTTACTAAATATTCTTGATAAAATAGTTCACAATCAGATGCTGTCTTTCTATCTTTCTGCATCCAATGGGTTACTTTTCGAGATGGGGTAAACACTGTCCAATCTTCATTTTCAATATTGCAGTCTGGTGCAATATTTCCTACACAAAATCCAAGTCTATCCAATTTTGATATCTGTTCCATGATATTATCAGCTATCATCAAATGCGTAACCCAAGTAGCCATAGTTGTTCCTTTCTAACTTCTAATTGTTATTTTATCATGTTATTGTTATCTATTATTTTTTCCTTCTTAGGATTCTTCCCTACACCATTGATAAGGTTTACTTCGCTCTCCAATAGAGCCAAATTCGTATCCTGCATCTTGAAATAATTTAATAATATCAGATAATGCTTCTGCTGTCATTTGATTTGACTGAGAATCATGCATCAATACGACTGGTTCATTATATTTATTATAATCTCTTTTTATATTGGAATAAATCATTTGAATAGAAGGACATCCAACAGAATCTTCTCCACTTACATTCCAATCTATGTATTGATATCCCGATGCAGCAAGAGTATCAATAATCTCCTTTCGAAAGGAACAAATATAATTATTTACACTCCCCCATGGAAATCGGTAATAAACAGGCTTTTTTCCTATCACTTCTTCAATTCGTTTTGATGTTTTTACTACATCTTCAATATAAGCTTGTGCGGAAGCATAGATTTCATCCTTTTCATGTGTATAAGTATGAACACCTATTTCATGCCCCTGTTCTACCATCTTTTTTACAAGTTCTTCTTTATCCTCTGTAATCTGTTCCCCAATCATAAAAAAAGTTGCTTTAATATCATATTGCTTTAAAGTATCTAAAATAGTTTCTGTTATTTCAGAAGGTCCATCATCAAATGTTAAAAATACTTTTTTTTCTTCTTTTTTCTGTTCCTGTTCTGGATTTTGTTCTGTTAGAACTTCCAGACTTGTTACCATTGTTTCTTGTTCTATTTGATTTTGGTTTGTATTATTGTTATTTTCTTTGCTTATAGTCTCTTTATAATATCCATATGTTTTCTTTTTTAAATAGATTTTTTCATAAGAAAATAAACCTGCTAGTAAGCATACCACAAAAAATAAAAGAACACAATAACTGCCTTTCATAAAAAAACCTCTCTTTTTTAAAGAATCCCCTTTAAAATATTAAAAAAATAATCTTATTATTATTATATGAAAAACAGTAAAAATAGTTCTTATTATTTTTTATAGAGCTTCTATTTACAATTTTTAGTATTTATGAAAAATAATGAGAATTCTAATAGATTAGTATATAGTATAAATAATGATGTTCTTGAAATTTCACAATGCAGAACTTATTACAAGAAATAGTGAACTATCACAAATTATAAAAATCTATGATAGTTCACCATTATTTATTATTTACAATTATTCATCATTCACAATATCCTAATTTTTTTGGTATATAAGCTTTTACAAAAATTCCATCCTCTGTATATTCCTCAGAAAGTAACGTACCTTTTTCTCGAATTGTTTGAATTTTCCCTGCTTCTTTATAAGGAAATACTTTTTCAAGATAATTATAATTTTCCAAAATAAGTTTCGAAAGTTTTTCTAGTAAAATATCAAGTCCCATGCCTGTTTTTGCCGCAATCTGTACTGTTTCATCCGCTCTATAATCTTTTAGTATAGGTTTGGTATCTTCTGTTGTTTCCTGTTCTAAGAATAGATCGCATTTATTAAATGCAGTCAATATTTTTTTATCCTTTACATGAAGTTTATCAAGGGTATCATAAACAATTTGTATTTGCGTGTCCATTTGTGAGTTATTTGTATCTACAACATGAATTAAAATATCAGCATATTTCGTATATTCTAAGGTACTTTTAAAAGCCTCGATTAAATTATGCGGTAATTTTCTAATAAAACCAACCGTATCAGTTATCAGAACCTTTTGTCCATTTTTTAAGGAAAATTGTTTTGTGATTGGATCAAGTGTTGCAAATAATTTATCCTCTGCAAGTACATTAGCACTTGTTAGTTGATTTAAAAGTGTCGATTTTCCTGCATTTGTATATCCTACTAGTGCTATCATTGGCAGATGGCTTTCTAAGCTTTGTTTTCGCATAGTTTCTCTATTTTGTTCCATCTCCCGAAGTTCTGCTTTTAATTGTGAAATCCTCTCCCGAATCACACGTCGATCCATTTCCAGCTTTTTTTCTCCCGGACCTCTTGTACCAATACCGCCTCCCAGCCTAGAAAGAGAATCTCTTAATCCAATTAAATGTGCGGATCGATATTTTAATTGTGCAAGTTCTACCTGCAATTTTCCTTCTTTTGTAAAAGCATGAGCTGCAAAAATATCAAGAATCATAATCGTTCTATCAATAACTTTAATATGAAGTGCTTCTTGTAAATTGGAAAGCTGTGCAGGAGAAAGTTCATCATCACAAGCAACACAATCAGCATGAAATTCCTTAATAGCATCCCTTACTTCTTCTAGCTTTCCCTTTCCTATATAAGTAGCAGGATGAATTTTTTCCCGATTTTGTATAAAAGTAGCAACGGTCTTTGCACCTGCTGTTTTTGCTAATTCTTCTAATTCCAATAAAGATTCCTTTGTATCATCGCCATCTTCTTCCTGAACAGAAAGTAATATCATTTTTTCCTGTTGTTCCTTTGTATCAAACATAAAGAGTACACTCCCTTCTTTGATTTCCTATCTATTATCTATCTAAGTAAGATATTAAGATTTAGAAATCCTTGTTTTCATAAATTTTCTTTCCTCCTTCATTTTATTATCGTCTGGATATTCTTTTAAATAGTCTTCTGCGTATTTTAATGCTTTTTCAAATTTTCCTAAATGTTCATAGACAATCGTTTGATTAAATAATAACTTTTTTTTCATCAAAGGATCTTTTGTTTTCAGTCCTATTGCAAAAGTATCTCTCGCATATTCATAATTTCCCTGTTCTAAATAGCAAATGCCCAGTTGATTATAAACAGCCGCACTTCCTATTTTTTTTCCACTTTCAATATAATCAATATAATATTTGATTGCTGCTTTTATTTCTCCTTTTTTTTGTGCAATTTGTCCAAGATAAAATCCGGCTTCTGCATATCCCTTTTCTAATGCTGTTTGAAATCCTTTTTCTGCTGTTTTTGTTTTTCCAAGAAAATAATATAATTTCGCTTGTCCATATTTTTGCCCATCGGTACTTGGCTTGATACTTGCTGCTCTTTCTAAAACTTTTTGAGCTTCCTTTTTATTTCCTTGTTCTTTTAATAAATAGTATTTCTGAAAATAGTAATTATAATTCTCTTTTTCCATAGAGATTGCTTGATCATAATGCTTCATTGCATCCTCAAAGTTTCCATTTTTCTTTTCCAGTTCCGCAAGTCTTGCAAGCATAGAAGCACTTTCTTCTAAAGAAATGGCCTTTTGACAATATTCCATTGCTTTTTTATAATCTCCTGTCAGTTCTTCACATTCCATAAGATAGCAAATGATATCTCTATCAAGAGAGGATAATTCCTTAATTTCTAATGCCTTTTCAAATTGTGAAATTGCCTGTTCATATTCCTGCTTGTCATAGTAGACAATACCAAGTCCTCGATAAGCTGCTTTATTATTTTCTAGTACAATTTGATTATCTTTATCAAGAATTGCCTTTTCTAATTGCTTTATGGCATCTTCATACTTTTCATTTTTCATTAAAGCAAGTCCATAACTAATATAATATTCTGCTTTTTCTTTATTTTTTTTCAATGCCTCTGAAAAACATTCTTCTGCTAAATTATAATCTTTTTTTTGAAACGCTTCTATTCCTTCATCATAGTAATTCCTTGCACGTTTCCCGCACCCTGTCATTATAAATCCTATCAAAAGACAAGTAAAGATACTTATAGTATATTTTTTTCCTATTTTAATTATCTTCATAAATAAAAATCCCTTCGTATTGATTGAATAAAATGAAACAATTGTTCCTAAATGCTGCTATTCATCATATCACAACTGTCTTTTTTAATCAAGAAAAGCTTTTGCATAATTAAGATAAATTTATAAACGATTATTTCAAGTAAAAGCAAACGAAAGAAACGCATCATCATGTTCTCCCAAATATCCATAATGTTTTCCCTCTTTACCGTAACGTATCCTTTCTGCTTTACCAAAAAAATCCCTCAACAATATATACGCTGAGGGATTTTTTTGATTTATTTCTTGTCATACTTAGAACATGACTTTATATGGACTTATTCTTATTTTTCAGCCAATGCTGTCTTTAATTCCGCTGTCAACTTTGGAACAATCTTATTTAAGTCACCAACAATACCATAATCAGCAACATCAAAAATAGGAGCAGATTCATCTTTATTGATAGCAATAATAAGATCGGATTCTTCCATACCAGCAACATGCTGAATAGCACCAGAAATACCAATTGCAAAGTATACATTTGGACGTACTGTCTTTCCTGTTTGTCCAACCTGTAAATCTTTTGGCAGCCAACCACTATCCGTTACTGCACGAGAGCAGCTTACTGTACCACCAAGTACTTCTGCTAAATCTTCCAAAATCTTAAAGTTTTCTTTGCTTCCAACACCACGTCCGCCAGATACTAAAATCTTTGCGTCCATAATATCCTTTGTATCGGAAACTGCTTTTACAATATCAAGGATTTCTACATAATTATCATTTTTTGTAAAGCCCGGATTATATTCAATAATTTCTGCAGTTGCACCAGAAATAGGAGCGATTTTTTGCATAACGCCCGGACGTACTGTTGCCATCTGTGGACGATTGTAAGGGCAAGCAATCGTAGCAATGGTATTTCCACCAAAAGCAGGACGTGTCATTAATAATTGATTATGAAGTTGTTCTTCGCCTTCTTTTGCTACTAATGGGAAATCACCAATTTCCAGTACAGTACAGTCTGCTGTAAGACCAGTAGCAACTCTTGCAGAAACACGAGGGCCTAAATCACGTCCAATGGCTGTAGCACCTACTAACATAATTTCCGGTTTATATTCATTAATTACAGATGCCAGGGCATGTGCATATGGCTCTGTTCTATAATCTTTTAATTCTGGATCGTCTACAATAATTACTTTATCTGCACCATATTCTGCTAATGGTGTTGCAAGATCTTTAACACCAGAACCTATCAATACAGCCGTTACATCTGTATTCAAATCTTTTGCAAGATCTTTTGCTTTTCCAAGCAATTCAAAAGCAATACCGCCTAATTCATTATCTACTTGTTGAGCAAAGACATAAACACCTTTATATTCTTCTAAATTCATTTTTTTCACCACTTTTCCTTTTTAAATTAAATGACATGCTTCTCTTTTAATTTGCCCATAATGTAGCTTACGGATTCCTCTGTATCAAGCGAAACCTTTTCACCAGCACCTTTTCTTACTTTATCGGATGCTTTTGCAATCTTTGTAGGAGAACCCTTTAAGCCAAGATTAGAATCATCCACATCCTTCAAATCAGCTCTGCCCCATACAGTAATTTCTGCATCATAAGCATCAAAGATTCCGCCCGGTGTCATATAACGCGGCTCATTTAATTCAGAAAGGGCAGTGATGAGGCAAGGCATTTTTGCCTTTAGCACATGATGTCTGTCCTCATACTGACGTTCCACAATGACACTATCACCATCTATTTTAATATTTTGTGCATAAGAAATAACAGGAATATTCAAATGTTCTGAAATCTGAGGACCAACTTGTGCAGTATCTCCATCAATTGCCTGACGGCCTGTAATAATTAAATCATATTCCATATTTCTAAGAGCACCTGCAAGTGTAGTAGAAGTAGCCCAAGTATCTGCACCACCTAGTACACGATCGGTTACAAGTACGCCTTTATCAGCACCCATAGCCATAGCTTCACGAAGCACTTCTTCTGCTTTTGGAAGTCCCATAGTAAGCACAGTGACTTCTGCACCTAATTCATCCTTTAATCTTAGTGCAGCTTCTAGTCCTGCTTTATCATCAGGATTCATAATAGTAAGCATCGCACCTCTATCCAGAGTACCATCTGGGTTAAACTTTACGCCACCCTTTGTATCAGGTACCTGTTTTACACAAACAACGATTTTCACTGTAAGTACCTCCTTCAAAATCTCTATTTTAATAAGCTGCCGGAAATAACCATACGCTGAACTTCCGATGTTCCTTCATAAATCTCTGTGATCTTAGCATCACGCATCATACGTTCAACATCATATTCCCTGATATAACCATAACCACCATGTAACTGAACTGCTTTTGTTGTAACATCCATAGCAACCTCAGCAGCATATAATTTTGCCATAGCAGCTTCTACGGAATATACCTTTTGTGTAGCCTTCGCCATAGCAGCTTTATAAACAAGATTCCTTGCAGCTTCTACTTTTGTAGCCATATTTGCTAACTGGAATTGTGTATTTTGGAATGCACCAATTGTTCTGCCAAATTGCTTTCTTTCTTTTACATAATTAATTGTAGCTTCCAATGCACCTTCTGCTAAACCAAGTGCTTGAGAAGCAATACCAATACGTCCACCATCTAATGTATGCATTGCAATGCCAAAGCCTTTACCCTTAGCACCCAATAGATTTTCCTTTGGAATATGGCAGTCTTCAAAAATTAATTCATAAGTAGAAGAACCGCGGATACCCATTTTCTTTTCCTTTGTACCAAAGGAGAAGCCCGGTGTTCCTTTTTCTACAATAAATGCTGAAATTTCCTTTTGTTTTCTGCCACGTTTTTCAATAATGCCCGTTACGGCAATAATAATATAAATATCTGCTTGCTTACCATTGGTAATAAAGCATTTACTTCCATTTAAGATCCATTCATCACCTTCAAGAACTGCCTTTGTTTGTTGTCCTTGTGCATCTGTACCAGCACCCGGCTCTGTTAAACCAAAAGCACCAAGTTTCTTTCCACTTGCCAGAGGAACAAGATATTTTTGCTTTTGTTCTTCTGTACCATAAGTAAGAATTGGATCTGCACAAAGAGAAGTATGTGCTGATACAATAACACCTGTTGTACCGCAAACTTTAGAAAGCTCCTCAACACACATTGTATAAGTTAAAGGATCACAGCCCTGACCACCATATTCTTTTGGAATTGGAATGCCCATGAAACCATATTTCTGCATTTTAGCGACAGTTTCTGCTGGAAATTCTTCCGTTTCGTCAACTTCCTGAGCAAGTGGCTTAACTTCGTTCTGAGCAAAATCCCGGAACAACTGTTGTGCCATCAGATGCTTTTTACTTAATGTGAAATCCATATTTCTGAAAACCACCTTTCTTCAATTCTTTCTCTTTTTTTCCCTATTCCTTTTATTATTTGCTGTAATCAAAGAAGCCTTTTCCTGTCTTGCAGCCAAGTTTCCCTGCACGAACCATTTTTCTTAATAATGGAGCTGGACGATATTTGGAATCGCCTGTTTCTGCATAAATAACTTCCATAATAGCAAGACAAATATCAAGTCCAATAAAATCGCCTAAATGTAATGGCCCCATTGGATGATTGCAGCCAAGAATCATAGCAGTATCAATATCTTCTGCACTTGCAACACCAGCTTCTAATACACAAACAGCTTCATTAATCATAGTAATCAGAATACGGTTTACTACAAAGCCAGCAGCTTCATTTACTTGAACAGGTGTTTTACCGATTTCTTTTGAAATCTCAATAATCTTATTATTTACATCATCTGGTGTATTCTCACCACGAATAACCTCAATTAACTTCATACGTTCTGCAGGATTAAAGAAATGCATACCAATGACTGGTCTGTCAAGTCCTGCACCAATTTCCGTAATAGAAAGAGAAGATGTGTTTGTAGCAAAGATACAATCTGGTTTGCAGATTTCTTGTAATTCTTTAAACGTTTGTTTCTTCACATCCATAACTTCCAGAGCTGCTTCTACTACTAAATCACAGTCTGTACAAATTTCTTTTAAACCTGTTGTAATTCTTCCAAGAATAGCATCTGCATCTGCTTGTTCCATTTTTCCTTTGGAAACTAACTTATTAAGCTTTCCTGCAATTTTATTTTTGCCGCCATCTGCAAATTCCTGTTTAATATCGCAAAGGCATACCTCATGGCCTGCCTGAGCAAATGCCTGTCCGATACCAGAACCCATAGTACCTGCACCAATAACTCCTACTTTCATGATTTTACCTCCATAATAATTTATTTCTTATTAACTCTACAGATAGAAATTGTTTGATATTACAATATTTCCTATCTGTAAAGCCAATATAATTACAAATATAACGTAAACCTTTATATAAAAATATAATAAAACAAAAAAACTAACAGTTTTTAAATGGAACTACTTTTAATTTCTTTTCTTTATCTTTTTCAAGGAAATTGCCCATACCTGCTTTTTGATCTTCTGTTTCAAAACAATCTCCAAATAATTTTTCTTCAATGACAATTGCTTGATCCATATCTACTTGTAAACCATCATTAATTGCTTTCTTGCAGTTGCGAACAGCAATTGGTGCATTTCCTGCAATCGTAGTAGCAAGTTTTTTTGCAGCAGGCATTAATTCTTCCTGTGGATAAACAGCATTGACAAGACCAATGCGATAAGCTT
>CAJTJZ010000057.1:13687-18544 GCA_910576895.1 uncultured Lachnospiraceae bacterium | reverse complement strand
TTTCCTCCTTTTAATCGGCTACCTGTACACCATACCGAGCACACAATTCATACAAATCTGCAGCAACACCATCACCAACTGGATTAAACTTCCATTGCCCATTGTAATTGTAAATCTCTCCAACAACCATAGAAGTTACACTTGCGTAGTAATCCGTTAACTGAAAGCTACACAAATCTGCACCAGAAGAACAATCCTGAATATGAATCGCAGCATTCTTAACACCTGCAAAATTAAGACCACGCTGCTTAGCCTCGTTAATTGTTACTACAAAAACTAACTTCTTTACTCTGGAATCTAAAGAGGATAACCGCATAGTAATAACTTCATCGTCACCGGGTAAACTACCATCACGACAGTCACCGCTATGAGTGACAGCTCCGTCAGGACTTTGAAGACTGCCATAGAAAACGAACCAATCGTCCCCCAATACTCGACCATCTGCACCGAGCATAAAACACTCTACGTCCAAGTCATACTGCTGCCCAGATACTTCCCAACTCAAGCCCGCTTTGATTACATCAAGAACACCGCCATTTGTTGGAACTAAAGCAGTCTTTTGCCCTTTTCTTAAATGAACGCCACCATAAGATGGACGAGTTGTAGGCGTAGAAACTGGCTGAGCCGAAGCAAGAGGCTTGGTTGACTGCGGAGGCAATGATGTTAGAGAAGAACTGACAGCCATCTCTGCCAAAGAAACAGGTGGTTTTGTATTCATTGGAATATCAAACACCCTTACGCACCTCCAATACTAAACCGTGTCAATACCGTAATGATCACATAATGCTTTCAATCCGCCCTGAAAACCACTACCAATTGCATTAAATTTCCATTCACCGTTGTAACGATATAATTCTCCAACCACAATCGCTGTTTCAATGGAGAATTCTTCCGTTAAATCATAGCGAATTACTTCTCTGCCAGTAGTTTCATCAACTAGTCGAATAAAAGCATTATTTACTTGACCGAAATTCTGATTACGTACCTCTGCATCGTAAATAGTTACGGTGAAAGCAATCCTCTCCACATTGGATGGCACAATAGTTAAATCCACCAGAATTTGCTCATCATCGCCACCACCGCCGCCAGTCAGATTATCTCCCATATGTTTCACACTACCAGAACCATGCTCCAAATTACTGTAGAAGATAAACTCTTTTTCTGTCGGGCATCTTCCATTTTTGCCAAGCATAAAAGCTGCAGCATCCAAATCAAAATCCGATCCGTCGTAATCATTTACGTCCCAGCCTAAACCTACCATTACTTTCTTTAAACTTGGATTTCCTTTGGTCAAATCTACTTTCTGACCCTTTGATAAATTAATTGGCATTGTTTTTCCTCCTTTAAAACAAACTATCAAGACCCCTCACTTACCTGAGTCTTCCATTCCTCCAATTTTCTTTGCAGAACCGCTCGTTTTTGCCCATGAATAAAAATGGTTTCTTCCCCTAGAACCCTCTCTCCTTCCAAACCAAACACATCATTTGCATCTTTTGGTTCTAAAAAACTCCAACGACCAGAAACATCATAGTGACAGGGAAGTGCAGTTCCATCCGATAAAAAACTGATACAAAACTTACCACCTCCCAACTGTCGATATTCTCTTGTTTCTATTACTTTCAAACAACCTTCTTCCGGGAACTTTCCATCGTTCTCTGTCATCGTTCCAACCCCTCCTTTCTTTTCAATTTTTTATAAATCAAAGAAATATCTCACAGGGTATTCCCTTCGCATAGCAAAAACAAAAGTTACTTTTCTGTTATTCTAAAAAAATAAAATTAAAGTATCCTTGTTTTCTCCTTAATCAAAAATCTCTCCCCGCTCACACTTTTTCTTTTTCCTAATCTTAGCAATCAACAGACAAACTATGTTTATCCATGAACAACAAAAGTCCACCAGAAAAATAAGAAGAACTCCTAACACTGGAATCAAACCTATTTTTTCCCCAAGGACAGACAATCCGCCATAACGAAGACAAAAAGCAGGAAGAAAAAAACTGGCGAATGCTATAGCTTCTATCAGCACTGGAACAAAACCCGTTTCACTTTTTGGTTCTAATAAAACAGAAAAAGCAATCGCTCCTAAAACAAACCACATTCATACTACACCCCCTTTTGTCTGATAATCACACTACAATTAACCTCTCCTTCTTCCTGTTTAAAAAGAGATAACGCTATCATCCACAGCACTAAACAGTAAATACATTAAAACAAATAAAAGCGTAACCGGTTTAAAACTTAGTTCCTGTGTAGTTAAGGAAAGGCAACCAAGTGCAACTCCAAGCACTCCAGCAAAAATGTAAAGCCAATAATGGAAATGACCTTTTCGAAGATTATCCGGCTGTCTCCAAAGAAAACGAAACACACCGAAAAAGCCATAAACTATCATCAACACAGCGAACCCAATAAAAACTTTTATCACCATAGAAACTGTCATAAAATTCGTTTGATAATACTGCACTACATAAATCATAAGAAAGAACCATGCAATCCCTAAGAAAATAATATGACTTGCATAATCAATAAGAGAACGCTTTCGAATAATCTTGCAGCACATAAGCTCTAAAACACCTACTACAGGAATTGCCACCATCATAATAAATACAAAATAGGAAAATATATTACTCATGACACCTCGATGAAAGCCTCTTGCAATGATAGATTGAAATATCGTGATTACAATCAATACGCAAGAAGCGGCACTTTTAAGAAAATCATTCAAAAACTCCACTCTATTAAATGCAATTTCCTGCTCAGTATGGCAATACTTTGCTTCTTGTAAAAACTTTACGGATTTGCAAGTAAAATACACTGCAGACACCACCAGCAAGACAAGAAAAACCCCAATAATAAAATTTACTGGAAACGATACAAATACCAATCCAAAAGAAAATAATACAATGCCATAAAATACAAGCACTCCACCCCAAGCCACTTTTGGAGAGCCTATCCACGGAAAATTCATGCTCACTCCTCCTTCTTTTTTCGAATCCATCTTTGCCAGGTCGCCAACTGTTTCTCATACCCAGAATCTGAAGGAATATAAAACGATTTTCCTTGCAGATGATTTGGGAAGTCATGTGGATACTGATATCCCAAACCACTTGATAGTACAGTTGCATTCTGATAATGGGCATCCCTTAGATAACTTGGAATCTCTACAATTTCCTTATCCTTCCTCACTGTTTCTAAAGCTGCATCTATTGCTAGGTAAGCAGAATTACTTTTTGGTGCACACGCTACATACAACGCTGCTTGTGCCAGAAGAATCCTTCCCTCGGGCATCCCAATCCTTTCTACGGCTTGAGAAGCTGCCGTTGCCAAGACCAAAGCTTGTGGATCTGCATTGGAGACATCTTCTGCTGCACAAATCATAATCCGTCTTGCAATAAACTTAGGATCTTCCCCTGCTTCCAGCATTCGTGCTAAATAATACACCGTAGCATCCGGGTTAGAACCACGCATACTTTTGATGAAAGCAGAAATCGTATCATAGTGTTCGTTTCCTTTCTTGTCGTACCGCAAAACTTTCTTTTGCAAGCATTCCTGCAAAATCTCTTCTGTCAACGTTACCCTTCCTTCTCTTGGTGGTGTAGACAAAACCGCTAGTTCCATCGCATTGAAAGCGGCTCTGACATCTCCTGCGGCATTCTCTGCTAAGAATGTAATAGCCTCCTCAGACGCTTTTACCTCCACCTCTGAGAATCCTTCCTCTATTGCCCTATGAATTAATTGTTTTATTGCTCCTGCCGAAAGGGGTTTTAGCTCAAATAAAATAGAACGGGACAACAAAGCACCATTTACCTCAAAGAAAGGGTTCTCCGTCGTAGCCCCAATCAAAATTACAGTACCATCCTCTACAAAAGGTAACAAATAATCCTGTTGTGCCTTGTTAAACCGATGAATTTCATCAATAAATAAAACCGTTCTTTTTTCTTGATACTTCGCTTCTACAATCAGACTCCGTAAATCAGCTTTTCCTGCTTCGGTTGCGTTGACTTGTCGAAACAGAGCCTCTGTCGTGTTTGCTATCACACTGGCAATCGTAGTTTTTCCTGTTCCTGGTGGACCATAAAAAATAAGAGAACCTAACCGATCTGTCTCGATGGCTCTCCGTAACATCTTTCCCTTACCCAAAATGTGATCTTGCCCTACGATATCCTCCACCTTCGTTGGTCGCATTCTTCTAGCCAATGGCTCCATGGTTTTCGCCTTCTTTCTTTTCTACTGAAATTTCCGCTATTTTTTGCTCTTGTTGCACCCATATACGGACCTCCTTACTTTTTTCTGCCGTATAAAAATTTTTGTAACTTTGCCTTTAGTTCTTCACAGTCCTCTGGAAACTCCAAAGTAATAGGCTTTGTTAGATCCAGGCTAAACAATCCCATCATAGAACTAGCATCCACACGATACTGCTCACTGACAGCAATCACATACTTTCCACTCTCTGCAACTACCTTTGCAAACTCTTTTACAAGTTCAATCGAATTGATACTAACTATCATTTTCTTCTTCCTCCTTCATATTTCTATACCTACAGTCATACTGCCTATAGGGTATTCAGAACGCAAAAAAGAGAGGTCTCTCTGACCTCTCCTTGAACGCTTCTGGCATTTTGAAAAAAATTGGGGAAAAAAGTTTGTAAAATGAAACAAAACCGCTTTATTAGTTTATAAAATAATTTCAAATAATACTACTTTTTTGCTTTTATTTTACTGTTACTTTTATTCAAATTCTCTCTTTTTTACCATTTTAACAACTATAGAATTGTATCAAAAGCTCTTATTTTTATCTTTCTCTTACTTTAGTTTTGGTACTTCATTCCTCAAAATTATATTTAATTGATACTAAAATTATT
>CAJTJZ010000057.1:10439-13635 GCA_910576895.1 uncultured Lachnospiraceae bacterium | reverse complement strand
TCAATTCCCTTTTCACCCTCTATAATTTCACCAACCACATAAGCCTGTTCCCCGGCAGTCTTAATCTGCTCTATTGCATGTTCTACATCATTCTTATCAACAGCAAGCACCATACCAAGTCCCATATTGTAAGTATTATACATCATTTTTTCTTCAATATTACCATCCACAGCGAGCATCTGGAAAATTGGAGGAATTGGATAACTATCTTTCTTTATTCTAGCCTTGACTCCATCTCTTAACATACGAGGAATATTTTCATAAAAACCACCGCCTGTAATATGACTACATGATTTTATTCTTATGCCATTTTCTTTTACTTTCCGTAAAGCTTTTACATAAATTTTTGTTGGAGTAAGCAATGTTTCACCAAGTGTTTTACTAAGAGACTCGTAATATGTATTTAATGCTTCTTCTTTTATATTAAATACTTGTCTTACCAAAGAAAATCCATTGCTATGAATACCAGAACTTGCAATTCCTAATAGAATATCCCCAGCCTGCAATTCTTTTCCTGTAATAATATCTTTTTTATCTACAATACCAACAGCAAATCCTGCAAGATCATATTCCTCAACTGGATAAAATCCCGGCATTTCCGCTGTTTCACCGCCAATAAGTGCTGCACCTGATTGTTTGCATCCCTCTGCAACACCACTAACAATTGTAGCAATTTTCTCAGGTATATTTTTTCCACAAGCAATATAATCAAGGAAAAATAATGGCTCGCCGCCAGCACAGGCAATATCATTAACACACATGGCAACACAATCAATTCCAACAGTATCATGTTTATCAAGTTCAAATGCAATTTTTAACTTTGTTCCAACACCATCAGTACCTGAAACAAGCGTTGGACTTTCCATATCCTTAAAATTTTCCAAAGAAAATGCACCTGAAAAACCGCCAATGCCTGTCAAAACCTCTTTTCGCATTGTTTTTGCAATATGTTGTTTCATCAGTTCCACTGACTTGTAACCAGCTTCAATATCTACGCCTGCCTTTTTATAATCCATATCTTATCCCTCTTTCTTAAAACCTTTCTTATGAAAATATATATAAAAATACTATTATTTTTTCATTCCTTATATTATTATTTTTTATTATTGCTTGCTATATTCCTCATATCCAAGCTTTGTAAGCTTTTCATCTTTAGCAACAACACTCTCTTTTAAACTCTCTTTATATTCTTTTAATTTCTCACGCAGTGTCTGATCAGAAATAGAAAGCATTTTTGCCGCAAGAATCGCTGCATTTTTCGCTCCATTAATGGCAACTGTTGCAACAGGAATCCCACTTGGCATTTGTACAATTGAATATAACGCATCTACGCCACCGACTGTTTTAGAATAAATTGGCACTCCAATAACTGGTAATGGAAATATTGCTGCTGCCATACCCGGAAGATGTGCTGCACCCCCAGCACCTGCAATTATAATTTCAATTCCACGTTTTTCTGCTGATTTTACATAATCTATAAAAATATCTGGCATTCGATGTGCTGAAATAATCTTCATTTCATAATCAATACCAAAAACCTCCAGCATTTTTGCTGCCTCACTCATAATGGCAAGATCAGAATCACTTCCCATTAGGATACTTACTTTTACCATAACAACCTCCTTTTTTATCTAAAACTTATTAAATTTTTTATATTTTTATCTGCATTAATTATAACGAAAAATACTTTGCATTGCAATTCTTTTTTACTATTTTATTCCAAAAATAAAACTACTTTCTTTCATTTTCATTTTTTTTTGACTTTCCCATAATACTTAATTCTTCCGATTGTCCAAAATTCCAAAAACCATAAATGCCTTCTTTTTCTAGTTTATCTAAAAATTTTCCAAGCTTTTTCGGTTTTTCATACATACAAACATCATAAGTTGCTCTTAATTGAGCTGCTTTTTTTGTTGCCTCAATATATTCCATAGGCTGATATAAAATAGCAACTTGCTTTCTTTTATTAGGAATAACAAAACCATGCTCTAATAAAATACTAAAAATACGTTCAAATCCAATAGAAAAACCAACCGCTGGTACTTCTTCTCCTAAAAATTTTCCAATTAGATGATCATAGCGTCCTCCACCTGCAACAGCCCCTTTAAAATCAAGACTTTCTATTTCAAATATCGTTCCTGTATAATATCCCTGCCCACGCACTAATGACATATCAAAAACGACTTCATATTGTTCCTCTGCTTGCCTTGTTGCAATTTCTATAATTTTCTCTAAATTTTCTACTTCTACCTCTGGAAAAAGCTCTTTTATATCCTCTATTGTTTTTGGCATATTTTCAAGAATCTGAAGTAATTTATTTACAGCATCTGTAGAATGTCCCTTTTCTTTTAATTCTTCAGCAATTCTTTTTGATCCGATTTTATCCAATTTATCAAAAGAGATACAAACACTGTCAAGTTCTTGTTCCATAAATCCACAATCAATTAAAATAGCACGCAAAAGCTGTCTATCATTTATCCTTATTTTAAAATTCTTAAGTCCAATGGCAAGCAATGCCTCTGCTGTTATTTCTATCAATTCTAATTCTGCTGTATAGCTTTTTGTACCAATAATATCAATATCACATTGAACAAATTCACGCAGCCGTCCCTTTTGTGGACGCTCTGCACGATATACTTTATCTATTTGAATACATTTCATAGGAAGTAATAAATCATTTCGATGACAAGCATAATAGCGACTTAATGGCAATGTCAGGTCATAACGCAGTCCTAAATCGGCTAATCCTTTTTCTTCCCCCAGTACTAACGCTTTTTGTAATTTATCACCACGTTTCATTATTTTAAAAATCAAGTTTAAATTTTCTCCACCCTCACTTTTATCTAGATTTTCTGCATCTTCTAAAATTGGTGTCATAATTCTTTGAAATCCATGATGACAATAAGTCTCTAAAATCACAGACTGTAAATAATCTCGTAATGCTGCTTCTTTTGGTAAATAATCATTTGTTCCTTTTACTGGTGTCACTTTCATTTCCTATACCTCACTTCCCTTTTCGATTTATTTTTGTATTATAGTATAAACTATGAAATAAATTAAAATAAAATTTTTATTTTATATTCTCTTATTTTATATTCTTTTATGCTAACAATTACTTTTCATATGCAAATAAAATATAACATACTTTTTTTCTATCGGCAACTAAAAAACAAATTCTATTTTTTTATTTTAATTA
>CAJTJZ010000057.1:0-10429 GCA_910576895.1 uncultured Lachnospiraceae bacterium | reverse complement strand
TCCATGCTTCCATAAGTTTTTCTAAATTCCAAGCTGCATTTGCTGGTGAAGTAGATGGAAGCTTTATTGCTTTTACCTTTGTTAATGGTTCACAATATTTTATATACAAATCATTTGCTTTTCCACCATTTGTATAAATGGCTTGAATTTGAGCAGTCTTTAAAATCATTCCAATATCCGCTGCCTTTACATTTTTAATACTGCTATCACTAGAACCAATAATATCACAATTTTCAATCACATCCCATAATGCAATTTTATTGCGAAATAATAAATTCTTTTTTTCATTTATTGTTTCCGGAAGTTCTTCTTCAAAAATTTGACTTATTACTTTCCAGAAACGATTTTGCGGATGATGATAATAAAATTGTCCCTCTCTAGACTTTACAGATGGAAAACTTCCTAAAATTAAAATCCTAGAGTATTCATTGTAAATAGGTAAAAAATCATGTTGAACATGAAGATATCCTGTTTTATTTTTAGAATCTATCTGTTTTATTTGACCTTTTTCTATTTGATTCTTATTTATTTGTTTTTTATTTCCTTCTTTCTCTTTAAAATCTGTCTCCTTTTTCGTTTTATTAAGTTCTTGTAACACTATTTCTCCTCCTGTAATGAAAAAAGGGAATGAATCCAGCATATCTGCCAAATTCGATTCCCCCTTCATTTAAAATTCCATTGTATTAACACTATTCCAAAATTCTATCTGAGCTTCATATTGAGCATTTAACCACTGAATTGCTTCTAAACGCCCAGCCAAATCAAAAGAAAATTCCTGATATTGTTTTTTATTCTCTGCTGTTTTTTCAAAACAAAAAGGCTCTGGCCAAATTGCAACCAAAAGTTTATCTTCATTTTTTACAAAACGATACCGCATACCTGCTATACTTCCTGTCAAGGGTTCTTTTTTTACAAAATTAAGTGGCATAAAACTATTAGAATCAATCATGAGTTTTCTTTAACCTTCTTTATTAAAAGAGTTTTCTGTTCCTTTGATAAAATACTGCTCAAATCTTCTGCAAATACTTTCATATCATCTTCATTCCAAAATTTCAAATAATGTCGAAGTTTTTCTATTTTATATTCTTTTTCAGTAATAAGAACTTTATAATGGAAATATCTACCTTTACGATAAGGCTCAATAAAATTTTTTAGCACTAATTTTGATAAAAATGTAGAAACCGTTTGGGATTTCCAATTTTTTCCATACTTTTTTGTATATTCCATGATTTGAGAAAGACACATATCATCTCCAATATCCCAGATACATTTCATAACAATTTCTTCGCTATCTGTCAGTTGTAATTTACCTTTCATATCCTTACCTCATTCTTTCTAACATTATCTCAAGCAGGTTCTTTTCCCTATTCTATATGATTTGTACAAAGAAGTCAACTACATCTGCCATTTTTCACGAAATACTTTTATATTTACCGATAAATACTCTATAAATTTATATTTTTGCCTTTTTTCTTTAATTACGCCTCTAATTTTGCTGTAATATATTCTTCTACTTTATCCTTTGGTATGTCAATTAAGACAGATAATTCTGTATACAAACAATTTTCTGCCATATGAAAATATTTTTCATCGGTAGAGGTCATTTTCTTTCCTGCTGCAATTCGTTTTTGTTTCTTTAAATAAATTGTTTTTAATACCCTTACCATTTCTGCACATTCACATGTTTGCAATGCAGCCTTATATTGTTCTTCACATAGCTTTTCATTTGATATTGTTAATACATCAATTTCTGGAATGTGTTCGATTAATTCTAGTGCTTCTTTTTTTGTAATAATTTTTCGCATCGGAACTTTTTTGTTATCAATAGGAGTAAAAATTGTACTCCCCTGAGAATTTAAGGGACGTAAAACATAGTATAATCTCTCAGAATCAATACCATCCATATTCATAGGCGTTATATCTTCAACGAGGCATACACCATTTCTTCCATAAACAATCAATTCACCTTTTTCAAACATTATCTTTTCTCTCCTTTCTATTGTTTTATTATGATAATATTTAAAGAATAAAACTAGTTAATTATAAGCTAGCTAAATCTTATTGATAGTTTTGCAGTTTCAAAAAGAAGCTGCGATATAGAAAATTTAGAGAGATTTTTTTTTAAATTTAATTTAAAAAATTTTTCTCAATAACCTCTATATAATAATGTTACCACTTTTTCCATATTTTCGTAAGTATTATTTCTAAATTTCTCCATTTTTGTGAATATTCCAAGAAGAAATATGATTTTTTTGTGCATAATTACTTGTATCTTGGAGGGTTTTTGGAGATGAATATTGTTTTTTATGGTTTTTGTTGGTTTTTTATTTTTTAAAGTATTCGTTAAACTTTATTTTTGAGTAAAATTTTTCAAATCATAACTATATCTTAATTACTACAATGCAACCATCATTTAAATACAATTAAATAAAAGCGACAAAGTTTTCTACTATATATATACCTTGCCGTTATGATTTCTATAATATAAATTATCTTTCCCTAAAACTTTCAGAACAATTTTTCCAATACTTCCACTTTATTCTGCTTCCGAAAAAAATTTGGTGTCATACCAGTAATTTGCTTAAACTGTCGATAAAAATGAACAAGATTTAGATAACCACATTGCTCTGCTATTTGTTCTATTGAAAGATCAGTTGTTATTAAAATATTTTTTGCATACTCCACACGCATATAGATCAAATCTTTTTGAAAAGAAATACCAAAAAGTTGTGTATAAAGATGCTGAAAATAGGATAAACTAATTCCCATTTTTTCTGCTAGTTCCTTTACAGTAAATTTATTATATGGTGTGTTCCGAATCTTTAAACGCAACTCCTTTAATTGTTCCTGATATATAACCGAAGAAGAAAATAGATCTTTTTCTTGTTGCATTACAATCAAATTATTAAGCATTGCTTGCATTAGAAAACTAACATTCTCCTTCTGATAAATTTTATTTGCATAAGTATTTTCATATAAAATAAGTTGAATATAATGACTTATACGATCCATATTTAATACTGGAAAAAATTCATTAAATACTAATTGCTCCCGAAACTGTTTTTCATCAAAAGGTAAAAAATGTAGCCAATCATCCCTATATTCTCCATACGGATTATAATAATAATAGGGTATATTTTTATCTAAAATAATTGCTGTACTTGGCATAACTTTATATTCTTTTTCATTTATAAAATATTTTGCACGACTTTTAATTACAAGCAGCACATAATCCAAGTTCCCATTCGGACGAGACATCATAAAAGAAGCATTATGGCCTGTATTATATCCACCTGATACGATATGATAAAAAAATTGGTATTCTCCTTTTTTAAAACTCTCCATTTTTTTAATCATAAAATCAACTCCCATTATCAGAAATAAAAAATTTATGATTATCTCAATACATATACCGCTATATATCTTTAAAGCAATTGATGTACATATTCCAAAAAAGCTTGTGCTGCCTTTCCTTCTTTTTCATTATATTCCCATCCTAATTTCTTTCCAACAAACTGTGCCACATTTTCAAATAACTCACACATATTCAAAACAGACTTCCATGCATTATCAACATTACCATCAAAATAAGTTGATAAAAGCATTTGCCATTCTTCCTCTGAAAGCCACTTATATAAGTATTTTGATGATTTTCCAGTACTTACTGACCATCCTGTTAAAATGCCCACTTTCCAATTTAACATAGTAATCAGTTCCGTTCTTACATAATAATTTGTCATATCTTGCACATAAGGGATTTCCTTTCGCCATAATCCCTTTGCTATATTATTAGTACACCACCAAAATTCATTACAAGTTGCAAAATATTGCTCTTTTGTAGGTTTTTTCACCCAATACTGACAGTCTGTTGCCACTTCTATTTCAGGTAATATAGTTTCTTTATCTAGTAAAATTTTGCAGAGCTTGTCTTCTTTTATATTCTGTAATGCATAATTGATAGATTGTACCGTTAAATCAATTCTAATCCCATCTGTAAATTGCATTAAATAACCATAGGAATTTTTCTTATCGCTTGGAAAATTTGGATTTTCATCAGGATATTGCATATAAAGAATTTCTCCAAAAACTCTAATCCAGTCTTTGTCTTCTATAAAGCTTTGAATATCTTCCACAACATAAACAATATCATAATCTTGAAACATATCTTTTGGAACATTTTTGTTTGTTCTTGAACCGTTCATATAAACAGCTTTAATTCTAACATCCTTTTTCGCAACTTCTAAAATAAGATTGTACATTTCATTTTCTGTTCTCATGTCTACACCTCTAATTTTTTAAATTTCTTCTTTTACAACACATTCATTTACCCACATTTTAAATTCATTAATTCTTTTATAGTCCGGAACATCAGGTAAAGATGTATTTTCTTTTGCATAGTCAAATCTCTTTTCATACTCATTTAACATATCATAAAACTCGTCTGTTGGTTGCCTGTTCTCATTCAAAAATTTCCCATTTCGGATGCTCATAAGCAAATCATGTTCTTTTTCTCTATAAGTTATAATTTCTTCTTTTTCTAAAATATCAATACACATTAAATACAACCTGATTAAATGTGCCATATGTTTCCCCAACTTGTTATGACTGATTGCATTTTCATTTCGTTTTCCAACCTTATCATAGCTTCTTACAATTGACTTCATCTCATTCCACATACCTGCCCAATCACGCAAAGGATAATGTTTCAAACACACATCCATATAAATTTCACTCTCATAACCTTCTTGCATAGAAACATCTATATACAGCTTGATATCGTTGTCATCACACTGCAGATACCGATTCTTAAAATCATATCTCGCATTTTGGATACTCCTTAGCACATATGCTTCATTTTGTGCCTGATCAACCAATCTTGCGGCTTTATTCTCTAAACGGCGAAGTTGACTTCCTGCATATCCCGCAAAAGTATGAATACATACCTTGGACAAAAACATCTTTCTGTTATTAATAAGCTCTTTTCCAATAGTTGATAATTGGAAATAATGTTCTGGCTTACACCCTAAAATCTCAATTGTATTTGGATTGTTTGAGGAAAGTAGCCGCACCATTTTGTTAAACGAATAGATGGTAGTGTCTGTTTCCATATTAATTACTTCTTCAAAATCCTTGCCAAGTAAAATATCACTTTTAGAATTTAAAGCTATCCCCCTTACATCTAAATCAGAATCTTCTTTCTCCATCCCATAAGCATGACTTCCCCCAAGAGTCAAAAGAATAATATGGTTTCCCAGATTTGAATTTTTTCTTAAAAAATCATACTCCTTAGAATTCAACTGTCCTTTTATGCTTTCCATAGTCATTATCATAATTCCTTTTCTTTTATAAATACTTTACTTTTCATATTCTTTTGTATATTCTATCATAATTACATAAAAGATTCAAGAAATTGCTCCACCGTTAATCATAAAACCAACTGTCCTTCAATTCCTTCAAAATTTATTGATCTTTTTGTTCCATCTTTTAGAAAAATTGTTACTGTTCCATATCCACCAGTCTGCATTTGATCTTCATAGCCAATAGAATGAATAGGAAATAGTTCTTCTTTTGTAAAATCTTCATGGGATTCTTTTGTAATCACTTGAGAAATTAACATATAAGGTTCTGCACTACCATATTGTTTTGTTCTTGTTGTTCTTGCATAAACAATAATCGAATGTTCCGATTCTGGATTTGTGCCACTACTTTTTATATAACGAAGTTCCTCCCATCCATCATAAATTGTCATTGCAAGTTGTTTTTTTCGTCCCTGTGAGTCAAATCCTTTTAAAATAATTGCCTGAGCGGCTATGATTCTCTTTTTATCTTCTAATCGAATATATTTTTCATTCTCTGCTTCTCCTGTAAATTCTATTAATATTTCCTCTTTCTGTCTTTCTATCTGTGTTTTATTATCTGGGAAACCATAAGCACCAAGCGTAAGTACAATAGGACGATGATAAAGACGAATTTTATCTGCTCGCAAAATACCATAAGCTACTGGAATATCAGCTAAATTGATTGCCTGCATCCACATGGTTTCTTTTTCTAAGGTATAATTAAAAAATTGCCGGCGATATAATACATTTTCCTTTTCTCCATGCCAAAAAGTAGCATTACAGCGTTCTGATATATTATTTACATTATCCATATTCATAAGTACATATTGCTGTGACTCTACTTCATCTCCATTGTCACAAATAGCTGGTGATGACTCCCATGGATATTTTGTATGATAGGATAATTTTGCATAATTCCACATTCCATGACGATCCCCATTATCTTTTACTACTTTTCCTGTTCGTAGAATGGTACTATGATTTGCTTTATGATTGGAAAAACACAATGCTGGTCCATCAAGTGTTGTTATCTTTACTTCTTTTTCTTTTAGCTTCTCCCAAATACCATTTTCCTCTTTTTGTGTCCAAAATGGATGTTCTTTTGGAAACTCCAAACATAAAAATACCTTCCCTATCCAAAATGGAGATTCTGCACAGGAATACCATTGTACAAGCGGTGCAAACTGTCTGTAAAATCCCATGGTAGGAATCCCCTCAAAATAAAAATCCTCTCTTGTTAGAAATTGTAACAGCGAGCCAGAACAAATACGTCTTGCCAATCCATACGTAAGATTTGGATGCTTTAAAAATAAATTTCCATCAAAAGCACTTACTGCAGCACAACGATATATATTACTTCTGCCCCACATATTTGTCCATCCGTCTTCATCAAAAAAATTAGGGTATGTTTCCATCAATTTTTGAGAATGTTCTTCTATACGCTTTGCTACCTCTGGTGCATATTGATAACCATACCAATGATTCCATAATGGTCCATATACATTAAATGCCCAACAAGAATAATAGTCAAAACATTGCCCATCACGATACCATCCAGATCCTACATAATAATTTAAAACTTCTTCTGCATGATCCATCATAATTTCTTTATCAATCTTATAGCCATTCATATGAAGAAATGCCATATCAAGCATATTAAAAAGCCGCCAATTCTGTGGAACTGTATTTGCATATGCAAAAGAAGATAAAAATGAAGCAATTTGATCTTTTTCTTCCTTTGTATAAGTATCCCAGATTACCTCTTTGCTTACCCAAAGTCCAATAACAAGAGCACATGTTTCTACTGTCTGCTGAAATGCACGTGATGGATCTACATGATTTGTTATTTCTTGTAATTTTTGATAACTTCCTACACTGACGGGATCATCACTACTACAAGAACGCAGAATATGGCTTTTATAATAATCTGCAATCTGATATCCACATAGTACAAGGTCTGGTTCTTCTTTTATCAGTGGTGCTGCAATAAATAAAGAGCGTGTTAATCCTTCAAATATCTCTGCTCGCTTCTCCACCTCTTTCCACTGTAGCTCACTATTTTTATGAGGATATGTAATTTCTGTTTCTTTTCTTGGCATAATCACTGGATCTTCAAAATGCTTAATATGACGAAAAATTCCACAAAGTAAATGTTTTCCAGCCTCTATCCAACTCTCTCTTGTCATTCCAGTATAGGGACTTAGCTTATAATCTGTTTTTTTAGGTTCATATTTCATGGACATTTAATCTACCCCTTTCATAATACCATCACTTAATCTTAAGATTGCCTCTGTAAAATAATAATCTGCATAAATAAGCGAAACATTATGTTCCTTCTCATGATAAGCCACGCTGCAATTTTCTATAATAAAATCTGTTTCTTCTGTTAAATTACAACGTTTCTCCTCTAAAGTACGAAGCAAAGAAATGGCTGTTTTATGAAATGTTGTTTTTCTTTCCTTCGATTTTGTCCATTGTTCCAATTCCAAAAATCCAAAAGCCATAATTGCTGCAGCACTAGAATCTTCCCATAAAACATCTTTTTTTTGTGCAAAATCAACGGGAACAAACTCCCATTTTAAAAGTTCTTGTTGTATATATACTGCAACTTTTTCTGCCGTTTCTAAATACCTTTTTTCTTTTGTATAGTTGTAACTTAATGCAAATCCATACAATGCCCATGCCTGTCCTCTTGTCCAAGAAGAATTTTCATCTATTCCTTGTCCCCCAAGTGGCTTTATTTTTTCTCCGCTTTCTGGATCAAATGTCATAATATGATAAGAAGATCCATCTTCTCTAATATATTCCCGACTTACCATATCGGCATGAAACTTTGCAATCTGCGTAAATCTTTTATCGTTTGTTTGCTTGGAAGCCCAATATAATAAAGGCAAATTCATCATACAGTCAATAATTGCCCATCCAGCAGTATCTCCATTTCCAGAATCATTCCATGCACGAATAAAATGTCCTTTTGGATTATATCTTCCTGCAAGATTTGCAGCAGCTAAAAGTGCACGATTTTTTGACATTTCATTCCCTGTCAGCTTATAATTAGCAGCAGAAGTAAGAAGCCATTTAAAACCATTATCATGATCCATTGCCATATATTCCATAAGATTTTTATCTAATTTTTCTTCTATGTTCTTCGCTGTTTTACGAAATAAATCCTCTTTATATACATAATATAAAAGCCACATCTGTCCTGCATAAAAACCATTTGTCCACCAGCCAATGCGATCTGTCCAATCATCAAATCGGCCATTTACCGTTGTATATGGAATCTTTCCATCACTTCGCAATGCTACTATTTGTTCTTTTTTCCGAATTTTTTCTGCTATTTGTTTTGCCCACTCTTTTTCTTTCCATTCCATTTGATTACCCCCATAAGAAATATCAATAATCAATATGATTCTTATATCATTTTCTTTATAATTTTATTTATTTCACAAATTTCTTATTTTTTATTTTATTCTATAATTTTTTTTACAACCTCTGCTAATTTCTCATCTTTACAATCTCTAAAGAAATACTCTTTAAAATGTTCTCCCATAAACGCTCCCTTTACAAGTTCCTTCTCTGCTTCCTGTAAAATATCTTTTAATTCTCGATAAGTTACAAGTTTTAATTTATCAAGAATTTTCTTATTACGCTTTTCTGGCACTGCTCGTTCTCTTGGATAACCTTGTCCACTTTTTTCGCAAAATAACTTTTCAAATATATAAGTAAGATTCAAATCTCCACCCCATCCAAATCCTTTTGCAAAAGGAATTGCAATCGCATTTCCATCATTAATTTGAGCAAATGTATAAGCATCTAGTGGATCTTCAATATGACCACAAATCACTCCCGGAAAAGAATTGCAGGCAAGCATTGCTCCTTCTCCTGTGCCACAACCTGTAATTACATAATCTACTGCCGAAGAATTTAATAAAACCGCCGCAAGAATCCCAACTTGAACATAAGTTAATTGACAAGTATCTTCTGTTGTATACATTCCATAATTTATCACTTCATGCCCGAAAGGTTCTACTACATGCTTTAATGCTGCTTCAATCATACTATTTTTTGCTGCTTGACTATTTTCATTTATTAATGCAATTTTCATCTTTTCTTACCTCCTGTTTTTTATAAATTGTTTTTTGTTTTGTTTTCTTTTCTTGTTTATGGCTGTTTTCCAATAGAAGCAAGAATCCCGCCATCTACATATAAAATATGCCCATTGACAAAATCAGATGCTTCTGATGCCAAAAATACTGCTGGTCCTATTAAATCTTGTGATGTTCCCCATCGTTCTGCTGGAGTCTTTGCTAAAATAAAGCTATCAAATGGATTTCTGCTACCATCCTCTCTACGTTCTCTAAGTGGTGCTGTCTGCATGGTTGCAATATATCCCGGTCCAATGCCATTACATTGAATATTATATTTTCCATATTCTGCTGCTATATTTTTTGTCAGCATTTTAAGACCGCCTTTTGCTGCTGCATATGCAGAAACGGTTTCTCGTCCAAGTTCACTCATCATAGAACAAATATTAATAATTTTTCCATGCCTTTTCTCTATCATTTTAGGAAGTACTGCTTTTGACATAAGAAAAGATGCATTTAAGTCAATATCAATCACTTCACGAAATTCATCTATACTCATTTCTATCATTGGAATCCGCTTAATAATACCTGCATTATTCACTAAAATATCTATCATTCCAAGCTGCTTTTCAATATCTCTTATCATTTCCTGTACTTGTTCTTCTCTTGTTACATCACAAAGATACCCTTTTGCTTTGATTCCTTTTGCCTCATAATCCTCCATTGCTTTTTCAAGATGTTCTTTACTTCTGCAATTAAATACGAGGTTTGCACCAGCCTGTGCTAATGCTTCTGCAATTCCAAAGCCAATTCCATAAGCAGCACCTGTAACAAGTGCTGTCTTACCCTCTAAAGAAAATAATTTCGTTATCTCCATCTTACAACCCTCTTTCTATTTTTAATGATTATAACAATTTCTGTTATTTGGTTATTTCTATTTTACTTATATTACAAAATTATTTCAATATCCTATTCTGTTAAAAACTAACTTATTCTGCTGAA